>CAYMVM010000020.1:0-24642 GCA_964394175.1 uncultured Bifidobacterium sp.
ACGTGCACGACATCGGCAAGAACCTGGTCGACATCATCTGCACCAACAACGGCTATGAGGTGCACAACATCGGCATCAAAGTCGCGATCAGCGACATGGTCGCCAAGGTGAAAGAGGTTGGTGCCGATGCGCTCGGCATGAGCGGCTTGCTCGTGAAGAGCACCCTCATCATGCGCGAGAATCTGCAAGAGCTGAACAACCTCGGCCTGAGTTCACTTCCAGTGCTGCTCGGTGGTGCGGCGCTCACACGTAGCTACGTCGAGGACGACCTTCGGCAGGTCTACGACGGGCGGGTCTTCTACGGCAAAGACGCATTCGAAGGACTCAGCACGCTCGACAAGTTGATGGAGATCAAGCGCACTGGTGTCGATGACCCCGACTTCGGCACGGTGCCGACCGGCCGCAAGTTGCCGAAGCGTGAGAAGGTCGAGGTAGACCCAGTCGATCTTCCGCGCCGGTCACCTGACGTCGTCGCAGACAATCCGGTGTTCGAACCTCCGTTTCTCGGCACGAAAGTCGTCAAAGGAATCGGTCTCGACGACATCGCTGCCTTCATCAACGAAACGGCACTGTTCCGCAATCAGTGGCAATACCGCCCCGAGAACGGTGAGACCGACGAGCAGTTCAAGGACCGCATTCGACCGATCCTTCGCGAGCAATTGGCCATGGCAAAGGCCAACGGTGTGCTCATTCCACAAGTGGTGTACGGATACTTTGCAGCGAACGGTGACGGCGATGACCTCGTCATCTGGACCGACGCAACACGCACGCAAGAACTCACACGCTTCAACTACCCACGACAAAAGACCGCTCCGCATCTGTGCATCGCTGACTTCTTCCGCCCGATTGAGTCGGGCGAGGTCGACTACGCCGCGTTCCACATCGTGACGATGGGACGAACCGTCAGTGACCGCGCCGCGGACCTGTTCAATGCGAACAAGTACCAGGACTATCTCGTGTTGCACGGCCTCGGAGTGGAGATGGCCGAAGCTCTTGCTGAGTACTGGCATCATCGCATTCGCACCGAGTGGGGCTTCGTCGACGAGGACGGACCCAGTGTCCAGGGCCTGTTCCGGCAGCAATACCGAGGAGGCCGCTACTCGTGGGGATACCCGGCGTGCCCTGACCTCGAGGACAACGCACGTGTCGCTGCGATTCTCGAAGCTGGTCGAATTGGTATCGAAGTGAACGAAGAAACCGGTTGGCAGTACCAACCTGAACAGACGACCTCTGCTGTCATCTGTCACCATCCCCGCGCCAAGTACTTCGTCGCGCGCTGAACCTCAGGTCGGCTGACTCGCCTGCCGTATCTTCAGGTCGGCTGACTCGCCTCCCATGCCCCCACGAGGGCGGCGTATCTGCCATCGAGGGCGACCAACTCATCGTGCGTTCCGATCTCTTCGATCGTCGCATTGTTCACGACCGCAATCTGATCTGCTCGTCGCACCGTCGTGAGGCGATGTGCGACCACGACCACCGTGCGCCCAGACATCAGTTGCTCCAGTGCGTGTTCGATGTCGCGTTCTGTACCCGGATCAAGATTCGACGTTGCTTCGTCGAGCACAAGAACAGCCGGGTCAACGAGCGCAGCGCGAGCCAATGCAACCAGTTGGCGCTCACCAGCAGAGAATCGTGACCCTCGCTCACGCACTTCCGTGTCGAGACCTTCAGGAAGAAACTCGAACCGCTCGAGGACTCCGAGCGACCGCAGTGCCTGACGCACATCTGCGTCGGTCGCATCGGGTCGAGCCACCAGCAAGTTGTCGCGCACTGTTCCGTTGAACAAGAAGCCCTCTTGTGGAACGACCACGATTCGTTCACGCAGCGATTCGAACGTGGCGCGTCGCACGTCGACGCCACCGAAGGTGACCGACCCACTGTCGGGGTCATACAAGCGCGCCATCAGTTTCGCGACCGTCGACTTCCCTGCGCCGGTCGGACCGACCAGCGCAAGTTTGCTGCCGGACGGCACGACCAGTGTCACATCTCGAAGTGCGGGTCGGGCACCGCCCTGGTACGTGAACGTGACATCGCTCATGGCGAGATCACCCGACGTCGGTAGTGGGGTCGCGTCAGATGCTTCGACGATGGCCGGCACTTCGTCGATGATTCCGAACAGTTTGTGCAGCGCGGCGGCGGCGGATTGAAGCGTGTTGTACAGCTGCGACAACTGTTGCACCGGGTCGAACAGATTGGCGAGCAACAACACGAATGCCACGACAGTTCCCACTGTCACCGAGCCCCGGTGCACGAGCCAACCGCCCAGACCCACCATCAGCGCAGTGGCAGCGATACCCGAGAACTCGACCACACCGAAGTACCACGTGCTCACGCGGACACTGTGCATGTGACTGCGATACAGGTCGCGGTTGGTCTCTTCGAACCGACGGATCTGTTCTTCCTCGCGGGCATAGGCCTGGATGACGCGGACTGCCGCGATGCTCTCTTGAAGATTCGAGAGGTTGGCGCCGACTCGTTCCCGAACTTCCAGATAGGCCCTGTTGGAATCGCGCTGGAATTTGATCGAGGAAATGACGAGCACAGGAAGCACCAACAGTGCGATGAGAGTCAATTGCCACGAAAGTGATGCGAGCAAGAAGATGGCCAACACGAGGAGAAGACCTGCTGCCATGAACTGCAGAAGTCCCCACTGAACAAGCTCGGCGAGAGAGTCGATGTCTGCGGTCATGCGCGCGACCAAGACTCCGGCCTTCTCCCGGTCATAAAACGCCATTGATTGACGCTGTAGCCGATCGAACACTGTGAGCCGCAGGGTACGCAAGAATCCCTCGCCTGCACGGTTGATCGTCAGGTATTGGACTCGTCCGACCACATAGGTGCAGATCGTCACGATGAGATATCCGACGACCGCGGCGTTCAGGGCACCAGCGTCACTCTTTCGAATACCGGCATCGATTCCGTGGCGGACGAGCAGTGGGCCAGAGAGAGTGAACACGACCGAGACGGTGACGAGAACAACTGTGGCGATGCCCCACCATTTGAACTGCGACGCCATCCGAATGCTTCGCAACAAGACGGTGCGCGTCTCAGTGCGCGTCAATTTGTCGTCTTCGGTGACCCCCGCAGGCGTGCGCCACATGTTCAGATCACCGCCCCATCGTCGACCTCGGGTGCGCTCCAGGCAGCAAGGACCTCGCGGTAGCGCTGATTGGAGTCGAGCAGTTCACGGTGCGTTCCCGTCGCGACGATCGTTCCGTCGTCGAGCAGCGCGACGCGGTCGGCTAATTCAATTGTCGCTGGTCGATGTGCGATCACGATCGTGGTGCGGCCTTTCATGACGGTCACAAGTGCGTCACGAATCTCGTGTTCCTTGGTCGGGTCGACCGCCGACGTGGCATCGTCGAGCACGAGAACGCGTGGGTCCGCCACGATGGCACGTGCGATCGCGATGCGTTGTCGCTGTCCTCCGCTCAACGAATAACCCCGTTCACCGAGGATCGTGTCGTATCCCTCTGGTAGCTCGGCGATGAAGTCGTGAGCACCAGCCAGTTGGGCGGCGCGGCGCACCACTGAACTGTCGACCTGGGGACGTGCGAACGCGATGTTCGCACTGACCGTGTCATTGAAAAGCAGTGTGTCCTCGAACACGACTCCGACATTGCTCCGTAACTCGCGAAGCGGTAAGTCGCGCACATCGACATTGTCGAGACGAATTGAGCCCATCTCCGGGTCATAGAACCGCAGCAGCAGACGTGCGAGCGTCGACTTTCCGGAACCAGTCGCTCCGACGATTGCGACCGATTCACCTGGCTGAACCTGCAACGACAAGTTCGTGAGTACTCGCACGAGTCCTTCATCGGTGAGATACGAAAAGGTGACTTCGTCGAACTGAACGGCCCCAACTGAGGTCCCAGGCGAAGACGGTGGAAGATGACGAGGTTGGCTCGGGTCCGCAATCTGTGGTTGTTCGGCGAGCACTTCGTCGATGCGCACGAGCGCGGTGGCGGCTCGCTGACCGAGCGCGATGGTCATCGCGATGTTGCGCAATGGCCAGATCAAGAGTGTGACGTAGGTGTTGAATGCGACCAACTCCCCGATTGTCATGTCGCCGTTCAGGACTCTGTGTCCTCCGATTCCGAGCACTGCAACCAGTCCGAGTGCCGGCAACAGATCAATTCCAGGAAGAAAAGTGCTACGTATGCGTGCAGCGACCAATGCAGCACGTTGTATGTCGTCGGCCTCGACGCGCAGACGGTCTGACATGACAGCTTCGGCGCCAAAACCTTTGACCACCCTCACGCCTGCGATGCTCTCCTCGACGACTGTCGCCAGTTGTGCTTGTTCTTGCTGCACGACCAAGTTCGCTGGGTGGATTTTCTTCGAGAACCGCTGTGCGATGAAGTTGAGGAATGGCAATGGCAACAGCGCGATGAGAGCCAACAGCGGGTCGCCGAGCACGAGAATGATGACGACTCCGATGATCTGGGCCACGTTTGCCATGACGAGTGGCAACATGACGACAAAACCCTGCACCAATTGCAGGTCCGTCGATGCGCGACTCATCAACTGACCCGTCTGCGATCTGTCGTGGTACGCCACGTCGAGACCTTGGATGTGCGCAAACAATTTCTCGCGCATGAGCGTCTCTGTCATGCGACTCTCTCGGAAGGCGAAGTATCGACGCATCCCCGAGAACAGGCCAGCAATCACGGCTGCCGCCAAGATGAGCAACGTCCACGTGATGAGAGAGCCCGACGCGACAATTGCCTCATCGATGGCAAAACGAGTGAGCTGTGGCACTGCGATCTTTCCGATCGTCCACAACAACCCGATTGACACTCCGATCGTGAGACCTCGGCGTTGCTGAAGCAATGTGCGGCGCAGAAGGCGCCAACCATTGCGCGTCGCCTGTATGTCAGTCGACATCATCGACGATCAACGATGCGCAGATGGTGACAGGTCACGAACTGCTTGCCAGAAATCGAGAGCGGGGTCGAGACCCAGAATCATGAGCGACGACGTCGTCACACCGTTGTCGAAATACTGCTTGATGCGGTCGCGACACTCGTCGGGCGAGCCATGAACGACAAGGGCGTCCACCACATGATCCGGAATAGCGGCGAGTGCAGCCTTGCGGTCTCCCGCCTTCCACGCGTCCCACATGCCGCGCAAGTCATCACCACGACCCAACCATGCATGGAAGTCGGCGTACACCGGCACGTTCAGATATGCGGCGATTGCAAAGCGTGCCGCCTGTCGAACCTGCTCGGTGTTCGTGCTCGGACAAACGAAGATTCTCGCGACTATTTCTTTCGGCGTGCCGCCCGCTGCATCGGTGACGACCTTGCTGACCTGACGCACGTCGTCGGCACTCAGCCAGTTGATGATCGCGCCATCTGCTTCACGCGCGGCCAAACGCAGCATTCCTTCGCGAAGAGCGGCGACCAGAATCGCCGGCTTCACTTCGGGTCTGATGCCAAGTCGAAAGCCTTGAATGTCAAAAGTGTCGTAGGTCTTGGTGACCTTCTCGCCGGTCAACGCATCGTTCAGGAATCGGACGATGTCGCGCACCTTGCGGTACGGCTCTTCAAAACGAAGTCCGTTCCATTTCTCGACGATGACGTTCGACGAGGAACCGATTCCGATGGCGAATCGACCGGGTGCAGCGTCGGCGAGCGATGCGACCGACTGCGCGAAGCACGCAGGACTGCGTGTGTAAGCGGGAACGATGGCGGTGCCGAGACGCAGCCGTGGTTCCCACGCCGCTGTGAGTGCAAGTGGGGTGAACGCGTCTGCGCCGTCAGCTTCGGCCGACCACACGTCGGTGTACCCGAGGTCGGCCAATTCGTGCAGACGGTCCTTCTGGGTGTGTAGGTGACCCGGCAACGGGACGGTCATTCCTGGTCGTACGGGCATGCCGTGATGGGTCGCCGCTCCGTAAGCGTTCATGTTGTCTCCTTCTTGATCTCGTCGCGCCACATGCGCGCGATACAACTTTGACTAGCAACTGCGAGCAATGTTCCATCTTCAGCCCACATGTGCACTTCACCGTGACCGAAACCGTTCTCGACCCCGTGAATCTGGATGTCGAGAAGTATCCAGTCGGTCGCGACGAGTTGCACCACCCGCAATGTGTTGTCGAGGCTGTTGCCGCCTCCACGAATACCGAATGCCTGACCGACACCCATCGGAACGAAGTCTCCGAGAATGGCCAACGTCGATGCATCGACCGCGTCGATGACCGATGGAATACGTGCCCACATCTGCGTACGACCATCGTTTGCGACACCGTCGAGCTGGTCGAGTGTCCGACCTTTGGCAAATCGCTCCTCGAGATAGTCATGGAACGAACCGCTCAAGACGTGCATGTGTTCTCGCTGGGGCAACGAATCGGGTGACGGCACCTGCGGCATCGAGACGAACTGTCCGCTGTGGCTGAAGGTCCGTGCACCGAGTGCCGCGTTCACGGTGAGAATCTCGCGCTCTCCGACATGGCCGACGACACGTGCCTGCGTGATCGAATTGCCTTCATTGGCCACGATGACGTCGATGTCGAGCACCTCGCCCGGGCGCGCGTAACTGAGGTATTGAGCGGTCGCCCACACACATGGTCGTTTGGTGGTGCCTTCCATCGCTGAGATGGCTGCACCGAGTGCGCAACCCCCGAACAGGAATCCGCCACTCGTGGTGTTCCGTTTGTTGACCGGTAGGTGCCACCGGCGGTCGTTGTGGGTGCTTTCGAGTCCGAGAAACGTTCGTGCATCCATGCAAAAGACGACCCTACCCATCTGCACCACTCCGGCTCTGACCCGAGAGTGAAGCCTGGGGTAGGTTCGCTCTATGGCTGATGCACCGTGGGCTGGTGACGCATGTTCCTTGGTCGAGGAATTCCGTGCCGGCCGTCGTACCCCGATCGACGAGATGAAAGCGACCTTGGCTGCGGTCGAAAAGAGCGCGTTGAATGCGGTCTCGTTCATTGACTACGACCACGCGCTGCGACATGCCGCAATTGCTGACGTGTCAAAACCTTTCGGTGGCGTGCCGCTCGGTGTGAAGGAATTGGACGATGTGTCGGGCTGGCCCGCGACGCGCGCGTCGATGGTGTTCAAAGATCATGTCGCGAACACCACATCGACCAATGTCGCGCGTGCGTGTGGCATTGGCGGAGCAGTCCGCTTCGGACTCACGACAGCGAGTGAATTCGGTGGAGTCAACGTCACGCGCACCGTGTTGAACGGCTCGACACACAATCCGTGGCGCATCGGTCGGACCCCGGGTGGCTCATCGGGTGGTAGTGCCGCTGGTGTCGCTGGCGGTCTCTTCGCGCTTGCCACTGGTGGCGACGGTGGTGGATCAATTCGTATTCCCGCCGGTTTCACTGGTCTTGTCGGACTCAAGTCGACATACGGACGAATCCCGCGCGGTCCGGGATCGACCTTCGGCAATCTCACTGTGACTGTCGGCGCACTCACTCGAAGTGTGCGCGACACTGCACGCTGGTTCGACGTGTGCAACGGACATGACTCACGTGACCCACTCAGTCTTCCGCGCGTCGACGGCTGGGAAGCTGCGCTCGGCACCATTCAGGTACGCGGACTGCGTGTGGCAATCGTGCGCAACTGGGGTGGAGCCATCGTCTCGCCTGCGATGTGGGACGTGCTCGAAGCAACTGCGGAGCGCCTCGTCTCGTGGGCCGGCCTTGCCCGAGTCGACGCCATCAACACCGCACTTCCGCGCATGGGCGCGGCATGGTCGATCAGCGGCATGATTTCCATTGCTTCGGCGCTGGGCGACGCATGGCCGGCATGCGCCGAGGAACTGACGCCTGAAATCCGTTTCGGTGTCGAATCGACGACGGGAAAGTATTCGGCAGATGCTCGTGCGAAAATCGAAGAGCGTCGTGTCGCATTGAACAATCGGATGGCAGAGATCTTCGACGAAGTCGACCTCATCATCACTGCGTCCAACCCGGATGTCGCATTCGATGCCGACGGGCCGTTGCCCGACACCTTCGGTGGAATCGCTGCCGGTGCAGGCAACAACGGACAACTCACCTTCCCTGCCAATCTCTATGGCAACCCGGCAATCTCAGTACCTGCAGGTGATGTCGACGGACTCCCCGTCGGATTGCAGATCATCGGTCGTCACCACAGTGAGCAAGTGCTGCTCGAGTTGGCGCACATCATCGAACGCCAACAACCATGGCCGCTCGTCGCACCGTCGTCGCCGGTGTGACCTGAATCAGGCGAGCACGGCGCGGGCCACGAGGTCTGTGCCAAACGCCGTGAGAATGGCCAAATACATGAGACCTGTGGCCGCCATGACGGCCGAATAACTCTTTTCTTTCAGTGCTGCTCGTGTGACGAAACCGAGCACACACGTGGTGATCGCACACGCGACCCAGAACCACCCGAGCGTGCCGTCCCAACCGTCATCGACAGCGCCTGTGATGACGCTCACCATTCCGGTCGGCAACAACATGACCGCGACTTCGAGTGGCAGCAACCAGATGACGACCGTGACGAGTTCATTCAGGGTCTTGCGCGGCATGCCTGGCTGAACGAGATACCAGTGACCCAACAACATCGCGTCACTCACTGCCCCAAGAAATGCGGCGCCGACAACCACTCGCAGCAACGACACCAACGTGTCACCCGCGCCGTCGGCGGCGGCGACGGCACCCACGATCATGCCGATGGCCCCGATTGCCGGTGCGACCGCGTCGAGGTTCACGTTCTTGCGGCGAATAGTCGCGAGTGAAATCACCGCGAATGCCACAGCGCAGACCTCGCGCACGGCGATGACGTCAGTCGCGAATGCTGCTGCCGCTCCTCCGAGTGCGATGACCGCATACGTGATGCGCAAGAGCCATCCGTAACCGGCGCTCACGTGGTGTCGACTCGTGGTGAACCAGAGAAAGAACGAACCTCCGACGGCCCATTGCAGAAGGACCGTCGCAGCGTCGAGGCGGATCACCGTCCGTTTGCCGCCGCTGCGGTCACGGTGTCGGTGTCTCGACCCGATCGCAACAGTGTTCCGGCGCGCGCATCGAGCAGTTGCTTGCCGCGCACAGAGGGAACACCGTTGATGATCACGTGCTCGACACCATTTGCTTCGCCGTACACGCGACCGGCGCCACCAGGCAGGTCGAAACGCATCTCCGCTGGACCAGGCCCGATGGTCGTCGGATCGAACACCGTGATGTCTGCCGCCCAACCTGTTGCCAGACGCCCACGGCCTTTCAGGCCATAGAGACGAGCAGGACGATCGGTGAGTTGGTACACCGCTTCTTCCACCGGCATGAGTGACCGCTCGCGCACCGCACGTGCCAACAAGGTGGTGCTGAATGCGTAGCTATCGATCATGTCGAGGTGTGCGCCCGCGTCGCTCGCGCCGACGATGGCGCGGTGGTCACGCCACACTTCGACGCGTCGTTTCCAGGTCTCGTCATCTTGACCCTTGTCGACATTGGTGATGACAGTCACCAAGTTGTCGTCGACCACGATGTCGCACAGTGCATCGAATGGCGACACACCGCGCTCTTGGGCGATGTCGCCGATGGTGCGACCTTCGAACTTCTTCCACTTGTCTGTGAACGTCTGCAGCAACACATATGACGCCCAATTGGCGACGTTGCGCGCGTTTCCAGGCGTCGACTGTGCCAGTCGATCCATCTCTGCGCGACCAGCAGGATCTTTCAGCATCGCCAACTTCTCGGCATCGGGAAGGGCCATGAGACGATCCCAGCCGGCGAGGATGTCGAGGATGAAACCGCTCTTGAAGTTGAGACGCATACGGAAAGTGTCAGGGAGCGTCAGTGCGAGCACATGTCCCCCTCGACTCGCCGCCACGTCGAACCCGTTCAATTGGTGCTGCACCATGTCCCAGTTCTGGGCGTACACCTGCAACAAGTTCCAGTTGAGTGGACGATCAGCAGCCGCGCTCATGTCTCCCATCAGTTCGAACACTTCTTGCGAGAACTGCCCGATCGCTGGAATGAATTCGAGTGTCGTTCCAGGATGGTCACGCACCTCTCGACAGAGTGCGATCAGTTCGTCGCGACTTGCGTGGCGCGACGGCACCGGTGAACCTTCGTGGTCGTTGTGACTCGTCGACCATGTCGATGAAAAACCGCAGCCACCGGCTTGCAACCCGGCGCGCAACAACTGCACCATCTGTTCGACCTCTTCGGCGGTGGCCTCTCGCTTCGTGGCGTCGTCATGCATGACGACGCGTCGCAACGCACTGTGACCGACCAAGAAGCCGGCATTCGGCATGAGCTTCCCGTCAAGGCTGTCGAGGTATTCACCGGTACTGGTCCAGTTCCACGGCACACCGTCGCGAAGACTTTCAAGCGGCATACCTTCGACGCGAGCCAACATTCGCATGAGGTAGTCGCCGTCTTGCGGAGTGAGTGGCGCGATGGTGAAACCACAATTGCCACCGAACACGGTCGTGACACCGTGCAGCGGTGAGGGGCTGAGTGTCGTGTCCCAGAACGCCTGAGCGTCGTAATGGGTGTGCAAGTCGATGAAACCTGGACTGACCACCAAGTCGGTCGCATCGATGGTCTCTGATGCCGACTGGTCGACGTCACCGATCGCAGCGATGCGTCCGTCTTTCACTGCGACATCGGCGCGCACCGGTGCTGCACCCGTGCCGTCGACCACATTTCCACCACGAATGACCACGTCGTACATGGTCTGTAGTCTCGCCCACTTCGCAGGTGACCGCAAAGCCCCGCGACGTCAGGCGATGACGGACACGAGATCGTGGCTCGTGTTGTTCAGCGACAACGGCCCTGATTCGGTGGCCACCACGATGTCTTCGAGACGCATGCCCCAACGACCTGGCACATAGATGCCAGGTTCAACGCTGTAGGCATGACCGGCCTCGAGCAATGTCGTGTTTCCCTGCACGATGTACGGGTCTTCGTGTTCTTCCATACCGATGCCGTGACCGGTGCGATGCACGAAGAACTCGCCGTAACCGGCGGCATCGATCACTTCGCGTGTTCTTGTGTCGACTGACTCACACGAGACACCGATGCGACCCGCAGCGACTCCGGCCGCCTGAGCGCGTTGCAACACTTCGTACGCCTCGGCGATGTCGGGTGGCACATCGCCGAGATGCACACAACGCGTGATGTCGCTGCAGTATCCGGCCATCGTGCCACCAAAGTCGCACAACACGATCTCACCTTCGCGAATGACGCGCGGTCCGGCGTGGTGATGCGGACTGGCCGCGTTTTCTCCGGCTGCGACAATCGCGAAGTTCACTTTGTCATGTCCTTCGGCGATGATGCGCGCTGACAACTCTGCGGACACCTGCGCTTCTGTTCGTCCGATGAGCGGAATGTCGCCTGCATGCAACTGAGCAGCAATGCGGTCGACGGCGGCACTCGCCCGTTGCAGTGCGGCGATTTCTGCTGCATCTTTCACTCGACGCAACGGACCGACGATGTCGACAGCACGCACGTATCTGGCGTGCGGAACGTGAGCGAGTAACTCGACCAAGAATCTCGCCCACATCTGGTCACCGACGGCGATGGTGTTCGCCGATCCGATCAGACGTGCCGCAATCGCGACCGGGTCATCGGTCTCGTTCCACGGCACGAGTGTGAAGACGCTCGGCATGTCGACGACGCGTGGCGCCTCGAGACGAGGGATGAGCATCGAGGCCATTGCGTCACGCGGCACGACCAACAAAGTGAGTCGCTCGAGCGGCATTGCTTGGTAGCCGGTGAGATACGGCAGATCGTGACCGACAGAGAGAATCAACGTGTCGACGTTCTTCTCGGCCATCAATCGGCGGACACGGGCGAGGCGCGACTCGAAGACCGCTGGGTCATGCGTGATGTTCATCGTGCTCCGATCGTGACTGCGACAGGTGCCGCATGTGCCGCAGCATCTTTGGCGTGGTAACTCGACCGTGTCAAAGGACTCGACTCGACGTGGCTGATTCCGAGGTCTTCGCCGACTCGCTTGTACATGTCGAAGGCGTCCGGGTGCACCCAGCGAGACACGGGCAGGTGATTCGACGTCGGTCGGAGATACTGACCGATCGTCACGATGTCGACTCCGACTGCGGCGAGGTCCCGCAACGTGTCGATCACTTCGGCGTCGGTTTCGCCCATGCCCACGATGAGTCCTGACTTCGTGGTGAGACCCGCCGCCTTCGCCCGCGCCAACACCGACAAGCTGCGTGCGTAACCAGCTGACGGGCGAACGGCACGTTGAAGGCGTGCGACCGTTTCGATGTTGTGGTTCAAGATGTTTGGTCGCTCGTCGAGCAGCACATCCAACGAACGCGTACCGCGAACGTCAGAGATGAGGGTCTCGACCTGTATCGCGGGGTCGACATCACGAATCGCCCGGACACAGGCCGCGACGTGTGCCATACCGCCGTCGTCAAGGTCGTCGCGAGCCACCATCGTGAGCACCACATACGACAAGCCCATGCGTCGCACCGCGTCAGCCACACGACGGGGTTCGTCAATGTCCGGCTCGGTCGGCTTGCGTGTGTCGACCAGGCAAAAGCCACATGCCCGCGTGCAACGCTCACCAAGCACCATGAAGGTCGCTGTTCCGTCGCTCCAACATTCAGACAGGTTCGGGCATCCGGCTTCTTCGCACACCGTCACGAGTTGAAGATCTCGAAGAGTCCGCTTCAGCGACATCACCGTCTCGCCATGATTCACATGAGGGCGGATCCAATCGGGCTTTCGCTCAGACAACTCGATCGCATCTGTGACCCCCGCACGTGCGAGACGACTCATCAAGCGCACCGGCTCGCCTGCACCTTCACCTCGCGAGAAGGCCGACAAATCATCGGGCGTGTGTCGCCATGCGACATCGGCGCGACGCATCGCACCGCCACCCCACCGCTTCGTCGCATGAACGATGAGTGCATCGACCACGGCTTGCATGTCGACATCGATGCCTTCCTCTGCGATCGAGGTCACGGGAAACTCTGCGATTCCGCACGGAACGATGTGATCGCGCATGAACGTGAGATCGGTCGTCACATTGAGTGCGAATCCGTGCATCGACCGTCGACGACCGACGCGCACACCGATTGCTGCGATCTTTCGCGCGCGTTCTGTTCCCGCATCGAGCCACACACCTGGATAGCCCTGTTGGCGACCCGCATTGTCGATACCAAGATCACGCAAGGTGTCGATCAACACCTGTTCGACCGAACACACATATGCCACCGAATCTGCCGGACCGTTTGGTCCCTTCGGTGCGAGAGTGAGCAACGGATATCCGACCAGTTGTCCCGGCCCGTGATACGTGATGTCGCCCCCACGATTCACTGCGACAAAGTCGGCGCCCACCTCACTTGGCACACACTTCAGATTGGTCGACAAATCGGCTGACGGCCCGTAGGTGAAGACATGCGGGTGCTCGAGCAGCAACAGATGGTGTGAACGCCCTACACGAAACATCGCTTCTTGAACAGCGAGCGCATCGCCGTAGGACACTCGACCGAGCCATCGCACGTCGAGTGCCGGCCATTTGTGCACGGCATCGGTTGCCATGGCGGACACCTCTAGAGCTCCGACGACCAGTCCCGGGTTTCGAGAATGTTCTTCACGCGTGCGAGGAAATTCGCCGCATACGCACCGTCGAATGCGCGGTGGTCCCACGACATCGCCAAGTTTCCGACCGGATGTATGGCGATGCTCTCTCCGGCAGACGTTGAAACGACGACAGGCTTCTTGACGACGGCGTCGGTCGACAAGATGGCCACTTGAGGCTGGTTGATGATCGGCATCGTGAGCACAGAGCCGGCCGAACCGTTGTTCGTGATGGTGAACGTGCCACCTTGGATTTCTGTCGGTGACAACTTCTTCGAACGAGCACGATTCGCCAGGTCGCTCACCTCGCGCGCAATCGCACGCAGACGCTTGCCACCGGCATCGCGGACCACTGGAACGATGAGACCTTGATAGTCGAGGTCAACTGCGATTCCGAGATCGATGTATCGATGGACGATGAGGGAGTCACCCGCAAACGATGCGTTCATGTGTGGATATTCGGCCAAGGCATCGACAACGGCACGACCGATGAACGGCAGATACGTGAGACTGAAACCTTCGTTCGCCTTGAACTCGTCTTTCACTTTCATACGCACGACGTCGACATTGGCGTAATCAACCTCGACGACACTGAATGCGTGGGGGCTGACACCCTTGCTCATGACCATGTGTGAGCCGGTGAGTTGACGGATCTTGGAGAGTGCGACGACTTCGTCACGAGCACCTGGCACCACTTTGATGGGCGCCGCGGCAGTGGTGGCAACACCGGTAACCGGAGACGCGGGTGCCGATGCTGGTGCAGCCGGCGCACTTGGTGTCACTGTCGAAGGAGCAGCTGGTGCAGCCGTCACCGGTGATGCGCTGCCTCGCTTGTCGATGGCATCGAGCACGTCATCACGTGTGATGCGCCCATTCGGACCGGTTCCGACAATCGTGTTCGGGTCAAGGCCGTTGTCGTTGACCAGCTTTCGAACCACTGGCGACAACAACTTGCTGCTCGACGATGCTGATGCTGCAGCGACCGGTGCTGGTGCTGCAACCGGCGGTGCAGGTGCAGGGGCTGGTGCCGGTGCTGCAACCGGCGGTGCGGGTGCAGGGGCCGGAGCAGGGGCTGGTGCAGGCTTTGGTTCAGGTGCGGGTGCAGCCGGTGCAGCGACAGGAGCGGGTGCAGGGGCTGGTGCAGAACCAGCGGCACCGACGACTGCGATGACAGTACCGACAGGCACCGTGTCACCTTCTGGCACGCGAATTTCAGAGAGCACTCCGGCGACAGGTGAAGGAACTTCGGTGTCGACTTTGTCTGTCGACACTTCGAACAACGGCTCGTCAGCAGCCACGTTGTCACCGATTTTCTTGAACCAACGTGTGATCGTTCCTTCGGTGACGGTTTCACCCAACTGTGGGAGGGTCACATCTGCCATTGCTGTCTCGTCTTCCTGAATTCTCTGTGCGTGTGTTTCGTGTGTGGGTCAGCGTGCCTAGGCGTTGATTGAGCGCCCAGTGAGCGCCATCACAGTCTCGCCGAAAAGTTCGGACAAACTCGGATGGGGCTGCAGGAACGCGGCGATTTCGTCGACCGTGGCCTCCCAGTTCACTGCCAAGTACCCGCCTGACAACTGTTCCGTGACCCATGGTCCGACCATGTGCACACCCAAGACCTGACCAGCAGTTCCATCCGGATTCTTCTTCGCCACGACTTTCACGAGGCCGTCCACTTCGCCAAGGATCTGGGCCCGACTGTTGGCACGGAACTGATGCTTTGACACAAGGACATCGATTCCGGCGGCCTTCGAGGCGTCTTCACCCGGACCTGCCCATGCCACCTCGGGATGGCAATAGATGGCCCACGGCACGCGGTCATACGCGACTGGCAACACGTCTTCACCAAGGATTTGTTTCACGGCGACGATGGCCTCTGCGTATGCGACATGTGCGAGCTGCGGAGTGTTGATGAGGTCACCAATCGCCCACACACCGGCTTCGCCGGTGCGACACCAATCGTCGACTTCGACGAACCCACGCTCGGTGACCGTGACACCAGTTCCGGCGAGACCGAGTTCATCGGCGTACGGGCGTCGGCCGACCGACACGACGACTGCATCGACCTCGACAGTCGAACCGTCACCCAACTGCACCGTCGTGCCACCGGTCGAGCTCGGCACGTGTCCGGTGACATTGACACCCGTCTTGATGTCGATCTTCTTCTTCTGAAAACTGCGCACGACGACGTTGGCGACGTCTGCATCGAGTCCGGGGAGAATTTTCGGCAAACCTTCGAGGATGGTGACCTGAGATCCGAGGTCGGCGAACGTCGATGCGAACTCGCATCCGATCGCACCTCCGCCGATGACCGCGATGCGTGCAGGAATTTTGTCGAGCATCAAAACTTCATCAGAGGTCATGATCGGACCACCGACGTCGAAACCAGGAATGGTTCGCGGGACACTTCCGCTTGCGAGGATGATGTTGCGTCCACGCACGGCGGTCGTGCTTCCGTCTGCGGCTTTCACGGTGACGGTGTGGTCGGCGGACAACGAACCAGAGCCGAGCATGTAGCTGACTTTCTTCGCCTTGGTGAGACCGGTGAGGCCTTTTACGAGACCATCGACAATTTTCTGCTTGCGCGCCTGAGCAACCGCAAAGTCGGTCGTGCCGATGGTCGCGTCGATTCCGAAATCTTTCGCGTGTTCGACATGTCGGCGTACTGCGGCAGTTTCGAGAAACGCCTTCGCGGGAATACAACCGCGATTCAGACATGTGCCACCGATGGTGTCCTTCTCGATCAATGCGACCGACACGCCAGCGGATGCTGCGTAGAACGCGGCGGCGTACCCACCAGGGCCACCTCCGATGACGACGAGGTCGAACTGTTCGGCCACTGGTGACACCTCCGTTGGCTCGGGCCTACGCGCTGTTGCGTATGTACTGCCTGTGGGCGACCGAAGCCGCTGTCAGGGCAGGCTCAACCGTACAGGCTGGGTCTATGCCGACCACTGAAATTGCTGGCCGGTGCGTAGATATGCCACCACCGGTGACGATTCCACGCGCACGAATGCGATGGTGCACGACATCGGCTCAGAACGCGTCACGGTGTCACACGGCACACCGACGCCGTCCGGAAGTGCGATCGGCTCCGTGACTTGTCCGTCTGCGAGCAGTCGCCAACCCTCTTGCGCATCGGCACCGTCGACTCCGACCATGGTGACTGACACAAGCAGTGTGTCGTCCGTGTCACTGATATCCGTCACCGACACCGTCATGTCTCCCAACGTGGCTTTCGTGCCGAGTGCCAGCACCTGCACCTCGGACTCATCGGAGGACACCTGGAAGAGCTTCACTCCGCCGGCGATCATGATGGCGATTCCGCAGAGAAGCGCTGTGAGTATGAGTTTGCGGGTGCTCATCGGCCGTCATCATACGGTCAGAGTCTTTCGCGCCCCATTGCACACGACCTCGGAAGCAGACCTAGCCTCAATCCCATGAAAGTTCTCATCACTGGCGCATCTGGTCTGATCGGGTCAGCGCTCAGCGCACATCTCTCGTCACATGGTCACACGGTCATGCACGCCGTTCGCGGTGACAACGCGAATTCGTCACCGAAGGACGTGCGTTGGAACCCTGCCACTGGCTCCATCGAATCAGACAAGTTGGTCGGCATCGACGCTGTCGTGCATCTCGCCGGTGCCGGCATCGGAGATAAACGCTGGACCTCTGACTACAAACGCGAGATTCTCGAGAGCCGCACCAAGGGAACGTCGCTCATCGCATCGACCATCGCACAATTGCCGACCAAACCGTCGGCCTTCCTCAGCGGTTCTGCCATCGGTATCTACGGCGCGACCGGCGATGAAGAGCTCACCGAGAGCAGTCCACATGGCGCCGGGTTTCTTGCCGATGTCTGCGAACAGTGGGAAGCGGCGGCATCACCGGCAGTGAGCGCCGGAATTCGCACCGTCTACTTACGCACTGGCATCGTGCTCTCCACGAAGGGCGGTGCGCTGAAGAAACAACTGCCAATTTTCAAAGCTGGTCTTGGTGGAAAATTCAAGAACGGCAAGCACTGGCAAAGCTGGATCTCGATCGACGACGAAGTCGCAGCAATCACACATCTGCTCACGTCGCAATTGTCCGGACCAGTGAACCTGACGGCGCCGAATCCGGTGACGAATGCCCAATTCACCAAAGAACTCGGCAAGGCGCTGCGACGTCCTGCATTCCAGACGATTCCGTCCTTCGGACCGAAACTGCTGCTCGGTGGCGAGCTTGCAGAAGCGTTGTTGTTCACTGGTCAACGCGTCCTGCCGGGCGCGTTGTCGAAAGACGGATACACCTTCGCGCACTCGACACTCGATGTCGCGCTACGTGCACTCCTCGCTCGTTCGTGACGTCACCGAGAATTCGTCGGTCATGATGCCCGCGTATGTGTCGCACGACGCGCCACCACAACACGTGGACGTCACCGTCGTGGGTGCCGGACTCGCCGGTCTTGTCGCTTCCCGAGTGTTGACGCGCGCCGGACTGTCGGTCGCTGTTCTCGAGGCGTCCGACGGTGTCGGTGGTCGCGTGCGCTCAGACATCATCGACGGCTTCACGCTCGACCGCGGCTTTCAGGTGCTGTTGACCGCGTATCCCGAGCTTCATCGTCACCTCGACATGCGCGCACTCGACATTCGAATGTTCGAACCGGGTGCGCTCGTGTGGCGCGATGGCGAGGGCCACGTCGTCGGCGATCCACTGCGCAGACCAAAGACCGTCGTCGAAACCGCCACCGCACCAATCGGCTCCGTTCTCGACAAGGCGCGCATCGCTCTTCTTCGAATGAAGCTCGTGCGCCGCGACCCGAAGATGTTGTTGCGTGGCGATGACGTTCCCACGGCGACTGCGTTGCGCGCGTTCGGATTTTCCTCGGCGATCATCGAACGTTTCTTCCGTCCGCTCGTCGGCGGTATTCAACTAGATCCCGCACTTGGCACGTCGCGTCGAATGTTCGACATCATCTTCCGCACCCTCGCGACCGGTGACACTGGTGTGCCTGCCAAGGGAATGGGAGAGATATCCCGTCAGCTCGCCGCTGGTCTTCCCGCAGGCTGTGTGCATCTCGACTCTGCTGTGACGAATGTTCAACCTGGCCGGGTCACCACCGCACACGGCCACACCGTGACGTCACGTGCGGTCATCGTGGCCACGGAAGGCCCCGTCGCAAGTTCGTTGGTCGGCTTGCCTGCTGTCACCTCGCGCGCAGCAGGGTGTGTCTATTTCGCAGCTGACACGGCACCTGTTGCTGGCTCATACATCGTGCTCGACGGACACGGACAGGGACCGGTGTTGAACGTCGCTGTCATGAGCAACGTCGCAGACACATACGCGCCGGCTGGTCGACACCTGATCGCGGCCGCACTTCCTGGTGTCGCCGAGGGTGACATCGAGCAGCTCGCACGCACACAATTACGCAGTTGGTGGGGACCACAAGTCGACGGGTGGACGACCTTGCGCTCGTACCGCATCGCTCATGGCCAACCCGGCCAGGATCCTCCGTTCAACCCGAAAAAGAGCGTGTCTCTCGGCGAAGGACTGTTCGTGTGCGGCGACCATCGTGACACCGGAAGCATCCAAGGTGCGATGTTTTCTGGGCGCAGGTGTGCGGAATCCGTGCTCGAATGGGCGACACTTCATCCATGACTTCTGCGACGAGCAACCCAGCTGCTTCATCAGACCCTTCAAAAATCGTGAGTGTCGAGCGAGTCGTGCCCTCGCCACCAGGGGCGATTTTTGATCTGCTCGCCGATCCGCGACGTCATCATGAAATCGACGGGTCCGGATCGGTCAGGAGTGCCCAAGTTGACGCACCAGAGCGACTCAGTCTCGGTGCACAATTCGGAATGAACATGCGCATCGGTGCGCCGTACAAGATCGACAACACGGTCGTCGAGTTTGACGAAGGTTGTCGCATCGCCTGGCGCCACATGGGTGGACACGTGTGGCGTTACCTACTTGAGCCCGTGGCAGGTGGCACAAAGGTCACAGAGCAATTCGACATGAACACCGCGCGGTCTGCGACCGCATTGCGCCTCATCCGTGCACCGCAGCGAAACAAAGCAGCGATGGAAAAGACGCTCGACAATCTCGTGCGTCGATTCAGCGAACAGTCGAACTAACGAATCAGTGCCGGTACAGAGCGGCGTAGGAAGCGACCGCGGCCAAGCCGCGCACTAAGAATGCCACGATCGACGATGACGTCGCCGCGTGACATGACCGTTCGCACTCCACCTTGCAACACCATTCCCTCGTACGCCGAATGGTCCAGATTCATGTGGTGCGTCGCGGCACTGATTGTCGTTGTCGCTTCAGGGTCGTAAATGACGATGTCTGCATCACAACCTGATTCAAGTCGTCCTTTGGAGTCCAGACCGAACAGTCGCGCAGGGGCAGTCGAACACACCTCGACCCAACGCTCGAGACTGATCTCGCCAGTTGCGACACCTTGATAGATGAGGTCCATTCGGTGCTCGACACCACCGATTCCGTTCGGCACCACGTTGAAGGAATCACCGAATGCGAGTTTCTGCTCACGCAGACAGAAGGGGCAGTGATCAGTACTCACGACCGCAAGCTCATCTTCTCGTAGCCCCTTCCACAAGTCGTCTCGATGATTCTCGTTGCGTGAGCGCAGCGGAGTCGACGCGATGTAGGCCGCACCTTCTGGCCAGCCCTTGCCCAAATGTTCCTCGAGTGACAAGTGCAGATACTGCGGACACGTCTCGGCGAAAATGTTCGTTCCTCGAGCGCGAGCCTGACGCACCTCAGCGAGTGCTTCCGAGCTCGACAAGTGCACGATGTACAGCGGCGCCCCGCCGGCAACGCGTGACAACACGCCAGCTCTATGCACCGCTTCGGCCTCCAAGGCCGCCGGTCGCGTGAGCGAATGGTGGATCGGGTCGGTGTTCCCTGCTGCAACTGCTTGTTCGATGAGCACGTCGATTGCGAGACCGTTCTCGGCGTGCACCATCGCCATCATTCCCGTGTCGGCGCACATCTGAAGCGCACGCAACATCTGGCCGTCGTCACTGTAAAGGCGTCCGGGATACGCCATGAACAACTTGATCGAGCTCACACCTTCACGTTCGATGAGCGACCGAGCGTCGATGAGCGCCTGCGCATCGACGCCGCCCAACACTTGATGGAAACTCCAGTCGATGACACATTGACCATCTGCTTCGGCGAACCGCGAAGCGAAACTCTGCAGGACGTTGCCTCCAGCACGTTGCTCCGCAAAATCGATGATGGTCGTGGTGCCCCCGTGAGCTGCCGCTATGGAACCCGTCTCGAACGTGTCAGAGGAACTCGTCGCCCCGGTGTCAAGTTGCATGTGCACGTGCGCGTCGACGCCGCCAGGGATGACAAAACAACCTGATGCGTCGATGACGCGTGCATCGAGGTCGACTGGGGTCTGACCACGGTCAAAGACCGCCTCGATTCTCTCTCCGTCGACCAACACGTCGGCGTCACGACGATGCGTCGCGGTCACGACTGTTCCGTTCGTGATCAGCGTTCGCATGCACACAGCGTAAGCGTCAATTGGTGGCCCTCCGGTGCTAGACAAACTCCGTGGCCGACCGTGATGATGCCCCAGACTCTCATCTCCCCCTTCCTGGTGGGTTCAGCAGCTTCGTCACCAATGTCGGCGTGAAGGATGACTCCGACGATTTCACTGTCGTGGTGGCTGAAGGTGACGTCTCTGCGGCAGGAGTGTTCACACAGAGCCGCTTTGCCGGACCGAGTGTGATCTTGTCGCGGGAGAATCTTGCCGCGGGTTCACCTCGAGCGGTGGTCGTCATCTCGAAGAACGCAAACGTGGCGACTGGTGCCACGGGTGCTGCGCATGCGCGCGAAATCACAGAGCTCGTCGCCGCGCGTCTTGGTATTGCGGCTCACGACGTTCTCATCGCGTCGACAGGCGTCATCGGACGCAGTTATCCGATCGAGCGCATTCGACGTGGCATCGAATCTCTTCCGTACCCGCTCACTGGCGACGACGCGATCGCCGTCGCACGCGGCATCATGACCACTGACACCGTCCACAAAGTCGCACACGCGCCGATACGCGAAAGTTCCGCCAGGGTCGTCGGTGTCGCCAAAGGTGTCGGAATGATCGAGCCGAACATGGCCACGCTGATCGCCATGGTGTTCACCGATGCCGCAGTACCGACACCACGACTTGACGACATGTTTCGGCGGGTCATCGACACGACGTTGAACTGCGTCAGCATCGACACCGACACCTCGACCAGCGACACTGCGATCATCATCGCGAGTGGGGCTGCCGGCCCTGTCGATGCCGTCGCACTCGAAGAGGCATTGCATGACGTACTTACATCGCTCACCATGCAGGTGGCACGCGATGGCGAAGGCGCCGAGAAGTTGATCGAAGTGCATGTCGCTGGCGCGCGTGACGATGCCCAAGCCAAGCGTGTGGCGAAGTCGATCGTCAATTCACCACTTGTGAAGACTGCAGTGCACGGCGCCGATCCGAACTGGGGCCGCGTCGCCATGGCCGTCGGCAAAGTGAACGACTCTGACATCGACCAAGACAAAGTCGTCATCAGTTTCGGGGATCAAGAAGTGTTCCCCAGGCAAGTCGACGACGAGGGTCTGCAGGCACTGTCGTCGTACATGCGTGGCGACACTGTGAGAATCGTGGTCGACCTTCACAACGGAAAAGGTCGCAGCACCGTGTGGGGCTGCGACCTGACCGATGGTTATGTCCGCATCAATGCGGACTACACGACCTGAATCGTTCGATGAACGACGTTCAGTCGCGCGTCACTTTGGTGGCATGCGAATGCCACCGTCGACCCTGATCGTCTCTGCATTCATGTAGCTGTTCGTGATGCACTCGAGCACCATCGACGCGAGTTGGGCCGGATCGCCGAGACGCTGCGGGAAGAGCACACCCTTTTGCAAGTTCGCCTTGAACGCTTCGCTACCTTCACCCGTTCCGTAGATCGGAGTGTCGATGAGACCAGGTGCCACGGTGTTCACACGGATACCGACAGCGGCGAGGTCGCGTGCGACGGGCAAGGTCATGCCGACGACGCCACCTTTCGACGCTGAGTATGCGTTCTGACCGATCTGGCCGTCGAATGCTGCGACAGATGCGATGTTCACGATCGCGCCGCGCTCGCCGAACTCAAGGGGTTCGGTCTGGCTCATCGCTGTCGCAGCGATACGAATGGCATCGAAAGTTCCGATGAGGTTGATCTCAATGACTTTGCGGAACACGTCGATGTTCGCCGCCGACTCGTAGCTTCCGTCCTTGCCGATGGTGCGCTGGGCGAAACCGATGCCGGCCGAGTTCACCAAGACTCGAAGTGGTCCCATCGACTTTGCCATCTCGACGGCATTGATAATGTCAGCGGTCTTCGTGACGTCGACAGCACAGAACGAGCCACCGACCTCTTTCGCGAGCGCATTGCCCTTCTCTGCTTGACGTTCGAGATCGGCGATGACCACCTTTGCTCCGCGCTTGGCGAGCAGACGAACGGTCGCCTCTCCGATTCCCGACGCTCCGCCGGTGACAATTGCACTTACACCTGAAATATCCATAGGGCGCCAAGGCTAGAAGACCCGTCGTGACGGGGCCCACTCGAAACGACGGTGCGAGCAGCTCTCAGACCGAAAACCGACGGGACTCCTCGACTGCCTTCGCGTCGACCAGGTCGTTCATCGGGTCACCGCTGTGCCCTTTCACCCATTCGAATGTCACTCGCCCTCGACGCCGCACGAGAGCGATGAGAGGCTCCCACAGGTCACGGTTGGCGACCGGCTGTCGTTGCGAGTTCTTCCAACCACGTGACAACCATCCTTCCCACCAACGGTCTTGGAAGCACTTCACCACGTAGTTGCTGTCCGACACGATGACGACGTCGACGTCGTCGTTCTCAAAATGTTCGAGCGCACGCAAGGTGGCGACGATCTCCATTCGCTGATTCGTCGTGTGGGCCTCGCCACCACTCGCACTTGTCTCACCCTCTGGCGCAGTCGCCCACGCCCAACCCCCCGGACCCGGATTTCCAGAGCACGCACCGTCGGTGTACACGCGAATCGTTCGACCTGATTCACGACGTCCAGGTCGCGGACGGCTCTCCGACACCCCGTCATCGAAAAGTGACGCCTGTGGAGAATCGGACTGCATTCGTCCATTGTCGGACACGACGCGTCGGAAATGGTGCACCAGTCACACAATTCACCCACGTCGTGCCACCCACCGTGGGGAAATGCGAGAATGACCACATGATTTTCGACGGTTCGGTGCATCAACTCCCGGACATTGATCCCGGCGAAACCCAAGAGTGGCTCGAGTCCCTCGACGCTGTGGTCGACACTCACGGCAAGACGCGCGCTCGCTACCTGCTGTCACGACTTCTCGAACGTGCGCAACGGTCGCACGTCAGTTTCCCCGCCACGGTGTCCACTCCGTACGTAAACACCATCCCGCGTGAACATGAACCGTGGTTTCCCGGAGACGACCACATCGAGCGACGCATCCGCGCGTACATCCGTTGGAATGCAGCCGTCATGGTTTCCCGTGCGAACCACCACGCAGAGGGCATCGGTGGACACTTGTCGACGTTCGCCAGTTCCGCGAGTTTGTACGAGATTGGCTTCAATCATTTCTTCCGCGGGAAAGACGACGGCAACGTCGGTGACCACATCTACTTCCAGGGTCACACTGCTCCCGGCATCTACGCCCGTTCGTACCTCGAACGACGCATTCATGAAGACGACCTCGACCACTTCCGTCGCGAGATCGGACGAAACGGTGCGGGACTGTCCAGCTATCCACATCCGCGACTGATGCCCGACTATTGGGAGTTCCCCACCGTGTCAATGGGGCTTGGTCCGATCACCGCGATCTATCAAGCACGTTTCAATCGGTACCTACTGAATCGCGAAATCGACGACTCGGCTCAGAGTCGAGTGTGGTGTTTCCTCGGTGACGGTGAGACTGACGAACCCGAATCACTCGGGGCCTTGTCACTCGCCGCACGTGAGCAGTTGGACAACCTCGTCTTCGTCGTGAACTGCAACTTGCAGCGACTCGACGGCCCAGTGCGCGGTAACGGCAAGATCATCCAAGA
>CAYMVM010000020.1:24652-34318 GCA_964394175.1 uncultured Bifidobacterium sp.
TGCTCGCCCGCGACGTCGACGGTGTGTTGCTCAACAAGATGAACACGACATTGGACGGCGAGTTCCAGCGCTACACCATCGAAGACGGGGCCTACATTCGTGACCACTTTTTCGGACCCGACCCACGGCTACGCCAGATGGTTGCGCATCTCACTGACGATGACCTGCGCCTCTTGCCGCGTGGCGGTCACGACTATCGCAAGTTGTACGCGGCGTATCGCGCCGCAGTCGAGAACCTCGGCTCGGGTCGTCCGACCGTCATCTTGTGCAAGACCATCAAGGGATGGACCCTCGGTTCTGACATCGAAGGTCGAAACGCGACGCATCAAATTAAGAAGATGAACGCCGAGCAGTTGCGTCGGTTGCGCGAGCGCCTTCATCTCGAGAACGAGATTCCTGATGAAGCGATCGAAGCCGAAGACCCGCCGTATTACAGACCACCAGAAGATTCGGTCGAATACCAATACATGCAAGAGCGGCGACGTGCACTCGGCGGATACCTACCGCGGCGCATCACTCGCACGCGCCGTCCGCTGTCGCTGCCAAGTGCCGAGGTGTTCACCGAGTTCGACGCCGGCTCGGGAGAGCAAGCGGTCAGTACGACGATGGGGTTCACCCGTCTTCTTCGAAATCTGCTTCGCGACGAAAAGTTCGGTGATCGTGTCGTACCTATCGTTCCCGATGAGGCGCGCACGTTCGGCATGGACTCACTCTTCCGTGACCACAAGATTTATGCCGCTCATGGACAGAAGTACGAGCCCGTCGACCACGACCTGCTGTTGTCGTACACCGAATCTGCGAAGGGACGCATCCTCGAGGAAGGAATCACCGAAGCTGGCTCGATGAGCAGCTTCATCGCGGCCGGCACAAGCTACGCAGTGAGAGGCGTACCGATGGTGCCCTTCTACATCTTCTATTCGATGTTCGGAATGCAACGCACGGGTGACCTTGTATGGCAAGCCGCAGACTCGCGCACCCGAGGCTTCTTGCTCGGAGCCACGGCCGGTCGCACGACACTTCTCGGCGAAGGACTGCAACACCAAGACGGCCATAGCCATCTGTTGGCGTCGGCCATCCCGGCATGTCGCGCATACGATCCGTCGTTCGCCTACGAAGTCGCCGCGATCATCAAGCACGGCATCGACCACATGTACGGCGCGACGCCTGAGGACGTCTTCTATTACCTCACTCTCTACAACGAGAACATGGTCATGCCGGCCCGACCGTCGCACGTGACTGACGCAGACATCGTCAGTGGACTGTACGAATGGAAGAAATCTGAGTCTGGCGCCACACATGCATCGATCGTGTTCTCTGGAAGTGCGTTCGGAGCAGCACATGAGGCGGCCCGTATCTTGCGTGGGTCGTATGGCATCGACGTGAACTTGTTCTCCGCGACGTCATTCAAGACACTGCGTGACGAGGCGATGGAAGTCGAGCGGTGGAACAGACTGCATCCGCTCGAGAATCCTCGAGTCGCGCGTGTGCAGCAAGCATTCGCTGTCGGCACAGCGCCGATCGTGGCCGTCACCGATTTCATGCGCGTGATCGCCGACCAAGTGTCGCCGTATCTGCCCGGTCGCACGTACCTAGCGCTCGGAACCGACGGCATGGGCCGAAGCGACACGCGTGAGTCACTCAGACGCTTCTTCGAGACCGATGCGGCACATGTCGTCGTTGCCGTGCTCACGACACTCGTCGGCAGTCATGGCATCACACGCGACACAGTTGCGAAAGCGATCGCAGACTTCGGCATCGACCCTGAATTACCCCACGGCCTCACGAAGGACTGACCAGGCATGAGTGGAACGTTGTACGTCACCGGTGACCCGAAGTCTGACACTTTCTTGAACAACAACGGGCTCGCGTTGATGATCGGCATGTTGCTCGACCAGCAAGTCCCGATGGAGTGGGCCTTCAACGGAGGTCCGACCCTGAAGAAACGCCTCGGACATCTGAACGCGAAACGCATCGCTGAGATGGACCCCGACGAGTTCTTGCAAGTGTGTCTTCAGAAGCCAGCAATACATCGCTTCCCCGCCGCCATGGCAAAGCGAATTCAGGGCATGTGCGCGATCATCGTGCGCGACTACAAAGGCAAGGCAGAGAACATCTGGGCCGACGTCACCACAGCTGAGCAGTTGTACCAGCGGCTGCGCACTCTTCCCGGTTACGGAGACGAGAAGGCCCAGATCTTCATCGCGTTGCTCGGCAAGCGCATCGGTGTCAGACCTCGCGGTTGGAAACAAGCCGCAGGCGAATTCGGAGACAATGTGCCGCGGAGCATCGCCGACATCGACTCACATGACGCGTTGTTGAAAGTACGAGCGACAAAGAAAGCCCAGAAAGCCGCTGGGGTCGACAAGCGCGACAAGCCACTCCGGTAGCGTCGTTCACCGATGACAGTCCTCGTCACCGGTGGAGCCGGCTACATCGGATCTATCACCACCCGGTTGCTCGTCGAACGCGGTTTCGACGTCGTCGTTCTCGACAGCCTTGAGCTCGGACATCGTGCTGCCGTCAACGACGTTCCGCTTGTCGTGGGAAACATCGCCGACGGTGACCTAGTGACACGAGTGTGTCGTGAGCACAAAGTGTCCGATGTCGTGCACTTCGCGGCATACAAGGCTGTCGGCGAGTCGATGCAGAACCCGACGAAATATTTCGACAACAACGTCGCGGGCGCCCATTCGCTCATCGCGGCTGCGGTCTCTGCTGGGGTCGAAAATGTCGTGTTTTCCTCGACCGCCGCCATCTACGGCGATCCCGACATCGTTCCGGTCACCGAAGATGCAGAGGTTCGTTGCGAGAGCGTCTACGCCGCCACCAAACGCATGACCGAGCAAATTCTTGAGTGGTACTCCGTTACGAGAAATCTGCGCAGTGTCAGCCTGCGTTATTTCAATGCTGCCGGCGCCGCGAGTGACGGCACGCTTGGCGAGGATTGGCGCTATTCGCAGAACTTGGTGCCTCATGTCATGAAGGCACTCCTCGGCTTCGCGCCGGCGTTGAAGGTGTTTGGCAACGACTACTCCACTCCTGATGGCACGGGCATTCGTGACTACATCCACGTCGAAGATCTGGCTGAGTCTCATGTCGCTGCGCTTCAGTACCTACGTCGCGGCGGCGACACGATGATCTGCAACGTCGGCACTGGCGTCGGCACATCGGTGATGGACATCATCTCGACGACCGAACGCGTCACCGGACGTGCAGTTCCCTACGACATCGCACCTCGTCGAGCGGGTGACCCAGCGCGTTGTTACGGAAGTCCAGCACGTGCACAGCATGTCCTCGGCTGGACATCACGTCGATCGCTTGACGACATCATCGCGTCTGCGTTCGCATGGCACAGCGCACATCCGCACGGCCACGCAGCATCTCAAGCGTGAATCTGGCGGTCGAGCCAACCCATCAACACGGCAATTGACCGCGGGTCATGACGTAATCGATGACCAGCACCGGCGACGACGCGCAACTCCGCTGAACCGTGCGTCTCGGCGAGGAGCCGCGAGTCAGCGACGGGCACGCTTTCATCGTCTTCACCGTGCATGACAAGCAGCGGTCGCGGAGCAAGTCGACGTGCGGCATCGGTCGGGCGGAATCGCCGAAGCTCACGACTCCACTCTTCGAAGTTCGCAGGAAAGCCGACCGTGCGTACCGCACCGATTTCGCGCGCATGCTCGAGGAAACGACGCGGTTGCGCCGCCCAGTCGTCAAAGTCAGCACGTGGTCCGAGCACGGCACACCCTGCGATGCGCGGATCATCGGCCGCCACACAAATCGCAAGCGAACCACCGGTGTTGGTTCCCACCAACCACATGCGAGATGGCGACACTTCTGCCTCGAGATGGTCGATCGCTGCGCGCAAGTCGTCGACCCAACCCTGCAATGAAAAATCTCCGGTGCTGGCTCCACAACCGCGAAAAGTGAACGTGAGTGCCGCTACCCCGAGATCTTGTGCCATGCGATCCATCAACTCGGGAAACGTGAGTGCCGATTGCCGTGCATCGAGCGGGCCGATGGGGAACCCGTGGCACATGATGATTCCCGAAGGGTTCTTACGTTCACCGACGGGAACTGCGAGGTGCCTGGCGAGCGTGAATCCGCCTGACTCGAAGGAACCGTTCACGATGCGATCATGCTCTTGATCGACGTTGCTGTCACGCGCTGCCCACGACTATTGGCGTGGCTTGCGCATGCGACGCGCCTTACCCGGCGTCGCCAAGGTGTATCCACGGTTGCGAGCCTCGGCGAGTGAGTCGGGCCCGAAAGTGAGGCCGACACCGGCGTCGACAATGTCGTTGATGACGTCCTCGTCGGACCAGTCGTCCAGGTCGTACACCAACTGGGTGCGCTTGTCGCCGAGAAACCGACTGTGTTCGAACTTCGTGGGCCGTTCCATGACACTCACGGTAGTCGCCGGCTCGTCCACGGACCGCCGTCCAGATGTAGTTTCGTCAGCAACAGCCGTCATCGGAGGGCACCATGGCAGTGAGCGTCGAACTTCCCGAGCGCATCGAGTTCTATTTCGATTCGATGTGCCCCTACGCCTACCAAACATCGCGATGGATCCGTGACGTGAGTGAGGCGACCGGACTACAGATCGATTGGAAGTTCTTCAGTCTCGAAGAAGTGAACCGGGTCGACGGTGGCAAGCATCCGTGGGAACGCGACATCGCATATGGCTGGACTCCCATGCGTGTCGCCGCATGGCTCCGTCGTCGCGACATGGATTGGTGTGGTCGTTACTACGAGGCGTGTGGTCACGCGTTGCACATTGAAGGTCGTCGGCCATACGACCCTGTGGTGGCGCGCGAACTGCTCGCAGAATCTGGCCTGCCGATCGAAGCATGGGACGAAGCCCTCGCTGACGAGACGACCCACGACGACGTCCGCAACGATCACGAGGAGGCAGTGCGGTTGCACGGTGGTTTCGGTGTGCCCATCATCATCATTCCTGGTGGACGTGCGGTGTTCGGCCCCGTCGTGGTGCCCGCACCACCGAAAGAGCGCGCAGTGGAACTATGGGAATTGACCGTGGCCTACAGCAGATTTCCCGGCTTGTACGAGTTGAAGACCCCGAAGCTGAACTCAGACATGAAGTTGATCGGTGACGTGTTCTCCCCGTATCTCGGCGCGCGCCAATGGCCCACCATCATGAACCCTGCGCCATGACCCATTTGCTCGCATCGAGTCACACTGATTGAAAGAAATGACATGATTCCCACAGACACCATCGAAAAACTTGAACACACGTGGGCGTCCATCTCCGCCCTGTGCGCGACGCTCGACGAGAAACAATGGAAGACCCAGACGTTGTGTCCGGGCTGGTCAGTGCAGGACAACGTCTCGCACATGATCGGCACGGAGCGTTTCCTTCATGGCCTGCCGTCAAGCACGGTCAGGGCTCCTCAGCGCGATTACGTGAAGAATCCCATCGGAGCAGCAAATGAAAACGAGGTTGAAGAGCGTCGCGGCAAGCTCGGAGTCGAGGTACTTGCCGAGTGGAACGAACTTGTCGTCACTCGTCTCTCATCTTTGAAGAGCGGCGATGATGCATATTTCGCAAAAGAGATGATGACGCCGACCGGACCAGGGACACTCGCTGATTTTCTGCATATCCGCGTCATGGACTGCTGGGTCCACGAACAGGACATCCGCACGGCCCTCGGTCTTCCGGGTAACGACGATTCTCCGAGCGCTCATCTCTCCGTCGATCGCTTGCTACGAACGGTGCCGATTGTCGTCGGCAAACGAGCGGCCACACCAGAAGGTGAGACCGTCGTGCTGAACGTGACCGGACCAGTGACACGCAACGTCGTGGTCACAGTCACCGATGGTCGAGCATCAGTCGTGTCGATTCGACCGCCACAGGTTCGCGCCGAAGTGTCCATGGACAGCAACACCTTCGTCGCCCTCGCCTGCGGTCGAATCTCTGGTGCCGCTGTACGCGGTCGTGTCGATGTTGTCGGTGACACCACGATTGGCAATGCAGTCGTCGACAATTTCAACATGATGATCTGAGCACTTTGGCGTGTTCCGACTCGTCGTGCGCACTGCCGTACACTGACGAGCAATGACAGCGCTCGCGATCATCACCGTCCGCACCGACGAACTGGCCGCCGGACACATGGTGGCTGAACGCCTCGCTGACCGTGTCGACATCGTCGACTGCGACTCCCTCGCGACTCTGGGCGGCGCAATTCTGCAGACTGCGGCCCACTGGTTGTGCATCGTCACCCCCGGAGTGCGTCTGTATGAAGATGGTCTCGAGCGAACTCTCGCGGCTCTCGCCGAACCAGCGCTGCAATCGACCGCCGATGCGCTCATCCACCCCAGCACGTACTTGTTGCTCGAAGGTCAACCACCATCCACACGCGAGGTGTACCGACTGGTACTCGGCGAACATGCACTTGCTGCCACCCCAACGACAGTGCTCGGCCTCGGCATGGTGCAGCCGGGTGCGCTTGTCGTGAAGACGTCTTGGCTCGCAGCACATCTCGGTGAAATACGAAGCCTGTACGAACCACGAGAAGTCCATGAATTGCTCGTTGCGATCGTGCGGTATGTCGGTGCGTCGAATCGATTGTTGCTCTTGCAGTGGCAACTCAGCGAACGACATGCAGTGCTGTCGCCGGAAGTGCTCGACCTGGAACATGGCTTGCAACTCGACTTCCGATACCAGAAGGCGATGGGTGACTTGTGGAAGTACGCATGGCACGAGACCCCGAACGTGCCGGTCGAGCAAGTGCGTCTCGTGCACGCACTTGGTGAATTCCATCTGAGTGCTGCGCGACCGGGCGTGGTGCGTCGCATCGTGCGCCGACTACGCCGCAAGCGATGACTTCTCATAGCGAGGTTCTTCCTCTCATCGACAAGGCGGACTGGGTGTCGTTTGATGTGTTCGACACTCTCATAGAGCGCTCTGTCAGTCACTATGTGCACGTGTTCAGCGTGCTGCACGAGGCACTCGTCGATCGCAACTGGATGAGCGACGTTGACCGCGAGGAATTCGTCCGTCGCCGAATGCGCGCCGAACGCCTAGCGCGACGCGAACGATTCAACGACACCGGTTCGGTCGAAGTGTCGCTCCACGACATCTGGATGCGATTCAACCGCGACCACGCCGGACGAGTCGACGTCGACGATGCTGTGACAACGGAAATCGATGTCGAGACTTCTCTCATCACCGTGCGAGACAACGGCAAATCCCTCTTTGAGTACGCACGGACAAAGGGCAAGACGATCGTCGCTGTGTCCGACATGTATCACTCCACTGAGACAATCTCGGCATGGCTCGCGCGGCACGGGTTCGACATGCGCCATGTGTTCGTCTCGGGCGACATGGGTTCGGGAAAGCGCGACGGTTTACTCGGTCTCGTTGCGAACCAGTTGAACCTCGACCCAAAGAAAGGTGTGCACATCGGCGACAAGCACGAGGTCGATGGCCTCGGTGCAGAACGTGTCGGCATGAAGGCTGCGGTGTTACCCCACCCCCATGATCACATTCGCCCCGCCGCTCCACCTGCGAACAATGTGACGCCCGTACTTGAGTCTGCGGTCGTTGCTCGAGCGGTGAACGAGTACGAACCCGACAGTGGCGATGCCCACGCCTTGGGGTACGCCCATCTCGGGCCCATGGTGGCCGGCTTCACGGCATATGCACTGCACACGGCCCGCGCGCATGATCTCGACTTCCTCAGTTTCACATCGCGTGACTGCAAGATGCTCGAGGACATCACGACAAATTTCGTACGCACACCGGCGGGCTCACACGGCTATCTGCATTTCTCCCGACGCTCGCTGTACCTACCCGCATTGGCCGGCGGCATCAGCGACCATGACATGGACAATCTCACCGGTGGGCTGTGGGCAGCACCCACACGTGAACACTTCGCGCGCATCGATCTCGACGTCGAGTCATACCGTGACGTTCTCGCGCGTCACGACTTGACCTCCGACTCGGTCATCCACGACAAGAATTCGCGTCGCGCACTGTCACACGTGTTCCGAGACATCGAAAATGACATCGTCAGTGTCGCGAGTTCTCGGCTTGCACAGCTGTCCGACTACTTGCGCAACACAGGTTTGTTGGCCGCCCATCGCGTCGGTTTTGTCGACGTGGGTTGGCGTGGGTCAGTGCAAGCGAGCCTCGAGCGGTGCCTCCGTCTCATCGGATGGCACGGCCATCTCGAAGGCATCTACCTTGGTCTGCTCTGGGCGTCACACCCGTTGAACAATCAAGCGATGTCTGCATGGCTCACGGGCTTTCCCCGTCATCGTCAATTTCATGCCGCGCTGGCGGGCGCCGTTCCGGTTGTCGAAGCGATGTTCCAGGCGAACGAGCCATCAGTGTCGGGTTACGCAGAAGGTGAACCCGTTTTGCGAGGAAACGTGCACTCGCGCGAGATCATCGATCGCCTACAAGCCGGAGCACGCGACTTCATCACAGTCAATGAAAAACTGGTGGCACGACTCTTCACGGCCGGCCGACCTGACCATGTGCTCGCACAGCCGATGATGCGACTCCTCGCCCACCCCACGGTCGCGGAGGCACGCCTGCTTGGTTCAGTGCAATACGCAGACGGCTTTGGCGAGAATGCCGAAGTACGCACCATCCTGCGACCAGTGGTCGGCACGAACAAAGTCGCGACGCAAGCACGCGAGAGCGAACGCCGGGTCACACAGTGGCGCGCTGGTTTCGATGTGCTCTCGTCTGATTCGCATTGAACCAGACACGTCGCGTTACAGCGACTCGCCTTCAGGTTCTGGACCAATCGCCCCGATCGCGTCGAAATACGCGAGGTGCGCTTCGACCACGTTCACCACATCGACGTCGTCGAGCACCTCGATGCCACTCTCTTCTGCCGCGCCCAACATGTAGGCAGCAACCGTCAATTCATCAACGATGAGCACTTCATCTATGTCCTGGGGACGATCGACGACTTTGTCCGGTTGCAACCCCTTGGCGTGCAACCAACGCATGTGAGCGACCAGCAGCGAACGAAGCTCGTCAAGAGTCAGTCGGGCCTGGGTCGCTTCAGGAAGAGCATCAGCCACGAATGCGACGGCGACCTCAAGGTCATAGACGGCGCGTGGTGCGACCGCATCAAGTCGGCGCGCCTCGCGGCCGACAGTGACAGCGGCAATCACAAACACGATCACCACCGACATGCAGACGAGGATTACGAACACGTCAGTGACTCACTCTTGTTTGGCCTGACGAGCGATGACAGCACATCTGCGACACCGCCATATCAGGCGACACAGGCTGCGAGATGGTTCAGATACCGATGCGCTGCGCGAGCTGTTCACGGTGATACGTCGGATCACCGAAGAGCAATTCACTTGACTTTGCACGCTTGAAGTACAGGTGTGCTGGGTGTTCCCAGGTGAAACCGATACCGCCGTGAATCTGGATGTTCTCTGCTGCAGCGTGGAAGTACGCCTCGCTGCAGTAGGCCTTGGCGAGCGAGGCGACTGACGGGAGTTCGTCGTTCATCTCTGATGCACACCACATGCCGTAGTACGCAGCCGACTTGGCGGACTCGACTTCGAGCAACATGTCGGCGCACTTGTGCTTGATCGCTTGGAACGAACCGATTGGGCGACCGAACTGCACGCGAACTTTGGCGTACTCGACCGACATTTCGAGAACCTTCT
>CAYMVM010000021.1:0-22992 GCA_964394175.1 uncultured Bifidobacterium sp.
TGGAAGAGTGGAACAAGATGTACGGGTCGTCCAAGACGGCTTCCTGACGGTCCCCATCGGTGACGAAGTACGGCGAGAGGTAGCCCTTGTCGAACTGCATACCTTCGGTGAAATCGAGCTCGATTCCGAATGTGTTGCTCTCTTCGACCGTGACGACGCCGTCTTTGCCGACCTTGTCGATCGCATCGGCGATGACTCCGCCGATGGCAGCGTCGGCAGCAGAGATGGTCGCGACGCTGGCGATGTCACCTTTGTCGTCGACATCTTTTGCTTGACCCTTGATCGCTTCGACGGCAGCAGCAACGGCCTTTTCGATACCGCGCTTCAAACCCATTGGGTTTGCACCAGCGGCGACGTTACGCATGCCCTGGTGAACCATGGCTTGTGCAAGAACTGTTGCGGTTGTGGTTCCGTCACCAGCGACGTCGTTGGTCTTGGTGGCGACTTCTTTCACCAACTGTGCACCCATGTTCTCGAACGGATCGTCGATTTCGACTTCCTTCGCGATGGACACACCGTCATTGGTGATGGTCGGTGCACCGAATTTCTTGTCGAGCACGACGTTGCGACCCTTGGGTCCGAGCGTGACTTTGACTGCGTCGGCGAGCTTGTTGACGCCGGCTTCGAGCGCGCGCCGAGCCTCGTCGTTGAACTTCAGTTGCTTGGCCATGATCAGTTCACTTACCGACGATCGCGAGTACGTCGCGGCTGCTGAGAATGAGGAGGTCTTCTCCGCCGTGGCTGATCTCGGTTCCGCCGTACTTGCTGTAAAGGACGACGTCGCCGACCTTCACATCGAGTGCGAAGTGCTGACCCTCGTCATCACTCCAGCGGCCCGGGCCGACTGCAAGGACGGTACCCTGCTGCGGCTTCTCTTTCGCGGTGTCAGGAATGACGAGACCAGATGCAGTGGTCTGTTCCGCCTCGCTCGGCTTCACGACGATGCGGTCATCAAGTGGCTTCAGGTTCATTGGTGTTCCTCCATAGACAAGGTGGAATGGGGTTGGACCCGCCCCGGGGGTTCCGGTTCGGGGGGTTAGCACTCGGCGAGTGCGATTGCTAATGATAGGGACTCGAGCAGGCTCTTAGCAACCGGAGCCGGTGAGTGCTAACGGCTGGGGTCGCTCGGGGCCTGGAGGCCAAGGAGCCGCGCCGTGCTGGCGAGGGGTAGGCCGACCACATTCGACATCGACCCCTGGACCCGCTCGACAAGCACCGAGCCATGACCTTGGACGGCATAGGCCCCTGCCTTGCCGAGCGACTCCCCCGTGCTGAGATACCACTTCAAAGTCTCGTCATCGAGCGGCAGGAAGGTGACGAGTGAGGTGACGACATCGGCGCGCTCGCTCTGCGCATCGATCACGACGACAGCTGTGTGCACACGGTGCGTACGTGCGCTCAGTGTGCGCAGCATCGTGCGTGCATCGTCGATGTCGAGGGGTTGTCCGAGAATGCGGCCGTCGATGTCAACAGTGGTGTCCGCAGCGATCACCGTCGCACCGGAATGTCGCTGTGCGACTCGACGCGCTTTGTCGGCTGCCACACGTCGCACATACGCGACGGGATCTTCGTTCTGTCGCGGCGTCTCATCGACATCTGCCGGGTCGACGACTGGTTCGATTCCGAGCTCAGCCAACAGTTGCACTCGACGTGGTGAGCGCGAGGCAAGAACGATGTCTTCAGCCACCGCTCAACGCCGCCACATCAGCATCATCTGGTGGAGTGAGATCATCGAGGTCGTCCAAGTAGCCATGTGGCAACACGACACGGATGGGCCCGTTCGTGTGACCGCGAGCCAATCGTTCTCCACCAGGCACGACCGTCATCGACGGATCAATCTCGTCGACGATCGACACGAGTTCGGCATGCGATGACACCAACGCCATGCGTCGACGCACGTCTGAGCCGACGGGATATCCGGTGAGGTACCAGCCCGTGTGCTTTCGGAAGTTACGAATGCCAGAGTCATGACCTGCGTGCGAGCACAAGGCGTCGGCGTGTTCGACCATCACGTTCGTGACTTCACCCAAGGTCGGTGTCGCACGAACGTCGCGACCTGCGAACGCATCGACGATGTCACGAAACAACCACGGCTTACCGAGACAACCACGTCCGACCACCACACCGTCACAGCCCGTGGTGCGCACCATCTCGAGAGCGTCGGATGCTTCCCAAATGTCACCGTTGCCGAGAACAGGAATGCGCGTCACGTGACGCTTCAACTCGGCGATGGCCTCCCACCGCGCCGTACCTGCATAGTGCTGTTCCGCGGTGCGCGCATGCAACGCGATCATCGCGATGCCTTCTTCTTCGGCCGCTTTGCCGGTGTCGAGATACGTGACGATGTCGTCGTTGATTCCGATGCGGAATTTGCATGTGACGGGGATGTCGAACTTTGATGCTTCGCGAACTGCTGCGGCCATGATGGCGCGCATCAACTGACGCTTCACCGGAACTGCTGCGCCACCACCTTTTCGTGTCACCTTGTTGGCGGGGCACCCGAAGTTCATGTCGATGTGATCGACGACGTCTTGCTCACACAGTGCCCGCACGGCTTTACCGACGAACTCTGGGTCGCTTCCATAGATCTGGAGGCTGCGGAATTCTTCATCGGGGCCGAACGCCACCATGCGACGTGTCTTGGCATTGCCGTGCACGAGGGCTGCGGCCATCACCATTTCGTTCACATAGATGAGACCAGGGGCAAATGACCGACACAACGAGCGAAAGGGGGCGTTCGTGACACCGGCCATCGGTGCCAACACCACAGGAGGCGAGACAGTGGCGCGACCCAACCGCAAGGGTTTCATCTCATGAGCCACACTCATGTCGAGACACCTCCCGACGTGTCGACGGGCAAGCGCAAATTCGGATGGGCGCCAGCGGTGAGCGCGGTGGGGCCATCACTTCGCAGACGATGCCAACCCGCTGCTGCGATCATCGCCGCGTTGTCGGTGCACATCGCCCGACTCGGAAGTGCCACGCGCAGACCTTTCGCCGCACCGGCTGCGGTCATGTGTTCGCGAAGTCGTGAGTTCGCTGCCACGCCGCCGCCCAGGACTATGCCTGTTGCGTTCGTCTGCTGAGCTGCGCGCACCGCTTTGGCGACGAGAACATCGACGACTGCTGCTTGGAAGGACGCTGCGACATCATCGTTCGACACATCGGGGTTCTTCTTCACGTGGTTGATGACGGCCGTCTTTAACCCGCTGAACGAGAAATTGAGACCGTCGTGCAACATCGCACGTGGGAAGTCGATCGCTTCTGCATCACCTCTCATCGAAGCATCGTCGACGGCAGGTCCACCCGGATATCCAAGGTCGAGATAACGAGCGATCTTGTCGAATGCCTCTCCGGCGGCATCATCGATGGTGTGGCCCATCACCCGATAACGACCATGGTCTTGCATGTCGACGAGCATCGTGTGTCCACCACTCACCAACAACACGACGAGAGGGAACTCAAGTGTCGGGTCATCGAGTAGGCCCGCATAGAGGTGCGCCTCCATGTGGTTGACACCGATGAACGGCCTCTGCCACGCAAGTGCCAGAGACTTGGCCGCAGACACACCGACGAGCAACGCGCCGATCAAACCCGGCCCGACCGTCGCTGCGACGGCATCGATGCGCTCAGGCTGAATACCTGCCTCATCAATCGCGCTCGACACCACCGGTAGCAAATTCTGCAGGTGAGCCCTGCTCGCGACTTCCGGTACGACTCCCCCGAACTTGGCGTGAATGTCAATCTGGCTGCTCACCACCGACGACAAGACATCGTTGCCACCCATCACCACAGCAGCGGCAGTCTCGTCACAACTCGTCTCGAGAGCCAGCACGACTGTCGATTCGTCGACTGACACCGTGCGGTTGAATTGGGTCACGGAGTTCGTGCTCATCGGCGTGACTCCTTGATGTGGGCGAGACGCGACGCGAAGTCTGCACCTTGTAGGTCATGACACCACATGACGATGGCATCTTCGGAGTTCTCGTAGTACTTCTTGCGTACGCCGGCCGGCACGAACCCGAAGCGTCGGTATAGGCGCTGGGCGACCTCATTCGATGCACGTACTTCGAGTGTCATGGCTGTGCATTCATTCGAGACCGACAGATCGCACAAGTCGAGCATCAACTCCGTGGCGATTCCGCGACCCTGCCACGACGGGTGGGTCGCGATATTCGTGACGTGGGCATCACCAGCTGAATAAAACAATCCTGCGTACCCGACGAGGGTGTCGCCGACGTACGCCACGATGTAACTGCGGCTACCCGTGCGTACTTGCGACAATTCATCGACGAACACTCGATGGGTCCATGGACGTTTGTGCACTGCTTCTTCGATGTCGAGCACACGGCGCAGATGTCGCCTGCGCATCGGCTCGGTGGTCAACTCATTGGTCGGTGATGTGCGCGTGATTCCCATCATCGACCTTCTCTTGTGGCCCAGTTGATTTCAGCATCTGGAACTCGCAGATACATCGGTTCGACCATGTGGGCCTCGACCCACTCTTCGCGTGACACCCGCTGCCCAGCCAACGACACGAGATCATCGATGCTTGGCCACGTCACTTCGTCAGCGCGCATCGTCGAGCGAGTCAATGCTTCAAAAGATTCCTGGTGGCGCACGAAACCAGACCCCACACAGGTCACGTACTGGTCGCGTTCAGCGAGATGAATCGCGCAGTCATCTGGTGGTGTCACCACTGGTTCGGTGAGCCGCGTCATCCGACCGTCACCTGGTTTGTACACCGCCCAATACATCTCTCCGCGACGCGCATCGAGAGCAGCCGCCACGACATCGTCTTCGGTTCGTGACATGCGATGTGCGAGGACGTCGAGGCTGCACATCGGCACCACCGGAATGTCGAGTGCCCAAGCCAACGATTGTGCTGCGGCAACACCCACTCGCAGACCGGTGAAGAGGCCGGGCCCGATGTCGACTGCCACAGCACCAAGTTGACGAAGAGTCACACCTGCCTGCGCACAGACGAACTCGATCATCGGAGCCAGACTCTCTGCGTGGCGACGGTCGCTGTTGACCGTGGCTGAAGCGAGCGTGCCGCGATGGTCGCCCAGGGCAACACCGACATGTTCGACTGCTGTTTCGATCCCGAGAATCAACATGTCAGTCGCCCCACTTCGTGAGTGTGCGCTTCAGTTGCTCCCAACGTGAGTCCCACGTGTGACCGACCACCGAGACAGTGACGTGTCTCGTGTCCTCGTCGTCATCATCGGACTCAAGTGACACGACGAGATGATCTCCCAGAACGTCGCTGGCGACATCGCCCCATTCAATGACCACGACGTCGCCAAGATCTGCGAGCTCGCGCAATCCGAGGTCTTGCACGTCGGACAGTCGTCCGAGGCGGTACAAGTCGGCGTGGTGAAGAACGATCTTCCCCGTGTCGTAGGTGTGCACCAAGGTGAACGTCGGTGACGACACGGTCTCGTCGGATGACACACCGATGCCGGCCGCGAAACCCCGCACAAATGCGGTTTTGCCCGCCCCCATCTCACCTGACAACACGACGATGTCGCGCGGTCGCACGAGTGACGCGATGGACTCGGCCAGTTCCTCGGTCTCGTAGACGTTCGTGGTGCGCGCGGTGATCACTGGTACCGACGCTCCATGCGGTTGCTGATTCCACACACGATCTCATAGTCGATGGTGCCGATCGCATTGGCCCATTCCGACGTCGCAATTGCGTCATCGCCCTCAGCCCCGATGAGAGTCACGACGTCTCCCACTTGCACACCGTCACAATCGGTGACATCGACCATCAATTGGTCCATCGTCACTGTGCCCGCGATTGGGCAGCGGTGTCCACGCACCAACACCTCTTGTGAAGTGGCCCACACGCCACGTGGCACGCCATCGGCGTACCCGAGCGGCACTGTTGCAATCGTGGACTTTCTCTTCACGGCACGGCGCAATCCGTAAGACACTGCATCACCGGCTTCGATGGTGCGTACGGCGCTCACACGTGCTTTCACGGCCATGGCGGGGATGAAATCGCCACAATGATTCGCCACACCGGCACCGGGCACCAGTCCGTACGTCACGATTCCGGTTCGAACCATGTCGAAACGCGCATCTGGCATCGTGAGAGCAGCAGCACTGTTGGCGGCGTGCACTTTCCCAGGGTCGATACCGGCTGCGCGAATACTGTCGATGACGGAGTTGAAAGTCACCAATTGCCGCGCATTCGCCTCATGACCAGGTTCATCAGCACAGGCAAAATGCGTGAACACACCGGCAAGTGCAAGATTCGATGCAACGCTCACTGCAGACACAAGATCTATTGCATTGTTCGGGTCGACACCGGCACGATGCATTCCGGTGTCCACCTTCACGTGGACATCTGCGACCACACCAGCGTCGATAGCAGCGGAGTTCAACGCCGTGAGACCGACGTCAGACGTCACCGTCGCAGTGAGACCATGGCGCACGATGTCAGTGGCTTGCGATGGAGGCTGCTCGCTGAGAATAAGTATCGGCGCATCGACCCCGGCTTCGCGGAGGTGCACACCTTCTTGCACGAGTGCGACACACAAACCTGTGGCGCCACCGGCGATTGCAGCTTGTGCGACGTGGACAGCACCATGGCCGTACCCGTCGGCTTTCACCACCGCCCACACTTCACTCGGTTCGACGAGCGACAAAAGATGTGCGACGTTGCGGCGCACCGCATCGGTGTCGACCTCGACCCATGCCCACCGTGCCGCCGACACACTCACCGCGACACTCCTAATTCATCGAGCACATGTGAGATCTCGGCGACGACATCGCGGGCGATGGTTCCCTCTCGCGGACACAACGACGCTGCCACCCCATGCACCACTGCGGCTGCAGTTGCTGCGGGTGCCGCCTCCATGCCGCGTGAAAGAAATGCGGCCACAACGCCCGACAACACGTCACCGCTTCCCGCAGTCGCAAGGCGCTGATCACCAGATGCGACAAGAAATGTGGGGTTGTCAGGCGATGCCACGATGGTCGTGGGGCCCTTGCGCAGGACCACACATCCTGTTCGATCCGCGAGGCGACGTGTCGCTGCGACCTTGTCAGCGTCGTCGACATCTCCGCCAAGTGAGGCGAACTCGCCGTCATGTGGCGTCAAGACGGTGGGCGCTGTTCGCGACGTGATACTTGAGGCATCTCCGTGTGGGTCGACCACGGCACTCAGACCATCACCATCGACGACGACCGGAATTGACACCGAGCGCACGACATCGCGGACCAGTTCAGCGACGTCATCTCCACGACCCAGACCGGGACCAATGACGAGCGATGCGAACCGATGCGCATCGGCGGCGACCTGTGCTCCCCAGTTCTCTGAGGTCAAGTGTCGCTGTACCACTTCGGTCGGCAGTGAACTCGGCGTGTCGTGCGACGACTCGCGCAACGATGCGTGGACGATGCCAGCACCCGCGCGCATCGATGACGCGCACACCAATGCAGCAGCGCCGGTCATTCCACCACTGCCGGCAATGACACGCACGGCGTGAGTCCATTTGTGCGCGTCGCGGTCACGGGGCGGAATCCATGCTGCAACATCTGTCGGTTCGACGAGAAATGTGGACACGTCGTCACAATGATCCATGACGTCGACACCGATGTCCGCGATCTCGATGTCGCCACACACTCGGGGACCATCGTTCAACAGATGACCGACTTTGAGTGCCGCGAACGTGATGGTGCGGTCAGCGAGCAACACTCCACCGTCACACGTGCCGATATCCGTGTTCAGCCCACTCGGAACATCGACGGCGAGCACGGGTACACCGAACACCAACGGTGGCTCCCACGTTCCACGAAACCCAGTTCCGTAGGCCGCATCGATGACGAGATCTGCACGTTGTGAATCGACGACTTCATCGGCTGCATCGTCCGCAGCAATCACCTTGACCGCGGCTCCCCTGTCACGAAGTCGACGAGCAGCGACTCTGCCATCCGCGCCGTTGCTGCCCTTTCCCGCGATGACCACGACCCGTTTTCCGTAGGCACCGCCCAGCATGCGCAGTGCCGCGAATGCGACGGCCGCACCTGCACGCTCAACTAACACTTCATGGCCATTGGCGCCGAGTGCAGCAATCTGCGCCTCGTCGGCATGACGCATCTGGCTGACGGTGACGACCGGAATCACCCTCCAAAGCGTACGGAGGAACCGAGCGGAAGGCTCTCAGAGGGCGGCGACGACTGCCACTGCCACCGAATCGGTGTGGCTGATGGACACCATCCAACTAGACACGCCGGCCTCGCGCGCCAATTCTTGAGCGCGACCTTCGACATGCAACACAGGTGCACCAGATTCGGCGCGGTCGACCCACACGTCGTGGAACCCGAACGCACCTAGCCCCACACCGAGCGCTTTCATCGTCGCCTCGCGCACTGCGAACCGAGCAGCGAGCGATCGCGGATCGTCGGCACGCTCTTCGAGACTCTCGAGCTCGGTGGTCGTGAACAGGCGCTCTCGCATGCCGGGTCGTTTGTCGAGCAACGAACGAAATCGTTCGACGTCGACGGCGTCGATACCGATACCGCGCATGACTGTTACTTCGTGCGCCAGTGATCCGCGGTTTCGGATACCGGCAGAATCAACAAGTCAGCGATGGAGATCTCAGCAAGACGATCGTCACGGAATGAGCCTTCGGTCTCTGTGACCCAGTCGACAAGGCGGTCGTAGCGACGGTCATAACCCTGCAACACATTCTTCACCGCGGTCGCCGTCAACTTCTCGTGGAAAGACACATGGAGAAGAGTCAGGCCAGTGGTCTGTGAGCCCTTGATCTCAGGCACGAGAATCACCGTTCGACCATCACTTCGCCCGCGGGCGACGAGAACCTCTTGCTCACTTGCGACGCGTCGCTTCGTTCCGACCAACGAGTTGCTGGAGTCGACGCGCGACTTCAGATCGCGAGCCATGCCACCCCGATCGACGATCGAGATGGTGGCAGAGCCGGCAACAACGTCACCTTCGATGCGGTAACGCGTGTATCCGTTCACAGTGCTCACCGCACCGTCGAGTGCGGCAAGAACTTTCATCGTCCCGTAGGAGAGGCGATCACGCGATGTGCCGGCGTCGATGACCGCGCGCACGAGTGCACGGTCGAGCAGACCTTCCTCACTACGTGAGATTCCGACGGTGACGGTCTTGGCTTGGTGTTTGATGGCGTCGATGGGTCGCGTCAATTCATCGATGCCGCGAGTGAGTGCAGAAATGAGGTCATCAAGCAACACTTCAGGTGATGCCACACGTCCGGTGTCACGCTGGTACGACTCAAGTGGTGACGACGCCGTGACGGTGCGCAGCAACGACACGATGCGCACTGCGGTCGAGGCTTCGAGGTTGCCGTCGTACTGGCCGGTCTGCAGCGCATTGAAGAATGTCTGCATCGGTGCGACGATGGCATCGTGCACACGGGCCAACGCATCGTCCGCTTGGGCGCCGCGCTCAACGACGTGCTCGATGGCCTCGCGAGCGGCTCGCAACGGACGAGCGAGAGAGTCGATGGCGAGCGCGGCTTCATATCCGAACAAGTGCCCGGCCATCGCTGACAACACGAAGGCAAGGCTCGATTCCACGACCGGCACCGAAATCACGGCGCTCGCACTGTCGAACCGCGATTCACCTTCTGACGCGACGACGATCGGAAGTGCCTTGTGTGCCTTGTAGATGGCCACTTCTTTCGCCACATCGGTCGCCGTTCCGTCGGCAAGACCTGCAGCGCACACCAGGATCATTGGCTCGCAAGACAAGTCAATGTGCTTCTTGTCTTCGGTCACGTCACAAGAGATGGACTTGTAACAGAGCTCAGACAATTTGATGCGAACTTCGTGCGCAGCAACCGTGTTCGGTCCGTTCCCCACCACTGCCCAGTACCGACGAGATGGAGCGAAGCGATGCGCTGCATCGGCGATGACGGGGCGCAGACTGATGACTTTTTCCATCGCCGCCGGCATGTCACGTAGAGACCGGACGACTCGATCCGCGGCTTCACGATTGACGTGACCTGAGGCTTCGGCAATTGCGCACGACAAGAGAGCACCCGCAGCGACTTGCGCATAGAAGGCTTTCGTGCTGGCGACACTCATCTCGACGTCGCGACCATCAGATGTGTACAGAACACCATGAGCCTTGTTTGCCAATTCAGATCCACGGCGATTCACGATCGCGATGACGGACGCACCGCGGTTCTTGAGCAAGTCCACCGTCCGATTGGTGTCGGTGGTCGTGCCACTTTGGCTGACCGCGACGACCAACATGTCCGACATGTCCGTGCGCATGTCGAATCCCGACAACTCAGTCGCGGTGAGCGCGTCGACGTGGATGCGCCCATCGGAAACTGCCGACAACACAGCGACCATCGACGTTCCGGCGACGGCTGCGGTGCCCTGCCCGATGACACGAACTCGTGTGATCGTGCCGTCGGCCAGTTTCTGGCGAATGTCGTCGGGAAGTGTGTCCGTACCAAGGTCGGCGTGCATTCCTCCATCGCGCTCGACGATGCGACCACGCAAGGTCTTACGGAAGCTGCGCGGCGCCTCGAGGATCTCTTTCAACAAGAAGTGTGGGGCATCGCCACGGTCGATGTCACGAGTGGTGACTTCTGCAGTGACGACAGACTCTGCATCAATCGGCAGTGCAGTTCCGTCATACGCGGACATGGTGAGACCGTCGAGGCTTCCTGCACCGTCGGCATCGAGCACCACAATCTGTCCACGGCTTGCTGGTTGGTCGGCATGCGCGAGTGCTTCGCCGTCCATACGCACATATCGAACCGTCTCTTCGACCACGCCATAGGGCTCACTCGCCACGATGTAGCGATCCTCCGCAAGACCGATACACAAACCCTGCCCACTTCCGTGGAGGGCGAGCAACATCGTGCTCGGTGAATCTGCGCTCACGAGGCCGATCGCAACGGAACCTTCGAACGACGACACTGTCTTGCGGAACGCCTCGGTCAACTCGTTCTCTGCACGGAATCGCTGCACGAGAGCAGGGATGACTTTTGCGTCGGTGGTGATGGGGTCAGCGAATTTGAGCGAGTGTCGCACTTTCAGATCGGCGTGGTTGTCGACGTCACCGTTCAGGACACCAATGGCCACCGTGGACGCTGAGTCGTCGTCTTCCTCGCTTGTGACGGGGTGCGCGTTCGGCTCGGAGATGATGCCGACACTCGCCCACCGCGTGTGACCGAGCACTGTCGTTCGCACGCCTGGCAGCGACAGTGCATGTCGCAACAACTCGTCGTCCATGACTGATGACCGCATCTTGCGCGTGTTGTCGCCCAGCTCACCGATTTCAGCAGCGGCTTTGTAGACGAACACGAGCGAGCGACCTTGAGCACGCACGCTGTTGTTGGTGAACAACGGGTCGCCGACACGTTCACGCAACATCGAAGTAATCGGTTCACTTGTGGGGTCGAGCGCATCGCCCCACACGATGACTCCGACACCCGCGGAGTCGCGGCCGCGCACCTCGAGTCGATCGAGAGCAGAGAGCGCCTGTTGAATGCTGAAGTATCCGCACAAGGCCCCCGACGATGCGTGGCGACCAGCCAATGCATGCACGGCGTCAGCGGTGCGCAGACGATCACGACGCAATGACCACAACGGATCGCGCACCGCAGCGACAAGGGCGGCCTCGGCTTCGATATGGGCAGGACGTCCCGTCAAGGAATCGATGCGACCGTCTTCCTCGGCGGCATAGGCGTCGAGTGCGTCGAGGCGCGATGTCATCGCCGCCACGAGCTCGTGGTTCCCGGCAAGTGCTTGCATTCCGGCGTCTCCGCGCAACAACTCGTCGACCGTGCGCAGATGTCGAGCGACTGTCACATTGTCACCGCGCGCTGCGATGGCGGCGTCGAGCCCGGTCAGTACCTCATCACGATGTGGTACTGCGCGACCCGTCGGACGGGAGACGATGCCGATGATGCCGCACATAGTTCGAGATTAGTGAGCCTCATCAGCCGCACGGACGGCATCAGCGAGCGTCTCGGCCACTTCTCGCGCAAGTTCGGCAGTTTCAGCCTCGACCATGACGCGAATGACCGGCTCGGTGCCCGATGCACGAAGCAACACTCGCCCATTTCCTGCCAGTAGTCGTTCTGCCGTCGCCACTTGTTCTGCCAGCACGTCGGCCGGATCAGCAATCTTGTTGTTCGTACGAACATTGACAAGAACCTGCGGATAGGAGACCATCACGTCTCGCGACACCTGAGAGAAGTCTGACTTCGTACGTTGAAGTTGTTCAGCGAGCATGAGGCCGGCCAGTAATCCGTCACCTGTCGTGGCGTGTGCCACGTAGATGATGTGGCCGCTCTGTTCACCACCCAACACCAGGTCACTTCTCTCGAGTGCTTCGAGCACGTGCCTGTCACCAACAGGTGTCACCACCACTTCGATGTCATGTGACTGCATTGCCCGATGGAAACCGAGATTCGACATGACAGTCACCGCGACAGATTTGTTTCTCAGCAGACCACGCTGTGCCAAGTCGATGGCGGCGAGCGCGATGAGACGGTCGCCGTCGACGACGTCGCCACCAGCCGTGACACCGATGACTCGGTCGCCGTCACCATCGAAGCTCAAGCCGAGATCGGCAGACACCGACGACATGTGACCCGCCAGTGCCTCGGGGTGCGTCGCACCACAGCCATCGTTGATGTTTGTGCCGTCTGGTGATGCGTGCGTGATCTCGACTGCGGCCCCGACACGCGCGAAAACCTTGCCTGCGACCTCTGACATCGCCCCGTTCGCACAGTCAAGTGCCACCGTCAGACCGTTCAATCGACCTTCCCCGATGATCGACACGCGGTGATCGACGTACTCATCCAGCAGGTCACTTGCAGCATGGACCGTCGCTTCAGGAATGCCCTGCTCTGCAGTGCTCATTGCGTGCCACTCACGTTCGATTTCGACTTGCTGAGCGTCTGACAACTTGGCACCGCCTGCGGCGAACACCTTTATTCCATTGTCTTTCCACGGATTGTGTGATGCGGTGATGGACACACCAACCCAGTCGTGTGTCTCGGCGATGTACGCAATCGCCGGTGTCGGCGCGACACCAAGAAGATGCACCTCCACCCCTTCGGCAGTGATGCCTTGTACGAGTGCCGATTGAAGTGACGGTCCGCTCTGTCGAGTGTCACGCCCGACGACGACCGCTGTCGGTGACAACACGCGAGCGACGGCACGACCAAGGTCGCGAACTGATTCGACGGACAAGTCCTCGAACGCCGTGCCACGGACACCGTCTGTTCCGAAATGAAGCATGACCTTGGGTGTTGGAAAGTGCACGCACTGAGTGCGCGCGGCGCGGTTCAGCGCTTGGTGTACTGCGGAGCCTTACGGGCCTTCTTGAGGCCGTACTTCTTGCTCTCCTTGCGACGCGAGTCGCGAGTGAGCAGGCCGGCCTTCTTCAGCGCCGGACGAGTCTCGGGATCCATCTCGACGAGCGAGCGAGCGATCGCCATGCGCAATGCGCCGGCCTGACCGTTGACTCCGCCACCGTAGATGTTTGCGTCGACGTCGAAAGCAGTTTCGTTGTTCGTGACACGCAGTGCCTCGATGGCGACCATGCGTTGCGTCGGCGTGGTGAAGTACGCCTCGATTGCTCGACCGTTGACGGTGACCTTTCCGGAACCGGCGCGAACGTTCGCGCGTGCGACGGCTTCCTTACGGCGACCCGTTGTCTGTGTGAGCGGTGCAGTTGCCACGAATGACTCCTTGAGATTGTTCAGCGAGCCTTGGCGGCGCTGACGTCGAACGGAACTGGGTTTTGCGGAGCATGCGGGTGCGTGGCACCGGCATACACCTTGAGCTTCTTCACCATCTGGCGACCAAGAGGTCCCTTCGGCAACATGCCGGCGATGGAACGACGAATCGCATCGTCTGGCTTGCGTGCCAACAACTCTGCGTATGACTCGCTCTTCAAACCACCGGGGTAACCCGAGTAGGTGTAGATCATGCTCTTCTCGGCCTTGTTGGACGTCATGACGACCTTCGAGGCGTTGATGATGATGACATGGTCACCGGTGTCGATATGTGGCGCGAAGATCGGCTTGTGCTTGCCGCGGAGCAGACGGGCGGCTTCTGTGCAGATACGACCAAGCACCATGCCCTCGGCATCGATGATGTGCCAAGTGCGTGTGATGTCGCTCGGAGTGGGTGTGTAAGTGGCCATGGAACTTCCTTGACGACGGCGGACGACCCGCCGGCTGACCGGTTTGCACCGGAACCTCGAAAGGATACGGGTCGGGTCGGCCGGCCTACAACCGCCCCGTGCCTGAAATCAGACCAGATTCACCGTGCCGGCCAGCTGTGTTGGGTCGGTCAGTAGCCGACGTCGACCAGGCAAAGGCCGTGTGGCGGCGCCACGGGGGCGTTCTGCGTGCGGTCCTTGGCAAGCATGATGCGGCGCATGTCGCTCGGCAGATGTTTGCCCTGTCCGATGTCGACCATGAGTCCGACCACAGACCGCACCATCTGGTGACAAAACGCGTTCGCCGTGATGTGGAACACGAGAACGTCTCCGTTCTGGTCCCACTTTGCCCGCATGACATAGCGATTCATTGACGCCGCCTGTTGACCCTCTTCAACTGGTGGTCGTTTGCAGAACGACGTGAAGTCATGTTCACCGATGATGGCATCACAGGCGAGTCGCATGGCATGGACCCGCAACGGCTCGCGCACGTGCCACGCGGTGTTCAACATGAACGGGTCTGGTGTCGCCGCGTTCAACACGGTGTATTCATATCGTCGCCACTTGGCGCTGAAACGCGCATGGAAATCGGCGTCGGCCCATGAGATGGCACGCACCACGATGTGGGGTGAGCACAATGCGTTGACGCTTCGCTGAACTTGCGCGAGGTCGATACCTGCCGGAAGATCGGCGCTCACCACTTGCCCGCTCGCGTGCACTCCCGCATCCGTACGTCCTGCACCGACGACCGCGATTGGAGTGCGAGCAACGGTGGAGAGTGCGTCGTTCAGCCGACCTGCAATCGTGTCGACTCCATCATTTGCGGCAAAACCACGAAATGGTGTGCCGTCATAGGCCACATGCAAACGGACCCGCGCAAACGCGGGTCCGTCAGTAGAAGTCGTCATCTTTCGTCCGGTTCATTCACCGGCGACAGCGGTCAGACCAGTTCGATGCGCGCCATCGGCGCAGCGTCACCCTGGCGAGTTCCGAGCTTCAAGATGCGGGTGTATCCACCGTTGCGCTGGAGGTAACGAGGTGCGACCTCGTTCACCAACTTGGTGGTCATCTCCTTGTCGCCCAGGTAACCCTGGATCTGACGAATGCGATGGATGCGCATGGGCGAATCACTCTGGGCCTTCTTGGCCTTGGTGATCAACTTTTCTGCGATGGGACGCAACGCCTTGGCTTTTGCCTCGGTCGTGACGATGCCTTCGGCGGCGAAAAGGGATGCCGCGAGATTCGCCATGAGAAGGCGCTGGTGTGCGGCACTTCCGCCGAACCTCGGCGCGCGACGTGGTGTTGCGGGCATGTGACTACTCCTTGGACGTTTCTCAGATACGCAGCGACAGGCCGCGCTCGTCGAGCTTCTGAATGATTTCGTCGAGACTCTTCTGACCAAAGTTGGTGATGTTCAGAAGGTCTTCCTCGCTGCGCTGCAGCAACTCACCGATGGTGTTGACCTGCGCACGCTTCAAGCAGTTGCGCGGACGCTCGGAGAGATCGAGGTCTTCGATCGGGTGGTCGAGATCTGGCATGCCGACGTTTGCGCCGAGCACTTCGGACAACTCGAGACCCTGCGGCTCGTCGGACAGTGTCGCAACGATGTCGACGAGGGAACGCAGTGTCGCACCAGCCGATGCGAGTGCTTCACGCGGTGTCATCGAACCATCGGTCTCGATGTCGAGGACGAGACGGTCATAGTTCGTGCTCTGACCGACGCGGGTCGGCTCGATCTCGAACATGACGCGACGCACTGGCGAGAAAATGGCATCGATCGGCACGACGCCGATGATGCGGTTCTCGAGGTCACGCTCACTCGACACATATCCACGTCCACGCTCAATGGTGATGTCGACGGCAAGGTGTCCGCCTGAATTCAATGTCGCGATGTGGAGGTCTTTGTTCAAGATTTCGATCTCTGCCGGGCACGGAATGTCGCCAGCCTTCAGATCGGTGGCACCCTTGACATCGAGGCGCAACACCACGGGCTCGTCGCTCGTGCTGGTGATGACGATGTCCTTGAGGTTGAGGATGATCTCGGTGATGTCCTCGGTGACCCCGTTGATGGTGGTGAACTCGTGCTGTGCGTTGTCGAACTTCACCGTGGTGATTGCTGCACCAGGGATTGACGACAAAAGCACGCGACGCAGCGAGTTTCCGATGGTGTGTCCGAAACCGGGCTCGAGCGGGCCGACAGCGAAACGCTGACGGTTGTTCTGCTCTTCGCCGATTGCTTCGACTGTTGGGCGCTGAATGACAAGCATGATGATCTCCTGGGCCTGGAGTAATTGGTTACTTGGAGTAGAGCTCGACGATGAGCTGTTCGCGGACGGGGACGTCGATGTGCTCGCGCTGTGGAAGTTCACGCACGGTCACGTTCTTGTCTCCGGCCTCGAGCCAACCGACGAGCGGACGGTCGAGAGTGTCGATGTTGTGTTGAATCTGGATCATGTTGACGGCCTTGGGTGACAAGGACACCACCTGTCCACGCTTCACGCGATACGACGGAATGTTGACTCGCTTGCCGTCGACCTGAATGAGGCCGTGGCTGACGAACTGGCGCGCTTGTGGACGGGTGCTGGCCCAGCCTGCGCGGAAAACGATGTTGTCGAGACGCTGCTCGAGCAAACGGAGCAAGTTCTCGCCTGTCGGACCCTGAAGACGGTTGGCCTCTTCATAGGTGCGACGGAACTGACGCTCAAGGACGCCGTAGATGTACTTCGCCTTCTGCTTTTCCTGCAGCTGCGCGAGGTATTCGCTACCAGCATTGCGACGACGAGTGCGTCCGTGTGCTCCCGGCGGGAACGGACGACGATCGAGAGCCTTGCTTCCCTTGGCATTTTCGAAGATGTTCGTGTTGAGACGACGGGAAAGTCGGACTTTGGGGCCTGTGTAACGCGCCATGATCAGCTCCTGCGACGCTTCGCTTGACGGCAACCGTTGTGTGGAACGGGGGTGACGTCTTTGATTCCGGACACTTCGATGCCGACGTTCTGGATGGAACGCAACGCGGTGTCGCGACCAGAACCCGGTCCCTTCACGTACACCTCTGCGCGACGAAGACCATGCTCCATCGCTGCACGGGCTGCTTTCTCGGCTGCCATCTGAGCGGCGAACGGAGTGGACTTACGTGAGCCCTTGAAACCAACGCCGCCTGACGATGCCCACGAGATGACATTGCCCTCGAGGTCGGTGATGGAGACGATGGTGTTGTTGAACGAGCTCTTGATGTGAACGACACCGTTGGTGACGTTCTTGCGCTCGCGCTTACGCGGACGACGGCCGCCTGCTGCTGGCTTTGCCATGACTGGATTACCTCACTGCCTTCTTCTTGTTGGCAACCGTCTTCTTCGGGCCTTTACGCGTACGAGCATTGGTGTGAGTGCGCTGGCCACGCACAGGAAGACCTTTGCGATGGCGGACACCTTGGAGACAACCGATTTCGATCTTGCGCTTGATGTCCTGCTGCACGTCGCGTCGCAAGTCACCTTCGACAGTGATGTTCGCGTCGACCCATGCGCGGATGCGGTTCACCTCTTCTTCGGTGAGGTCACGGACGCGTGTGTTGCGGTCGAGACCTGTGTCGTTGCAGATGCGGTTGGCGGTCGTGCGACCGATACCGAAGATGTAGGTGAGCGAAACTTCCAAGCGCTTCTCGCGCGGGATGTCGACGCCAGCAATACGTGCCATTGAACTGTTGATCCTTCGTGTGTCTCTCAGCCCTGGCGCTGCTTGTGCCGGGGGTTCTCGCAAATCACCATCACACGCCCATGGCGACGGATGACTTTGCACTTCTCACAGATTTTTTTGACGCTTGGGCGTACCTTCATTGCGATCTCACTTGAAGCGGTATGTGATACGACCTCGGGTGAGGTCGTATGGGGTGAGCTCAACTTGGACCTTGTCACCAGGAAGAATTCGGATGTAGTGCATGCGCATCTTTCCGGAGATGTGCGCCAACACTTTGTGTCCGTTCTCGAGTTCGACCTTGAACATGGCGTTCGGCAGTGACTCGAGGATCGTGCCTTCCAGCACGATCGCGTCTTCCTTGGGCTTGGCCAGATGAGTCTCCTTGGTAGTGACTTTGGGTTGTCCCCGTGGCGAACCCGCCATAGGGACAAGTTGCAATGCTATCGGCGGGGTTCGGCGCTCCCACGAGGCGCTTCGGCCGAAGTGGGTGGAATTCGGCCCTATCTGTGGCGTTCGATGGCGGAGGTGAGCCGGCCGAAGACCACGTCTGGGTCACCCACCCCATCGACAGACTCGAGGCGCCCGCTACCCCCGTAATAGTCGATGAGCGGTTGGGTCTGGGTCTCGTACAAGTCGAGACGACGGTTGATGGCGTCGGGGGTGTCATCGGCGCGTTGCACCACGTCGCCACCACACATGTCGCACACCCACGGGCTGCGATCGATGCCGGTGCTCGTGTAGTTCGCACCACAGTCACGACAGACCCGACGCGATGTCAGACGTTCAAGGACCAAGTCTCGTGGCACGACGAGATCGATGACCACGTCGAGTGGCCGTGCTTTCGCCAACTTGTCGAGTGCCTGCGCTTGCGCGACGGTGCGCGGGAAACCATCGAGGATGTACCCGCGCGTGCGTGCATCGTCCATACGGAGGCGTTCATCGACGAGAGCAACCATGATGTCGTCTCCCACCAGGCTTCCCGCCTCGATGACAGTCTTTGCTGACCTGCCAAGTTCTGTTCCCTCTCGGACAGCTGCACGCAACATGTCACCTGTCGAGATGTGTGGCACGACGAAGTGACGCGACATACGCACGCACTGTGTGCCCTTGCCCGCTCCTTGGCGGCCCAACATCACCAAGCGAACTCCGGGAATCATGTCGCCACCTGATCAGCGCCTCGACGGCACGCCGATCACTTGAGGAATCCCTCGTAGTTGCGCAGCATGAGCTGACTGTCGATCTGACGCATCAATTCAAGTGCGACACCCACCGCAATGAGAACTGTCGTACCAGCGAACGGGAACGACTGGACGTCACCGACCCACAAGATGATGTACGGCGTGATCGCGATGAAGGCGATGAACAAAGCACCCGGCAACGTGATGCGGTTGACGGTCTTTCCGAGGAACTTCTCGGTTTGCGGACCAGGGCGGATACCAGGAATGAAGCCACCCTGCTTACGCAACTGATCAGCCTGTCGAATGGGATCAAATGCAATCGAGTTGTAGAAGTAGGCGAACGCCACAATCAGTCCGAAGAAGAAAACGATGTACACCAAGTTCTGGCTGTTGATGAGGTACTGGTCGACGAATCGGGCGATTGATCCACGCCACCCCTCTCCGCTTCCGAGGATGTTCGAGCCCAACACCGGCAGCAACAGCACCGATGACGCGAAGATGATCGGCACCACACCGGACTGGTTCACCTTCAGCGGAATGTAGGTGTTCTGACCTCCGTACATGCGACGGCCGACGACGCGCTTGGCGAACTGCACCGGAATACGGCGCTGGCCGAGCTCGACACGAACGACCGCAAACAAAATGGCGATCGACACAATCACCAGGACGGCGAACACCACGAACTTCTTGCTCTGCAAGATGGAGTAGTAGCCATACGGCAAACCAGCCACAACCGACGCAAAGATGAGCACGGACATACCGTTGCTGATGCCACGTTGACTGATGAGTTCACCGAGCCACATGAGGAACGCCGTTCCGGCGACGAGTGACGGAATCACGAGCAATGCCTTTGGCATGAACGGATCGAGCAGCACCACGTCGGGCGCCTGCGCAGCAGCTCCGAAGAACGCCGAGCCATTGCCTTGTCCGAAGATGAACGTGAGACCGGCGCCCTGCAGTGTGGCGATGGCGATGGCCACATAACGAGTCCATTGGGTGATCTTGCGCTGACCGACCGCACCCATTTCCTGCCATTCCTGAAGTTTGGGAATGACGACGTTCAAGACCTGCATGATGATGCTGGCCGTGATGTACGGCATGATTCCCATCGCGAAGATCGAGAACGAGCTGAACGCTCCACCTGAGAACAGGTTCAAGAATCCGAGAGCTCCCTGGGTACGTGCAGATTCGCGCAACTGCGCAACCGCCGCAGCGTCGACGCCAGGTACTCGGATGGCTGAACCGAAGCGGTACACCATGATGATCGCCATGGTGAAGAGAACCTTCTTTCGAAGATCCTCCACCTTGAAGATGTTCTTCATGTTCGCGAACACTGGCGACTCCCTCTAGATCGAGCGGCGACGTGGATGACAGCCGCTGAAATCAGCGGTTGGTGAATTGGTTGCCCTTTGCCGCAGGACGAACCTTGTGCGGCAACGGCAAGATGGTGACGCTTCCGCCAGCGGCGACGATGGCCTGTTCGGCCGCCTTCGACACTGCGTGAGCCGAGACCTTCACTGGTTTGGTGATGGTGCCACGAGCAAGAACCTTGACGAGAGTTCCCTTGTGGGCAACTCCGCGCTTCACGAGAATCTCGGGAGTGACTTCGCTCTCGCCGATTGCTTCGAGTGAATCGAGGTTGACTGCGTAGTACTCGACGCGGAACGGGTTGTTGAAGCCCTTCAACTTCGGCACGCGTTGCTTGAGTGGCATCTGTCCACCTTCGAAACCACGTGCGACGGTGTTACGGGCGTACTGACCCTTGGTGCCACGACCTGCGGTCTTGCCACCCTTACCACCGATACCGCGACCGACGCGCTTGCGACGCTTGGTGCTGCCGGGTGCTGGTGCGAGTTCATCGACGCGCATGATCAGTTCTCCTCTACTTCGATGAGGTGCGGAACGCGCGAGATCATTCCCCGAATTTCGGGACGATCTGGCAACGTGTTCGTGTCGCCGATCTTGGTCAGACCGAGTGCGCGCAGGGTGCCGCGTGCCTTCGGCTTGTTGCCGATCTTCGAACGCTTGAGAGTGACTTTGAGTGTCTTCTCAGCCATGGTCAGTGTCCTCCACCCGAAGCGATCGCCTTCTGGCGCTCGTTGTAGGCCTTCAACATTCCCTTGGGAACGAATGAATCGGCAGGAATTCCACGACGCTTGGCGACGACGTCGGGGCGCTGCAATTGCTGCAAACCCGCAATGGTCGCACGCGCGACGTTGATGGCGTTCGCCGAGCCGAGTGACTTGGCGAGCACGTCATGAATGCCTGCTTCTTCCAAGATGACGCGAGCTGCGCCACCGGCGATGACACCGGTACCAGGTGCAGCGGGCTTCAACAGCACGCGACCCGCACCTGAGATGCCTTCGATCGGATGGGTGATGGTGCTGCCAGCGAGAGCGACAGAGAACAAGTTCTTCTTCGCCTCTTCGGTGCCCTTCTGAATTGCCAACGGAACTTCCTTGGCCTTTCCGTAACCGAGACCGACCCGACCGTTACCGTCACCGACGACCACGAGTGCGGTGAAGGAGAAACGACGTCCGCCCTTCACGACCTTCGCGACGCGGTTGATGTGAATGACGCGGGACTCGCGCAATGCACCCGGTTCGGGAGTGGTTGTTGCTTGAAAGTTGCTCATCAGAACTCCAGTCCTGCTTCACGAGCGGCTTCTGCCGCTGCTGCAACACGACCGTGGTACCGATAGCCACCGCGGTCGAACACGACCTTGCTGACACCGGCGGCCTTGGCGCGCTGTGCGAGAAGTTTGCCCACCTGTGCAGCTGCCGAAACGGTGGCCCCACTCGATGAACGCATGTCAGCTTCGACTGATGATGCGGCAGCAACTGTGCGACCGGCTTCATCGTCGATGAGCTGCAAATTGAAATGCTTGTTGGTGCGATGCACAGCGAGACGTGGGCGCTCGGCAGTGCCGAAGATCTTCTTGCGCACGCGACGGTGGCGACGAAGACGACTCTCGCGGCGGATCTTGGCGACGTTAGACATGACGACCTACCACTATTTCTTTCCGGCTTTGCCGGCCTTGCGAATGATGCGCTCGTTCACGTAACGCACGCCCTTGCCCTTGTATGGCTCTGGCTTACGAATGGAACGGATGTTTGCTGCGACCTGACCGACAAGTTCCTTGTCGATGCCCTTCACGATGACTTTCGTCTGCTGGGGCACTTCAAAGGTGATTCCTTGCGGTGCAGGAACGATGACCGGGTGCGAGAAACCAAGCGCAAGACGCAGGTTCTGACCTTGGGCTTCTGCGCGGTAACCGACACCGACGATGTCGAGCTCTTTGGCATAACCCTCGGTGACACCGACGACCATGTTGCTGATGAGCGTACGGGTGAGACCGTGGAGCGAACGATTGACGCGATCATCGGCAGGACGCGACACCGTGATGGTGCTGTCTTCCTTCGCAACGATGATGTCGCCCGGAATGTCGCGGCTCAACGTGCCTTTCGAACCCTTCACAGTGACGGTGCGTCCGGCGATGGACACCTCGACACCCGAAGGAATTGTGATCGGTGCTTTTCCGATACGTGACATGGTTAGTTCCTCTCGTTCACCACACGAAACAGAGCACTTCACCACCGACCTTGCGCTGACGCGCTTCCCGGTCGGTCATGAGGCCCTGGCTGGTGGACAGGACGGCGACTCCCAAACCACCGAGAACTCGGGGAAGGGTCTTTGAATTGCGGTACACGCGCAGGCCCGGAGTGGACACGCGCTTCACACCTGAGATGGTGCGACGACGATCGTCGGAGTACTTCATGGAGATGGACAACACGTTGCCCGGACCTTTGGGGTTCGGATTGACGCTGTAGTCAGAGATGTAACCCTCTTTCTTCAGCACTTCGGCAAGTGCCACCTTCTGCTTGGACGAGGGCATGTCGACCGTTTCACGCAACGACTGGT
>CAYMVM010000021.1:23002-33767 GCA_964394175.1 uncultured Bifidobacterium sp.
AATGGGATCAGTCATCATGATGCGTACCTCACCAACTTGCCTTTGTCAGACCTGGGATCTCACCGGCGTGCGCCAGCTCGCGCAGACACACACGGCAGAGACCGAACTTGCGGAACACCGAACGTGCGCGGCCGCAACGACGGCAACGCGTGTAAGCGCGCACCTTGTACTTCGGCTTCGCGTTCGACTTGTTGATCAGTGACTTCTTGGCCATGTCTTCCTCACCTACTTCTTTCCACCGCGGGAACCAGGACGGCTCGAACGCTTCTTGCGCGATGCCGACCCTCCCTCGTTGCCCTTTTTGAAGGGGAATCCGAATGCGTCGAGCAAGGCTTTTCCTTGCTCATCGCTGTGTGCAGTCGTGACGATGGTGATGTCCATGCCGCGAGGTGCATCGATCTTGTCGTAATCGATCTCTGGGAACACGGTCTGGTCTGAGAGACCGAACGTGTAGTTGCCGTGACCGTCCCATGACGTGGCCGGCAATCCGCGGAAGTCGCGGATACGCGGAATGGCCACCGAGAGAAGACGATCGAAGAATTCCCACATGCGGTCTCCACGCAACGTGACCTTGCAACCAATCGCTTGGTTCTCGCGCAACTTGAAGCTGGCGATGGAATCACGTGACTTGGTGACCACGGGCTTTTGACCAGCGATCAACGTGAGGTCGGCAACCGCACCCTCGAGCAGCGACGGCTGCTGAGTGGCCTTGCCGACACCCATGTTGATGACGATCTTTTCGAACGTGGGAACCTGCATCGGGTTGCTGTACCCGTACTGACTCATGAGCGCGTTGCGAACTTCGGTCGCATAACGCTGCTTGAGTCGAGGAGCAGTGGTGGTTGTCATCAGACTTCCTCCCCTGTCTTCTTGGCGACGCGCACCTTCGTGCCGTCGGCGTTGACCTTGAAACCGACGCGAGTCGGCTTGCCCTTGCTGAGCAACATCACATTCGACGCATCAATCGGCAATTCCTTCTCGATGATGCCGGCCTGCTGCGTCTGCGAACGTGCCTTCGTGTGTCGCTTCACGGTGTTGACACCTTGAACGACGACCTTGTTGTCCTTGGGAAGAACGGACTCGATGATGCCCTTCTTGCCCTTGTGCTTTCCTGAGATGACGACCACTTCGTCGCCCTTACGCAACTTCATGTCACAACACCTCCGGTGCGAGCGAGACGATTCGCATGAACTTCTTGTCACGCAGTTCGCGACCGACTGGTCCGAAGATGCGGGTGCCGCGAGGTGTGAGATCGTCCTTGATGAGGACAGCAGCGTTCTCGTCGAAACGGATGTACGAACCGTCTGGACGACGCTTCTCTTTCTTCGTGCGCACGACCACGCAACGCACGACTTCACCCTTTTTCACGCCGGCGCCAGGAATGGCGTCTTTGACGGTGCCGATAAAGACATCGCCGATCGAGGCGTAACGGCGGCGGGTGCCACCGAGAACCTTGATGACGAGCACTTCACGTGCACCGCTGTTGTCCGCAACGCGGAGACGGGATTCTTGCTGGATCACTTTGCACGCTCCAGAACTTCCACGACGCGCCAGCGCTTGGACTTTGACAACGGACGGGTCTCCATGACGCGCACCTTGTCGCCCACTTGGACGTCGTTTGTCTCGTCGTGTGCGTACAGCTTCTTGGTGCGCAACACGAACTTGTCGTACTTGGGGTGACGAACACGCTCGACGACGGCGATGACGGCGGTCTTGTCCATCTTGTTGGACACGACGACTCCGTCACGCACTTTGCGTGTCGTGCGTTCGGCAGATGTGGTTTCTTCAGCCATCTCTGTGCTCACTTCCCTGCTGCCTCGGCCGCAGCGATTTCACGCTGACGGATGAGAGTGTTGATGCGTGCGATCTGACGACGCACATTGCGCAACTCGGCGGTGTTGTCGAGCTGGCCAGTGGCGTTGCGGAATCGCAAGTTGAGTGCTTCCTGCTTGGTCGCGCGCAGCTCTGAAACGAGCGTCGCGAGGTCCATGTCGCGGAGGTCTTCGATTGAACGTGCCATCGTCGTCTCCTACTCAGATCGGCTCATCGCGTGTGATGACGCGGGCCTTGATGGGGAGCTTCTGCACGGCACGCTCGAGAGCGGACTTTGCGATCTCCGGGGTCGGATAAGAAAGTTCGAAGAGAATGCGACCGGGGCGCACGACTGCGACCCACAACTCGGGGTTTCCCTTGCCAGAACCCATACGAGTTTCAGCAGGCTTCTTCGTGACCGGCTTGTCGGGGAAGACGTTGATCCAGACTTTGCCACCACGCTTGATGTGACGGGTCATGGCGATACGTGCAGCTTCGATCTGGCGCGCAGTGAGCCAACCGGGCTCAAGAGCCTGGATGCCATACTCACCAAATGCGAGAGCGTTGCCGCCCTTTGAGTCGCCTTTCATGCGACCGCGCTGTTGCTTGCGGTGCTTGACCTTACGAGGCATCAACATGATCAGTCATCTCCCCTGAGCTTGGGTGTCTCGTGTGCATCGTGCATACGACGCTCGATCGCCTCTTCCTCTTCGAGCAAGCGCTCGAATTCGGGATCGGCTTCCTTCACGAGTGGTGTCACTTCGGCTTCGACGAACTCGGTCGCACGCGGTCCGCCAGAGGACACGACGCGACGTGGTTCCTGCTGCGACTGACCCGAGGTCTCACCGACGGCCATCGCCGCTTCGCGTGAGATCTTGTCTTGCGTCGAGCTCTTGTACGGCAAGATGTCGCCCTTGTACAGCCACACCTTGACGCCGATGCGTCCGGACGTGGTGCGGGCTTCACGGAAGCCGTAATCGATGTCGGCACGAAGTGTGTGCAACGGCACGCGACCTTCGCGGTACCACTCGGTGCGGCTCATTTCTGCGCCACCAAGTCGACCGGAACACTGCACGCGAATGCCGAGTGCACCGTACTTCTGCGCGTTTTGGACGGCGCGCTTCATGGCACGACGGAAAGCAATGCGGTTCGCCAACTGGTCGGCGACACCCTGTGCGATGAGTGCGGCATCGAGTTCGGCTTGCTTGATTTCGACAATGTTCAACTGCACGCGCGGGTTGCCCGTGATGCGGGTGAGACCTGCGCGAAGTTCGTCGGCCTTCGCACCTTTACGACCGATGACTATGCCTGGACGTGCGGTGTGCACGTCGATGCGCAACTTGTCACGAGTGCGCTCGACTTCGATGCGGCTGACGGCAGCATCTTCGAGCGATCCCATGAGGTACTCGCGAATCTTCCAGTCCTCGGTCAAGTAGTCCTTGTACTCGCGGGTGCTGAACCAACGGCTCTTCCAGTCGGTGGTGACACCAAGACGGAAGCCGTACGGATTGATTTTCTGGCCCATCAGTTCCCCGTTTCCTCAGAAGTTGCTTCGGCGGTGGCCGTGTCGGTCGACTCGGCGGTGGGCTCGATCGACTCGGGTGCCTTCTCGCCACCTGAACGCTTGCGGCTTGCTTCGACGCGCGCACGGCGAGTCGAGAGCGCACTTCCGCGTGCACTCGACTTTGCGTCACGCTTCGCCATCATGTCGTCAGACATCTGGTCGACGATGACAGTGATGTGGCAGGTGCGCTTGTTGATGTGTCCGGCACGACCACGTGCACGCGGGCGCATGCGCTTGAGGGTCGGGCCCTCGTCGGCAAAACATGCCTTCACGTACAGATCGTCGGCGTCGAATTGGGTCTTTTCGTCGTTGACCGCGTTGGCGACGGCCGACGCGAGAACTTTGCGCACCACACGAGCTGCCTCGCGATCGGTGAACTGCAAGATCTCGTCGGCGCGCTTCACGTCGACGTCGCGGATGAGGTTGAGCACGACTCGTGCCTTTGACGCGGACATGCGCACGAAACGAGCAGTCGACTTCACGCCGCTCTTCGTGCCTGCCATGCGGTTTGCTTCGTTCAGCTTTGGACCAGTCATGACTACTTCTTCACGTTCTTTTCTTGGCCGGAGTGGAACTTGAATGTGCGCGTCGGAGCGAATTCGCCCAACTTGTGTCCGACCATCGACTCAGTCACGTACACAGGTACGTGCTTGCGTCCGTCGTGCACTGCGATGGTGTGACCGACCATGTCGGGCACGACCGTCGAGCGACGTGACCAGGTCTTGATGACCTTGCGGTCTCCCGATGCGTTTGCCGCATCGACTTTCTTCAGCAGGTGCTCGTCCACGAACGGGCCCTTCTTCAGGCTGCGAGACATTGATTACCTCCGACCCTTGCCTGTGCGGCGACGGCGAACGATGAGTGATTGAGATGGCTTGTTGGAGTTACGAGTACGACCCTCGGGCTTGCCCCACGGCGACACGGCAGGACGACCACCGGAGGTCTTTCCTTCACCACCACCGAGTGGGTGGTCGACCGGGTTCATGGCGACACCACGCGACTGCGGACGAACGCCCTTCCAACGGTTACGACCGGCCTTACCGATCTTGATGAGTTCGTGTTCGCTGTTGCCGACTTCGCCAACTGTCGCGCGACAGTCGAGAAGGACGCGACGCATTTCCGTGCTCGGCATACGAAGTGTCGCGAAGTCGCCGTCTTTGGCGACGAGTTGCACAGCGGTTCCGGCTGAACGACCGAGCTTGCCACCCTGACCAGGACGCAATTCGACGTTGTGCACTGTCGTACCGACAGGCATGTAGCGCAACGGAAGTGCGTTACCGGGCTTGATGTCGGCGCCTTGACCACTCTCGACGCGCATACCCACTTCAAGACCCTTCGGCGCGAGGATGTATGCCTTCGTTCCGTCGACGTAGTGAAGCAACGCGATGCGGCAGGTGCGGTTCGGGTCGTACTCGATGGAGACGACTTTTGCCTGCACGCCATCTTTGACGCGCTTGAAGTCGATGATGCGGTATTGACGCTTGTGTGCGCCACCACGGTGACGCGCGGTCTTGCGACCGTATGCATTGCGTCCACCAGAGTTCTTGGTGGGGGCGAGAAGTGTCTTTTCAGGCGTCGACTTCGTGATTTCACTGAAGTCGGCGACGGTCTGGAAACGACGTCCTGCACTCGTTGGCTTGCGCTTACGGATACCCATGGTCAGCTCAGCTTTCGAACAACGGGATCTTGCTTCCCGGTGCCAGAGTGACGATCGCGCGCTTGGTTGCAGCGCGCTGACCGAGTCGGTTGGTGTTACGGGTGCGGCGATACTTGCCGCGACGGTTCAAGGTGTTCACCTTGAGGACCTTGACGCCCCAGATTGCCTCGATGGCATCGTGGATCTCAGGCTTGCTCGCGTCGGTGTGGACTTGGAACGTGTACACGTCTTGTTCCATGAGCGCGTAGCTCTTTTCTGAGACCACAGGAGCCAGGATGATGTCGCGTGGATCTTTCATCACGCACCTTCCTTCTGTGTCGGGAGACTGGCCGAGGTGAACACGAGCCAGTCGTTGCAGAGCACGTCGTAGGCGTTCAGTTCGCCGACCGAGATGATCTGAACTTCGGGGATGTTGCGGAAGCTCTTCGCGGCTGTTTCATCGGCATTGGTGAGAACGACGAGCACACGACCCTCGACACCGAGTGCCGCCAACGCCGCAACTGCACCTTTGGTGCTCGGCTCTGAGAAGCCCCACGAATCGACCACGATGATGCGACCCTCGGCGTTGCGATCGGACAGTGCCGAGTTCAATGCGAGACGGACCATCTTGCGTGGAGTCTTCTGCGAATACTTGCGTGGCTTCGGTCCGAGTGCGATACCACCACCGCTGTAGTGCGGTGCACGCGTAGAACCCTGACGAGCACCACCGGTTCCTTTTTGGCGGAACGGCTTCTTGCCACCACCAGACACTTCTGCGCGTGTCTTCGTACTCTGTGTGCCAGCGCGACGATGCGCGAGTTGCGCAGTGACGACTTGGTGCATGACCGGCACGTTCGGCTGAATGCCGAAGATCGTGTCGGCAACTTCAACCTTGCCGCTGTCTTTGCCGGACGCTGTCTTGACTGTGAGCGATGCCATGAGAATCACTTGGCCTTTACTGCGTTACGAACGATGACGACGCCGCCGTTGGGACCGGGCACTGAACCCTTCACCAACAACAAGCCACGCTCTACATCTGCCTGTACGACTTCGAGATTCAACGTTGTCACTTGCTCATGACCCATGTGTCCGGCCATGCGCAGACCCTTGAACACACGACCGGGGAATGAACACGAACCAATGGAGCCAGGTGCACGGTGGTGCTTGTGGTTACCGTGGCTCGCGCCCTGACCATTGAAGTTGTGACGCTTCATACCGCCGGCGAAACCTTTGCCTCGGCTGACAGCCGTGACGTCGACCTTCTCACCAGCAGCGAGTGTGTCGACCGCGATCTCTTGGCCGACTTCGAAACCATCGACGGAATCGAGACGAAGCTCGACGAGGCGTCGGCCCGGCTCGACACCAGCTTTGGCGAAGTGTCCGACTTCTGCTTTGTTGATCTTGCGCGCGTTCTTCGTACCGAAGGTCACCTGAACTGCCGAGTATCCGTCACGCTCGTTGGTTTTCACCTGAACGATGCGCGCCGGCTCGACGCGAAGCACTGTGACGGGGATGACGCGTTGGTCATCTCCCCACACTTGTGTCATGCCGACTTTTTCGCCGACGATCGCTTTTTGTGCCATGGCGGCAACCCTTTTCTTGCTCGTTGTGTGTTGATCTGTTGTCTTCACGCAAATGCTCCGCACAACCAAAGGTCGTGGCGGAGCACCGTGTTGGGTTGTGCCGTGTGGTTCCTCTGCGACCTTGCGGGTCGTTTCGGCCTTCACGGACGTCGATTGTTGGAAACAGGTTCGACGATCGATCCTTGAGCCAAGGGCGTGAGCCCCAGACGCATGAGTTGCTTACGCTATCGGCGCCTCCTGCCGACCCCACCCGGACCCCATGCAGATCTGGTCCCGGCGCGCTGCTCGTGAGCCCCTCTTGTGCATTTGTGAAATACACTCGAGGAGGGGGCGTCAGTGCGGGAACCGAGACCGCAACCACCCAATGACGATGTCCATGGCTTCACGGCGGTGCCCCTCCAGATAATGAGGTGCCCCCTTCAACTCGACATACGTCTGATCACCGGCGCCCGATGCCTCGGCAATCGCCCGCGCCTGGTGCAGTCGAATCTCGGTGTCAGCCGTCGGATGGACGAGCAACGTCGGAACCTGAACCTTGGGCATGGTGTCTGCCAACTGGGCCGCACTCGACAGGCCACTCCACGTCGAGAGCCACCCCCGTGCCGACATCGTGCGTGCCAATCCGCCACGGCCGTAGTTCGCTTCGAACGGATCGGGGAAGGCAAACAGACTGCCCATGGGCCGGTCATCGGGGTCGATGGACAAATCAACATACGCCGGGTCGGCGAGGGTTCGATAGATGGTGAGGTACTTCGCGAACACACGACGCGCCCTCGCGTCCCTCCATGCGCGCACGTCTGTCGACTTGTCGATTGATTTCAATTCATCACCGGCTGCGATGGTGTCGGCGATCGCACGTTTCGCGATGGCATCGATGCGTGCGACGCGTGCCACTTGGGCATCGCGATACTTCTCGAGCCACGCTCGGTCATACGTGCACGGTGCGGGCCACGGACGCCAGCCGTTGTCTGGTTCATACATGTCAAGTTCCGGATCTCGCGACATCGGATTGTCCTCGTCGATCACTGACGGATCGATGACCTGGTTCATGAACACACCCTCACCAGGATGCGCAGCGAGTCCGACCCATGCATCGCCGATCTGTCGCTCGGCATGTGCGAGGGCCATCAACGAACCACCACCTGAATTGCCGAGCAAGATCACTGCCTCTGCGCCACGACGGCGCATCTCACCGTGCACACACTCGACATCGATGACACATGCTTCATGGAGACAATCCGTGTCGTTGTTCATGTAGCGAGTTCCAAAACCGAGAACTGCATAACCAGCTTCCGCGAGCAGCGGACATGCGTAATGCACACTGAAGTCAGCGCGCGGGTGAGACAGAATCACGGCCGTCTTCCACTTCTTCCCGTGAGGCGGCGTCCACAACAATCCTCGAACAAGTGCTCCATCAGGCGTCACAAGACGAATTGACTCACGTGGAATGTCAGACGTCGGAGCATCTCCAGGTAACGGCCAGTAGTTGAGACCAAATGGTCGATGACCACCGAGATGAACATCAAGGTCTTGCACGATGAGGACACTACGCCTGATCTTCCACAGTGCTGACAGGCCTGCATACGATGGGCAGCGATGCGGACCGTCACACCCACCGATGTAGAGGCATACAAGCGAGACGGGGTCGTGGTTCTGCGCGATGTACTCGACCGCGACACTCTCGACACGATTGCCGATGGCATCACAATCAACATGCAGAACCCGAGCAAGTGGTCAAACGATTACACCACCGAGGGTGCTGGTGGTCGTTTCTTTGATGACTACGTGAATTGGCAACACATCGACCAATTCAAGGTTGCTGCGACGACTGGACCACTTCCGCGGATCGCAGGTGAATTGATGGGCACCGCTCGGCCACGCTTCTTCCATGAACATGTCCTGGTAAAAGAACCAGGCACTGTGACCCCCACACCATGGCACCACGACGACCCGTACTACGGCGTCGACAGCATGGACAATGTCAGCTTGTGGGTACCTCTCGACGATGTGCCTGAGAAGGTCTCCCTTCGTTGCGTCGCTGGAAGTCACCGCCTGGGTCGGCGATTCATTCCGAACCGGTTCATCGATGACTCACCGTATGTCGAGGCTGCATCTGGTTTCGAGAGGTTCCCGAGCATCGATGAACTTGAATCACTGGGCGACATCATGACCTGCCCAGCGTCACCAGGTGACGTCGTCGCATTCCACTTCCGCACGTTGCACTCTGCCCCTGGCACAGAGCACCACCGCGACAGTCGGCGTGTGGCGAGTTTCCGTTACGTCGGAGACGACGCGAGGTGGGTCACCCGCCCGTGGAAGACGTCACCGCCGTTCGAACCGAACGGATTGAACGACGGTGATGTGCTCGACGACCACCGCTTTCCGGTCATCGTCCTCTGACGTCGCGGTTAGCCGTTCTCCCGCGCGACCAACGTGGCTTTGAGAGCGAGCTCTTCCTTGCCTCGGATGACCCGCATGGAAATGACTTCTCCCGGTCGTGAATCTCGGATCACCCCGATGAGTGCACCTTGACCCGTGATCGGTGTGTCGTTCACTTCCAAGATGACATCGTCGACCTTGAGCCCCGACTTCTCTGCAGGGGAATCGGGAGCGATCTGCGTGACCACCGCTCCGGTGCCTCCATCGCTGCGATCTCCGAGCGCGACGCCCAGATAACCCTCGGCCTTCTTTTCGCCGTTGGCTTCAGCGCGCAACACCTCGATATTGCGCAACACTTCCTTGACGCCGATGGCAAAGCCGATGTTGTTCGCCGCTGTCGAGAAGTCATCACGTGCGACCGCGGTGTTGATGCCAATGATCTCGCCTTTCAAGTTGACGAGCGGTCCACCAGAGTTACCAGAAGAGATTGCCGCATCTGTTTGAACGAGACCGTTCAATGCACCGTCATTCAGGGTCAGTGTGCGGTTGAGTGCGCTGATGATTCCGGTCGTGACGCTTGGCCCGCCGTCAAGATCAAGGGCGTAACCGACAGCGACGACTTGGTCACCGACCGCCAGGCTTTCAGGATCAGCGAACACCGCTGCGGTGAGATCTGCAGGGTTCTTCAGTTTCACAAGCGCAAGGTCATTGCCGGCGTCACTTGCCAGAACGTCGGCCTCGACAGTGTCGGTGGCACCAGCAAGACGCACCCGTACGGTGTCGGAACCTTCGACCACGTGATGATTCGTCACGATTTCACCGTCGCTCGAGATGATGGCGCCGGTTCCGACGGCTTCACCACCGTCACCAAATGCGTCGATGGTCACCACGCTTGGCGCGATGACTGCAGCCGCCTTCGCGACATTCGAGTTTCCGACAGTGTCGGGGTCGACCGGACTTGCGGTGACGACTGGACCAGCATTCGACGATGAGTCATCACCCAACTGATGACCGACGACTCCTCCGACGACGCCACCGAAGACTGCGGCAATAAGGACAAAGACGATTCCGGCCCCACGATTTTTCTTTGGCCCGCCACTGGTCGGGGGCACAGGTGGGCTCCAATGTGAGGACTCAGATGCAGACGGCGAGGTCACCAATGTGTCTGCATACGTCGAGGCGCTCGGTGCGGTCACCGTGTCGCCTGGAGACCGCCACGGGTTGTACGGGGAGTTGTCGGGCATGTCACTCATGGCCACATTCTTGTGCAACCGGGGCGAGATGTGACACGCAGGAACCTAAGAAGTTCTCAAGAATCAGCCTCTGACAGCTGTCACCGTGAATGACAAAGGACGGCCCGCGGGCCGCCCTTTGCGAGTTCGTGGTCCGGATATCTCCGGACGAGCTCAGTTCTGAATCTTGATCTCGATGTCGACACCAGCCGGCAACTCGATGCGCTGCAACGAGTCGATGGTCTTGGCATTCGGATCGATGATGTCGATGAGACGCTTGTGGATGCGCATCTCGAAGTGCTCTCGCGAGTCCTTGTCGACGTGCGGTCCGCGGATGACCGTGAAGCGATGCTTGTCGGTCGGCAACGGAATGGGTCCACGCACTGTGGCGGCGGTACGAGTGACGGTCTCGACGATCTTGCGCGTCGATTGGTCGATGATCTCGTGATCGAACGCCTTCAGGCGGATACGAATGCTGCTGTTAGCCATGATGTCGGTTCTTACTACTTGATGATCTTCGTGACGCGACCCGCACCAACAGTGCGACCACCCTCACGAA
>CAYMVM010000022.1:0-2581 GCA_964394175.1 uncultured Bifidobacterium sp.
AGCCGTTGTTGGTGCAGATGATGTCGACCAGGTTCTTGCCGATGTCGTGCACGTCACCTTTCACGGTGGCAAGCACGAGCTTGCCTTTGGCCACGGCGTCGGCTTTTTCCATGTGAGGCTCTAAGTGGCTGACCGCGGACTTCATCGTCTCGGCACTCTGCAGAACGAATGGCAGTTGCATTTGGCCAGAGCCGAACAGTTCGCCGACTTCGCGCATGCCATCGAGCAGCACTTCGTTGATGATGTCGAGCGGAGCGATCCCTTGTGCCATCGCACGGTCAAGATCGTCGTGCAGGCCTTCGCGGTCACCGTCGATGATGCGCTGACGGAGAATCTGTTCGACAGTCCAATCAGACTTGTCGACTTTCTCGGCCGTGACGATGGTGGCGTCTGCGAACATCTCGAGCAGCGCCGACAGTGGGTCGTATTCGCCGTCGCGTCGGTCGTAAATGAGGTCTTGGCAGACTTTCTTCTGCTCTTCCGACACACGAGCGAGCGGAAGGATCTTCGATGCGTGGACGATGGCGCTGTCGAGACCCGCTTGTCGTGCTTCGTGCAGGAACACGCTGTTCAACACCTGACGACTCGCCGGGTTGAGTCCGAAACTCACGTTGCTGACACCGAGTGTGGTGTACGCGCCAGGAATTTCAGACTTGATGCGACGGATGGCTTCGATGGTATGCATCGCATCGTGGCGCAAATCCTCGTCACCGGTTCCGAGGGGAAAGGTGAGTGCGTCGAAAATGAGGTCAGAGGAGGACAATCCGTAGCGTTTCGTCGCGATGTCGTTGATGCGATGGGCGACGTCCATTTTCCATTGCACGTCGCGCGCTTGTCCGCGTTCGTCGATGAGCAAGCAGATGACTGCGGCGCCGAAGTCGCGGGCGAGAGAGAAGACTCGATCGAGACGCGAACCCGGTGCTTCGCCATCCTCGAGGTTCGCCGAGTTCAAGATGGCTCGTCCACCCACGTGGATGAGGCCGGCCTCCATCACTTCTGGTTCGGTCGAGTCGAGCACGAGCGGCACGCTTGCCTGCGTGGCGAAGCGAGAGGCGATCTCATTCATGTCGACCGTGCCGTCACGACCGACGTAGTCGACGCAGACGTCAAGGACGTGTGCGCCCTCGCGAATCTGGTCGGTTGCCATTTTGACGCAGGTGTCCCAGTCTTCGCGCAGCATCGCATCGCGGAAGGCTTTCGAGCCGTTCGCATTGGTCCGCTCACCGATGATCAAGAACGTGTTGTCCTGTTCGATTGTGACGGGTGAATACAGCGAAGTGACCGCGGGTTCGATGGCTGGCTGTCGCTCGGCGATGGGCACACCACGTACCGCTTCGACGACGCGGCGAAGGTGCTCTGGCGTGGTTCCGCAGCAGCCACCGACGATGTTGATGCCCAGGTCGGCGACGTGATGTCGGTGGTATTCCGCGAGTTGTTCGGGCGTGAGGTCATAGTGCGTGCGACCATCGACGACACTTGGCAACCCTGCATTCGGCATGACGCTGATCGGAATCGGAGAGTGGGTGCTGAGGTGACGAAGATGCTCTTGCATCTCGGCAGGACCCGTCGCGCAGTTGATACCGATGACGTCGGGTTTCATCGCCGCCAGCGCACTGAGCGCAGCACCGATCTCGGTACCGACCAACATGCGACCAGTGGTTTCGATGGTCACTTGAACTTGAATGGGAACATCGCGTCCCTCGGCAGCCATCGCACGACGGCACGCTTGCATCGCGGCTTTGATCTGCAGAAGGTCCATGCACGTCTCGATGAGGAACAGATCGACGCCACCAGCGAGCAAGCCACGCGCTTGTTCGGTGTATGAGTCACGCAACTCGGCGAACGAGATGTGACCAAGACTCGGCAGTTTCGTTCCGGGGCCCATCGAGCCAGCCACGTATCGCGCACGTCCGTCAGATTCGTATTCGTCGGCGACACGTCGAGCGATGGCGGCAGCGGTCTTGCTGAGCTCGTAGGCCTGGTCAGCGACGTCGTACTCGGCGAGGACGGTGCTGAACGAACCGAAACTCGCGGTCTCGATGGCATCGACACCGACATCAAGAAATGCACGGTGCATGTCGGCGATCACGTCGGGTCGGGTGGCGCACAACATCTCGTTGCAGCCTTCGAGTGCGGCGCCTCCGAAGTCGTCGGGGCCGAGATCAATTCCTTGCACGAATGTCCCGAAAGCACCGTCGAAAACGATGACTCTTTCGTGAATTGCTTCGACGTAGGGCTGGCGTGCCATGACCATTGCAACGCTACTTCGCAAAGCGAGTCGATGAGGCGTCCCAGGCAATGTCTTTCCCACTGAGGTGCATGTCGGAACTGAGGGTTAGGGTGACGGACACATGGGACATGAGCGCATCTACACCCGCGAGGGAGACGACGGTACGACAGGTCTGTTGTACGGCGGACGTGTTCCGAAAGATTCTGAACTGCCGCGCGCCTACGGCTCGGTCGACGAAGCGCAGGCCGTGCTTGGTCTCGTTCGCGTGACTGCTGGTCATGGCACCGAGTGCGACGACATCTGCGTGAAGATCATGCGTGAGTTGTGGGTGCTCATGGCTGAGCTGGCCAC
>CAYMVM010000022.1:2681-19825 GCA_964394175.1 uncultured Bifidobacterium sp.
CAGGCTGTCGTCGAAGGGCTGCTCCTCGCGACACATCGTTACGTCGACTTGAAGAACGACAAGTCATCGAAGTCGAAACTCTCCAACATCGTGTTGGTCTCGACCGATGCGGCTCGTGCGGCGGTCGACACCGGTGTTGCTCGTGGTCGGGCAACTGCCGAGGCAGTGTGTCGGGCTCGTGATTTCGCCAACACGCCGCCAGGACATCTGACTGCACGGATGTTCGCCGATCAAGCCGTGGAGATCGCAAAGTCGGCGGGCTTGCGCGTGCAGGTCTATAACCGAGACCAACTTGAGGCAATGGGCTGCGGCGGCATGATCGGGGTGAACAAGGGAAGTGTCGAGCCGCCGCGCATGGTGAAGCTCACCTATGCGCCACGCAATGCGAAGGGCAAAGTCGTTCTCGTCGGCAAAGGCGTGATGTACGACTCAGGTGGTATCAGCCTGAAGCCGAGTGACCCGAGCCATGCCTCCATGAAGATGGACATGAGCGGAGCAGCGGCAGTCTTGTGCGCGATGGCGACACTGCGTGCGCTCAAGGTCCGCACGTCGGTCGTCGGATATCTCATGTGCACTGACAACATGCCGTCCGGCAGCGCACTGCGCATGGGTGACGTCATCACGATGCGAAACGGAAAGACCGTTGAAATTCACAACACAGACGCTGAAGGTCGACTCATTCTCGCTGACGGCTTGTCACTCGCTGTCGAATCAAAGCCAGATGCGATCGTCGACATCGCGACGTTGACCGGCGCGTGCATGGCTGCGCTCGGCAAGAAGATGGCCGGCGTCCTCGGTAACAGTCAATCGTGGGTCGACCAGGTGAAGGCTTCAAGTGAGCGCACCGATGAATTGGTGTGGCAGATGCCGTTGCACAAGGACTATCGCAAGCTCCTCGATTCGAACGTCGCCGACATGCGCAACATCGGGGGACCACTCGCGGGCACAATCACGGCTGCGTTGTTCTTGAACGAATTCGTCGCTGACGTCCCGTGGGCACATCTTGACATCGCAGGTCCGATGGACTCTGACGGCGATGACGGCTGGCTGAACCGCGGTGCCACCGCATTCGGCACACGACTTCTCATCGACGTCGTCGAGAATTTCCGCAAGCCAGCACGAAAGTGACACGCACACGGCGAGAGCCGTGATGGTCAGTTCTCGAGTGGTTTCAGTACTTGTGCGGCGTGTTCGAGATGCGACGTCCAGTCGACGTCAGCGTGTGCGCCCATCGGAATGACGACAAACTTGCTTGCTCCGACAGCGACGAACTTCTCGATGAGCTCAACCAATCGAGACCATCCGACCGGAACGATGTCGTTCGGGTCGACCACGCCTGCACGACGTGCGAGGACGGTGGCGATGACTTGTTCGGGAAGATCATCAAGTGAATAGGGGATCAGCACGCCGAAGTGCTCCTCGTCGATCTCGCGTTCGTGGCGGTGCGCCTCCTCGTTCACCTTGCGCCATCCGAGTGCTGCTTCATCGGGAGTGATGAACGACGGAAGCCATCCGTCAGCAAGTCGTCCGACTCGTCGCAGCTCACTGTCTGCGATGCCACCCAGCCACACGTCGGGTGGACTTTGGATCGGTTTCGGTAACACCTCGACGTCTTCGAAGGAAAAATGGCGTCCATGGAACGTCACTGACGGTTGCGTCCAACATGCGCGCATGATGCGCAGTGATTCGTCGAAGATCGAGGCGCGCGTCTCACGTGTCACTGCGAACGCATTGTGTTCACGAGCATCGGCGGCACCGAGGCCGAAAGCCGGCAACAGCCGACCTCCAGACATGACATCGAGGGACGCGAGTTCCTTGGCGAGCACAACGGGGTTGCGCCCGGGAAGAACCATCACGCTCATGCCGACTTTCAGTCGGGTCGTGCGTGCTGCTGCCATTGACATCGCGACGACGGGGTCAGGCGCATGGGAAGCGATGCGTTCACTCACCCACAAACTGTCGAACTGCAGTCGCTCGAGGTCGTCGACCAACGTCAAGAAATCGCCGCCGTTGACCGTGGTCCGCGCGCCCAAGCCGAATCCCACGCGAATCTTCACACCATTCATCGTCGCACAAGCCGAGAGCGTATTTCCCACTGAAGTGGTCAATCGACGCACACGGACATTGCTCAACACACTGGTGCGGGCTCTAGCCTCGGGCCATGCCCGAAAACCTCGAACCGATGTCGGTGTTCGACATGTCGGGTCGCGTCGCTCTCGTCACCGGTGCGTCGTCTGGACTCGGTGCGCGCTTTGCTCGTGTGTTGCACGCGGTCGGCGCGACAGTCATTGCTGTCGCTCGACGGCAATCGCGTCTCGACGCTCTGGCTGACGATGTGCCAGGACTCATCACGATGGTGTGTGACGTCGCCGACACATCGCAGAGGGAGGCGTTGGTGCAAGACGTGATTCGTCGTTGTGGTCGGGTCGACGTGTTGGTGAACAACGCAGGAATCGGACACACGGTTGCGGTGGAGGACGAGACCGTCGAACAGTTCCGCGAGGTGCTCGAAGTGAACGTCACGGCGGTGTGGCATCTCAGCAAACTCTGCGGTGAACACATGGTGTTGCAGGGACATGGGTCAATCGTCAACATCGCCAGCGTCCTCGGGCTCGTCGGCTCTGCCCCAATCAAGCAAGCGAATTACGTGGCGAGCAAAGCCGCCGTCGTCAACTTGTCGCGCGAACTTGCGCTGCAATGGGCTCGCAAAGGAGTGCGAGTGAACGCTTTGTGCCCCGGTTGGTTCCCCTCAGAGATGACCGAACCGATGCAGGACGATGCTGGCTCTCGTCGTTTCCTCGAACGCAACAGTCCGATGCCGCGCATGGGTGAGGTGCATGAATTGGACGGTGCCTTGCTGTTTCTTGCGAGCGATGCGAGCAGCTACATGACGGGACAGACCCTCGTCATCGACGGGGGATGGACCGCCCGATGACGAATGACGCGTCATCTCCTGGTTCTTCCTCAGCACCGACACTGACAGCGCGCGATGTGCTGGCGTCACCGTCGGTGCTGGCGTTCCTCGTTTCACAGTTCGTCGTGACGACCGGTGTCATGCTGCAGGCAGCGGCACTCGGTAAGCATGTGTATGACATCACCGGAGACGAGATCAACATCGGTTGGTTGGGTCTTGCAGAATTCTTGCCGGCTGCGGTGCTCGTCCTCGTCACCGGAACCGTCGCGGATCGTTTCAATCGAAAATACGTCGGCATCATCGCGCTTGTCGGCGAAGCGATGAGTGCAGTCGCGCTTTTGTTGTACGCACGTACGAATCCCACCTCTGCAGCACCAATGTTCGTCATCGCCGTCGTGTTCGGAGCGAGTCGGGCATTCGCGGCGCCGTCCATCAGGTCGATCGTCCCGATGATCGCGCCGGAGGGTGGGCTTCCTCGTGTCGTCGCGTTGTACAGCGCGACATGGACCAGTGCGGCAATCATCGGTCCTGCGGTCAGTGGGTTTCTCTATTCCGTCGACCCGAGCGTCGCTTACGGCGGTGCAACGATTCTGATGACGACGGGCATCCTCGCGTTGAGTCGCGTGCCTGTTCCTCACGTCGACGTTCCTCGGGAACAGCAAGAGCGCCCGACTCTGCGCCACGCTCTTGAAGGCCTGCATTTCATTCGCCGCACCCCCGTGCTGTTCGCAGCCATTTCGTTGGATCTTTTTGCGGTGCTGTTCGGTGGCGCAGTCGCGTTGTTGCCTGTCATCGCCGAAGAGCGCCTCGGGGTCGGAGACGTGGCTTACGGATGGTTGCGGGCTGCAGGCGGCATCGGAGCAGCAATCATGGCGCTCGCTCTCGCGTCATATCCGATCAGACGTCGAATCGGTCGCATCTTGTATCTCGTGGTGGCCATCTTCGGACTAGCGACGATCGTGCTCGGCATCACACGTTCTTTCTGGGTCGCGTTCTTTGCCGTCATCATCGCAAGCGCAGCCGACATGGTGAGCGTCTTCATTCGTGGGTCACTCGTGCCACTCGTGACGCCAGACGACAAACGTGGACGCGTGAATGCGGTCGAGAATGTGTTCATTGGTGCGTCGAACGAACTCGGCGCCTTCGAATCTGGTGTGGTGTCGAGCGCCATCGGAACGCCGGCGACGGTCATCGGCGGTGGCATCGCGACGGTCGCCATCGTCGGTGCGTTCTGGGTCGGATTCCCCGCATTGCGTGATGTGGACCGTTTCGAGGACCTTGAAACGCAATAATTACCCTGTGCCAGACATACCAGATCTCGGAGTCGTCGAAGTCGCAAAGAAAGCCCGTGGCTTTGTCGCTGAGTTTCGTGAATTCATCAACCGTGGAAATGTCGTCGATGTCGGTGTCGCCTTCGTCATCGGTGCATCGTTCAAGACGGTCATCGATGCCTTCGCCGGGGACGGAAAGGACAACCCGGGGCTACTCGGTGGTTTAATCGGGGCGATCTTCGGGGGCAGCACCCCGAACTTCAATGACAAGAAGGTCTCGATCAATGGAAGCGAACTTCCGATTGGCGCGTTGGTCACGGCTTCTCTGAATTTCATCATCGTGGCGTTCGCATTGTTTCTCATCGTGCGCACATACAACCGTTTTCGTGACGTCAAATCTGAGGCCAGCACCAACGAGCTCTTGACGGAAATCCGTGACGAGTTGCGCCAGTCACGCACCGCGCGTCAAGGGGATGACGCGAACTGAGGTCACACGTGGAGTTGAATGGAAGGCGGATGCGCCCCCTCAACATTCATCGAAAGCGAATCGTGGCGAACTTCTTGGTGATACTGACCCTCGGTGTCGCCGCGTGCTCGACCGATTCCTCGCAGTCCTCGAGTCTGCTCGACGGTATTGGTGTCATACCGGGTAACGATTTCGTCGGTCAGGCGACTCTGCCGCCGACGCTTGCCGCGTCGATCAAGTTTCCACCGATTCAAGGTCCACTCGTCGGCTCCGTCGCCAAGGGAAATCGATTACTGGTCATCGGTGACTCGATCATCGCTTCGACGGCCAGCCGATATGGGGGAGAGATGTGTCGCGCCTTGCTGCCTCTCGGCTGGCAAGTCGCCGTCGAGGCAGAACCCTCGCGTTTCGTCCAATTCGGTCGTGAGGTGTTGCGTGCGCGGCTGTCAGACGGATGGGATGCATCGGTGGTGTTTCTCGGTACGAATTACACCGGGCAAATCGACAAGTACACGAGTGACCTCACCGCGATTGTCACGTCGCTCAAACCAAGACCTGTCTTGCTGATCACGACGTCATTGTTTCGCGACCGTCAAAAGGAAGTGAACGGTGCGATTTCTAAGGTCGCTGCAGCGAACGACAATGTCTCTGTGCTCGACTGGGCTTCCATCTCGTCTCAAGCGGGAGTGTTGAATCGCGACAAGATCCATCCGTCAGCCGATGGTCGCGCCGTCTTGGTGACAGCCATCGGCAAAGGCCTTGGACCGGCTCCGTCGCAACAAGGCAAGTGTCTCGCATCGACGTTCACCGACGACTCGGCGGGAGCAGACGTGTTGCCCGATGTCACGAGCACCGTCGACACAGGTGTGAGCACGACGCAGACGACTGCGAGTAGCGCACCATCTGTCGATTCCACCTCGTCGGTGCCCACCACGTCACTTGCGATCGCGACTTCGACGGCGCCGTAGCGTCAAGTCGAACAACTGACGGCAGACTTGTCCGATGCTCCAGGTGCGCCAACTCGTCGTCGAGGTCGGTGGCCGGGCCGTCGTCTCAGGTGCGTCGTTCACGGTCATGGCGCGCGACAAAGTCGGGCTTGTCGGACGTAATGGGGCAGGCAAGACAAGTCTTTTCAAAGTGTTGGGCGGAGAATCCGAACCATCTGGCGGTTCGGTGCGGCGAACTGGCGGCTTTGGTTATCTGCCACAAGATCCGCGCATCGCCGGGGTGCTCGACGGGCGAACCGCGATCACCCACGTGTTGTCCGGTCGCGGTATCGATGCAGACAGAGAACGTCTCGAGAAATTGCGCATTGCGATGGAGGAGATGCCCGACGATCGAAGTGTCGCGCGCTACACGAAGGCCGAAGAGGAATTCCGTCTCAAAGGCGGATATTCGGCGGACAGTGAGGCACGTTCGATAGCCGCCGGACTGGGTGTGACCACGAGTCGACTCGATCTTCCGCTCGGAGTCCTGTCAGGTGGCGAGCGTCGACGTGTCGAGCTGGCACGCATTCTCTTTGCGGGAAGCGACGCGTTGCTGCTCGACGAACCGACGAACCACCTCGACTTAGATGCGAAGAACTGGTTGTTGAACTTCTTGCGCAACTACAAAGGTGCACTCGTCGTCATCAGCCACGACTTGGAACTGCTCGATGAAGCAATCACGCGCGTGCTGCATCTCGACCGGCCCGATGAAGAGGGTGTCGGCAATTTGGTCGAATATCGAGGTACGTACAGCCAGTACAAGTCTGCTCGGGCTGCCGATGAAGAACGCCTCGCCCGCAAGGCGATCCTGCAAGAAAAAGAGATCGCGCGACTGCAAACGGTTGTCGACCGTTTCGGGGCGAAGGCATCGAAAGCGTCGATGGCGCACAGCATCGAGAAGCGAATCAGTCGTCTGGAAGACGACAAAGTCTCGGTGGCGACTCGTGACCGTCGCTTCACCGTTCGTTTCCCAGATCCGCCGGCATCAGGTGTGACGGTGATTCAGGCAGAACATCTGTCGCAGGCATACGGTGGCCCGCCAATTTTCGAAGACGTGTCGTTCGACCTTGGACGAGGAGAACGATTGCTGGTGCTCGGTCTGAACGGAGCCGGAAAGACGTCGCTGTTGCGCATCCTCGCCGGAGAAGCACAGCCAAAAACAGGCGACTTCCGTTGGGGTCACAACGTGAGCACCGGTTACTACGCACAAGAGCATGACAACCTCGACCCACATATGTCCCTCATCGACCACATGCGCCGCGACCTTCCCTCTGGTGCGTCACTCACCGACACTCAATTACGCGGCTTGCTCGGCATGTTCGGTCTGCAAGGAACCAAGGTGTTCCAGGAATCCGGCACCCTCTCGGGTGGAGAAAAGACCAAACTCGCACTTGCGATGCTCATGATCGGTGGCAACAACGTGTTGTTGCTCGACGAGCCCACCAACAACCTCGACCCACCCAGTCGTGAGGCGGTCGCCACGTCGCTGGCAGATTGGAAGGGATCGATCATCTTCGTGAGCCACGACACAGAGTTTGTGAAGAGCCTCGATCCCACGAAGGTGTTGCTGTTGCCAGATGGTCAGGTCGACTACTTCTCTGAGGAATGGCTCGACATCGTCAGCCTTGCCTGACGCGGCTACGGTCATCGCATGCGAATCGGTTTGTTCGGTGGAACGGTCAATGATGGAACTCTCGACGAGGTCGTGGCGGAGGCGCGTCAGGCAGAGGCCGATGGTTTCGCCAGTTACTGGGCGCCACAAATATTCGGACACGACGCGTTGACGGCACTCGCCATCGTCGGCCGAGACGTTCCGCGCATCGAGCTCGGCACCAGTGTCGTGCCGACGTACCCGCGCCACCCGATGATGCTCGCGCAGCAGTGTCACACGGTGAATGCCGCATCAGGCGGACGACTGACACTTGGCATCGGCCTCAGCCACAAGATCGTCATCGAGAACATGATGGGTATGTCGTTCGACAAGCCGGTGCGACACATGAAGGAGTATCTCTCGGTGCTCATGCCGTTGGCCCGTGGCGAGTCGGTCGCATTCGACGGCGAGGTGTACAAGGTGATGGCCGGAGTGTCCATCAAGGGTTCTTCACCGTTCGGTGTGGTCGTGGCGGCCCTCGGTCCACAGATGCTGCGCGTGACTGCGGCACTGGCGGACGGCACCCTCACGTGGTGCACCGGTCCGAAGACTCTGAAGACACTCACAGTTCCGACGATCACCGCCGCTGCCGACGAGTTCGGTCGCCCTGCACCGCGCGTCATCGCCGCACTTCCAGTGTGCGTCACAAAGGACATTGATGCCGCCAAGGTGCGAGCAGCGAAAGTGTTCGCGGTGTACGGGTCGCTTCCCAGCTATCGAGCGATGCTCGACCACGAGAACGCCGAAGGTCCGGCGGACATCGCCATCATCGGTGGAGCCGACGAAGTGCGCGACAAGATCATGGCGCTTCAGTCGATCGGTGTCACCGATTTTGCTGCTGTCGAATTCCCGGGCACGCCCGACGAGGCGGCAGAGACTCGGGCAGTGGTGAAGTCGCTGCTGTGACGTCTGCGCTCAGTGCAGCGCGACCGGTGTTCCGCCACCGACCATGTCGAAAAAGTCATTGCCTTTGTCATCGACCACGATGAAGGCGGGGAAGTCCTTCACTTCGATCTTCCACACAGCTTCCATGCCGAGCTCTGGATACTCGAGCACCTCGACTTTGGTGATGCAGTCTTGCGCGAGTCGTGCAGCAGGCCCACCGATAGATCCGAGATAGAAGCCGCCATGTGTCGCGCATGCGTCTGTGACCTGTCGTGACCGGTTGCCCTTGGCGAGCATCACGAAGCTTCCGCCGGCTGCTTGGAAGTCAGCGACATATGAGTCCATTCGACCAGCTGTCGTGGGGCCAAACGAACCCGATGCCATGCCCTGCGGAGTCTTTGCCGGTCCGGCGTAGTACACGGCGTGATCTTTCAGGTACTGCGGAAGACCCTGACCGGAATCGAGTCGCTCTTTCAACTTGGCGTGTGCGATGTCGCGAGCAACGACCATCGGACCGGTGAGCATGACGCGTGTTTTCACCGGATACTTGCTGAGTGTCGCTCGAATCTCTGACATCGGTCGGTTCAAGTCGATCTGCACGACCTCGCTGCTCAATTCATCCTCGGTCACTTCCGGCATGAACCGTGCCGGATCATGTTCAAGCTGTTCGATGAAGATGCCGTCCCGCGTGATCTTGCCAAGAGCTTGCCGGTCGGCACTGCATGACACAGCGAAAGACACCGGGCAACTCGCCCCGTGACGCGGGAGCCTGATGACTCTGACGTCATGGCAGAAATACTTGCCGCCGAACTGAGCACCGATTCCAGTCTTTTGTGACAACTCGAGGATCTTGTTCTCCAAATCGAGATCACGAAATCCGTGACCTGACTCGCTGCCTGCTGTGGGCAGAGAGTCGAGATATCGCGTGCTTGCGAGCTTCGCGGTTTCGACGGCATGCTCGGCAGACGTTCCACCGATGACAATCGCAAGGTGATACGGAGGACACGCTGCAGTGCCGAGCGTGATCATCTTCTCGAACACCCACGGCAGAAGTGTCTTTTCGTTCAGCAAGGCCTTGGTTTCTTGGAACAAGTAGCTCTTGTTCGCACTGCCACCACCTTTTGCCATGAAGAGGAACTTGTAGGCGTCACCAGGAGTCGCCGCGATCTTGATCTCGGCCGGAAGATTGTTGCCCGTGTTCTTCTCGTCGTACATCGAGAGCGGAGCAAGTTGGCTGTAACGAAGATTGCTGGTCTGGTACGTGTCGAAGACACCGCGGGCAATTGCTTCCTCGTCGTTGCCACTGGTGAAGACGAACTGACCCTTCTTCGCCTTCACGATTGCAGTGCCGGTGTCTTGACACATCGGCAACACCCCACCGGCGGCGATCGAAGCGTTCTTCAGTAGGTCGAGCGCTACGAATCGATCGTTCGCACTGGCCTCGGGATCTTGCAAGATGTTGGCCAGTTGTTGCAGGTGTCCGGGTCGGAGGAAATGAGCGATCTCACGCATTGCGACCTGGGTGAGAAGCGTGAGTGCCTCCGGTTCGACCTTCAGGAAACTGCCGAGTGATGTGTCGACAGTCGACACGCCGTCTGTCGACAGCAACCTGTACGGCGTGTCGTCGGGTCCGAGCGGAAGAAGTTCAGTGAAGACGAAATCAGCCATGGCTCCACGCTAATTGCACTCATCGAGCGAGCGCTCATCTCACAGACGACGAGTCGTCTATGCAGTCGGGTCGATCGGCCAGGCATGTTTCGGATATCGACCGGCCATCTCGCGTCGTACCTCTGCCCATGAGCCGCTCCAGAAGCCGGGAAGGTCAGATGTCACTTGTATCGGCCGGTCGGCAGGAGAGAGAAGTTCTACGACGATCAGTACGCGATTGTCGAGAAGCGAGGGGTGTGAGGTGAGGCCGAACATGCGTTGCACGCGAACTGACACCTTCGGTCGGTCGACGTCTGAATAGTCGATGACGGTCTCTTTGCCGTTCGGCAACGCGAGTGTCGGTGGCACGAGAGCATCGATGTCGCTGGAGGCATCCCAACCAAGTCGCGCACGCAGCAACATGTCGACATCGAGCGCTTCGATGTCGACGCGACTCGTGCAGCCTGCGACGTACGGCGCCAACCATTCATCGACGGTGCGCACAAGATGTTTGTCGCTCACGTCTGGCCACGTTTCGCCGAGATGGTGGCGCGCGAACTGGATACGACGCTGTGTGCTGCGTGCGCGTTCGTCCCAATTCAAGAGACCGAGCGAACTTGTGCGCACACGTTCGACGAGTGCGCGTTCAGTGTCGGGCCCGGGCGTTGCTGGCCCCACTCGCTCATCGAGACGTAGCGATCCACACTTGCGCGTGACCGATCGTGTGAGGTCATTTCGTTCTTTGTCCCATTGCACGACGACTTCTTCCACGACGTCATCGCCGAGCATGAGAGCGACCTGGTCAGCGTCGAGCCCGGCGCCACGTCGAATGCGCGTCGACTTGCGATCGCCATCGACGTCCGCAGCGACGATGAATGCCTCGGTTGCCAACTCATCTCGGTCGCTCACCCACGCGCCGCCTCCGGCGCGCATCACAAATTGACCCTTGGCGCCGCGATTCTTGGCGAGACGGTCTGGGTATGCCGCGAGAAGCAAGGCGCCGGTGAGGTGGGCGACAACGGACTCGCGCATCGAGCGCGAATGATCGATGTTGCGTCTGCGGGCGATGTCTTTTGCGGCGTCGGCGACGCGACGAACGGCGCCTCTGTCAGCCCGGTCGTCAGAAGTCACCCCACACACGATTGCGGCGCGAAGTGCCATGTCAGTCGGCAGTGAATCGGGGCGACCGCGCATGATGTCGCGTTCTTCGAGAAGTGAGGCAAGGACGCACGCGAGCCACGCTGCATCGTCGCCGAGGTCGGACTGTGCGTGGACGACCATCGAAGCGAGTCGTGGGTGTAGGGGCAGTGCGAGCAATGCGCGACCGTGTGCGGTGATGTGGTTGGCCTCGTCGATTGCGCGGATCATGCGCAATGTCTCGCGCGCGATGTGAATCGACCGTGCAGGAGGGGCATCGGGAAATGGAAGATGATCAAAGTCCGATCCCCACGCCGCCACTTCCAACACCACGGACGACAAGTCGACTTGTGAGATCTCTGGGGGAAGATGAGCGGGTCGTGTCGAATCTTCGATACGGCTCCAGAGTCGATAGGCGACACCGGGGCGCACTCGGCCCGCACGACCACTTCGTTGCTCTGCAGACGCGCGCGACGTGGCGACGGTGGACAGGCGTGTTAGTCCGGTGCGCTGATCTAGTCGTGGAACTCTCGCCAAGCCGGCATCGATCACCACGTTCACGCCATCGACTGTCAGCGAAGTCTCTGCAATGTCGGTACTGAGCACGACACGTCGGCGCCCCAGTGGGTCTGGACGTAGCGAGGCATCTTGTTCGTCGAACGGCAGGGCGCCGGCCAGTCTCTGCACGATGACATCAGACGGAAGTGTCGTGGTGAGATGATCGCGGACACGATTGATTTCGCCGATGCCGGGAAGAAACACCAGCATGTCTCCGTCATCGGTGCGTAGCGATGTTTGCACGGTCGAGGCGATTGCCGATTCGAGGGAGTCGTCGCGATGTCGAGCGATGTATCGCACGTCGACGGGATGCATACGACCGTCCGAGGTGACGATCGGAGCGTGGCTGTCGCCATCGCCGAGCAGACGCGCGAAAGTGTCTGCTTGGGCCGTTGCCGACATTGCGAGCACGCGCAGATCGGGGCGAAGTGCTTGGCGCGCGTCGAGCAACAACGCGAGGCCGACATCGGTCGGGACATTGCGTTCGTGAACTTCATCGAAAATGACGAGACCGACGCCATCGAGCGACGGGTCGCTCTGAAGTCGCCGCGTCAACACGCCTTCCGTGACGACTTCGATGCGTGTCCGCGAACTGATACGTCGCTCATCCCGGGTCTGGAAGCCGACAAGACCTCCGACCTCATCGCCGACAATGTCGGACATGCGTCTGGCTGCGGCTCGTGCAGCAAGACGTCGTGGTTCGAGCATCACGATCTTGCGGTCGATGAGCCATGGCTCATCGATCAACCGAAGTGGTATGAGCGTCGTCTTTCCGGCACCAGGTGGCGCCACGACGACTGCAGCTCGACGCGCGACAAGGGCCGCGCGCAGTTCCGGAAGAACTTCTTCTACAGGAAGAGAATCAGACAAGTGCGGGCGTGCCGCGGAATGCACCTGGGTCACCGGGTGCAGGGATCGTCGGCTTGCTCCAACTCACGAGCGTGGCGATTTCGTTCGACACCTCACGCCATTTGTCTGCTGACCAACCCTGGGCAGCAGCGGGAATCGTGCCGTCTCCGCGCACGAGCACGAAAGCCGGAAGTTCGGTGAGCCCGAGCGCGCGAATGACGCTTCGGTCTGGGTCTGTAAAGACCAGGAATTCATCGGCGAGTGGTCCGAGAAACGAACGAGCATCTTCGGCACCGCACGCGATGATGAAGCTGACGCGAACTCCGGCACCGGCGAACTGGTTCATGATTCGCGAAGCGGTCTTCAGTATCCACGCGCTCTCATTGGTGTACGGGTCGACGACCACGGACGCGAGATGGAACGTCATCAGCCACTCGCGAAGCGGACGCGCATCTCCCGTGAGAGGAGTCAACGTCACATCAAGATTCGGGTTGGGGAGTTGTGTCACGGGTACGACGCTAGTTCAGCGCCAGTAGCGTGCGGAAGGTGCATCCCATCGAACATCTGCGATACGTGGCACGAGTCCACGGTGCAGACCCCGTTGAGGTGGCTTTGGAGGCCGCCGAGGGACTTGTTCACATGGTGCGTGATCCTGCGGGGGCCGTGGTGTCCGCGCGGCGAATGATGGAGCATCACCCAGAGAACGCGCCACTGTGGTGGGTGTGCGCCCACGCGGTGACGTCGATGGACCCACGTGCTGCACTGCGCGAATGTGCCCGAGCGCTCAGCACCGATGCGACGTCGACCGTGCTGCAATCCGAATTGCCGGCTGACAGCACGGTGTGCATGGTGGGTTGGTCCGGACATGTCGTCGACGCGCTTGTTCGACGAGGTGACGTGCGCGCACTCGTGGTCGACTCATTGGGTGAGGGTCAAGATGCCCTGCGCGTGTTTGCGCGTCGCGGAGTAGAAGCTGAACTTGTCGCTCCTGAAGGAATCGCTGCCGCCGTCCGATCAAGCGACATCACACTGGTGACGTCAAAGAGCACGAGTCGTGACGGAGTTTTGTGTGCCGGTGGTGCGTTGCCACTGCTTGCACTTTCGCGTCTGTTCGATAAACCCTCATGGCTCGTGTCACCAGTAGGTGTTCACCTCGCTCCGTCGATGTGGCGTGCCATGGTCGATGACCTATGCGACCGCCCCGACCCGTGGGCCGCTGGGCATGATGTTCTCGACTGGTCCCACGTCATTCGGGTGGTCGACGCGACCGGCATCGTCGATGTCGCGAGACATCTTTCATCGGTGTCCTGCCCCGATGCGCCAGAGCTGCTGCGACGCAGTGCCATTTGAGTCCTGCGAGTCCATCTCGGCGAGTCGACGAGTCCGGGTCTAGGTTGAGGGAATGGCAAACAAACGCGGCTCCATCCAGATGACGACCGAGGAGATCGATGCTTTTCTCGCTGGTCGTCATGTCATGAACATCGCCACCATCGGACCCAGCGGACATCCGCACCTCGTCGCGATGTGGTACGCGATGATCGACGGCAAGCCGGCATTCTGGACGTTCGGCAAGTCTCAGAAAATCAACAATCTCCGTCGTGACTCGAAGATCACTGCTCTCGTCGAGGATGGCGAGCAGTACAACGAATTACGCGGCGTCGAGCTGGTCGGAACCGGTCGCGTCATTGAGGACTACGACGAAGTGTTGAACATCGGTCTCGTCGTCGCTGAGAAGTACAACGGAGAAATTGCAGTGAGCGAGGCAGCGCTGCCATTCATTCGCAAGCAAGCCGAGAAGCGTCTCGGTGTGGTCATCGACGTCGAGAAGATCGTCAGTTGGGACCACAACAAACTCGGTGGCGGCTACTGACGTAGCGCGCGTGTCCGTCCGGAATCAGACGGACAATTCGGCGATTGCATCAGCGGTGGCGATGATGCGCTCGGCGTTCGCCACGTGAAGGTTCTCGATCATCTTGCCGTCAAGCTGGACGACACCTTTTCCTTGGTTCGTGGCGTCGGTGAACGCAGCGATGACTCGACGGGCATGGTCAACTTCAGCCTCGGTCGGTGCCCAGACATCGTTGGCGACGTCGACTTGGTCGGGGTGAATCAACGTCTTGCCGTCAAATCCCATGTCCTTGCCCTGGATACATTCGTCACGGAAGCCTTCGGTGTTCTTGATGTCGTTGAACACGCCATCAAGAATCGGCTTTCCAGCTTCGCGAGCAGCCAACAATGCTTGAGCCAGATGAGGAATGAGGGGGTGGCGACCGGGCACTTGGGTGGCGCGCAACTCCTTGGCCAAGTCGTTGGTCCCCATGACGAGCACTGACACGCGCGGATGAGCACAGATCGCGCGCGCATCGAAGATCGCAGTCGGGGTCTCGAGCATGCACCAGATGGTCATCGATGCAGGCGCACCAGCAGCGTCGAGGCGGCGTGACACCTCGTCGAGAGTCGCCACTGAGTCGACTTTCGGGATGACGACAGCATGCGCACAACTTTTTGCAGCTGCGACAAGGTCGTCTGCGCCCCACGGAGTGTCGAGGCCGTTGCAACGGATGGTTATCTCTCGCTTGCCGTATGCACCCGATGACGCCGCTTGGACTGCATTCACGCGAGCGGCATCTTTCGCATCGGGTGACACTGCGTCTTCGAGATCGAAGATGAGCGCATCAGTGGAGATCGACTTTGCTTTCTCGAGTGCGCGCTCGTTTGCTGCTGGCATGTAGAGAACGGAACGACGGGGGCGTGTCTGGTGCATGTGGTCCTCCGAATGTCAGGAGTTGAAGCCGTAACGCGCGGCCAGTTCTGGGTCACGTGAAGCGAGCTGGCGAGCGAGTTCGACGACGACGCGACACTGTTTTACTGAGGCATCGTCTTCCATCTTGCCGTCGAGCATGATCGCGCCGGTGCCGTCACCCATTGCGTCGATGACGCGTTGCGCTTGGGCGACGTCTTCTGGTCGCGGGCTGAACACTCGCTTGGCGATGTCAATCTGCACGGGGTGAAGGCTCCAAGCACCGACACAACCGAGCAGGTATGCATTACGGAATTGGTCTTCACAGGCGACGACATCCTTGATGTCGCCAAACGGCCCGTAGAACGGAAGGATTCCGTGGGTGACACAAGCATCGACCATGCGGGCGAGTGTGTAGTGCCAGAGATCTTGTTGAAACACCGGACGAGGAGCGTCGGGGTCGTTTCCGTCAGGGTCTTGACGCACGACATAGTCGGGATGTCCACCGCCGACGCGGGTGGTCTTCATGCGACGGTTCGCAGCGAGGTCAGCAGGCCCAAGCGACAGACCTTGCATGCGGGGCGATGCACCACAGATGTCGTCGATGTTCACCATTCCACGCGCGGTCTCGAGGATGGCGTGCAAGAGAATCGGTCGCGACAGTTTCGCTTTTGCCTCGAGTTGTGCCAACAGACGGTCGACGTAATGGATGTCTTCGGCTCCTTCGACCTTCGGGATCATGATGACGTCGATCTTGTCGCCCACCGTCGAGACGATCTCGGTGAGGTCGTCGAGAAACCACGGTGAATCAAGTGAGTTGACCCGCGTCCACAGTTGAGTGGCACCAAAGTCGATGCGTCGGGCGACGTCGATGAGGCCACGACGTGCTGCTTCTTTGTCGGCCATCGGAATGGCATCTTCCAGGTTGCCCAAGATGATGTCGACGGTCGGTACGACCTCGGGCAACTTGGCGACGACTTTGTCGAGATGCGGCGGGAAGAAATGGATCACCCGACTCGGGCGGAATGGAATCTCGCGAAGTGGTTCGGGGGCACCGACAGCGAGCGGCTTGAAAAAATCACGGGCGGAACGCACGAGTCAAGAGTAGGGGACACCTACGCTTTCGGCATGGTTGCACCCTTTGATGCCGTGCTCTTCGATGCCGGTGGAGTACTGGTGGTGCCAGATCCGGTGGTGCTGAAGCCTCTGCTCGATTACTACGGGGCGACCGCTGACCATCAGGGCCATGTGCGTGCTCACTATGCCGGCATGGCGGCGAAGTCGCGAGCGCGGTCCAACGAGAGTGATTGGACTTCCTACAACAGTGCCTATGTCGACAGTGTCGGGGTGCCTCCCGAGAACCACGACGATGCCGTGTTCGTGCTGAGCCGCACTCGCACCGCGCACCTATGGCGTCATCCGCTACCGGGTTCCGCCGAAGCACTCGTCGCCTTGCACGAACGCGGCGTTCCGATCGGCGTGGTGAGCAATGCGAGCGGTCAGATCGAAGACATCTTGAATCGAAGCGGCGTCTGTCAGGTCGGACTAGGACGCGGTGCGCCGATGCGTTGCATCATCGACAGCCACGTCGTGGGTGTCTCCAAACCAGATCCGGCAATTTTCGACCACGCTCTGCCATATTTCCCCGACGTCGAACGCTCACGCATCGCATATGTCGGCGATTCCCTGGTCATGGACGTCGAAGGCTCACGTGCAGCAGGTCTGGTGCCCTACCTGATGGACCCCTATGGCGACATGCTTGATGCGCCAGCGACTCGCATCAGTTCATTGTTGCAGTTGCTCTGATCAGACCGACTCGCACAAACGCTTGGCCACGACCTTGAGACACAACGTTTCGTCGGCACCTTCGAAGATCGACAGCACGCGTGCGTCGACGAACAACCTCGACACCGAATACTCCTCGGCATAGCCGTAGCCACCGTGAATCTGCATTGCTTCGCGAGTGACCCATTCAGCGGCTTTGCACACGTACGCCTTCAGCATGCTCGCTTCCATCGCGCCTTCACCTTTGCCCATGAG
>CAYMVM010000022.1:19925-22753 GCA_964394175.1 uncultured Bifidobacterium sp.
ACACGTACGCCTTCAGCATGCTCGCTTCCATCGCGCCTTCACCTTTGCCCATGAGGCGAGCAACGGCGTAAGAGAACTGTCGACTTGCCTGGGTGATGGCTGCCATGCGACCGAGTTTCACTTTGGTCAATTCGTATTCGGAAATGTTGTTTCCGAATACCATGCGGTTCTCCGCGTAATCACGTGCAGCTTCATACGCTGCTTGCATCACGCCGACGGCACGGGCCGCAGTCTGCAAGCGACCGTTCTCGAACCCCGCCATCTGAAGATAGAAACCTTTTCCGATTCCACCTTCTTCGCCAATGAGATTCGCTGCGGGAACCCACCAATTCTCGATGGCAATCTCGTACGAATGCATTCCGCGATATCCGATCGTGTCGATCGGGCGACCTTCCATTCGTCCGCCACCGTCCTGTGTGAAGACGAAACCGTGACCTTCACCGCGTGGTTTGGGGACGATGAACAAGCTGAGTCCGCGATGTGTCTTTGAACGGTCTGGATCCGTGCGAGCGAGCAACATCAACACGTTCGCGCGTGCACCGAATGTGCACCATGTCTTGACGCCATTGATGACGTAACCGGCTTCGCCGGACGCGCCGGCGGCGGCAACAGCGGTGGTCTTGATGCCGGCGACGTCACTTCCGTAGTCCGGCTCGGTGACGGCGACAGCAGACATCACTTCAGTGGTCGCCAACTTCGGCAGCCACTCGTGCTTCTGTGCTTCAGTTCCGCCGGCGACGAGTGCGCGGGTGAGAATTTCGGGTCGCGTGATGAGTGACCCACCGATACCAAGCGACGCACGCGACAGCTCCTCGGTCGCGACGACCGATGCCATGTACTCGCCTTCGCCACCTTCGCCGTAGCCGCCGTATTCGGTCGGCACGCTGAGACCGAACGCGCCGATTTCGGCAAGTCCAGAGATGATGTCTTCAGGGACGTCTTCATTGAAACGATGAACGTGTTCGGCCCGCGACGCGATTTCGTTCATCGCGAACGAACGGAAGGTGTCCTGCACCATCTCGAAGTCCGCGTCGAGATGTCGCGGCCCTTGGACGAGAGAGATCGACGAGAGGAATGTCGGGTCACGGAACTTGGCCACGAACGTCTTCGTCGCCGCCAGATCGTCGATTGAGACACCCCACAATTCCTCACGTCCGATGAGGCGGGTGAGAAGGTCGTGCACCATGTCGGCGGCGAACGCACACGTCAGCGCCGCCTCATCGCTTCCTTTTGCGCCGTAGTCGAGCATCGACCGTGCGGTTTCGACGGCAGCCGACGCGTGTGCCACGTCGTAGGCGAGAACTTGGTTCTTGTCGGGGCCACCCGCACTCTTCAATGTCGTCACCGCACGCTCAACGACGGACGCCGCCGATGCGATCGCGGAGGCGGCGTCTTGTAGGTCTGATGCGCTGAGGGTGCTCATGCACGAAACGCTAGTGAGCAATCACGGAGATGGCCCCACCGTGACAGCAAGCATTTGCCCACATTCCGCCGTTGCGCACACGGCTCGGCCCAGAGATCGACCGAAAGTGACCCGCCTAATCTGTGGTGGTGACGTCAACTGCTCCGGCGACCTCGAGGGATGCATGACGGCGATGAACGAGGCCTGGCAATCCGCGTCGCCGGATGCTGACGTCGACGTGGGCGCGTGGGAGCGAGTGGTCTCAGAGCTGATGTCGTCGACGACCACGACCGGTCAGACGCTGGCGCTCGTGGCTGTGCACCGAGGACACATCGTGGGCGAGCACTATGGCGAAGGTCACGACGAGACATCGACATTCATCTCGTGGTCGATGGCGAAGAGCATGGTCGGGGCGCTGTGCGGGATAGCGGTGCAGGACGGGCTCGTGGCGCTCGATGCCGCGGCGCCCGTCAGTGCCTGGGCTGATGACGAACGTGTCGGCATCACCGTGAGGCATCTGTTGCAGATGACCTCGGGTTTGTCATGGGTGGAGGATTACGTCGACGGCGAGACGTCTCATGTGATCGACATGCTGTTCGGCTCGGGCGCCGACGACGTCGCGGGTTACGCAATCAGTCGGCCCTCTTCGGCGCGTCCGGGGGAAAAGTGGTTGTATTCGTCGGGCACCACGAACATCATCTGTCGCATACTCGGTGACGCCTTGGGCGACACTCACGGTTCGCATGCTCGAATCGAGCAGTACCTCCGCGACCGATTGCTTGATGCGATCGGCATGTCGTCGGCTTCACCGAAGTTCGACAAACGAGGAACATTCATCGGCTCCTCCTATGTGTATGCGACGGCGCGTGATTTCGCACGATTCGGACAACTGTTCCTCAATCGAGGTGTGTGGGCGGGTCGACGCATCGTCTCAGAAGACTGGGTTGATTTCTCGCGACACGTCGTCGCCCACGACGGTGACAATGGATTCGACTACGGAGCTCATTGGTGGATGTGGCCCGGCGAGCGTGACTCGCTCGTCGCACTCGGATATGAAGGGCAATACACATGGGTGGTGCCAGGGCGCGATCTCGTGCTGGTGCGTCTCGGCAAGACCAATGCGGCGCAGCGCGATGACCTCACAGCCGAGCTCGTGAAACTTGTCCGTGCATTCCCAGAGTCGACCGTCCAGATGGACAAGAGTGGTGGACGTGGCTGACGTCGATCCTCTCGAGGGCACCGCCGAGTTACGGCGAAGTGGTTGGCGTCGAACGGTGAAATTGGTTCTCACCGCCGCAGTGCTTTATTTCTTCGTCATCCCGCTCATCCCCGGATTTCGTCGGGCGATGGACGAGTTGAACGAGGTCGAGCCGTCTCTGCTTGCTGCAGGCATCGGGCTGCAAGCGTTTTCGTTGTTGTGCTACTC
>CAYMVM010000022.1:22853-29882 GCA_964394175.1 uncultured Bifidobacterium sp.
CGTCTCTGCTTGCTGCAGGCATCGGGCTGCAAGCGTTTTCGTTGTTGTGCTACTCGCTGCTCACGCGCGCAGCACTGGGCGCTGAAGCCCACAACGTGAGCGTGCTTCGACTCTTTCGCATCCAGCTCAGCACGAAGGCTCTCGGCAACATCATGCCCGCTGGAAGTGCGGCCAGTTCCGCACTCGGTTATCGACTGTTGACGATGAGCAAGGTGCCGGGTCCGGATGCTGGTTTTGCGTTGGCGACCGCTGGCATCGGTTCTGCGGTGGTGCTGAATTTCATCTTGTGGTTCGGACTCATCGTGTCGATTCCCGTGCGCGGAGTGAACCCTGTGTACGGAACAGCAGCCATCGCCGGCGTCATCTTGATGGCGGCAGCTGGATTTATCGTCTTCGGGTTGGTCGAAGGCCAAGGAAGAGCGGAGCGTCTCGTCCGAGTCATCGCTCGTCGATTGAGGCTCAACGAACAGCACGCCGCCGAGGTGCTCGAGCATCTCGGCGTACGCATCGAGGGGCTCATCGCTGAAAGACGACTCTTGGCACGCGTCGTCGTGTGGGCGACGCTCAATTGGTTGCTCGACATGGCCTCGCTGTGGGTCTTTCTTCAAGCGTTCGGTGCGTCTATCAGTCTTGATGGTCTTGTCGTGGCGTTCGGTCTTGCGAATGTCCTTTCTTTCGTGCCGGTGACTCCTGGTGGTCTCGGCATCGTCGAAGGCATCTACATCCCGACCCTTGTCGGTTTCGGACTCACTCGTGCGAACGCGACACTTGGCGTCTTGTCCTATCGCATCGCGCAGTACTGGCTTCCGATTCTCATCGGCTGGCTGTGCTACCTCTCGCTCCGCGTCGGTCCGTTCGCCATCGACCGGCGTCATCGCTTGCGACCGCTACCAGAGGTCGCCGAGACCGAAGCCGCTCGCAATGTCACGGCAGCAGATTGGGTGGAGCGATTCGCACCGCGTGATCGCACTGGTCAATTCACCATGCCCACGCTGACACGCGAAGATCTCGAGTACTTCGACGACGACACCGGACCACAGTCGCTGCCGAAGTAGCGTTCGAGCCATGACGACACATGAGCGCCCGTTCGGCAGATGTCTGGAAGATTTCGTGGTCGGGGACGTATACAAGCATTGGCCCGGCAAGACGATCACCGAGTACGACGACCATTTGTTCTGCATGATCACGATGAACCACCACCCACTGCACACGAATGATTGGTTCGCGAAGGAGAGTGTGCAGGGCCGAAATGTCGTCGTGGGAAATCTGGTGTACTCGTTGGTCCTCGGTATGAGCGTTCCCGATGTGAGTGGGGCCGCCATCGCAAATCTTGAAGTCGAGACGTTGCAGCACAAGTTCCCGACCTTTCACGGGGACACCATCCATGCCGAGACACGTGTGCTCGACGTGCAAGAAAGCAAGTCGAAGACTGACCGAGGCGTCGTGACGGTCGAGACCAAGGCCTTCAATCAAGAGGGTAAGGAAGTGTGTTACTTCCGTCGCCGTGTGATGGTGTGGAAGCGCGAGTTTGCGCCGACCCGCCGCCGTCCATACGACGGCGTCAACGTGTGGGAGAACTGACCCCACGTTCCCGTGACCGGGTGACCGGCGCGCTGCTCGCGTGGGGCGAATCGCGTCTCCGCGACCTGCCATGGCGTCGAACACAGGACCCGTGGGCCATCTTGGTCAGCGAGGTGATGTTGCAACAGACGTCGGTGGCGCGTGTGTTGCCGAAGTTCGATGCTTTCATCGATCGTTATCCGCGACCAGCAGACCTGGCAGAAGCGCCGCTCGGAGATGCGCTCATGTTGTGGGAAGGCCTCGGATATCCACGTCGATGTCGAAATCTGAGAGATGCAGCCGTCGTCGTGCAACGTGCACACGGAGGGCGAGTGCCAGACGACATCGATGCGCTGCTCGCGCTTCCGGGAATCGGGCCGTACACGGCGCGCGCAATTCTTGCGTTCGCATTCGGCAGAAATGTCGCGGTGGTCGACACGAACGTGGCCCGAGTGCTGTCACGCATCGTCGGAGAACCGATGAAACTCGCAGTGACGCAGGGGCTTGCCGACGACTTGGTGCCCGAAGGCCGCTCGTGGGAGTGGAACCAAATCATGATGGACTTCGGGGCGACGTTGTGCACCGCTCGTGCGCCTGCGTGTGACCGATGTCCGTTGTCGCGCTTGTGTGCGTGGAGTGGCGACATCAATCGGCCCGACCCGGCGGTGGCGACTCAAGGCACGAGCCGGCCGCAACCGAAGTTCGAGGGTTCAGATCGCCAAGCCCGCGGTCGGGTACTGCGCGCAGTCGCTCAACAGCCGCTTCACGACGACGAAGTGTTTGCGGCGATGAACATGATCGATGACGTCGATCGGGCGAAACGACTTCTTGGTCAGTTGCTGGATGAAGGTCTAGTCGTACGTGTGAACGGAACTGTCACTTTGCCGTGACCCAATCCACGACGAGTCGGTTCACGATTTCAGGTTGCTCGACTTGCAAGAAGTGCCCGGCGCCGTCGACGAAGGTGACATTCACGCTCGGACACATTGCTTGTGCAGATTCAGCGACTTCTTTTCCGCAACAACCGTCGTTCATGCCGTGCAAGTACAACGTCGGTTGTGGCGGCGCCTCGAAACACAGTCGTTGCTCGTCGTCGACGGCGGGATCCTTCTTCGCATCTCCGAGTGTGGCGCGGTAGTACCCGAGCGCAGCTGTCAGATTCTCGGGGTCACGCAGACATCTCTTCACGTTCTCGATGTCGTCTGCCGCGCTGAAACCCGGCGACCAGTCGGCCCACAACATGTCGATGAACGCAAGATCATTGGCCGGCACGACGAGATCGGCGAGTGCATGTTGGAAAAAGAACATGTACCAGCTGCGCTTCAGTTGAGCCTGATTCGTCATGAACGCGAGACTGAACGCAGGCCCAGGTGGTACTGCCATGCCAACGACTCGACTCCAACGGTCCGGATGTCGACCTGCGGCACCGTATGCAGAGGGTGCGCCCCAGTCATGTCCGATGATGACGGCGTCTGACGCGCCGCCAAGGGCATCGTGAAGTGCGTTCGCATCGGCAGCAAGTGTTCCGGTGGCGTAGTACCCGTCAGCTGCGGTGGACGTTGGTGCATATCCACGGGTGAAAGGCGCAACTGCTCGGAAGCCGGCGTCGGCGAGAGCTGGCAGAAGATGGCGCCAACTGTGGGCACTGTCCGGAAACCCGTGCAGACACAGTGCGAGAGGGCCCGCACCACATTCGAGAAAGGTGAAGTCGATGCCGTTGGCGGTGACGTGTCCTGTATTGATTCGTCTGCTGTCTGTCATGGGTCGCACCGTAGTCGGGGTGTCTGCGACACAGGTCACGCAGGGCTCCTCTAGGCAGGTGCCGTGAGGCACCTCTAGCGTGGCGACTCATCGGGGGCAACGACGCATTCTCTGTGACGTTCTATGGCGTCCGCGGTTCGACACCGTGCCATGGACCAGACACTCATCGCTATGGCGGAAACACGTCATGCGTTTCTCTGCGTGTCGGTGACGAGTCCCCGTTGATTCTCGATCTCGGCACTGGTGTGCGTTATCTCGGACATCAACTGCGTGCGGAGGGAAGGTCATTCGTCGGTGCCGCCCTGTTGACTCACCTGCACTGGGATCACGTGCAAGGGTTGCCGTTCTTCCCTCCGGTGCTCGACGCCGGGACGCGCATGGACATCTATGCACCGACACAGGAAGATGGACGCCCAGCGCGCGTCGCACTTTTCGAGATGATCAAACCGCCGATGTTTCCCGTCGATGTCTCCAAGCTTCCATGCACGCTCGATGTCCACACCATCGGTGATGGTGAATTCGCGGTCGGTCAATTCTCGGTGACATCGCGCTTCATACCGCACATCGGACCGACGCTCGGTTACCGCATCGAGCACGAGGGACGTTCCGTCGCGTATCTCCCAGACCATCAACAGCCCATTGACGGATCCTTCGACATCGCTGACGCGGTGGTGGATCTCGTCGAAGGAGTCGATCTTCTCATCCATGACTCGCAGTACACGATGGAGGAGTTTCCTCAGCGTTCCGACTGGGGCCATTGCACCGGCGACTATGCGCTGCACATCGCTCGCACACTCGACGTGGGCACGCTCGTCATGTTCCATCACGATCCGAGTCGCACGGATGATGCCTTGGACTCCAACTTGTCATCATGGACAGCGGGTGATGACCATCCGCAGGTGGTGCTCGCGCGCGAAGGAATGACCATCACCGTCAAACGCTGATTCACCCACACACGTGCGACTCTCGTCGCCGGTGAGGTCAGCAACTACTCTGACGACATGGCCGACATCGACAGCAACCACTTTCGCAACATTCTCGGTCATGCCCCGACGTCTGTCGTGGTCGTGTCGGGTCTCGATGCGGCAGCCGAGCCGCAGGGCATCACAATTGGTTCCTTCGCTTCTGTGTCACTGTCGCCGCCGCTCGTCGGTTTTTTTGTCGGACTTTCGTCGCGCACATGGTCCCTCATTGAGCCGCAAGGATCATTTTGTGTCAACGTTCTTGCTGCTGACCAGAGTGAGTTGTGCTGGCGGTTCGCCAAAGAATCTGAGAACCGATTCGACGGCGTCGAATGGAATCCGGCACCGAGCGGGTCGCCGATCTTGGGCGGCGTGACCGCTTGGATTGATTGCTCGGTCCATTCAGTCTCTGAAATCGGTGATCATTATCTGGTGGTGGGTGAGGTGCGCCATCTCGATCTCGGCGAATCAACTGATTCGGCGATGGTGTTCTTTCGCGGAAAGATCATCGGTGCCGAGTTGCCGACTGACGGCTGACGACAACGTCGTGTCATGAACATCCTGCAAGGTCAACGATGACGTGGTTGCTCGCCGCCGTGGTGGGAGTCGTGTTCGTGTTCGCAGGTGTCCAGAAGATGATGTCGTGGTCCACGTGGGCGTCAGACGCCGCAGCGCAGCGAGTTCCGTCGAGCATCGCCATCGTCGTTCCTGTGGTCGAGGTGGTGCTCGGTGTGACACTGATCGCATTGCGACCGACGAAGGTGGTCATCGGGATCGCCTGTGCAGTACTGCTGGCGTTCACTGCACATCTCGTCGCGCGAATTCGCCGCGGAGACGACGTTCCCTGTGGATGTTTCGGCTCGACCCGGCGCGTACCGCTGTCATGGCGTGACGTCTGGCGCAATGTGGCGTTGATGGTGTGCCTGATGGTGTCGCTCGCGGGCTGACGCACATCGAGGCTGAGTCGAGTGGGCTCGGACTTGGCAGGACCTGGGGTCGCACCGATACGGTCATCGTCGTGCGCGTGTGGATCGACCAAGACTTGTGCACAGGCGACGGTCTGTGTGTCGACCACTGTCCCGATGTCTTCGTCCAACTCGAAGACGGCATCGCCTATGTCGCCGAACGTGGCGACATTCTCAATGATCCGGGGGGGTCCGGAAGTCTCGCCTCTGTCAGTCCCCGACATGTTGTGTCGGTGCTCGAAGCCGCAGAGGTGTGCCCGGGCGAGTGCATCTTCATCGACATCGACGACATGGACACAGATCTCATGCCGGCAGCCGACGTCGTGGCCTGACGCCTGTTTTAGTGTCGAAAGGCAGAAGAAAATAGGCCCTATTTCCTCAAATGGGCTCGGTGCTAATACCTAAATAGGACACACCCTCGGTCTATCGTCGAAAGCGATGAAGCGAACGAGTGTCTCTCATTTGAACAACGGCACCGCCCGTGCCCTCGACGTCATCGGAGAGTGGTGGACCCCTCTCATCATCGGCGGAATCATGGTGGGCCACACCAAGTACGAGGCGTTGCAGTCCGACCTCGGAATTGCGCGCAACATCTTGTCCGATCGTCTGAGCTGGTTGGTCGAAAACGGAGTGCTCGAAAAAGTCCTCTACAGTGATCGCCCGAAGCGCTACGAATACCAGCTCACCGACATGGGCCGAGACTTGTACGCAACGCTCGCAGCGATCAAGGCGTGGGGGGACAAGTGGCTCATGGGTGGTCAACCTTCGTTGACCACCATCCACGATGAGTGCGGTCAAAGCTTCACGCCTGTGCTTGTCTGTGATGCGTGCAACAAACCTCTTCACATCGACGCTGTCACGTTGCGCAAGGGGCCCGGGTGGAGCGGCAACACCGGTTATGACAACGCTCCCAAAGTTGTCTCGTCGTAACACGACACTGGTGCTCGGTGCCATCGGCATCGCAGTGTCGGTCGTCGCCGCGCAGTCGAACGCCACTCATTCGACGCAAGCGCCACGTGCGTCAGCGACATCTGCATACGACCTTTCCATGTCGATTCCGGTGAGGGCAGAAGTCAAAGTCGGATACCAGCGGGAATTGTTCAAGCACTGGGTCGACGACGATTCCGACGGCTGTGACACGCGTGATGAAGTGCTCATTCGCGACAGCTCAACCACGGCGCAGGTGGACCGCTACCGATGCAAAGTCATCGAAGGCGATTGGTACTCGCCCTACGACGGTGTGACACACACCGATCCGTCAGACCTCGACATCGACCACGTGGTCGCGCTCAAAGAGGCCTGGGACAGCGGGGCAAACGTGTGGTCCTCCGCCACGAGACAGCGGTTCGCAAACGACATGAGCGACCGACGCACGTTGATTGCGGTGACCGACTCAGTGAATCGAAGCAAAAGCGACCGAGATCCGTCGAACTGGTTGCCGCCGAACCGCTCGTACATCTGCGAGTACCTGGGTAACTGGGTCGCGGTGAAAGCACGGTGGGGCTTGTCAATGGACCAGAGCGAAGCAGGTCGTGTGCGCAAGATCCTGTCGAATGAATGTGCAGGCACGACGATTGCTCCAATCGCCAGAGTGAACGGTGTCGCCACATTGTCGCCCACGACAACCGTGCCGGTGCGAAACCGCCGCCCGGCCACAACAGTCGCACCACGAGCAACGACGTCCATTCCCTCGACCGTGACAACGGAGGCTCCATCGACAGAATCCGGCGCAACCGTCTCGCGCCCCGGAGCGTTCTGTTCGCCAGCGGGGGCACGCGGCA
>CAYMVM010000022.1:29982-32358 GCA_964394175.1 uncultured Bifidobacterium sp.
GGCGCAACCGTCTCGCGCCCCGGAGCGTTCTGTTCGCCAGCGGGGGCACGCGGCACCTACAACGGACGGGCGTACACCTGCACCACCAGTCCGACCGAGGCGCGAAACCGTTGGCGTCAACCCTGACCAGCGCGGCTTGCCGAAAGCCGACCTTTCGGCGATAGCCTCACATCCTTATGTCGAAGAAGACCAAGAAGCGCAAGGCGCGTATGCGCCGCTCAAAGGCCAACCACGGCAAGCGCCCGAACATGGGTCGGGGCTGACCCGCCCGAGAGCCTTGGTCCGCCTGGCTGCCCTGACAGTCGGCGGCTCATCTCATCGCTGGCGGAACCTCTTTGCTGTGCCGCCAGACGGCGATGTCGTCATCGCTGGTGTCACCCTCAACATCAACACGTCGTGTGACGGCATGTGCGACTGGGGCATCTCTTTCGACGATGACCTTTTGGTCGAGCACCTCACCGTACGAAACGACGTCGACGGTATTCCGACGCGACATGTGGCAATGTCCGCGTCGTGGGGAGACCCACGATTCATGGCAATCGACCATGTCGTCGTGAACACCGATGATCTGGCTCGAACGAGCGGTGCCATCGAGGACGTTCTTGGTGCGCCACTGCGTCGGGTTCGCGATGCAGGCCACGGAGTGTCACAAGGGTTTCATGTTCTCGATAACACGATCATCGAGGTCGTGAGTGGTCCTCACGTCACCCACGCAGGGTCCCGTTTGTGGGGTTTCGTCGTTGTCGTCGACGATCTCTTCGACTTTGCTCGTGCGATGGGCCCAGATGTCATGACCGTGCCGAAGTCTGCAGTGCAGCCCGGTCGACATATCTCTTCCGTGCGTTCAGAGACCGCTCTAGGTGTGCCTGTGGCATTCATGTCGCCACGGGTGAAAGACCTTGATGTCAGTTAGTCGTCGTCGCCTGTTGCACGGGTGAGGAATCGCTGACCCTCGTCGCATGACTCGTTGACCGGACACCAGCGACATTGAGGGCCCGCTCGACGACTGGGTTCGCGCCGCCCAGTGACGAGGTCGGCCATGATTTTCACTCCGTCGATAGTGCGACGCAGAGCGGCTCGCAAGAGCCCTTCGCTGACTGCTTCGACGTCGATGCGCGCGGCGTCGAGCGAGAAACTGGCCAGCGAACGGGGAGCTTGTCGAGAGCGCAAGGTTTCGACAAGTGCGTAGAAACGCAAGTCGTCGCGATGGGTTGACGTGAGCTGACCGGTCTTCAGGTCGATGAGGACCTTGCGTCCGGCTGTGCCGATGACGAGGTCGGCGCGCGACGAAAAGATGATCGATTCATCGAACAGCGTGTAACGCGCAGAATGTTCGACGACCGGTCTCCACTGTGGTTTGAGTGGTGGGAAGCTCTCAAGGTATGTGGTGACGGTGTCGACGACCATGCCACGAAGTTCGGCCACGTCGCGATCGGGTAACTGTGCGAGGTACATGCCCGCGCTCTCGCGAGGGTTGTTGATGAGGCTCTCGATCGCAGAATCGGCGAGCAGAGCAGGTACGGGCTCACCACGCCAATTGATGAGCAATTCGACCGCTTTGTGCGCGACCGTTCCACGTACGGTCGGAAGACTCCAAGCAAACGCAGACTTCTTCTCTTCGACATGGTGTGTCTCGCATCCGTGGATGGTGGACATCGCACGCTTGGTGACACGCAATGGCTCGTCGCGAGTGAACACTGTGTCGAGAGCAGCAAGTCCGTTGACAAGTTCGGTTTCAAGTTGGACGACGAGATCGTCAGGTAGCGGTGCCCAGCCATCGGGAACGCGCAGTGCATCGAACACGTCGCGCTGGACGGGGTTCATCTCGCTGGATGTGGCGCCGTCGACTGAACTCACGTGCGCACGCTAGACCGACGGTGTCACACCCTCTTGAGAAGATGACCAGTCATGACAACGCCGACCACCACTCACTTTGCCTCTGCGGCACGCGTCCTCTCCGACGCCGTGCACGCTGCGGGTCTCGTGGTGCCGGGGTTTCGCTGCCCGCCACGGGTCATCGGGGTCGACCGCACGGTGCGCCGCGCACCGGGCGGTGTCGGCGGGGTAGTGGCCGTGCGACTTGCTGATCGACCGTTCACCGCCGCTGTCAGCGACATGATCGAGGGGGTGGTGGTCTTGAACAATCTCGCACCACCAGAAGCCGATCGAGTGCGCACCATGTTGTGGCGCTCGATGTTGCACTTCACCGTGCAACTCACCACGCGCACACTCGATGGTCATCACACTGCTGACTCCACCGTCCCGCGCGTAGCCTGACCATTGTTCCCGGCCCGGATGGCGGAACTGGCAGACGCAGGGGGCTTAAACCCCCCGGGTGGCAACACCTTGTGGGTTCGATTCCCACTCCGGGCACCA
>CAYMVM010000023.1:0-3556 GCA_964394175.1 uncultured Bifidobacterium sp.
GGTTATGAGCCCGACGAGCTACCGGGCTGCTCCACCCCGCGTCGTAGTAGGAGCACTACCGTAGCGAGCGACAGTGCAGGCTCACAACCTGCCACCACGATGAATTTGGCAGAGACAATGGGACGCAGAAAACGCGAACGGGAACAGATGGCTGCGTCGATTGCTGCTCTCACCGCTGAAATCGAGTCGTTGCGCAACCAACTCACCCAGCAAGTGTCTGATGTCGCGTCGGCCACCGGCACCACGTCCGCACTTCTCTCGCGAGTCGCCGCCATCGAAACGTCCGTCAGCAACCTCGGCTCAGAGTTGTCTCGTCAATTGCATGAGTTGGGAAGCGACATCGAAAACCTGTCGAAGTCGTCAGAAGACGACATGGCAACGACCATCGAACAGATTCGGTCCTCGCAAGTCCGTCTCGCCAGCGAACAAGCCCGCTACGAGATCGCTTTCCGTCAAGATCTGGCAGGTCTCGCAGAAGAGATCCGCCGTCAGACGCGAAGCTGACGAACTCAGCCGTTCAGTAGTTGCAGTGCTCGCTGCACCAGGTCGCGGGCCTGACTCTGCTTCGCCTGATACGTGGCGAAATCTGGCGGAGTCTGTGCGAGCGCGGCATCGGCTTCAGAAAACAACACATCTGCCTGTGCGAGCAACTGCTCTGGCGAGCTGTTCTCTGATGTGGACAACGGCACGGTGGTCGACGGAGAAGGTGTGCTGCCACCCGGCACAGTCGTCGGCGGCGTGGTCGTTCCCGTCGTCGCCGATCCGACACGGTCACCGAGGTTGGTGTTGAATCCGGGCAGAAGTCGCGACACGGCTTGCGACACGTTGTCGGCGATCACAGTCCGGCCGTTGTACCAACCAAGAATCTTGCGCACGAACACCTGCTTGGCGTCTGCATCTTGCGGCTGCACGAACATCGGGCGGAGATAGACCACACCTTTTGCGATCGGCACGATTTGCAAGTCACCGTAGGTGACACGACTTCCACGAAGGTCGAGCGGTGTGATGATTTCGCTGACCACCGGGTCACTCTCGAATTCCGCTGCGATTGTGGCCGGGCCCGGCGGAAGCGGCGTGGACATCTCGTACACCGTGATCTGTCCGTAGGTCTCTGGGTCTGACGACACCACCATCATCGCGCGCAATTCCTTTCGGCTGTCATCAGACGAGAACGGAACGTACGGACGCAACATCGAGAACGTTCCCGAGTCGCCACCTTTGTCGGGTGCATGGAAGATGGTGTAGTACGGCGTGAAACGAAGGACGTTTGCATCGGCGACGTCGACAGAGTCAACACGAAGTGCACCTGGCGCAGTGTCGACTGCCGGTGCCGTCGTTGCTCCTTCAGGCTCGATGGGTGGCGCTTGGGCAACGCTCCATGCTGCGTCGCGATTGAAGAACAGGTTCGCTTCGTCGAATTGGTACTTGCCGAATACGTTCGACTGCACGCGGAAGAGGTCTTCTGGGTAGCGGAAATGCGCGACGAGCTCGGCGGGGGCCTCGCTCTTCGGTGTGAACAATTTCGGGAACGCTTCACGCCATGCGCGGATGATGGGATCTTTGTTGTCGACGACGTACATGGTGACGTCACCGGAGTAAGCGTCGACGACAGCTTTCACACTGTTGCGCACGTAGTTGAACGAGTGATCGAGCCCACTGTTCGCGGTCAATTGACCTGTGTTTGCGTTCTGCGCATATGGATACCTGTCGGTCGTGGTGTACGCGTCGATCACCCATTTGACCTCGCCCTTCACGACCACTGGGTACGGGTCACTGTCGAAATCAAGGAATGGTGCGATCTTCTGCACGCGCTCTCGCACATCACGCACCCACAGCAACTGTGAGTCTTCGGTGATGAGTCGTGAACCGAACAAGTTGTACTCACCGAAATTGATGGCAAGAGCGAGACGCCGCAACACGCTGTCGACACGCACTCCCCGCTCACCGGTGTATTCACCGGCAGTGGTGTTCGGGCATGCCTGCTCGTCTTGGTCGGTGTTCACGACGCTGTAACCATCGAGGCGATCGCCGAAGTACAACTGAGGTTTGGTCACTTTCAAGTCGACATACGACGGGCGACCGTCTGCGGTGACCACGCTCGCTGGGGCAGCGATGACACCACAGCCATGTGTGTAGATGAGGTGGCGAGACACCCAAGTGCGGTTCGGAATACCGTCAGTGTTCAACTCACGGGATGCGACCATCACCTGCTGCATACGACCGTCGATGGAGTAACGGTCGACGTCGAGGTCTCGCACGGCGTAGAACGACGTGAGTCCTTGATCAAGGCCGAAGCGATTGCGCATCTGCACTGCGTCGAGTTGACGCACGTCGCGTAACGGCAGATCGTTTGCCTTGGCCTCTTCGATGTCGACATCGCCGAAGGAAATTTCCTTCCGCTGGACGTTCTCAAGACCGAGTGCAGCTTTCGTGGCAGTGATGTTCCGCTCGATGAACGGCAACTCGCGAGTGCTCACGTTTGGCTGCACAACGAAACGCTGGACGAGTGCCGGGTACAGCGTGCCGGCAGTGACAGCAACGACGACCCACAGGCCGACCGCCAACACAGGAATACGCCAACCGCGTTGACGGATGTTCCAGAGCAGCAACACCGCGACTGCCACCGACACCAGAATCATGAGGTTGATGGCAGGGAGCTGAGCGTTCACATCGGTGTACAACGCGCCTTGCACCACACCGCGCTGTGAACGCGTGAGATCAAAGCGCGCCAACCAATATCCGGCGGCGCGCAACAACGCCGCTGCAGCCAACAGCACCGAGATGTGAACTCTTGATTGCGGCGTCATGCGGTTGGTGCGAGCTTGCGGACGAATTCCGCCGTTGATGAAGTGTGCGAACACCGTGAGCGCGACGATGAAGATGAGAGCCCCGAACGCCCAGTTGACGACGAACTCCGCGAACGGCAGACGGAACACGTAGAACCCGACGTTCGCCTTGAATTGCGGGTCGCCCGTCGAGAACGCCTGTCTGTTGCGGAAGAGGATCCACTCTTGCCACTGCGTCGCAGCGGGGAGTCCGGCGAGAACACCCAAGAAAATCGAGACACCAGCGCGCAACAATCCTCGTCGCCTACCGATGACTTCTTGCACCCGAAGCACTGCACGGTCTTCCGGCGTGTTCGGAAGCACAAGTGGAGCAAGTCGATCGGTGATGAAGAGGTTCACCCACGCCACGAGGGCGAAGCCGGCGGTGAAAATGACCGCCAATTGCACTTTGGCACTGAGGATTCCGAAGTACACATCGCTCTGCCCAAGCCCGCGGAACCAGAGGATGTTGACGAAAAATGACGAGAGGCTGCGTGCACTGAAGGCGAGCACCAACAGCAACCCGACGATGATCGACACGAGGATGCGACCTTTGCTCGGCCGACCAAATCGGAATTGAGGAATACGGAACGGCGGTTGTCCGCCAGGACCGCTCGGGGGGAGATCAGAGGGGTTGCGCACTCGCGCTGACGCTACTAGTGCGCGGGGCTAATGATGCAACGGCAGCCGACATGTGCCGGTGGCATTGTGTGACCCGTCGGGAATGGCTC
>CAYMVM010000023.1:3656-26834 GCA_964394175.1 uncultured Bifidobacterium sp.
TGCAACGGCAGCCGACATGTGCCGGTGGCATTGTGTGACCCGTCGGGAATGGCTCCCCACAGATGGTTGCACCCGCCAACGAGTTGTCTTCTGCATCGGGACACGCAGGTCCGTTCGGATCGACCATCCAACACACTTTTGTACCCGGTTCGAGCGATTCGACACTGCCACGCACGAACGACGCACAGGCGATGTCTGCAGCCACTTCATCGGCGCGCTGCATCTTCCATTCGCGGTAGGTGTTTCTCACACCTTCGGCGATCGCGTCACGGTCGCCATCACACTCAGAAAGAATCGATTCGACCTTCGCACGCATCGACGACACAAGATGCTCCCCGAGCACATCGCTCATCGCTGACATCACAGATGCAGGAGTCACCCGCTTCACCGATCCGCGCGCGGTCTTCGTGGTCTTTGCACCTTCCATCGCCGCCTTCATGACGGTGTCGGTCAGGGCGTCGGTGTGGCGTGAGACATGCACTTTCTCGGTTCCCAACAACGCGTCGACGTCGATCTTGCGTTTCTTGCTCTCGAGCACCTCGAGAATCGAATTCTGTTCGTCGGCAAGCACCCGCTTGATTTTCTTGGCCAACGTCTCGATGATCGGCGCGAGCACTTCGTCACGATGGATGAACTTCTCTGGCTCGACGACGGGTGTGACGGCCAATGGTCGACGTTCGACTGGAGTGTCGACGGGCTGTTTGTCAGTGGACTTCTCGGCCTTCTTGCTCTCAACAGCCTTGGTCACCGACGCTGGCGACGATGCGCGCAGTCGCTTGAAGATGTCGTCGACAGCGGTCTTGCTCAACTGATGTGTCTCGGGCTCGTTGTTGACCGGCGCCACGGGCGTCGCAACAACAGGTTCAACCACCGGCTCGACAACTGGTTCTACAACCGGGGCATCGTCGTGGGAGGTCGCGTCTACATCTGCTTCGACGACATTGTTTTTCTTGCCGCGGCGACCATCGAACAACGACACCACAGTGGCAAGTGGGCCAGTCTCGTCTTTCGACTCTTCTTGCGAATCGCGCTCATCCATCAACGATGGATGCATGTTCGACGGGTTAGACACTTCCGGGTGCACAGGCGGGGCTTCGGCTTCTTCGGCATGAAGCTCGGTGTCGCTCACAGCATGGTCATAGAACGCGCTTTCGACCGCCCCACTCACCGGCTCACTCACCGGCTCACTCTCGACTTCGACGGCCGTCTCATGGTCAAACGGCGTCGGTGTGGCCTCTTCGGTCGTGCGAGTAGGCAGCATCGCCGGCAGCGGACCAGTGGTCGGCGACAAGTTCACCAACATCTCTGGTTCGTCATGAGCAGCTTCGAGGCCATTGATCACGTCTTCCGATGCGATGCGTGCGCGCTCAAAGGCATTCAGCAGTCGATCGCGACCATGCAGGAGTTGTTCGATCTGAGCACGCGCTGCATCGCGGCGACGTGCAAGCTCAGACAACACCTTCTCGCGGTATTCGCGTGCTTCGAACACCATGTCTCGTCCCTGCTGCTTCGCAAGTTCGACTTCTGACTCGGCATCACTATTCGCATCGTTGCGAATTCGATTCGCTTCAGACTGGGCGGACTCACGAATACGAGCTGCGTCTTCTGCCGCTTCGCGAACGAGTCGCGTGGCTGACTCTTCTGCCCTGTTTCGAATCTGCACACTCGCATCGCGCGCTGTCGACAACACGCGAGCTGCTTCCTCGCCCAACAATGTCGTGACTGTCTCTTCGTCAAGGCGCCCTGGTGATGACATGCCCTTGGTCTGCAACGCGCGAAGTTCACTCTCGAGGAACCGCTCCCTCTCCTGCAGGCGAGCGAGTTCGGCCGCGACCATGCGCAAGAAGTCACGGACTTCGGCAGGGTCATAACCCCGTCGGTTGACGGGGAATGTGGCCGATCCCACTGCTGCAGGAGAGGCCGGGTCCGGGCGGGAGAACGAAATGGCCATGAGTACAACAAGAGTACGGCTGTGGACAGTCGCGATGGTGGCAATCGAACACTCCGCGGGCGCTCGCTGGGGTGAGTTGTCTCAGGTGTTGACGCGTGGAAGCGGGTCGCCACCCAGTTCGTCGAGCACGTGCAAGGCCTCGTCGAGGTTGCCGACGGCGATGATGCGTACGCCCGAGCCCGCAGCCTTTTGCGCTGCGCGAATCTCATCCTCTGTCTGGTCCTGCGGCACAAGAAAGACGGTGGCTCCAGAGTCGCGCACGGCGACAGCTTTCTGGACGAGAGCACCAATTGCCCCGACCTCACCATCTTCATTGATGGTTCCGGTCGCGGCAACTTTTCGCGATCCGAGCAATTCGCCAGGGCTCAACTCGTCGAGCAGCGCCAACGTGAATGCGAGCCCAGCCGACGGGCCGCCGATGTCTGAAGTCGAAATAGTGACCTCGAAGGGCACGTTGACGGTGCGGGTGTCGGCTGGAGTGAAGCCGACCAAGGTCTTCGTCGGATCATCGGGTTTGGCGATGAGCTTCACCTTTTTGTTCTGCTTCTTGCTTCCGTCGCGCGGTTGAACGGTGATGTCGATGACATCGCCGGGTGAACGAGCCGCCAAGACGGGCGAAATGTCGGTCAGCTTGTCGATCGGTTTGCCATCAAGTGATGTGATGGTGTCGCCGACGTTGAGCACCTTGCAAGCACTCAGCGGATCGGGGTTGTCGAGACACAGAGGTTCTTCGACGATGGCCGCACCTTGGTTAAACGTGGCGTCGTAACCGAGGCGCGAGAAGGCGACGTACTCGGCAATTTGCTGCGCCCCGAACATCGACTGAAACGCGACCTGACGTTGATCGGCAGGATCTTGTTCACCGAAGTGTTCCACGAATGTGTCGACCTGCACATGTGGGTCGATCCAGCCGACGAATGCGTCGAGCGCGGTGAGTTGCCCGGCAAACGCTGTCACGAAACGAATCTTGTTCTTCGGCTCGAATCGCTCGGGTGCTTCGTCGCCACCTTCCTTCGCTTTCACGTCGATGCGATCAGACACAGTGAGTGCCTCACCCGGTGCCACTTCCCAACGTTCGATGCGAATGACCGAACTGATGACGACCGTCAAGATGATCAGCCACGAGATGGTGACGAGCGGAATCGCCATTCGCTCGCGTCGCAATCGTCTACGCAACGTCACGACATCAGTGGTTTCATCCTGGCCAGAATGTCCTGCCACACGTGGCGCCGGCCAAGGCGAGGACGTCAGGGGTACGCTGTCACTCGCTGTGATGTCTGTGTTGTCGTCCATCATCGATTCGACGATCCGTTCGTTGTTCGCTGTGGTGTGCGCATTCGTTGCCCTCATTGTGGTCGGGCGCATCAAGCCTGCCACTTCGCGCACCGATTCACGCGTGCCGGTGACCACGAAACCCACACCGCTCGAGCAAAAGGCACCATTCGTGCGACGGTGGCAGAGCGCTGGTCATTTGGGGCTCGGGGCCATCATCACCGGTGTTGTTCTTGCTGTGGTGCTCTCATTCGCAGCCGCCTATGCAGTCGGCATCGTGAACAACGTGCTGCGATGATGCCGTTGCATTCGAGTCGCACATGAACACCTCGCCTGACCCCTCATCGGGGGAACGTCTCCGCACGATCCTTGCCGGATTCTCCGGTGATGAAACCTCCATTCGTGGCGCTCTCTCAAGTTCAGATGCGAAGACTCGGTCGAGTGCACTTCGTGCGCTGGAGCGCATGGGTGCTCTCACCGCACACGATTTGGAATCGCACGTGGCCGACGAAAGCGAGCACGTGCGGCGACGGGTCGCCCAACTCGGTGCGCGACACGCGAGTGTCGCATTGACCGTGTTGCTCCGTGACGAGGATCTTTACGTGGCAGAAATGGCCGCTTGGGCCTTCGGCGAGCGCGAGAGCGTGTCAGACGAGGAAATGCACGCGCTCATTTCTTCCGCCACACACGACAAACGTGCTCTGGTTCGCGAAGCGTGCGTCGCGGCACTCGGCGCTATCGGCGATGTGCGAGGTCTGCCGGCGATTCTGTCCGGCTGCAACGACAAACCTGCGGTCCGCAGACGCGCCGTTCTGGCACTCGCGCCGTTCGACGGACCCGACGTCGATGCCGCACTTCAGAACGCACTCAGTGACAACGACTGGCAGGTTCGCCAGAACGCAGAAGACATGGTCAAGCCACGCTGATCTCGCCTCGCACGTGACATCCGTGAAGGTGGTCGTTGACCACTCCGACTGACTGCATGAAGGCGTACATCGTGGTGGGCCCGACGAAGCTCCAGCCCCGCTTCTTCAGTTCTTTCGACAGCCGTGTGGACGAAGGAGTCTGCGACGGAATGCCTGGTGGCCGCGAGCGGTCGCCTTCCGGGCCGCTGGGCGCAAAGCTCCAGACAAAGTCGGCAAACGAGCCGTCGCGTGCGATCAATTCTGCGCATCGACGCGCGTTGTTGATCACCGAGGTGATCTTTCCGCGATGCCGCACGATGCCAGCGTCACCCATCAGCCGCGCAATGTCACCATCGCTGTATTCAGCGACTTTAACGATGTCGAAGTCGTCGAATGCTCGCCGAAAATTGTCTCGTTTGCGCAGAATCGTTAGCCAACTGAGCCCCGACTGGAACCCCTCGAGGCACACCTTCTCGAAGAGTCGTCGGTCATCGTGTACAGGTCGTCCCCATTCGGTGTCGTGGTAGGCGACATACAAAGGGTCCTCGCCACACCACCAACACCTTGTTCGACCATCGTCACCGTGGCGTAACCATTCGCCCAGGTCGTGGCTGCTCACGGCGCCATCTTCCCAGAGCCGACCCCCTTGCGATGCGTCGTATTGTCATACACTCAGATCGTGCAAGAGCGCGGAGTCATCCCCGAGCCGGCGCAGGAACGCGCCATTCCCACTGTCAAGGCTGTTCTTGATGCCACCATTCAGATGCTCGAAGACGGTGGCGAGGCCGCAGTGCGACTCGATGAAGTTCTGCGTGTGTCAGGAATTTCACGCGGTTCGCTGTATCACCACTTCGGAAGTCGCGAGGGACTCATCGAGGCTGCACGCCTCGCACAGTTCACTCGTTCGGTGAATGAGGACATCGCGGTGCTCCGTCAAGCGATCCTCGAATCACCGTCGAAAGATGCCCTGCGGAAGCGTCTTCGTCTCATCACTGAAGTCGTCGGGTCCATCGAACGCAAACATCAGCGACTCTTCCGCATCAGCATCCTCGCCAGTGCATATGGTCGGCCGACCCTTGAGCGTGCACTCGGCGACGAACAAAAAGTGGTGACCGATCAAATCACCGAACTGGTCAGCCAGGCACAACAACGGGGGTGGGTTCGCAAGGACCTGAACCCGCGGGCCATCGCATCGTTCATTCAGGCCTATTCCATTGGTCGCGTGTTGGTGGACATCGATCCCGACCGCGCGAGCGACGACGACTGGTTCGCCGTGGTCTCGGCGGCGGTCGAACACCTACTCTTTGGTAAGTAATTCTCCACAGAGTTACCCACCGGTCATCAACAGTCTCTAGCCCCTATTCCACAAGGATTTCGACGGAAATCCACACTTTTTCCACAGGGCAGGCGTACTTTCCCACATGCAGGCCCCCGCCTGCAGAAATGGGGAAGGAAACTCATGTACACACTCGGAGCATTGCTGCTGTTCGCACTTCTGCTGACTGCAGTCATCGCTGTCATCGACAGCGTTCTTCACACAATCAAGCTGGACAAAGTCATCCACGGCCTGCCGGTCATCGGCGCCCACTGGGGACTCGTTGTCGGCTGTCTCATGGTTTGGGTACTCGACATTTCACCGGCCGCCGGCTGGGGTCTTGAGTTCACCGATCAGTGGATGACCATCGTGGCCAATGGCTTCATCATTTACGGAATGATCCCGGTGAAAGATGCGACCATCTCGATGGTGAACCGCGGTCTGCGCCTCGCGGCCTAGATCCAGACACAACTTCAACCGAAGGCCGCTGGGGCAACCCGGCGGCCTTCGTCGTTCTCACGACTCATTCAGGTAACGACTGACCGCAGCCACGGCACGAACGCGTCAACCATCGTCGGCGTGTGCATCGTGCGCGGATCGGACCAACTGTCGAACATCGACAACATCTGCTCAGCAACGTCGCGCCGCTCACGCAAATGACGTACGGGGGTCATTTGCACACGAATTGTGAACAACAGTGCACCCGATGCAGGAAGAGCGCGGAGCGTCTGGCGCTCACTACGTAACCACAGCGGCGATCCATCATCGGCGACTGATATCCCACCTTGCGGCATCGGCAATGACGGTGTGGGCAAGTGCAAGAACGGGTACGGCTTCACCGTCAGGTTGCGTCGCCACACCGGTGTCTCCGGTTTCAATCGAGAAAAGAACGTGTCGACCTTTTTTGACAGGTCACTTTCGTAGTGTCGTACCGGTGCGTGCACCGCCCCTGTCGCCTTCCCGATCTTGTCCGTAAGTCGCCACAGACTCGGAAAGCACAAGGACAATGCGTCAAGATGCCAGTCACCGTCTCGAAAGACCATCAAGGCCAGGTCTTCCTGAATGTTCAACGACACTGCTGCCAGTGGGTTCGCATGGGCCTTCCAATCGACGGCTTCGCCCGTGTTCAACCTGATCCACTCGCCCACCAGGTCTGCCGCCTCGTGCGCCGCAACTTCGGCATGTGGCAGACAGGCGAACACCGCATCCTCGCGTTCTGCGAACAAACGATGTTTCAGCGCGATCTCAGAGTCTCGAAACTGATCTGGAGCCAACCAGCTGGACACATCAAGCGACCGGGTGCCCATTTTCAAATGTGGTGGAGCTGGTTTCAGATCAAGTTCATCGAGCCATAGCGGACATGGCGCAGAGACATACGGCGCGGCATCGGGTGCATACCGGGCAAGATCCGCATAGGTGGGAAGCGACTCGCCGTTTTGCACGGCGCGAACTTATCTCGCTTCGTGTGAGCGAGGACAGGGGTTTGGCGAGTGCGTGGGTCAGCGCCCGAGCAGCGAGGACAAGAAACCCTTCTTGGCCCCTGACGCATCAGACGGTGCATCGCCGTCATCGCACTTGCATCGTTCGTTCTTCGGCACATGGCCGAGCACTTGCTCGACATGAGCTCCACAACCGGCCCAACCAGGCTTGCCACACTTGTCGCACGTGATCTCTTTGCACATACCCCCTAGGGTATCAGGCCGGAAGCGCTCGATGCAAGACCGCCTGGGTCAGGGCATGACGGCAGACATTTGCCGGGGCCCGGCCGGCACTTGTCGCCGGTTCATGGCCAACAGCAGAGCGCCGGCAATGTGGCGACGGGTGTCGACTGGGTCGATGAGCTCGTCGAAACCGAACCGTTCTGCAGAGCGCAGGGAAGCATCGGTCTCGAGTCGACGAAGACGTTCGGCTTCATCGCTGTCAGACCCGAGTGATTCAGCGAACGCGCTCGCCCCCATCGCGCCGAGCGTGGCACCTGGATACCCCAACGTGGCCGTCTGGCCGTCAAACGCCGGTAGCGACATGACCATCGACCCGAACCCGTATGCCTTGCGCAACGTGAGGTGAACTTTCGGCACACGTGCGCGTGTCTGCGCTGCGAACATGCGAGCCCCACTGCGCAGCACACCAGCTTTCTCAGACGCCGAGCCCGGCAACATGCCTGGGTTGTCGGTAAGGAACACAAGAGGAAGATGAAACGCATCGGCGACGTCGATGAAGTGCGCCGCCTTGTCCGCAGCATCAGCATCGACTGAGCCAGCAAGCACCATCGGTTGGTTCGCAATGACAGCAACAGGGTGACCACCGATACGTGCGAGCGCACACACGATCGCACGACCGAACTTCGGCTGCACCTCGAACCACGAACCCTCGTCGACCACGCAGGTGATGACCTCGCACATGTCGTAGCCCTGACGACCGTTACGCGGAACGATGTCGAGAATCGCTTCAGTGCCACGATCGGTCGCATCTGTCGTTGCGCGCACAGGTGGATACGACCATGCACTCGACGGGAAATACGACAGGTATGCGCGAATCTGCCTCGCCACGTCGGCATCTGAATCGGCCAGGTTGTGAATGAGTCCGCTCGCCAAGGCCACGGCAGGACCACCAAGTTGTTCTTTGGTGACATCTTCACCGAGAGAGTCCTTCACGACGGGCGGACCAGCAGTGAAAACAGCCCCATGTGGCGACATGAGCGTGAAGTCACTCATCGGGGCAATCAATGCACCATGGCCAGCTGACGGCCCGACAATCGCAGTGACGACGGGAACAATGCCCGAGCACTTCGCTTGCATCATGAGATCGGTGGGTGATCGCACTCCGTGCTCTCCAGCGCGGTGTCCGGCACCTTCAAGCAACATGATGAGCGGCACCTTCTCCTGTAATGCCAATTCTGCGATGCGATAACGCTTCGCGTTGCTTCCTGCGCCAATGGAGCCGGCGAGCACCGTGAAATCCTCAGCGCCGACCATGACGGGTCGACCATCGATGAGTCCAGTGCCGGTGACGATGGCATCTGATGGAACGTCGCCAACCATCGTGCCGATCTCGCGGAATGAACCACGATCGACCAACGCATCGATTCGCGCACGCGCATCGAGCCGCCCATCGCGTCGTTGCTTGGTGAGGCGCTCTTCGCCACCCATCGCGCGCGCAGCCTTTTGGCGCGCGGCCAAATCAGCCCGTGTGTCGTTCCAGTCGGCCCTGTCCCCCACGGCCCACACGGTACAAGCCCCACTGCGACCGACCCTCTGGCCAATTCACGCCATCGCATCTTTTCCGAAACATTGGGGAAATAGTCGCCGCCTATTTTTCGCTTGCTTTCACCAACCCGAAATGCAACAAACCACCCGAAACGCAACTAACCACCTGAAAGGGAGGAATCAATGGAAAGCGGCAATCTTGCCTGGATCCTCATCTCAGCGGCACTGGTGCTGTTCATGATCCCGGGTCTGGCCTTCTTCTACGGAGGCATGGACCGGGGCCGGAACGTGCTCAACATGCTGATGATGAATTTTTACTGTGCGCTCATCGTGCCCATTTTGTGGGTTCTCGTCGGATACTCGCTGTCGCAAGTGCCGTTCGAGAACGACTTCTTGGGCAACTTCGACGCATTCATGTTGAAGAACATCACCGAGGCAGGTGACGGCTCGACACTGGCGACAGTGGCATTTCTCGGAATGTTCGCAGCAATCACGCCCGCCCTCATCTCCGGTGCGGTCGCTGACCGCATGAAGTTTTCAGCGTGGGCGCTCTTCGTGCCGTTCTGGCTGTTCTTGGCATATGTGCCGATCTTCAAGTGGGTGTACGGCGGTTGGCTCGGCCAGCGCGGCTCCATCGACTTCGCTGGTGGCACCGCGATTCACGTGAACGCCGGTATCGCTGCGCTCGCCGCAGTGCTGGTTCTCGGCAAGCGCAAAGCGGGTGCAGCGCCGCCGCACTCGATGCCGCTCGTCATGATCGGAACTGGAATTCTGTGGTTCGGATGGTTCGGCTTCAACGCCGGATCTGCACTTGCTGCCAACGGTCAGGCTGCTCAGGCATTCATGAACACATTCCTTGCTGCCGCTGCAGCCGGACTCGCATGGGTGCTCGTCGAGTGGTTGCGTGACGGCCATCCGACCAACCTTGGTGCCGCATCGGGCATCGTGGCCGGTCTTGTCGCCATCACGCCAGCTGCTGGTTATGTGTCAGGCGCATCGCCGATCTTCATCGGACTCATCGCAGGCGTCGTGTGTTGCTACGCCGTGAAGTTGAAGAACAAGGCGGGCTACGACGACGCACTCGACGTGGTCGGCGTGCACTTCGTGGGCGGACTCGTCGGCTCGCTACTCATCGGCTTCTTCGCTGATCCTGACTTCTTCAAGGGAAGTTTTGAGAAGGGTCTGTTCTTCGGTGGCGACGCTGGTCTGCTCATCGAGCAAGCCCTCGCAAACGGAGTCGCCATTGTCTGGTCCTTCGTCGTAACACTGGTTCTCATGTTGGTGTTGAAGAACACCATCGGAGTGCGAGTCTCTGACGAGACTGAATACAACGGCCTCGACCTCGCCGAACACGGCGAGACCGCGTATCACAGCTGATAAGAAACTGGAGAGGTACAGAAAATGAAACTCATCACTGCAATCGTCAAGCCGTTCAAGGTTGATGACGTGAAAGACGCCCTCCGTTCGGCCGGCATCGCGGGGGTCACCGCCTCCGAAGTGCGCGGGTTCGGTCGCCAGGGCGGACACACCGAGACCTATCGCGGGTCTGAGTACGCCATCGACTTCGTGCCGAAGGTGAAGCTCGAGGTACTGGCGTCAGATTCCGATGTTCAACGCATCGTCGATCTCATCACCGGTGCCGCACAAACCGGCAAGATCGGTGACGGCAAGATCTGGGTGACCAGCGTCGACTCGGTGGTGCGTATTCGCACCGGCGAGACCGGCGAAGCGGCCATCTAGTCAACTCGCGACAACTTTCCCCTTATAACGCGAACATCACTCACCGATGAGGCGACGAGCCTCGTCGGTGAGTGTTTGCGTTCTGTCGGTTGTCGCTCGCTCCCACTGCTGCAAGCGTGCGAGTGCAGCTTGGTCCCCTTGTGCAGCAAGGCGGACGTCGGTGAAGTGCGTCGAAGCGATTCCACTGAGCACACCTGTTCCCCATCGAGCTACATCCGCAAGACGATCGGTCGCCCCGACAAAGACCTGAAGACCGGCCCGACACATCTGCTCAAGTCGGGAAGGACCAGTGTCGGAATTCTTCACTGAGATGCCTGCTGCTGCGAGAGGTTCATACCACGACGACGGCATCGCCGGGTAGTGCGATGGGTGGTGGTACGCGATCATCTCCATGCCGTGCGCACGTGCTCGCGCCGACACGCTGATGGCGTCTTCGACAGGCACATCATCTCCGAATGCGATCAACACCGCCCGGACATGAGGTGCGAAATCTTCGAGTTCTGCATCAGTCACGTCTCGAGGCACGCCGACGATGACGGGCAGGACGAAACTCGAACGGGCGAGTTGCACACGTTCTTCGTGGCGCAAGTGTTTTCCGCCCCCGGTGGTCCCCGACACGAGCACGATGTCGCATCCTTGGCTCGCGAGTACTGCGGTCAGTCGCTGATGCGCTCGGATGTCGATGACCCCGTCAGCATCACGCAACGTCGGTACGGCCGCTCCGAATCCGCTCAACTTGACGATCGCCGATTGAGGTGATCCCTTCGAACTGGGCGCGTTTGCATGTGATGTCATCACTGAGTACAACCGGCTAGCGCCGGTCACCTATTCCGCATGATGTCAACCACGAGCCAGACATCGGTCACATCACCGATGTCAAAGCTGTGTGCGATTAGTTCTTGGTGACCTCGTAGCCGGGGAAATTTCCGGCGGCACGCCACTTCTCGAGTATCTCGATGAATTCAAGTGCTGTGGTCATGTACGACGAGCCCTTGCCACTACGAAGCGTGCCGACACCACCTTCGTTGTTCAAGTAACCAGGCGTGCAGACAGCGTTGTAACGCGCGGTGCCCCACACCGTGCCCATGAGAACTTCGAACCATGCATCTTGCGCTTCGACGGTTGGTTCAAAGCACGCGATGTTCTCGTTCAGTGCACGCTCGATGAGGTGCGTGACATGAATGGCGGTCTCGGTGATGGTGTGCACAAAGTTGATGGCCTGACCACCCTGTGTGGCACTGATCATGAGCATGTTCGGGAAGCCGTGACCAAGCACTCCGTGCAGGGTGCCAGGGCCTTCTTCCCATGCTTTGCTGAGGGGAATTGCACCCTTGCCCACCGGGTCGAACCCGAGGCGATGGTGGTACTCAGAGGTGACTTCGAAACCAGACGCGAAGATCAGAAGATCGCACGGGTATTCGACACCCTGCACCACGACACCGGTCTCGGTGATTTCGTCAACACCTTGGCCTTCGGTGTCGACCAGATGCACGTTCGGTCGGTTGAACGTGGGCAGGTACTCGTCGTGAAAGCAGGGACGCTTACAGCTCTGGCCGTACCACGGCTTCAATTTCTCGGCAGTCTCCGGGTCTTTCACGATCTCTTCGATACGGGCGCGAATGCCCTCCATGTTCTCGAAGTCGATCCGATCCATACGCTCGGCGTCGGCGTCGTCTTTCGGCACTGCCTTGGTGTCGATCCAGAGCATCTTCGTCCATGCGTCGTCAATCATGTCGACCTCTGGCTGACCGCCAGTGACGACCTGCGTGAAGTTGCGCATGCGCTCACGTTGCCAACCAGGCTTCAAGGACTTGAACCACTCTGGGTCGGTCATCTTGTTGTTACGCACACCGACACTCGCGGCCGTGCGCTGGAACACATACAGCTCTTTTGCAGACTCACCGAGTTTGGGAACGACCTGCACTGCAGTAGCGCCCGTGCCGATGATGCCGACACGCTTGTCGGCAAGCTTCTCCATCTTTTCCTGTGGGCCGCCACCGGTGTACCCGTAGTCCCAACGGCTCGTGTGGAATTTCCTGCCCTTGAACTTCTCGATTCCCTTGATACCCGGCAACTTCGCTTTGTGAAGTACTCCACCAGCGATAACGACGAACTTCGATGTCAACACATCGCCGCGTGACGTCTTCGTGATCCAACGCTTCGAAGACTCGTCCCAGCGCATGTCTTCACACTCGGTCTGGAACAAGGCGTTCGAGTACAAGTCGAAGTGACGACCGAGCAATTGGCAGTACGCGAAAATTTCGGGTGCCTTCGAGTACTTCTCTTTCGGCATGTAGCCGGTCTCTTCGAGGAGTGGCAGGTAGATGTACGACTCGACGTCACATGCGCAGTTCGGATAGCGGTTCCAGTACCACGTACCTCCGAAGTCGCCGGCTTTCTCGATGATGCGGAAGTTGCGGATGCCTTTCTTCGTAAGAAAGGCACCAGTCAACATTCCACCGAAGCCTCCACCCACGACGACGACATCGACTTCTTCGACGCGCGCATCTCGTGTGAAGTTCGGATCAGCGAAAGGATCACGATCGAACTCTTCGTAATCACCCTTCAACTCTTTGTACTGCGCGTTGCCCTCGGGCCGCTTTTGCAAGCGCTTCTCGCGCTCGATGCGGTACTTCTCTTGAGCCTGTTCGAAAGTGAGCCTCGCCATGATTCCTCCCGGCCTCAACTAGGGCCTCAACTAATGGCTGACATTACTACCCACACCGACACCCTCGACCAGGGCCACCTCACCCCCAGACACCCCTGACATACGGTGCATTTATGGGTAGTACCAAGAATCGTCTCAGTGTGTTCGGCGTCGTGGCCGTTGCCGTGTCCCTCGCGGTCATCGGTGTCGTCCGGCCGGTCACAAATGCGTTGACAGGCGGTCCATCCGCACCGGTCGGCACGACCGCCCCGTCGTCAACGACGTCTGGTCCAGGTGGCGGGTCATCGACGACAACATCAGCACCACGCGTCACGACGCCGGTCGAAGACGACCCCGACGACACTCCACCGAGTCCTCCCGACTGGGGCGATGCGATCGCTGACCTCGACGAACGACTCGATTCCGTCATCACTCGCGTCGACACCTTGTCAGGGGCACTCGACGACACCGCGAATGTCGCGCGCGACGCCAAATCAATCGCAAAATCAGTGTCAGCAGACCTTGCGAACATTCGTGACGACTTGGCCGGCACGATCGATGACATCACACGCATGAAACAAGACGTCGCCGGGGCACTCGAGCGACTCACTGTGATCACCGACCAAGTCAGCCGCAAACTCAGCAAGATCAACAGTGACGGCAACTACACCGGTCCGCTCGCACCGAACCAGATCACTCCACAACTGCGACCATCCGACATCACGGGCGAGTGGCCGCTCAACCGCACCACTGATTATCTCGATGCGGCCAAGATCAATGTCGATTTCGGCGGGTGCTTTGCCGACTATCGCTACAACACGGTGCTCAGTGTGAACCCGTTCCGTCGCTTGGAGTGTCTGCGGCTACCCCGCTGACATGACGAGACCTACTATTCCTATGTGACTTTCCCTGTCGTCGAGAAATCGATCGCAGAACTACGTGAGGCCCTCGACAGCGGTGCTGTGACGTGTGTCGAATTGGTCCGCTCGTATCTTCACCGAATCGCGGTGTACGACCACGCCGGCATTCACCTGAACTCTGTCGTCGAAGTGAACCCGAATGCTCTCGCCGAAGCTGAGCAATCTGACCGTCGCAGAGCCAGTGGAGCCTCCCGCGGACCACTTGAAGGAATCCCATTCACCGCCAAGGACTCGTACATGGTCGAGGGCATGACTGTCGCAAGTGGTTCACCTGCCTTTGAACATCTCGTGGCGTCGCGTGATTCGTACTCCGTCGCACGACTGCGAGACGCAGGTTGTGTGTTCATCGGTCTCACGAACATGCCGCCGATGGCAAATGGTGGCATGCAACGTGGTCTGTACGGTCGCGCAGAATCTCCGTACAACGCCGACTTCCTGACATCTGCTTGGGCGTCGGGTTCGTCAAACGGGTCAGGTACGGCTACAGCAGCAAGTTTTGCTGCGTTCGGGTTGGCCGAGGAGACATGGTCAAGTGGTCGTGCACCAGCGTCGTGCAATGCACTGTGCGCCTACACACCTTCGCGAGGTGTCATCTCCACACGAGGTAATTGGCCGCTCATCCCCACGATGGACGTCGTTGTTCCACACACTCGCACGATGGCCGACATGTGTGAAGTGCTCGATGCGCTCGTGAGTGTCGACTCCGATGTTCGTGGCGACTTCTGGCGCATGCAACCGTGGGTCGCGTTACCTGATCCCATGAACGTGCGACCTGCGTCGTTCGCCGTCCTTCACGCGAAGGCGCGCACGGCTGCGTCGCAAAGTCGTCCACTCGACGGGGTGCGTCTTGCTGTGCCACGCATGTTCATCGGCACCGATCCCGAACAAGGAACGGGAACCGGCGTCGGGGCATCGCTCGGTGCACGTATCGAGCCTCGACCGTCAATGCTCGAGCTGTGGGACGCAGCGCGCGCAGATCTTGAAGCTGCTGGAGCGACCGTCATCGAGTCAGATTTTCCTGCGGTGACCAACTATGAATCTGACCGACCAGGTGCCCCGAGCATCTTCAACAGGGGTGTCGTGCCACCAGAGTTCTTCGACATTGAGCTCTGGGAGTTGTCGATGTGGAGTTGGGACTTGTTCCTGCAACTCAATGCACAGCCCGGCCTTGACCGCCTTGCGCTCGCCGACGGTCCTCGCATATTTCCCCGACACCCCGAGGACACGTTGCCGCAGTTGATGACGGACATGGACATCGACCTTGCCGACTATGTCACCCGTGCACGCGAACACGGCATCATCGACCCGTTCAACGGACCGGAAGCAGATGTCATTCGCCGAGGCATCGAAGCACTCGAACACACGCGCCGCATCGACTTCGAAGATTGGCTAGCCACGAACAAGTACGACGCCGTGATCATGCCGACTCACACAGACATCGCACCGTCTGATGCAGACAAGAACCCGACATCTGCAGCGATCGCATGGAGCAATGGTGTGTGGGTGTCGACCGGAACACTCGTGTTCCGCCACCTCGGCATTCCGACCATGACCGTGCCAATGGGAACGGCTCGCGACATCGGCATGCCCTTTGGTCTCACTTTTGCTGCAGCCGCGTACAACGACACCGAACTCATCAGACTCGCGAGCGTCTTCGAGGCACTTCGCCCACGGCGGACCACTCCGCCACGAACCCCAGAGCTCTGAGTTTCACACGCTCCCGAGTGCGCTTCACTCACTTCTTGGTGGCGCGAAGTGTGTAAGTGGCGGCGAGTCGCTCTGGTCGATCACGCAGACGCCATTCACCGAGAGCCCCCTCGACCATCACATCGCCGAGTGCGTTCCACGGAACACAGTCGTGCTCCTCGAAATAGGTGATGTCAAAGCCGGCACCCCACAATGCGTTGAAGATCTCCGCAAGGCCGTGGTTGAAGGAAACATATGTCGGACTGTCGAGCGCACTCTCGTGGTCGACGTAGCTGTGTTCCTCGGAGAACACTTCACCGTCGGTCTCGAAGTAGGGATAGTCGACGGTGACGAGGCCATCTGGTCGTGGATCACACAGCGTCCACAACATCGGATGTCCTTCGCGGATGAACAGCTCACCGCCCGGCTTCAGCAATGTGGCCACCACTTCGGCCCAACGCTTCACGCTCGGCAGCCAACACAGTGCGCCGATGCCTGTGTACACAAGGTCGAATGTGCCATGCGGCAAGACATCGACAGATGAATACACGTCGGCTTCGACAAAAGTCGCATCCGCACCGATGTCGCGGGCCAGCTTTCGTGCCACCTCAATAGCAGGCCCAGAGAAATCAAGTCCGGTCACCCGCGCACCGAGACGGTGAAGTGACAACGTGTCAGTGCCGATGTGGCATTGCAGGTGGACTGCGACTTTGCCAGAAATGTCGCCGAGTCGAGGCATGTCGAAACTGACCGTGTCGGACAAGTGGGTCGGGTCGTTCAGGAACTTGTCGATTCCGTAGTTCTCCACGTGGTGAGGCACCCGAGAGTTCCAGTTGGCTTTGTTCAACGCAAGGTAGTCACGCTTGTTCACAGCACCTCAATGTACTGACGTCAGAGTTCGTAGCGATACACGTTCGTCTCGCGCGCTTTGAAGCCGATGCGCTGATACAAACGATTCGCTGCTTCACGAGACGGGCGTGATGTGAGGTCGACGGTGATGGCACCGTTTTTCTTCGCGTGTTCGAGAGCAGCCATATTCAGCGCTTCGCCGACGCCATGACCGCGTGCGCTCGAGTCGACGACGACGTCTTCAATCCACGCGCGAATTCCCGTGGGAATGCGGAACATTGCCAATGTGAGCGACCCGACGATCTGCCCATCGACGCGCGCGATGAATAACGTGCTGGCATCAGATGACACCAGGGCGGTCAGTTCCGCGGCCGTCGGCGGCGGATTCGACGAGGACAACTGCGGGATGAGCCGCTCGAATGCTGTCACCAATTCGTCATCGACAGTCGATGCAATTGATATGTGAACAGCCATGAATTCACTATAGAACCGGCCTGGTGGCCGTCACGGGGTCTCGCAAACGCCGGTAGATTCTGAAGTCAATGGCATCGCCCGACCATGTCCGGTGGCAATCACAGCCCCAGTTGCGACGCCCTACTGTCGTCGCCGCATTCACCGGATGGAACGACGCAGCAGATGCCGCTTCGACTGCAGTACGCACTCTCATCACGTCGTGGAACGCTCAACCTCTCGCTGAAGTCATTCCCGAGGTGTTCACTGACTTCGCGACCATCCGACCTGTCGTGAAACTGAACAATGGCATCACGCGCGAAATCGTGTGGCCGTCAGTCAGTATGTGGCACGCCACCACACCCGGAAGCGACGTCATCTTCGTTCTCGGACCCGAGCCGAGCCTTCGTTGGCGCCTGTTCACTGAACAAGTCATCAGCGTGGCGGCACACTTCGAGGCGTCGATGGTCATCACCCTTGGTGCACTGCTCGCCGACGTGCCGCACACGCGCCCCATCCAACTCATCGGCACGGCATCTGACCCGGCGGTCATCGACCGATTCGATCTGCAGAAGAGCCAGTACGAAGGCCCCACCGGCATCATCGGAGTGTTGCAAGACGCCTGCCACCATGCCGACATGCCAGCTGCGTCGCTGTGGGCGGCAGTTCCTGCATATGCATCGCAGATTCCGTCACCAAAAGCTGCCGCAGCTCTCATTGAACGTGCCTGCGAGATCATCGGAACTCCGGCACCGGTCGCAGCACTCAGTGAAGCAATCGACGCCTACGAAGGTCGTGTCGACGAACTCGTCAGCGAAGATGAAGATCTTGCCGAATACGTCGAGCGTCTCGACACCATGGGTGACAACGTGTTCGAGGAAGACGACCGCCAAATGACTCTCGACTTCGACGAAGAAGAAGACGACGGCAGTTCGCTCGTCGACGAAGTCGAACAGTTCTTGCGCGACCAAGACGGTCGCTGACCACTACTTCTGGCGCCGGTGATCAGCCGCGCCAGATGTCAGGCCGCGGTGCATCGAATGTCGCAGCACCACGATCGCCCGCGATTGCGCTGAAAGCCATGTCGCCCCACCACTGCACCCCAGCAGTCGGATCGGGCAGAGCGTCTTTACTGAACCAACCAACGCCACTCGTCTCAAGTGGGTGACCAGCAAGTTCACCACCAACGGCATGCAAGTGAAACACCAGCATGTACATGCCGAAGCGTGAGTAACCCATGCGCATGCCGTCGACCACGCCGAGCAATTGCACCGGTTCGGCGATGATGCCGGCTTCTTCTTCCACTTCTTTCATCGCCACTTCGACAGGTGAATAACCGACATCAGCCCAACCCGTGGGATACAGCCATACACCCGTCTCACGACGACGAATGAGGAGAATCTCACCGGCGTCATTCCCGACGATTGCACCGACGGCGACTTTCGGGGTGACGTAACCGGGAATGCCCTCCCCGATCGTCTCCATCCATTCCTGCACGAAATGGTCCTGTTCACGACGCGTTTCGATGGCATCTTCCATTGATGCCTTGATGTCTCCGGCGACCTTCAGAACCTCCTCGTACCGCTCCTTTTCGTACAGGCTCTGAGTGAATGCCATGCCGGTGCGGGCGATTGCAGCCAAAGTCTCGCTCCAGCGCACCAAATCGCGGGTGAAATCGCTTTGCGTTGGCTCGGACACGTGTGTGATGTTAGTTGGCTAATTCGACAATGCATTCAGCACAGCAGCACGAATGTTGTCTCCGGCGACATCAATGGCAACTTTGTCACCAGTTGAATTTCGCACATAGAACGTGTCGACCACTTCGCTACCGAGCGTCTGTACACGTGCATGACGGATATCGAGACCAGAGTCAGCCAAAGCCTTAGTGATGCGATGAAGAATGCCGACTGAGTCTGGAGCGCGGACCTCGACAAACGTGGCGTTCGACGACACGGAATTGTCGAGCTTCACGACAGGCGCATCAAGAGTTCGGGCCGCCAGTACGCGACGTGGTCGTGCCGACTTGTTGCGTTCGGCAAGCCGCGCTTCGAGTGGGAATTCGCCGTTCAACGAGGAGATGATCTCAGTTCGAACTTTTTGCCAATCGAAGTCGGAGAATGGTGGTGAAGCGACCCGGAACTCTGATGCGGCCATCGGCGCCCTCATGTCGCCACCGTCATCCGAATACGCCTCGGCGCCGAGCACATCAAGACCGTTGAGCGACAACACACCAGCGACGGTCGCGAAGGTTCCGGGCCGGTCTGGACTCACCACGGTCACGCTGCCCTCTCCGAAGGTCACAGAGATGTCGCCTTCACTCATGAGTCGCAACACGTCGGCACTGGGGAAGAGACGCCACGTGACCTCACTCACGTCACCACCACCGAGAACATGCGACACGCGTTGCGCGAGCGAGGTGACGAGGTCTGACTTCCACGCACTCCACGCGGAGGGACCCGTTGCCAGTGAATCGGCTTCGGTGAGTGCGTGCAGCAACTCAAGTGTCGTCACATTGCCCACTCGTTCGGCGACGTACGTGATGGTCGCATCGTCTGAAAGATCGCGGTGCGTGGCGACATCGGCGAGCAACAAATGATGTTCAATCATCGTCTGGATCGTGCGCACGTCATCGTCGGTGAGACCCATGCGCTTACCCACCACGTCGAACAACTGCACACCCACTTCGGTGTGATCGCCTTTGTATCCCTTGCCGATGTCGTGGAACAACGCACCGAGCACCAACAAGTCAGGGCGTTTCACGCGATCGGCAAGCGCAGCTGCATTGGCGCATGCTTGCCACAGGTGCCGATCGACGGTGAACCGGTGGTACGCGTTGCGCTGTGGCTTACTGCGAACCGATGACCACTCGGGCAGTACTTTGGCCAACAAGTTGCGTTGATCAAGCGCCTCGAGCACCGGAGTTGCGCGCTCACCCTCGAGCAACAGAGCAACCAACTCGTCACTTGCGCCAGCTGGCCACGGGTTCGGGAACTGTGGCGTGCGTTCACCGAGCCGGTTCAACGACTCACGAGCGATTCGTCGTCCTTCGCGTGCGGCTGCAGTCGCTACTCGCAACACCACTGACACGTCGTGTGCCGGGTCGACATCGTCAGCCACGTGCACTTCGCCGTCACGCACCAACACTCCCGCGGAGAGCGAGCGAGGCGCGGACTGGGCGTCATCTGGCGGGTCGAGCCGTGCCCATGCTTCATCAGCCACCCAAGCGATCTTTCGGCCCGCCGCTGACACGGCAGCCATCAGAGCATCGTCAGACGAAAACCCGATCGCCTTGGCGACTGACATCTGATCTTCAAGACGCAACACGTCACCTGCCCTGCCAGCCATGCGGTGTAACTCGACGCGCACGCCAAGCAACACCTCGTGTGCCTCGACAAGCGAGGTGACATCACCCGACGCCAATTGCAAACCGGCAGACAAAGCCCACCACAGTGCATGCACATCTCGCAGCCCACCCGAACCTTCCTTCAGGTCGGGCTCCAATCGAAACGCCACTTCACCAGCAGACTCATGCCGTTCTTTCACACGATCGTGAAGTTCGATGAGCCACTGACGTCCACGCTTCTTCCACGCTTCCCGTGCACCACGAATCACCTCATCGGCGAGCGAAGAGTCACCAGCGATGAAGCGAGCAGTGACAAGTGCCGTCGCGGTGTCAAGGTCAGTTGCACACAGCGACAAGGTTTCTTTGGGTGTACGCACTGCGTGGCCGAGCTTGAGACCCGCGTCCCAGATGGGGTACCAGATCTTGGAGGCGACGTCGTCGATGTTGCGTACCCCTTTGTGCACGAGCAACACGTCGAGATCGCTGAATGGTGCGAGCTCACGTCGGCCATACCCACCGACTGCAATGAGTGCCACATTCGACTGCTTACGGTCTTTTACCAAGGTGATGGCGCTCGCGTACAGCTCACGCATCCACTCATCGGTCGCGTCAGACAGCGCGCGGCAGAACGCTCCACCCGTCACCGACACGTCAGCAATGACGTCTGTACGCGCCCGCATCAGCTGAGCTTTCCTTCAGCACGACGTCGCGTGAGCACTGTCGCCGCTTTCCATGCTCCCCACTCAATACCGGCTTCATGTACCGACTCGCCGAGATCCATCCATGACATCGGACCGAGCAGGAACTCATCGTCGGGATCGAGACGTTGCTGGAACTCGTCACGGGCCGGCGGTGAAACACGTGCATCGCGTAACACCGCATTTGCATACTTCGTGCTCGACCGCAGAACCTCGAGTGGATTTGAGCGCTGATCATCGACATCAGTGGCGAGGAGGCCGTTCAGTTGCTCGGTCACGTAGGCCAACGTGTCACGCTGGACATCTCTGACACGACTCTTCACGTTCTCACGCGTCAAATTGTCCGAGTCGTCACACGCCAGCAGCATGACGCGCTCGATCCATGTCGGCACAGTCGTTGTGATCACCTCGAACAGGCGCTGGGGATACTCAGGAAGGTCTCCGGCCACGTCTTTGAAGGTAACGATGTCGCACCCCGATAGCCGTGCTGAAGCCGTTAAATCTGTGTGAACTGGTCACATGATGGCGGTGGCAAGTGCCAGGTAAATGACGATTGAAAGCAGGTCTTGCACGACCGTCGCAAGAGGTCCCGACCCGAATGCAGGATCTGCGCCGTTTCTCATGAGTAGCCACGGCAGCAACAATGCGATCGTGCCCGCCATCGCTGAGCTGACAAACAACGCCAGGCTCACGGTGAGCGCCAAGCTTGCCTGGTCATACAGCACAAAGCAGAACGGATAGAACGCCGCAGCGATGAGCACGCCGATCAAGACACCAGCAAGAACTTCCTTGAAGAAAAAATCGCGAAGTGGAATTCCTGCCGACAGTGACCGAACCACCAACACCTCAGTCTGAGTTCCCACTGCATCTGCCATGTACACGATGGCTGGCATGAAGAATGCGAGTGCGACATTGCGCGCTATCTCGTCCTCAGCAGAACTCACAATCCATGCGGACAACATTGCGCCCGCCAGGCCCAGAGCAAGCCACGGCAAGCGATGACGCAAGCGTCGGGTGACCGGTTCCTCGGCACTCGAGATGATGCGCCACGAGCCAAGACCTGCGTCACTGCGGTTGAATGCCATCAGCTTTCAGGTTGTCATCGCACGAGGGGTACGAATATCCCGTCTTCAGTCTCAATCAGAGCAGTGACAACACCTGATTACTTCGCAGTGACGGGCCGCGCAGTCGTCGCAGAGAAGACACCGAGCAGCACGAACGCCGTGCCAGCCACGTAGCGACGCATGATGTACAACGAACGCCCACGCAAGAGCACCGAGCGCAGCCCACTTGCCATCAATGAGTACGACCCATTGAAGATTGTCGCCAACGCCACGAACACTGCGGCGAGAACGAGTGCCTGCACCTTGGCATTGTCAGCCGACGTATCAACGAACTGAGGAAAGATCGACAAGAAGAACAACGCAGTCTTCGGGTTCAGGGCATTCACCAAGATGCCCTGTCGAAATGCCATCCCGCTCGTGACGTGGCTCGTATCGGTGTTCAGATCACTTGGACGCGTCAGCAATGTGCGCACACCTGAGACCACCAAATAGATGACGCCGGCCCACTTCACCAGCTCGAACAACTCCACCGACGTGGCGATGACGGCACTCAAACCCAACGCGGCCAACAACGCTTGAATGGTGTCGCCGACTTCAAGGCCAGCAACTGCGGACAACCCGACCGTGCGTCCGTCGGCAAGTGACCGACTGATGATGTAGATGATCGCTGGGCCTGGGATGAGCAAGAGCACGATGGTCGCACCGATGAATGCAAAAAGATTCGAGAGCTCTGGCATGTCAGTCTCCTGTCACACCGTCGATGGCCTCGCGCAACAAGTCGGCATGGCCGTTGTGACGGGCGTATTCCTCGATCATGTGCACCATCACCCAACGCAGATCGGGGCAAAAATCAGCCCCATCGCGCACTTCGGTGCGTGCGGCGAGCGTGTCAAGCGACGCGCACGCGGCTTCAAGTCGGCGACTCGAGACGAGTTCAGCTTCGAATGCAGCCACAGCTTCCGCGAGCGTCGCCACTTCATCGAAATTGAAGTCGGCGTCCGGGTCGTCGTCAGAGGCAAACACTGGCTCTCTGTTGTCACCGGCCATCACCCACGAAAACCAATAGCACTCGACGAACACCATGTGACGCAGCAGACCGAGCAGCGACAAGTTGCTACTCGGAATCGAGCGT
>CAYMVM010000023.1:26934-31035 GCA_964394175.1 uncultured Bifidobacterium sp.
GGCTAGTTGGCTAGCGAACCACCGTAGATCTGCCAAGCAAGGTATGACTTCGCCACGAGGCTGAGAACCAAGTACACCTTTTCGCCGTACACGTAGTCGGTCCACTTGCCAACACCCTTGTATTGCAACCATTGGTTGAGGCCAAAGCTGAAGAAGAAGATCTGCTCAAGCACGACAAGCACGAACACGAAGCTCGGAACGGTGTCAGCACCGACGACGTTGATCCAGATACCGATCCACGGTGCGACACCTGCAAGGGTGCCGAACCAGAACGGCTTCATGTTGGTCGACGTGCGACCTGGTGGGTTGATGGCTTCTTGCAGCCACCCGAACAGAATCATCGCCACGTTTGCACCAACCACTGCCACCAGGGCGGTGATGTCGGTGACACCGGAGTACATGCCAATGAGCAACATCATCAGTGTCGCGCTGAACGAGTACTCGACCCACCGGAAGCGGTTGATACCCCGACGCAGGTCAGCTTCGTAGGTGTCACGCATGACTGTGGCGGTGAGGAAGTGGTCGACCGCCGCCATCAGCAGGAACAGCGCGACGGCCGGCCCGATTGCCAGCTCAAAAAACGACGACGGCATCTCGAGGCGTGTACCTGGCGGGCCGACCGGAAAGTTCGAGGTGACAGTGATGGCGAAACTGCCAGCCATCACGAAGATCATCACGGCTTGCGCTGCGTGCAGCACGGTGAGTGCGAGGTTCCATTTTTTCAGGTTCTGCAGACGCGCTGGAGAAATGTCAATCAGTGAGTTCGACTCGGACACGGCGAAACCCCTTTCCTTTGTTCTCGACCTTAGCCACACGGAACGTGCCGACTTCACGAGTGGACGCCACATGCGTGCCACCGTCGGCTTGTTTGTCGAGCCCCACGATGTCGACCACGCGAATCTCTTTCACCGACTCTGGAATGAGTGACACCTTCGTACGAATGAGGTCTTCATCCATCACGGCTGTGTCTCGTGGAAGAAATGACACCTCGATGCGATGGTCGCGAGCAATTGCCTCGTTCACCAGTTGTTCGACTCGCGCAGCAAAATCGTCTGGCAAGGGATTGAACTCGAAGTCCATGCGTGCGGTCAACGGCTCCATGTTCCCGCCGGTGACCGGTACGTGCCATTCGTTCCAAATGACTCCGCACAACACGTGCATCGCCGTATGAGTACGCATCAACTTGTGGCGACGCCCCCAATCGACATGGCATAACACCGAGGAACCAACGGAAGGGACTGCCGCGCCGTCGATGAGTGTGTGCACCACCACGTCGCCGTCTTTGCGCACATCGACCACCAGTTGGCCGTCGATGATCCCGGTGTCATGTGGTTGACCACCACCTGTCGGGTAGAAAATCGTGCGGTCAAGCACAAGCGCATTGTCGCGCACTTCGACGACAGTGGCTTCCAACTCGCGAAGATACGCATCGCGTAAGAACACCAGGTCGGTCGCCATGACCACTCGTCAGATCTGTTGGGCGAGTTGTTCGACCGGGGTCACCATGCCGGTGTAGAACGGGCCGAATTCGGCGTACACCGCTGACGCTTCGTCAAATCGCATGGTGTACACGACTTCTTTCAAGTCGTCGGGGTTCACGGCAAAAAGTGTGACACCCCACTCGTAATCGTCGAGACCGGCAGAGCCGGTGACAACTTGCACCACGCGACCAGCGAATGTGCGGCCGCTCTTGCCGTGTTCCATCATGAGCTCGGAACGCTTCTCGAACGGCAGGGTGAACCAGTTCTGCTCGGGCTCGCGACGCTTCGACATGGGATAGAAACACCATGCGTTCTTCCCTGGTGGGGGAAGCTGCGGGTACAGGCGCGCATTCAACATTTCCTGCGGCACACCCTTGGCGTATTCGCTCACTTCAGTGAGCGACACGTACGAGTCGGCGATGGACAGCCCGGCGTGTTGCAGTGCGGTCTGCAGCGACTTCAACGGGCGCATGTCGGCTGATGTGGCCATGACCGCGACATCGGCCTTGTGCCCGAGCATGGCCACTGTGACCACGCTGACACCGGCGTTCTCGGCGTTCTTCACCGCGCCGACGAATGCTTCTGCGTCGTAGGCGGGTGTGGTCTTGCAGAACAAGTGGATGACCCCGAGGCCAACTGACGGTGACATTGGCTCGCTGTTTGCGCTCATGGTGCGAAGGCTACCGAGCCACCCGCGCCAGTATCGCGTCGGCGTAACGATCTGCCGAACCTTCTGCCACATGGAAGAACATCGACGGCTCAGCCAGTTCGATTTCCATCACCAAGGGCGCTCCGTCATCACCGTCGACCATGTCGATACGCGCGTACAACGGTGCTTCGCCAAAACGTGACCGCAACAGGTCGAGCACTTTCTCGCCGACCGCTATTTCATCTGCACGCGGCGTACGCGAGGTGATCTCTTCCACCACGAAGAGCCCGTTTCGTTCGCTCTCGCCCTGCGACAAGATCGCTGCTTTGCAGAACGCATGGCTAAACGTGCCGTTGAAGAACAACAATCCGGTTTCACCTCGGTCATCAACACGCGCTTGGTACGGCTGCACCATCGCTTTCTTCCCGAGCGACAACACGTGGCGAATGTGTGCGCGCGCGCCAGCTTCGTCGTCAACAAAACGCAGCGTGTCGTTCGAGCCAGCGCTGACTGTCGGTTTCACCACCACATCGCGCGGCAACACCACGGTGTCGACACCAGCGTCATCTGTGACGAAGGCAGTCGGAATCACCGGCACACCGAACTCGACCGCGTCGCGCAGGTACACCTTGTCGGTGTTCCACCGCAGCACGTCAGCCGAGTTGAACAACTTCGTCTCGTGCGACACACGGTCGGCCCATGACAGGAATTCAGCGAGGCGCCAGTGATAATCCCACGGAGAACGAACAATCGCCGCGACGAACCGTTTCCAGTCCGCCGCGGCGTCGTCCCAATTCACCAGTTCAACAGTTGCTCCTGCACGCCCAAGAGCGTCGGCCAACAATTGAAGATCGGTGTCGTGGTGGCGTGCCTCGTCGATGGTGACGAGGGCGATCACACCGTCCACGAAAAATTATGTGTGACTTGTTCGTTACCGAATCAGAAGTCGCCCATGTCGCCACCGGGCATTGCCGGTGCGGCGGGCTCGGGCTTGTCGGCGATGACGGCCTCGGTGGTGAGGAACAGCGCCGCGATCGATGCCGCGTTCTGCAATGCAGAACGAGTCACCTTGGCCGCGTCGATGACACCCAACTTCACGAGGTCTTCGTACTCGCCAGTGGCGGCATTCAGACCCTGCGTTCCGGTGAGGCTCTTCACCTTCTCGACGACAACGCCACCTTCCATGCCGGCGTTCTCGGCAATCTGCTTCAACGGAGACTCGAGCGAACGAGCAACCATGCGGGCACCCGTGGCTTCGTCGCCTGCCATCTTTGCAGCGGCAGCTTCGACAGCAGCCTGAGCGCGCAGCAACGCAACTCCGCCACCAGGCACGACACCTTCTTCAATAGCGGCCTTCGTGGTGCTTACTGCGTCTTCGATGCGGTGCTTCTTTTCCTTCAGCTCGACTTCGGTGGCTGCACCGACCTTCAACACTGCGACGCCACCGGACAACTTGGCGAGGCGCTCTTGCAGCTTCTCGCGGTCGTAGTCCGAATCGGTGTTGTCGATTTCAGTCTTGATCTGGTTGATGCGACCCTTGATGTCGTCTTCGGCACCAGCACCTTCGATGATGGTCGTCTCGTCCTTGGTGATGACGACCTTCTTCGCACGGCCGAGCAGATCGAGCGTGGTGTTCTCAAGCTTGAGACCCACTTCTTCGCTGATGACCTGTCCACCGGTGAGGATTGCCATGTCTTGCAGCATCGCCTTACGACGATCGCCGAAGCCAGGAGCCTTCACTGACGCGCTGCGGAACGTTCCGCGGATCTTGTTCACGACGAGAGTCGCAAGTGCTTCACCTTCGACGTCTTCAGCGATGATGACAAGCGGGCGACCGCTCTGCATGACCTTCTCGAGCACCGGCAACATGTCGCGCACGGCGGTGATCTTCGTTGCCACGAGCAAGATGTACGGGTCTTCGAGCACTGCTTCCATGCGCTCGGTGTCGGTCACGAAGTACGGCGAGATGTA
>CAYMVM010000024.1:0-11707 GCA_964394175.1 uncultured Bifidobacterium sp.
ACGATGTGCAGCGCGCAGTCGAAGAAGTGCAGTGGGCCGCTCAACAGCCCGGTATCCGCGGCGTCATGATCCCGACGATGTGGCACACGAACAAGCCCTACAACGACCGTTCGTACGACCCGTTCTGGGCAGCTTGCGCGGAGGCCGGCATGGTCGTGCACACGCACTCTGGCGAAGCGGACTTCGCGAACTACAACGAGAACCTCGGTGTGTACGTGCACGAAGTTCCATTCTTCACACATCGCCCGATGTTCCATCTCCTCCTCTCGGGCGCCTTCGAGCGCTTCCCGAAGTTGAAGTTCGTGGTCACAGAAGCCGGTGCGTACTGGGCCGCGGACTTGCTCTGGAAATCCGACATCAACTTCGGTGGTGGTCACACAATGAAGAAGATGGCAGCGAAGATCAAGGGAACACTCACGAAGCTGCCGAGTGAATACTTCGGAGTCAATTGCTTCATCGGAGCTTCGACCATGTCGAAGGAAGAACTTCGTCGTCGTTACGCCATCGGCATCGACTGCACCATGTGGGGAACGGACTACCCGCACCCCGAAGGCACATGGCCGCACACCCGTGACCGTCTGAAGAAGGACTTCGCGCATCTGCCCGTCGACGACACCGCGCTGTTGCTCGGCGACAATGCCATTCGTTGCTACAACATGGATCGCGATGCCTTGCAGAAGATCGCTGATCGTGTCGGCCCGACGCCCGAAGAACTCGGGCAAGACCCGAACTACTTCAGTGATCCCGCAGAGGTGAAAGCCGGACGCTGGTGGATCTCTGAGTACGACTGCCACATGTGAGGTGTGACCGATGAAACCAACTGACCATCATGTCGTCATCTCTGCGGACTGTCACGCAGGTGCTGATCTCTGGGACTACAAGAACTACCTAGAGAAGAAGTACCACCATCAGTTCGACGAGTGGGCAAACGAAGTCGAAGAACGCAACAAGATGATCCAGGCCACGATGGGGGACAAGTCGACCCGCAACGTCGGAGTCGGTGGCGACCCAGACAAGGATGCCGACCGTAACTGGAACTCTGACCGTCGTATGAAAGAACAGTTGGCCGACGGAGTAATCGCTGAAGTCGTGTTTCCAAACACGCTTCCACCATTCGCACCGATTCCGGCGAACATGTTCGAAGCGCCACGGCTCAGCAATGACGGTGAATTGCGATTCGCAGGCTTGAAGGCACACAACCGTTGGGCCGCTGACTACGTGTCGCAGGCACCGGATCAGCGGTCAGCATTGATTCAAGTGTTCTTGGGTGATGTCGAAGGTTCCATCAAAGAGCTCGAGTGGGCCAAGGAGAACAATCTCCGTGGTGGCATGTTGTTGCCAGGTGCACCTCCAGGTTCTGGCTTCGAACCGTTGTATGCGCCGTGTTACGAACCGCTGTGGGCGAAGTGCGAAGAGCTCGACTTCACCGTCACACACCACTCTGGTGGTGGCGTTCCTGAATTCGGTCCGTACTTCCCGGCGTCGCTTGCCATGTTCATGCTCGAAGTCACCTGGTGGGGACACCGCGCCATGTGGCACCTGCTGTTCAGCGGAGTCTTCGAACGCCACCCGAACCTGCGCTTCGTGAACACCGAGACCGGCACCAAGTGGGTCGTCGACACACTCGCCGAGCTCGACAGCTTCTATGACCGAATGAAGTACGGCACACACGGCTCAGAGACCCTGTTCGGCTACTACGCGACACAGGATCTTCCGGAAAAGCCCAGTACGTACTGGAAGCGTCAGTGTCATGTCGGAGCAAGTTTCTTGCGTCCGGTCGAAGCTGATTTGCGCGACAAGGTCGGTGTCGAGAACATCGCTTGGGGGTCGGATTACCCGCACCTTGAAGCATCGTGGCCGTACACGACCGAGCACCTGAAGAACACTTTCGGTGGTATCGACATCGATGAAGTGGCGCAGATGCTCACGTACACGTCGGCGAAGCTTTACCACTTCGATGTGGACAAATTGAGGGGACTTGCCGACAAACACTGTCTGACAGCAGGAGAGGTGTTCGGAGGCATCGATTACGAATCGATTCCAGCCGAAGCCACACACTGTCCGGGAATGATGAAACACACTCAGAGAAACGCGGCCTAGTCATGAAGGAATTAAAGGGGAAAGTTGCTGTCGTCACGGGCGGAGCGAGCGGAATCGGCCTCGCCATGGCGCAGCGATTCGGGCAAGAAGGCATGAAGGTCGTCATCGCCGACATCGTGCAAGAACGCATCGACGAATCGGTGAAGCAGTTGCGCGGTGAGGGACTCGAAGTCACCGGTGTGCGCACCGATGTCACGAAGCTCGAGTCCGTCGAGAACCTCGCGAAAGAGACACTCAAGGCCTACGGCGCAGTTCATGTGGTGTGCAACAACGCGGGCCTCGGACCTGGTGGGCAGTTGGCACTGTGGGACTACGAACCGGCTGACTGGCGTTGGTGTATGGACGTGAATGTCTATGGTGTCGCATGGGGAATCAAGGTCTTCACACCGATCATGATCGCCCAAGGCGAGGAGGGGCATATCGTCAACACCACAAGTGGCAACGGTGGAATTGCACCGATGGCTGACACACCTATCTACTCTGTGTCGAAGGCAGCCGTGGTCACCATGAGCGAGGCGCTGCTGCTACATCTGCGCACTCGCAACACCAAGATCGGTGCGTCAGTGCTGTTTCCAGGCCCTGGCATGTTGAAGACAAAGCTGTATGAAGCGTGGGCCACTCGTCCAGCCGAATACGAGCGCGACCAACCACGAACTGACGGCCACTTCACATACGACGACGTGGTCAACATCATGAAGGCTTCAAACGCCACAATCAACGAGACACCCCTCGAGGTCGTGGCAGACCAAGTGTTCAATGCCATCGTCAACGATCAGTTCTGGATCTTGCCATCGAGTCCGCAGACCGAAGAGACATTGCGCAAGCGTTTCGAGTCCATGCGTGATCGACGCAATCCGGACTACTTCCGCGAATGGAAGCCCGAAGCGGCCAAGAAGAACTAGAGCGAATCGAGGTCACGGCGAAACACTGGGTCGTCCTCGCGACCTGGTTTCGCGTAGTGCGCTGGTCGTGTCCAGCCACGCTCTGACAGCTCATCAGTTCGCGTCCAGTCGACAACGACGACACGGGTCGCGATGCGCCACGACCCGTCACGTTTTTCGAAGTCGTCCACGTAACGGACGCCTGCGACGAAGTCGATGCCTCGCCGCTCTGTTGTCGTGTCTCGTCGATGGTGGGCGAGTGCATAGCTCTCCACGCGGGCAATGTCACCGTCAATGTCGATGAGCACATTGCCGATGAAGTGACTGGTGGAGTCCCATTTGGACAACTCGCTTCTGAAGTGTTCGATCACTCCGTCGACGCCGCCACGATAATCACCGTGGTGGTCAGTGGCGTCTGGGTGATAACACGACCGAACGATGTCCATCTGCCGGCGGTCGATTCCGCGACAGTACGTGTAGATGACGTGGCGAATCGCGTCAGTGTCGTTCACGCTCGCCGACCTTGCGGTTCAACCAACGCTGCACTGCAGGGAGGACGGTCGATAGTGCGATGACGCCGGCGAGCGTCACGCTCGCACCGATGATCTGCTGGTCGCCGTAGATGTACATCACGACTCCACCGCCGATGATCATGCTGAGTGCCGATGCGGCGAGCGTCAGTTTGCCGACTTTTGTCGACGTGACCTTCGAGGTGGCAGATGCTGCCGAGGTAGCCGTTTTGTCGAGCGCACGTTCAGCCCATGTGAACTCACGTGCAAGCACGGCAAATCCGAGCAACACGACGATGATTCCTGGTCCGGGCAACACGAGCATTGAGAGCCCAGCACCGAGAATGGAAAAGCCGACGAGAGTGACGATCAGGCGGCGCGTGTTGCGCGCGATCCAGCGCAACTGGTCAGTGACGGAATGCAGTCCGAAGGCCACGCCCACAATCTAAGTGAATGACTCGGCAGAAAATGAAAAGGCCCACCCTTTCGGGTGGGCCTTTTCGACGACTCGAAGCTCAGCGCTTCTTGCCACCCTTCTTGGCTGCCTTCTTCTTTGGCGCTGCCTTCTTCGCTGACTTCTTGGGAGCAGCCTTCTTGGGTGCTGCTTTCTTCGGAGCCGGCTTGGCAGGTGCCACTGGGCGCTTGGTGTTGATCTTCGGTGCTGGAGCAACTCCGAGAGCAATGCTCTTGAAGCCCTTCAGTGCCGTGATTTTGGCGACCGTCTTTGCAGGGATCTTGATCTGCTCGCCGGTGGCTGGGTTACGACCCATGCGCGCCGGGCGACGCTTCTTCTCGAACTTTGCAAAGCCGGAGAGGTTCACGACTTCACCCTTGGCAACTGTTGCCAGGATGACGTCGATCGTTCCTTCGACTACTCGGGCCGCTGTCTTGTTATCGACATCGGCGTGGATACCTACAGCTTGAATGAGATCACGCTTCTTCATGCGGACGAAGTTATTACACCGACAGTGCCGAGTGGTGGATTTGTGCCGATTTCATGGGGCTTTTTTGTCCCTGTGATTCGACTCAGCTCGGCGGGCGCATTTGGTCACGCACCGTCACCACCGGTGGGTTGGTGAGAGCACGTCGTTGCCAGTTGGCTCCGTCGACCACGAAGGTGTGACCGCTCACGAAGCGGGCGTAGGGAGAGGCCAAGAACGTGGCGGCCCAGCCCAACTCACGCAAGCGACCAGTGCGCAATGCCGGTTGCCGGTCGCCTTTGTCATCGAGGCCTTTCAGGTTTCCCTTGATGTCCGCGGTCATGTCCTCGTGCGGGAAAAGACCAGGCACGAGCCCGTTCACTTGAATACCGTACGGACCCCATTCGACGGCGAGGGTCTCGACCATGTTCTTCACGCCGGCTTTGGCTGCTGCGGAATGGGCAAACCCTGGTCCGCCGGTCCAGGCATATGTCGCCCCGACGTTGATGATGGAGCCTGTCGTGCCAGAGGCGAGATGACGACGTGCGAATTCGCGAGCACAGAAGAAGGTCCCGTTCAGCGTGATGTCGACGACTGTTCTCCACGCGTTGGGTGACATTTCATCGGCCAACACAGGAAAGTTCGCCGCTGCGTTGTTCACCAGCACGTTCGGCATGCCGAAAGCATTGGTGGCTGCGTCGAAAGCAGCCGCGATCTGGTCGGGTTCGCGGATGTCGCAAGCGACCGTGAGTACTCGCGCGCCGACGTCGGTGATCGCCTGTTCACCAGCTTCGAGATGATCGCTCTTGCGACTGGCGATGACGATATTCGCACCGAGACGTGCGAACTCGGTGGCGATGGCTTTGCCGAGTCCGGTTCCTCCGCCAGTGATGAACACCGTGCTTCCGTCATAGGTGCCGGCGGGGAGGGCAGATGCTCCGAGCGGAGGTGGCTCGGGGAGGCCGATCGGAGTAGGTCCGTCAGACATCAGCTGCCCGAGTACTTCGGGGTTCGGTTCTCCGCGCGTGCCGCACGGAACTCGGCGTAGTCGTCGGACTTGTTGATGAACGTTTGGAACACGTTCTCGTCCGCCATCGACGTGCGCACTTCTTGCTCTGACAGGTGTTGGATGACTTTGCGAGCCATCTTCACCGTCGCCTGCGGTGCTGCGGCAATCTTCTCGGCCATCTCGCGTGCTGTCGCGTCGAGTTGATCGGCCGGGACGATACGTGAGATGACACCGTGGGTGAGAGCCTCTTCTGCTGACATCACTCGACCAGTGAGCACCATGTCTGAGACCACGCCATGGCCACACATTTGGTAGAGACGTGCGACCCCACCGGTGTCGGGGATGACACCGTGTGTGACTTCAGGAAGCATGAAGCGCGTTCCCTCTGCTGCCATACGGATGTCGCACAACAGTGCGCGTTGGAATGAGCCGCCGATTGCCCAGCCATGGAATGGCACGATGATTGGTGCATCGAGATCGAAGATGCGCAGGATTCCTTCATGGCCGCGATTCATCAGCTCGTGATGTGTCATCTCGCCGGCCGAGTTGCCGATGCTGCCGACATCACGTCCAGACGACCATGCGGTGCCGTCGCCGCGCCAGATGATCGCCCGCACGTCCTTCCGTTGGCGAAGTTCAGCGAGGATGGAGAACAACTGCCCATCCATGTCATCGGTGAAGGCGTTCTTCTTTTCCGGATTGTCATTGGTGATGGTGGCAATCGCACCATCGATGTCGAGTCGCACTTTTCCGCTCATGGCAGCACACCCTAATGCGGGTACGTGCCACCCTCTTCCTAGGATGCTGGCGTTGATCGACAAAATACGCGCACTGTTGGCCAGAGCCAACCACCCGAACACGCCACTGGCCGAGGCTGAGACCGCTCTCGCCCTGGCATCGAAACTGATGCAAAAACATGGGCTGGTCGAGGGTGATCTTGCGGGCGCTGTTGAAGATGACATCACGGTGGTGCTGGAACGTGTTCGAATCGAGGGGCCCTATCGTGTCCAGCGCACCAACGTCTTGTACGAGATCGCGAAGGTGCATTCATGCGCCGGTTATCGCGACTTCGACGACGACGGTGCATCAGTGTTCGTGATGTTTGGGCGGGCATCAGACGTGCGAGCTGTGCGCACACTCTTTGCTGCAGCAGACTTACTCGGCGCGCGAACACTTCCGCGAGGTTCGCGCTCGGCACGTACTGCGTGGTGGCAGGGCTTTCGAGAGGGACTGGGCCAGGCGCTCGCGACATCGCGCACCGAGTTTCTCCGCGACACCCCTGGGGCAGGCCTTGTTCTCGCCGATCGTGCGACTCGCGCAGAACAAGAAATGCGTATCACGGCACCTCCGCTGCGCAAGACCTACTCGTACTCGAATGCGGCGTCTGGCGATTACGAGAACGGTCGTGCAACGGGACGCAACTTCGGGTCCTCGGGCCGATCGTTCACGTCCGGCGTACGAGGTGAGTTGACGTGACAATGAATCATCACGGCGACGACCTTGTCGACATGTGTGAGCGTGTGAGAAACGCCGCGACCGCATATCAATCGGGGACGATTGAGCAGAACCTCACGTACGCCTGTGAAGAGTTTGTGGAGCTCACATGGGCGAACGCTCGACTCAATGAAAGTCAAGTGAGAGCGACCGTCGAAGCCATCGCGTCTGCTGAAGGCTGGGATCCTCCGGCTGTGTTCTTCGGAGACTCTTCGGCTCGATGCGTAGCATTTGTGCAACTCGACTCACGGTCAGTGAAGTTCAACGGTCGTCAGGTCCACATATCAACCGTGCTGCACGAACTTGCCCACCTGGTGGCAGCCTCCTCGGTGCACAGTGCTCACTTTCGAACCGAGTTGTGCGTGCTCATGAGGGCGCACTGGGGCGTCGAGCAAGCAAGTGTGTTGCATTCGTTGTACCAAGGGGTTGGGCTAGACGTCGATCCATGGCAGGCAACTCGACGTCAAAGCTGACTTCACCCGTCTATCGAGCCACGCAATCTGGCGTTGTCACGTGATGAGATGGGACAGCACTTCGCTGATGCTTGCGGTTGCAACACCCACATGATTGTCTGCGATTCCGAACGGGAGGACAAGTGTGTCCTGATGTCGCATCGACCCACATGAATAGACCACGTTCGGTACGTAGCCATCGCGTTCATCTTCGATCGGGCTGAGCAATGGTTGGTCGAGTGTCCCCAGAACAGCGGAAGGGTCGTCGATGTCAAGGAGCATCGCACCGATGCTGTACGTGCGCATGGGCCCAACTCCATGGGTGAGCACCAACCAACCAGCCTCGGTTTCGATGGGCGAACCACAGTTGCCCAACTGAATTGCTTCCCACGATCGCAGGGGACGCTGAACTTGGGTGGCGTTACTCCAGTATTCGAGATCGTCTGAGAAAGCGACGGAATTTGATTCATGATCCGCTCTTGTCAATGCGACATACCGTCCGCCGACCTTGCGGGGAAAGAGTGCGAGACCTTTTCCGTGAGCAGCGGCACCCGAAATGGGGAAGGTCGAAAAAGTGAGAAAGTCGGAAGTTCGAAGAAGTTGCTGTGAGATTTCGGTGCCATCGAACGCGGTATACGAGGCGAAGTACTCCTTCTGGCCGTCCGAATGTGTGAAGTGCACGAATCGAGCGTCTTCCATGCCACGACGTTCTGCGTCGGAGTAGGGCCACAGAATACGTTCTGACAAGTCCCTCGTGTCAGGGAACTTGACGGTGTAAGCGCGATCCATGATCATGCGGAAGTGTTTGATGGTGTCTTCGGCGTATCGATACGCATCTCTGTCGTGATGAAGGCGATTAAGTTGTTCTTCGAGCTCTGATTCTGAGAACACCTCATTTAGCTGACTGAGCACATATCGGGCATTCTCTCCGAAGTCGTCCACTTCTTCGAGCAATCCTTGAAATGATTTTCGATGCATCGTGGAGTCTCCATGGATGCCGGGATGCAGATGCGGGCGAGCTGGGTCCACTTTGACCCGACCTCGACCATCGATCGTTCCTGTGCGGAACCCGATGGACGATCGGTGTCCTTCGCCAATTCCGCGGACACTCATCACGAAGCGAACAGTGTCGTCGGCTAGTCCTCTTTGGTCTGGGTGCAAGACCATCGAAGGGTTCGTGAGCGCAGCCCCTTCCACCGAGAATTCATGGGTGAAGAAAGCCCCCATGAGGCGCCAGCGATCCTCAGACACATCCCAGGTCGGGTCGAGTCGGCTCGTTACGCGGTGTGCATGTAGATCCAGCCAATAGGAGAGATCGCCATGTCGAAGAGTGAATCGTCGACCGATGTCATCAACTGCAGCCCGAACCTCTTCGTCACTGAGAGCTAGCACCCTGTCGATGACGAGACTTGTGCGCGACTGGCGCGAGCCGAAGTCTTCTTGGCCGGCGACGAACATGCGGGTGAACACCCGTCGTGAATCTGGTTCAAGCCGGATGTTCGTCCGACGCGCAAGGGTCACGTGTGTAGCGATTCAAGCATCGGCGCGTACTGCAACGTCGCCACCATGGCAAGAGTCGACTCTGCCCCTTGGTTGATGTTGGGCCCGTCAGCACACAGTCCGTCGTAACCTCCCCAGGTGTCGAAATTGATCATCGGTACGCCGAGGTCATTTTTTCCGTGGAACCAGTCGACGGCTTGGTGTAACCAACGTTCCCAACTGTCATCTCCAGTGATCCAACGTGCCCTAGCGCACGCATCGGCAATCGTGGACAACTCGATCGGCTGTTGGTCGAAAGCCGGCTTAGGGTCGCCAGGCCCACGACCAGTTGTTGGCGTGACGGAGAAATGGTCACCGTGCGATTCGGACTCGACGAGCCATCTCAGGAGGAACAGTCCTTGCTCCGTTGCATTGTCGTCACCTAATGCTGAGCCAGCGACGAGTAGCGCTTCAGCAATAGCTGCATTTGCGTACGAGAGTCGTGGTTCAGGCCAGTTCCACGGACTCTTCTGCTGAGTCGAGGAGATCAAGTCGTTGGCGTGACGAATCAGACTTGTCGCCTGCTGATTGCCGGGCACGACTCTGAGGATCTCAGCTGCACCGAGGGCAGCAAAACACGACGCCCGAAGTGAATCTGAGCATTGTCGCGAGCTGCGTTCGAACGCCTCGAAACTGTTTCTTCGCACCATGGAATCGTTCGATTGGGCTACGGCGGTCCCAAAAGCCCACACCGCTCTGCCCCAGCAATCGTTCGTCGATGGGTCGTCCTGCCAGATGCGCTCGAAACTCAGACGATTGTATATTCGCCCATCGTCGACCAGTCCATCCAGAAGGAATTGCATCGAAATGTGAGCAAGAACGTTCGAGCCAAGAGATCGCCCCTTGTCGCGTGCGGCAACTATGAGCAGACGCGCATTGTCATCAGTGCAGTATCCGTGTGAATAGCGGGGTCGGGAACCCTTCGCATGCTCAAGAATTCCGCGGTCGTCGGTGAGGTACACGAGATGTCTCATACTCACACGTCGAGTGAGGGTCTGTCGGGCCATCACACTGCCTCTGACGCGCGAGCACCGATGCGGCTCGAGAGGTTCACATAGTTCGCAGCGACAGCCGGCCACGAGTGGCGCGGTGCAAGTTGTTCCGCGGCGATCGACATCGCTCTTGTGAGGTCTGGTCGTGTAGCTGTGCGAAGTATCGCACGGGCGAGCGCTGCTGGGTCACGGTGTGGCACGACGAGTCCGGCACCATCGGCGAGTAATTCCACGGCGTGCGGAAATGCGGTTGCGATGACTGGTCGTCCAGCTGCCACAGCATCGACCAACACGCCCGAGGTGATCTGGTCCATTGAGTCGTACGGCAAGACGATGCATGTCGCGTCGGTAATCAAGTCCATCAACTCAGCGAGCGTGCGATATCTCGAATCGAACGTGACATACTGCGCGATTCCAAGGGTTTGCGCACGTTCCTGCAATATCTGTCGGTACCGCTCACCTTCGCGTGCGACAACTTTTGGATGTGTCTGACCGGCGACGATGTAGTGAGGTGGTGTCATGTGCGTGGCAACCAAGGCAAGGGCATCAAGAACCCATTCGATGCCCTTGCCTGGGCCGATCAATCCCCACGTCAGCAGGAGGGGAGATCCTGCTGACGTCGGCGCAATTGAGTGGGGGAGGGTTGCGCCGTGGGGAATGGTCACGATTGATTCCGGTGACACGTCATAGGTCGACAGCAACCTTCGACGAGCGGTATCAGTCATCGTCACTGCACAAGCAGAACGTGCCGCTACCTCCTCCAGAATCCTTCGTTGACGAAGACTTGGTGAGAGTGGAACCGTGTGCAGTGTGGTGATCACACTTGAGTCGAGCCCGTCCAACAGGTCGAGAACTTGCTCACCATCATCTCCTCCAAAGATGCCGTACTCATGTTGCAATAGAACAACGTCATGTCCATTGAGCGCACGAAGCGCGTCACGCATCGACACTTCATCGTTCGGGCGCAGTTGGGCAAGTACTCGTTCGTCATGGACGATGTCTGTGTCATCCGAACACTGCACGACGCCCACATGAGGAACTCCGATCTGTTGTAGCCCTCTGGCCAATGCGGAAGAGAACGTCGCAAGCCCACAGGCGGTGGGTGGGAACGTGCTCAGAAGGGCAAAGCTCGGTGTTTGTCCCACTGACGGGTGCAGCGGAGACACATGATGCGTGCGAGAGAGTTGTTGAAGCGACATCCTCAACTCATTCCCACGGCATGCGGTTGTTGCGGAACACGACGACTCCGAGCGCCAATGCCCCGAGCAACATGAGCACGAGACTCACGATTGACATCGTGTCGATATCTCCAGCTCCGGTGTCAGGCAGCGTCTCGGGAAAGAGCACGAGCAAGTCTGATTCGGGAGCGGTGGTTGTCGTCGATGGGAAGATGACCTGAAGATCGCCAGCTGTCGTCGTGGTCGTTAGGGCGACGGTGGTGGTCGTTGGGGCGACCGTCGTGGTCGCCGGAGCAGTCGTCGTCGTGATCGGAACCGTCGTCGTTGTCCCGGGCAAAGTCGTGGTCGTCACGGGAACAGTGGTCGTGGTGTCTGGGACGGTCGTGGTCGTTGTTTCCGGAATGGTGCTTGTTGTCGATGTGGTTGTCGTTGTTTCCGGAATGGTGCTTGTTGTCGATGTGGTTGTCGTTGTTTCCGGAATGGTGGTTGTTGTTGACGTGGTGGTCGTTGTCTCCGGAATTGTCGTGGTTGTACTGGTCGTGGATGTAGTGCTCGTCGATGTCGTACTGGTCGTCGACGTTGTACTCGTTGTGGTTGTCGTGGTGGTCGGAGTCACTGCGGCACTACTGATCG
>CAYMVM010000024.1:11807-27332 GCA_964394175.1 uncultured Bifidobacterium sp.
GTTGTACTCGTTGTGGTTGTCGTGGTGGTCGGAGTCACTGCGGCACTACTGATCGACACATCCTTGGCGCCGGTACTGCAGGCCTCGGAAGAGCAATCGAGGGAGTTCAGATTCATGTGGTACGGCGAACCAGAGATGTTGAAGGCTCCCATCCCGGCGCCCCAGTCATCTTCGGCAGCGATATGGCCACCCCAGGCCAGAACGATGGTCTCAGCTGATGCGGTGAAGTACACGAAGGTCGACGTGCTGCTCGAGCCGGCATAACTTCCGGTCAACACATATGCACTGGGGTTCACTGCGATGTTGCACGTTGCTGAACCACACAAGTCGCCAGTGTTGGCGATGTTCGAGCCGGGGTCGACGAAGTTGCCACCGAACAACGAGATGAACTGACTGCCGATCTGGGTCACTCCTGCACCCGAAACATTTGGGTCCATCGGGATGGGCAACGTGTCACTTGGCGGCGAACAGGTGATGCCGACACATGGATCGGCGGTCGATTCAGTGCGGTTGTATGACGTGAAGTAGTCGTAGGCGTGCTTGCCGTCTTTTGTCGATTCAAAACCGATGTTGACGCCATAGGTCTTGCCGACGGTGAGGTTGTCAAGTTTGGCTCGGAACGGAACCGAGTCACCTTCCGAATAATCCGAGTTGCTAGTACCGAGGTTTCCGGTGATCCAGTTGGACGCATGACTCGAATCACAGACGGTGGTCAAGTTCTCGCATTGCTCGAGACGCGTACCGGGGTTCTGCTCGGCACTCGCTCGTCCACCGGCAACAAGAAGCAACGAGGTCGCCACGATGCCTCCCAACAAAAGTGCCAGTCGACCTCGTGTGCTTCGGGGAAGCCGGTCGATGGGACCACTCCCATGCCGAAATCGATGACGTATACGGGAAGAAAGGGTCTGTGACATGACGACTCCAAGTGGGCGCCGATCGCCTCCAAATGCCGGGGAAAGCGTCGAATGTGGTGCGGTCCGGAGTCTGGGGACCATGTGACGCCCCGCAGACACGTGGGCGACAGAAGAACGCTAGGTCTGCCGTGTGGCCAGGGCAAGTGACGGATGTACCGATGTGCGCAGATCGTGCATCTCTGACCAGAAGTCGGACGTCTGCATTCCTAGATTGCGATACATGCGCACGTCGTCGTTACGCATGTTCGTTGCAATGTTGTTGACGGCTCTGATAACGGGGATGACCTGTTCGCCGGTCCGAGCAACAACGACGAACGAGTGGCGCGTCGAGCGAGTGGTTGTGCCATATGGAAACACATCGACGCCGATGACGGCACGGCTAACAGTCAGTGAGCGACGCGTCATTTCAGCAGTCCAATCGCTGATCGACCGCAGGCCGAACCCCGTGTACGACTCGTCTCGTGTCCTCACCTGGGTCATCGAACCTTCAGCGAAGTCGTCGATGACACTGGCAATGTCACGACGAGTTCTCAACACACTTCAGCAGATTTTCGACATCAACAACTTTCGAGACACGACAAAAACGACAGTGGTGGTCGGACGAACGCAGGCTTTTCTCCAACAGGAAGTGAGACGGCGTGGATGTAATCCTGACCTTGACCGGACTAACGGTGTGTTCCTGATGGCTGCGGCGGTGTGCAATCGGCGGTTCATCGTCATCAACCTCACCGGATATTTCTTCTTGGTTTCACCAAGTCAGTCGTTGACCCAAGTCCTGGAGAGCAGAAAAGAGCCAGCGATTTCACGCACATCAAGCTTCATCGTCGATCGCAACTTGTCAGGGCTTGCACATGAGTGGGCCCACGTCGCCAGAGCGGCCAGCGGCAGCGGCGAAGTCCAACCTGATGAACCAGCATGGATCAAGGAGGGCTTTGCTGAGTTCATGAGTGGCATCGCCCGTGTCCAGACCTATCGGGACAAGATGTCATACAAGACTTTCCATATTCTCCGATTGAGGCGATTCGCAGACTGGGCTAGTCGTTGCACCGAGTCGCTCCGTCGCTACAGAGGAGACACGTTGAAGGTCAATGGTTGCGAGTACTACGTCGGTCCTTTGGCCGTCGAGTTATTGGTCGCAGACTTCGGCGGCCTGCCGAACCTCCTCAAGCTGTGGGCCGAGAACAATCTTCAACGGGACTTTGCTTCGGCATTCGAAACTGTTTACGGAATGACGCTCACAGCCTTTGAGCAGATCGCGGATGAGTACATCGCAGAGATTGCACGAGCTGAACTTTCGTCATAGGGACAAATGAGTCATGGCAAGGGACATTCATCTCTTGAAGTGATGACGAATGCGTTGTGAAGTGGTGTCACCTACAAGGAGGTACCAATGATCAACACACTCGTATGTGACAGACATGCCATGGTCCGTGAATCAATCGCATGGATACTAGGTCACTCGAAAGAGATAAGTGTCGCCGGACTCACCGGAGATGCGGGCGAAGCAAGACGAATTCTTCAGTCAAAACCTGTCGATGTTGCGGTCGTAGACGCCAACCTCAATGACGAAAAGGGGACTGCTTTGGCGGCTTGGATTCGTGGAAATCTCCCCGACACCAATGTCCTGTTGCTGACGCCGTTCGAGAATGACGCACTATTGCTCGAAGCGGAGAGGGTAGGTGTGGCGTGTGTCCTGCCGAAAAGCTCGCCCACAGAGGACCTCATCAGGAAGATTCATGGTGTCGCGCAGGGCGAGAAGTTCATCGCACCCGACGATGTGAGAGCAGCAAAGACCCGACTGGCGAATTCAGGAGTGCTCGCACTCGCGACTCTCGGTGAGACCGACCGGAACATTCTGTGCCACATATCGAATGGACTCACGGACAAAGAAATCAGCCAACAGGTGTATCTCAGCCCTCAAACTGTACGAAACAGGGTGTCGAGACTGTTGTCGATTCTGGGCAAATCAAATCGGACACAGCTAGCACTGATGGTGTCGAACGCACGTCTCGCAGGAACAATGGATCTTGCATGACCACCGATTCATCGACTTCAATCCGTCCGGATTTTGATGCAGAGAACATTGTCGATGCGTTCGTCGAGGTGGTTGATGTCTTTCTTGAAAGTGTCGACACTGACGGTTATCTGACACTTCTGATGCGGTGCGCGGAGTTGACTCACATCGAAGATGGCGCACTCGTGCTGCTAGATCCCGATGGACGGCCACGCGTTGCGGCCGCTTCGAGTGCCCAAGTGGCCGAATTGGTCACATCTCAGATGACAAGTAACCGAGGATCTGTGGTTGGTGTGCTGGCTTCTGGGCTGCATTGCGCACGGGATATCAATCCTGCAGACATGCACTTCGACTCATATGTCGCAACTGCCGTGACGATGGGATATCGCCACGAATACGTCTTGCCACTTCGGTCGCACAATGTCATCAATGGTGCAATTGTGTTGCTCTCCAAAGACGAAGCCATCGTCGACGCGTGTCAGTTGGTGGTGGCTCAGGGTGTCGTCGACGTGGCGAGTTCGGCGATGTTGCAGGCCCGACAGATTGGCGAGTCGCGATCGCTTACCCGACAGCTCCAGGAGGCTCTTGACAGTCGCGTGGTGATCGAACAAGCAAAGGGGGTCATCGCTGAGCGCTGTGAGACCGACATGTCGAAGGCGTTTCAGCGGTTGAGGCAAGTGGCACGTGAGAGCCGACGTCCTATCGCAGATGTCGCTCGCGGGGTCATACAAGGTGACGTTCAAGTGACCGTCAGTAGTCTGGCGAGGTGCGTGGGTTAGGGACGATCATCAACACCGTCCTCGTCTTGGTGGGCAGTGGGGTCGGGTATCTCATCGGTCACCGCATCGACGAAAAAGTGCGCACGACGGTGGTGCAGACGGTCGGGCTCGTCACCGTCGCACTCGGAGTGAGTGACGCGATCGGCACACACAACATGGTGTTCCCATTGGTCGGCATGGTCATCGGTGCGATCATCGGGGAAGTCCTGCATGTCGAAGAGCGCCTCGAGTCTCTCGGCCACGTGTTGCAACGCAGATTCGCAAGGGCATCTAACGATGGAATCGAGAGTGGCGGCAGAAGCTTCGTCACAGGATTTGTGACGGCGACCTTGTTGTTCTGTGTCGGTCCTCTCACAATTCTGGGCGCCATCGAGGATGCCACCGGCCAAACACCGCAGCTGTACATCATCAAAGGCTCACTTGACGGCTTCATCGCGATCATCTTCACTGCGACGTACGGCATCGGTGTCGCATTCAGCGCTCTCAGCGTGTTCGTTCTGCAAGGCACACTCACGTTGCTTGGAACCCTGCTCGATTCAGCGCTCGATGACCGTATGCGAACCGAGCTGTTTGCTGCTGGTGGTTTGGCTGTCATTGCGATCGGCGTGAACCTGCTCGACATCAAGCGGATTCGCCTTGGGTCGTTGCTTCCTGGCCTGATCGTGACCCCCGTGCTGGTCGCGATTTTCGCTCGCTGACTCGGAGCGGCCAGAACGACCCCCGACTGAACTTCGACGCATGGGTTCCCTATGCTCAGCGGGTGATGAATGTCTTGCGTCGATGTGCGGCGTTTTCTCTTGCTACTTGCCTCACTGCTTCAGTGTTCGGGGTCACTTCTGTATCGGCCGCGGCGGCACCTGGTCCCTCGTCCACATACATAGTGGTGCTCGACGATGAGGCATCGCTCACGTCGGCGGTGGCCGACGAGCGTCGTCGCGGAAACACCATCCTCGACACGTTCAGTGCTGGTTCCGACGGGTTCGTCGCTTCACTCGATGCGTCAGATGTGTCCCGCTTGAAAACGGATCCAGATGTTCGCATCGTCGAACGGGACCGACTCGTGTCATTGAGCGATCCCACCGATGTCGCGTCGCGACAAGCAGATGTTGTCGCCAACGCTTCACCTGGCGATGTCATACCTGGTCGGTACATCGTCTCGTTGAAATCTGGTGCCGACATGCAGAGCCTTGTCGCAACGTTCAGTGATCGCATCAGTCGGCGATTCTCACAAGCACTGAATGGTTTCGTCGTGGACTTGACGGAAGCCGAGGCCGATGCGCTCGCATCTGACCCCTCAGTTGCGAACGTCGAACAAGACAGTGTGGTTGGACTCGTTGCAGACCAGACCGGTGCGACGTGGGGCCTAGACCGAATCGACCAACGCGCATTGCCTCTCAATCAGAAGTACTCCTATGCAGGAGATGGAACAGGGGTCACTGCGTACATCATCGACACGGGTATCCGTGCGACTCACGTCGAAGTGAGTGGGCGAGTGGTGGCTGGGTACACCTCCATCAATGATGGCGTCGGAACGTCCGACTGTCACGGACACGGAACGCACGTTGCAGGAACGACCGGAGGTCGTACATACGGAGTGGCGAAGAACGTGACATTTGTTCCTGTCCGAGTCCTCAGTTGCGGTGGTTCAGGCAGTGTGAGCGGCATCGTGGCTGCGCTCGACTGGATGATTGCACATCACCAACAGTCCACTCCGGCGGTTGCAAATATGAGTCTTGGTGGTGGCTACAGCCTGTCGTTGAACACGGCGGTCGACCGCGCAATCTCCGACGGAATCTCGTTCTCCATCGCAGCCGGCAACAGCAACGCGAATGCATGCTCATATTCGCCGGCCTCAACCGCGCGTGCCGTCACTGTGGGTGCGAGCACCAGCTCCGATGTGCGTGCGTCATTTTCGAACTGGGGCTCATGTGTCGACATGTTCGCACCTGGTCAAGGCATCACGTCCGCCACCAGCACGAGCGACACGTCACTTGGTACATGGTCCGGCACGTCGATGGCGGCACCGCACGTCGCTGGCGCGATCGCACTCTTCCTTGAGACGAATCCCACGGCGTCACCGGCAACTGTCGCCTCGACAATGCTTGCTGCTGCAACATCGAATGTCATCGCAAATGCCGGTACAGGTTCACCGAATCTTCTTCTCTTCACCGGTTCCTTCGCCCCGGCACCACCGACTGTTCCGAGCGCTCCCACCGGCCTCACAGCTGTCGCCGGCGATGGTCGCGTCACATTGAGCTGGACTGCTGCAGCAACTTCTGCGTCGGCACCGATCATCGAATATGTCGTGGAACAATCGATCGACGCGGCAACGTGGACGACGTCAGCGCGCGTCCCTGGTTCCACCACGTACGCAACCGTGTCGGGTCTGTCAAATGGTCTCGCGCACCAGTTCAGGGTGTCTGCGGTGAATTCACTTGGCTCGAGTTCGCCGTCATCACCCGTGTCGTCGACCCCTCGCCAGCCCACAGCACCGTCTGCGCCGAGTCAACTCACGGCGACGGCTGGCCGCGAAAGCGTCGCATTGACGTGGGCAGCTCCCACCGACAGCGGGGGAGCCACGGTCGTTGACTACGTCATCGAATACACAACCGATTCGACGTCATGGGTCGTCTTCAATGACGGCGTCGGTACTGCGCGTTCGATCACGCTGAATGGTCTTGTTGGAGGTGTCGCGCATCAATTCCGCGTGAAGGCCGTCAACAGTGTTGGTGTGTCCACAGCGAGTAATGAAGTGTCCGCTACCCCCATTGCAGTGTCTGTGCCCGGTCCAGTTCGATTCCTTCAAGCCGTGGCCGGGCTCGAGACGGTCAGTCTGTATTGGTCCACACCAATCGACACGGGTGGTTCAGCGATTTCGAGCTACCGCATCGAGCAGTCCACAGACGGCGGCACCACCTACAGCGTCGTGCGCAACAACCCTGTGTCGCTGCGAAGTGCGACGCTCGGCTCACTCACCGGTGGCATCGAGCATCTCTTCCGAGTCTCTGCCATCAACTCAGCTGGGCCAGGTTCACCTGTCATCGTGCGTGCGACCCCACGCGCTGCTTCGGCGCCGTCAGCTCCACGTTTCTTGAACGGTTCGGTCAGTTTCGAATCAGCAACGCTGTCTTGGAATTCACCATTGTCGAACGGTGGACGATCCATCACTGAGTACCGCATCGAGAAATCAGATGATTCCGGTACATCGTGGACTCAAGTCGCAACCACAACGTGGTCACGGCGTTACGTCACCATTGCGCCGCTTGCTGGTGGTGTGCAGGTGCAGTTCCGTGTGATCGCAGTGAATTCTGTCGGTGGTGGCACACCCTCGAACGTCGTCACTTTGACTCCACGTACGGTCAGTGTGCCAGAGGCACCGCGCTACGTGAGTGCAAGTATCGGTTACACCACCGCATCAATCTCGTGGTGGTCACCTGCCAACAATGGTGGAAGTCCGATCACTGAGTACCGCGTCGAGATGAATGTCGCCGGCACGGACACATGGTCGACAGTCGGAACGACGGGCATCACTCGTCGATATCTGACGGTGTCGAACCTCACGCCGAACGTGTTGCACACGTTCCGGGTGTTTGCGGTCAATGTGCGGGGTGCGAGTGTGGCATCACAGACCGTGTCGGTCACTCCTCGTGCCATCGGAACAGCGACAGCGCCTCGTAATTTCACGGCACGCAATGTCGGCTACAGCGTCGAGTTGACGTGGTCACCACCATTGAGCAGGGGATATGCATCGACGTCGGACTATCTCATTCAGTACTCGACGAACAATGGACAGTCCTGGGCGACGATCGATGACGGTGTTTCCACGCAGACCTCCCACACCATCACGTGGCTGTCCGATGCTGTGTCGACAGGGTTCCGAGTTCAGGCGGTCAACTCCTATGGCGCAGGTCTCTTCTCATCGACTGTGAGCATCGTGCCGAATGTTCCACCATCGGCTCCTCAAGCACCTGTCATCGAGTCTGTGCAGGCCGGAAACGCGTCGGCGTTGGTGGCATGGAAGCCTGCAAGCGATGGTGGAGCGGCAGCGTCATACACGGTGCGGTCGAATCCTGACTCGAAGTCATGCACCACCAGTGGTCTGTCGTGCATCGTGACGGGTCTTTCGAACGGAACGGCGTACACCTTCACGGTCACTGCAACGAATGCCGTCGGCACGTCACCAGCGTCGACACCTTCTTCCTCGATCACGCCGCAAGGTTCTGGTCTTGCGCCTGTTCCTGCTGCGTCATGGGGTCTTGACCGCATCGACGAGCGGGATTTGCCGCTCGACGGGCTCATCGCACGTGCTGGCAGCGGTGCAGGGGTCGATGCCTATGTCATCGACACCGGGGTCTACGCGATGCACGAGGAACTGAGCGGTCGAGTCGTCGCTGGATACAGCGCAGTGAACGACGGCCGAGGCACCGCTGACTGTGATGGTCACGGAACACATGTCGCCGGCACGATTGCCGGACGCAATGTCGGCATGGCCCCATCGGCTCGTGTCGTACCGGTCCGCGTGCTTGATTGCAACGGAAGTGGGTACCTCTCCGATGTGATCGCTGGAATCGACTGGATGATCGCGCGCCATGTCGCAGGTACCCCCGCAGTGGCAAACCTCAGTCTCGGTGCGCCGTTCGTGAGTCCGGCGATGAACGATGCGGTCTCACGTGCCGTCGCAGACGGCATTTCTGTTGTCGTCGCTGCCGGCAACAGTTCAACCGATGCATGTGGCTTCTCACCAGCGAGCGCGCCGTCTGCAATCACGGTTGCTGCCACCACCGCGTCAGATCTTCGAGCGTCGTATTCGAATTACGGCGCCTGTGTCGACATCTTCGCGCCAGGAAGCTCCATTCTCTCGGCAGACATCACTGCACCGAATGCGTTGGTCAGCCTCTCCGGGACATCGATGGCGAGCCCACATGTTGCTGGTGCAGCCGCAGTCCTGCTGTCGAACATGGCGAGTCTGTCTCCTGCTGAAGTGACGTCCTACTTGGTGTCTGAAGCAACAGTCAACGCTGTCGTCTCACCGGGCGTCGGAACTCCGAACAAGTTGTTGTACTCACGGTCCAGCACTCTGTCTGCTACATCGTTCGAAGACTGGCAAGACGACAACTTCGGCGATGACCTTGATGACCCATCTCCGAACAATGACACCGTTACCTCTCCAGACCACGACGTCGACGAGCGACCAGTCGATCCACCGAGTTCGACTCCGCCAACGACCTTGCCAGTCGCAACCTCGGCGCCAACCACCGCACCGGCGATCGTGGCCCCGCCTGCAAACGACGAGCTGGTCGGTACGACATCAGATGTACTGGCAGCGTCGCCCACGGCCGTCATCGTCACATCTGAACCAACGGTCGTGAGGTCGGCGACACTGCCGGCATATGGCGCGCACCGGGTGGTCAGCGTGAAGCGCAAGGGCACTCGACTCGTCGTGACCGTCGCGCCCACATCGTCGACTGTCCGGGTACTTCGCGCCGGTCGGGTCATCGCGACAGGTGTCGGAACCACCTTCGTCGTGTCGCGTGGTGCGGGCACCATCACAGCGCAGGTGACCCTGTCGGCCACGGCTGCCGGTAGGCGCTGATTCGCCCCGGTCGTGTGGCCTCGGCTGACACCTCAGGTTGACCACACCGTAAGATTTCCCTCATAGCCGGCGCGTGTCGGTGCGAAGGCGTTCCGGGGGGGGGAAGCATGTTCGATCTCATCATCCGCGGTGGGTCCGTGGTCGACGGAACTGGTCGTCCCGCGTTCACTGCAGACATCGCGGTGCGAGACGGGAAAATCGTCGGCATCGAGCCACGGATTGACGGTGAAGCACACGAAGTCATCGATGCGACGGGCCACATCGTCACCCCCGGTTTTGTCGACGTGCACACGCATTACGACGGCCAAGTCAGTTGGGACTCCGTGCTCGATCCGTCGAGCAGCAACGGAGTCACCACCGTTGTCGTCGGTAACTGTGGTGTCGGTTTCGCGCCAGTGCAAAAGGGCAAAGAAGCCTGGCTCGTGCAGCTGATGGAAGGCGTCGAGGACATTCCGGGTACCGCACTGCATGAAGGCATCACGTGGGAGTGGGAGAGTTTCCCTGAGTATCTCGATGCGATCGACCGCCGCAAATACGCAGTCGATGTCGCTGCATATGTGCCACACGGTGCGGTGCGTGGATATGTGATGGGTGATCGCGGCGCACGCAACGAGAAGGCGACTGACGACGACCTGCGTGCGATGGCTCGCATCGTGCAGGAAGCACGTGAAGCCGGTGCAATTGGTTTTTCGACGAGTCGCACGATGGCGCACAAAGCGCGTGACGGTGAACCCGTACCGGGCACTTTCGCGGACATGGATGAGATGAAGGCCATCGCAACCTCGCTCGAGGCTGGTGGCGGCGGAATTTTTGAGATTGCACCTGAGGTATTGCCTGCTGATGCCGATGGTGCAGGCGGGTTCATGAGCGAGCTCGCGTGGATGCGCGAGATGGCTCTCTCGACAGAGTTGAAGGTGTCGTATCTGTTGTTGCAGAACAGCCAGACCCCGACGATCTGGCGTGATGCACTCGAGTTCAGTCAAAAGACTCTCGATGACGGCGGGTACCTTCGCCCGCAGGTGGCGGCACGTCCCTTCGGCATGATGATCGGTTGGGCGAGTTACAACCCCTTCCTGAAGCGTCCGACGTTCATGGATCTATCTGCACGTCTCACCGGTGATGAATTGCGTCAACAACTGGCTTCAGCAGATATGCGCGCACGCATCTTGGCGGAAGCCGATGTCGCTCCAGATCCGTCAGTTCCGTTCGACGGCATCGGGGGCCTGTTCCAGATGGTGCTCGACCGCATTTATGTGATGGGCGAGGACGTGGACTACGAACCGCTTCCTGATCGCACCGTCGCTGCCACCGCGCAGCGGCTCGGCGTGAACCCACTTGAGCTTGCGTATGACCTCATGAACGAGAGCAACGGAAACTCGTTCCTCATGTTCCCGTTCTTCAACTATGAAGACGGCAACCATGACGCCATCTACGACATGATCACCCACCCTGCCGCAATCAGCGGTCTCGGTGACGGTGGGGCGCACGTGCGCATGATCTGTGATGCGTCGATGACGACGTACATGCTCACTCACTGGGCTCGTGATCGCCGTCGTGGACCGCGTATCGCTCTCGAGGAAGCTGTGCGCTTGCAGACGTCGGCGACGGCAGACTTCGCCGGATTCTCCGACCGCGGAGTGCTCTCGGTGGGCAAGCGCGCAGACATCAATATCATCGACTTCGACAGGTTGCGTATCCACTTCCCGCACGCCCAGAACGACTTGCCCGCAGGAGGCACGCGCCTTCTTCAGATGGCATCGGGCTACAAGGCGACAATCGTCAACGGGGAAGTGACGCGCCGCGACGGTCGCGACACAGGTGCGCGTCCAGGCCGTCTGGTGCGCGCGTGACGTCATGCGTCTGACCCGCCTCGACGATTATCAGTCGTGGCTGCTGTCGAACGATGAGTTGAACATTCTCATCGATCCGTGGCTCACGTCTGAACGCATTTCTGGTGGTTTCGACCGTGTGCACGAGTCCAACTTCACCTCCATCGACGAGTTGCCGATCATTGACGCCGTGGTGTTGTGCACCCATGTCGAAGATCATTGCCGGCCCGCGTCGCTAGCCCTGCTGCCGAAAGACGCTCCAGTTCACGGGCCACGTGCTGCCGTGAAGGTCGCACGAAAAGTTGGCATGACGAGCACGCATGCTCACGATGTGGGCGACACCTTCACACTCGGTGACGGTGATGGTGCAATCGATGTAACGGTGATCCGCACGGGTTGGCCACTCTCATTGTTCGCCTACGCATACGTGTTCCACGATCGACGCTCTGGCAAGCGTCTCTTCCTCGACGCACATTTGCCCTCTCGACGCCTGTCGCGTGCGGCGGGACATGTCGATGCCTTTCTCGCTCCTGTTCGTGGTGTCCGTGCTGTGGTCATTCCGGCAACATCGGGACCTCGTCGCGTTGCGCGTACAGCAACATCACTCGGAGCCACCACTGTGATCCCCACGTCACTTGATCCGCGCCGAGACATGAACTGGTGGCAGCGACTCGTGTATGTGTCGTGGGGTGGAACACCGGCCCTGCAGAAGACAGTCGGCCAGTCTGTGCGCGTTATTCCAGAGAGCGAGAAGTCGGTCTCCCTATAACATGAGGGCATGGCCGCCCAGCCGACGTCACAACATTCAACTGTCCGAATCGGTGTTCTCGGCTGCGGAAATGTCGGCTCTGCCTTCATCCAGCTGGTCAATGACCAAGCAGATGTCATCGAATCGCGCACGGGTGTGCGCCTCGAAGTCACCAAAGTGGCGGTGCGCAACGTCAGCCGTGACCGTGACGTGAAACTCGACCCCTCCATGCTCACACGTGATGCTCATGCCGTCGTCGACGACCCGAACGTCGACCTGGTGGTCGAGGTCATGGGCGGTATCGAACCAGCGCGTGAGCTCATCTCAACCGCGCTCGGCAAGGGCAAGCCCGTCGTGACGGCCAACAAAGAATTGCTCGCCAATGTCGGCGCTGAACTGTTCGCCGTATCTGACACCGCCGGTGTCGACTTGCTGTTCGAAGCTGCGGTCGCTGGTGGTATCCCGCTCATTCGTGTGTTACGCGAGAGTCTGCGAGGCGAGCCAATCACACGCGTGCTCGGCATCGTGAACGGCACGACCAATTACATCCTCACCAAGATGACCGAAGACGGCGCTGATTACACGGTCGCCCTCACCGAAGCCCAACGGCTCGGGTTTGCAGAGCGTGACCCAACGGCCGATGTCGAAGGTCTCGATGCGGCAGCGAAGGCAGCGATCATCGCAAGCATCGCATTCGGTGCACGAGTCGTAGCTGGCGATGTCTACAACGAGGGAATCAGTGGAGTCACTGGTGCTGACATCGCCATCGCCAAGCGCTTGGGGTATGTCGTCAAACTGCTCGCCATTGCCGAAATCTCCGTCGATGGAGAGGTGGCAGTGCGTGTGCACCCAGCAATGGTGAAGAACACCCATCCACTCGCCAGTGTGCGCGACAGCTTCAATGCAGTCTTTGTCGAAGGTAAAGCCGTCGATTCGCTCATGTTCTACGGACGCGGTGCTGGCGGGTTCCCCACGGCAAGCGCGGTTCTTGGCGACGTCATCGATGCCGCCATCAACTTGCGCAAAGGTGCCCACGCCACCATCGGAACGTTCGCTCGCATGCCGATCAGCCCAATCGACCAGACCACCTCTGAGTACTTGGTCGGCCTCGACGTCGCCGATCGACCGGGCGTGTTGCACGCGGTCACCGGTGTGTTTGCTCGCCACGGAGTGAGCATCCGCACTGCCGAACAAGAGGGAATGGGCGAGAACGCGCGTCTCGTCTTCATCACGCACACGGCTCGCGAAGCCGACGTGCAAGCGTGTCTGCGCGAGTTCCGCACGCTCGACGTGGTGAAGCGCACGAGCGGATTGCTCCGCGTCATCGGCGGCTGAACCCGCATGCGCTATGTCAGCACGCGCGGAGGCGCGCCTGAGCTCGGATTCGCAGACACGGTGCTTGCAGGGCTCGCCATCGACGGCGGCCTGTACGTTCCCCAGTCGTGGCCACGTCTTTCGTCTGATCTACCGAATGACTATGCATCGCTTGCAGCGAACGTCATTGCGCCGTACGCCACACCAGACATCGACGCGACGACACTGCTCGGCTTGTCTCGAGCCGCGTATTCATCGTTCCGCCACGAAGACGTCGTGCCACTCGTGCCGCTGGAAGACGGTCACCATCTCATGGAGTTGTTCCACGGACCGACGCTTGCCTTCAAGGACGTCGCGTTGCAGCTACTCGGCCGCTTGTTCGACCACATCTTGTCGGCCAAGAACGAACGTGTTCGCATCGTCGGTGCCACGAGCGGCGACACAGGAAGTGCGGCAATCGACGGGGTGAAGCACTGCTCGAACGTCGACATCGTGATTCTGTATCCGAACGGACGGGTCAGCGAGGTTCAGCGTCGACAGATGACCACAGTCGACTCACCGAACGTGCACACTGTCGCTGTCGACGGAACGTTTGATGATTGCCAAGACCTTGTCAAGGCCATGTTTAACGACCACCCCTTCAGAGAACGGCACAACCTCTCTGCTGTCAACTCGATTAATTGGGCTCGCATCGTCGCACAAGTCGTCTACTACATCGAAGCAGCTCGACGCATCGGTCGCACCATCGACGTGACTGTCCCGACAGGCAATTTCGGCAACGTGTTGAGTGGCTGGATCGCCAAGCAGATGGGTGCAGACATCCGCCATCTGGTGGTTGCATCGAATTCGAATGACATCCTCACGAGGTTCTTCGAGTCCCGTGACATGGCGGTCACCGAGGTGGCGCCGACGCTCAGCCCGAGTATGGACATCCAAGTCTCATCAAACTTCGAACGTCTGTTGTTCGAGATGAACGACCGTGATGGGGGAGCCACCGCTCAACAGCTGTCTCGATTCCGCTCTGCCGGTCACCTTGTTCTTGAATCCGACCAATTTGCCCAATGGATCGACCCCACGTTCCGGGCGGGGCGGTGTGACGATGCGCAAACGCTCGCCACCATCGCATCTGTGCACGCCACGACTGGCATGCTCATCGATCCCCACACTGCTGTCGGGGTGTCGGTGGCTCGCCAGTCGGCAGAGCGCGGTGTGCCGATGGTGACCATGGCGACGGCACACCCAGCCAAGTTCCCCGATGCAGTCGAGCGTGCCACCGGCGTACGACCGCAGTTGCCCGAGCATCTCGCCGATCTCTTGTCGCGACCCGAGCGCACGAAGGTGCTGCCGAACGACTTGTCGAAGATCGAGTCGTACATCGATTCGCTCTGACGCTCCACCTTCGAAGGCGGAGCGTCAGAGGTCAGTCTTTGCTGCCTTGGTCTTCCTTGTTCCAGGGCAAGAGCAAGCGTTCTGCAAGACGCACGAACGAGGTGAACGAAACACCCAACACCGACGCGACCAAGATGCCCGCCCACGCGACTCGGGATGTGAGTGTTGCACGTGCATCGTTGATGATGTAACCGAGGCCCCGGGCTTCGGGTGCGAACACGAACTCGACACCGATGACCGTGAGAATCGCCACGCTGATGGCCACGCGCAAGGTGACGAAGATGCTCGGAAGTGTTGCGGGCAACATGACATGGCGGAACATCTGCCAGCGATTCACTCCGAAGACCGTTGCTGCTTCGCGGAAGCTCGCTTGCACGCTCATGACTGCTGCTTGTGTCGGCACCCACACGAAGAAGAACACGGTGATGGCGATGAGCACCACAATGGGCTTGTCGTAGAAGCCGAATGCGATGAGCAATGGTGACAGAAGGGCAATCTTCGGCACCGTGTACAAGGCGTTCAAAATCGGCTCGAGGGCTTTGCGGGTGAGGCGATTCAAGCCGAGCACGAAACCGAACAGAAGTCCGACGAGGGAGCCGAAGATGTAGCCGAGAATCAACCGTTTGATGGTCACCCAGATGTCGTAGGCGAACCCACGGTCTGCGAACATCGAACGGAGTTCACGGAGAACGTCCGTGACAGACGGATAAAAGACTCGGCTCCACCACTGCTGGTCCGCGCCGAGCTGCAGCACTATCAGCAGGAAGATCGGTACTGCGATGGCGAGTGAAATTTCCAATGACCTACGCCGACGGTTGTATTTCACGGGGTCGCGGTCGGCCGCCGAAGGCGTCAGGACGATGGCGTTCTGGTTCGGTGTTGCCATGACTATTTCTCCTCGATGCTGGCGAGATGGGTGTTCACTTCGTGGCGCAGTAGGTCGCG
>CAYMVM010000025.1:0-10654 GCA_964394175.1 uncultured Bifidobacterium sp.
TGGCCCGGCGATGCGCGCCAAGGCACCGGCACTTTGCTGATAGCCGAGCGCTTCTCCCCGCCGATCTGCTGGTGCTGCTTCAGCGACGAGTGACGTGAGTGACGGGGTCGCGACGCCTTGCCCGAGTGCAAGTGTCGCCAGTGCGACAAACAAGACCACCCATGTGGTCGACACACTGAGCGTGAACAAGCCGATCGCGACCACTGCGAGACCAGCTCGCAACAACACGAACGGTTTTACGCGTGCGGCCAACTTGCCAATCAACACCCCTTGCACGAGAACCAACAGTGCACCGACGAAGAGGAAAACAGCTGCGGCTGAACCTTCAGTCAAATCGAAGCGTCGCTCACCAAAGAGTGAGAATGTCGCCTCGAACCCGGCGAAACCTGCCGTGGCAATGAACCCGACGACGGCATACCGAAAAAGTTGTGGCGACACGGCACTTGTCGTACGCCCACTCGTGCGCGGTGACATGATGTGTGCCGGCTTGGTCTCGGGCAATCGCACGAGTGCAGCGACAGCATTAATCGCAGCGACACATCCGGCGACGTAGAACGGAACGTGTGGACCACCGAGAGCTGCAAGACCACCAACAGCTGGCCCGAGCACAAAGCCGATTCCGAATGCTGCTCCGAGCATTCCGAGCAACTTGGTGCGTTGCTCGGCTGGAGCAATGTCGGTGATCGCACTCTGCGCCACAGCGACACTTGCGCCAGAGGCTCCGTCGAGAATGCGTCCGAGGAACAACACCCACAACGCACCAGCGGCACCGGTGATGAAGCTTCCTACTGCAGTTCCGACGAGCGACACGATGATGACGGGTTTGCGTCCGATTCGGTCGGACACACGACCGAGAATCGGCGAGAAAACAAACTGTGCAAGCGAGAACGACGCGAAGAGCAGACCGACTTCAAGCCCGGACGCCCCGAAGCGTTCGGCGTACCTGCCGAGAATCGGTGCCACGATCCCGAACCCGACGAGGTCGAGCGCGACGGTGGTCCAGATCGTCCAGAACCCAGGAGGAAGTTGTGCCTTGTTCTTCGTGGCGGTCGTGTCAGCCACGGCGAAGGCGCGTGCCTTCCTTGGACGTCTCGACGACATAACCCTGTGCGGTCAACTCGGCACGCAAGGCATCGGCACGAGCAAAGTCTTTGGCAGTGCGAGCAGCATCGAGCTCGGCGGCCATCGCCACGGCGACGTCATCGATGTCATCGCCGACAGTGAAGTTCAGCCCCAACGCCGCGGCCATCTCGACAGCGGTCGCCCGCAACGAGGTGCAACGTGCTACATCTGCGTCATCGAACGCCGCGTTTGCCGACCGCACAGTGTCGAAGATAAGGGCCATTGCTGCCGGCGTGTCGAGGTCATTGTCCATCGCGGTGCGAAACGCTGTGAGTACAGCGGCATCAGCTGTTCCACCGTCGCACTCACGTGTTCGCGCATAGAAGTTGTCGAGGTTCGCAAGCGACTTCACCGACGCATCGATGTTGTCCTGGCCGACTTTCACCGGTGAGCGGTAATGCGACTGCAACAACAACATGCGATATGCGCGTGGGTCGTAGTGCTCGAGCAAATCGAGAAGGTTCGCGACGTTGCCGAGACTCTTTGACATCTTCTCGCCCTCGGCGTCGACCACAAAACCGTTGTGCATCCAATGTCGCGCGAAGTCCCGACCAAGTGCCACAGACTGCGCGCGCTCGTTCTCATGATGTGGAAAGCGCAGATCGGCGCCCCCACAGTGCAAGTCGAACCCGTCGCCAAGCAACTGCAGACTCATGACCACACATTCGCTGTGCCAGCCGGGTCGCCCGTCACCCCACGGCGACGGCCAGCTTGGCTCTCCAGGCTTCGAGAACTTCCACAGCGCGAAATCGGCCGGATGTCGTTTTTGACCCGCCCCCAACACTTCGCGTTCACCACCACCGGCGAGCATGTCGTCGAGGCTCTGGTGTGCGAGCAACCCGTAGTCAGGAACAGCTTCGACCGACAGGTACACACCGTCGTCGGTGGGGTACGCAGCACCTCGTGCGACCAGAGTTCCGATCATGTCGACCATCTCATCCACATACTCCGTCGCATGCGGAACGTCGGTTGGCCGCAGAACTCCTAGTTGAGACATCGCCCGAAACCACACGTCCTCGCATTTGTTGGTGATGTCCTGCCACGGACGACCCTCGCGATTGGCGCGGTCGATGATCTTGTCGTCAATGTCGGTGATGTTCGACACCAGGCGGACGCGAAGACCGGTCCATTCGAGATAGCGACGCAGGATGTCGTAGACCAACGTGGCGCGCCCATGGCCGAGATGAGGCGGTCCGTACACCGTCGGGCCACACAGATAGATGCTGACCGTGCCCGGGTCTCGCAACGCGAGAGTTTTCACCGACTGAGTGGCGGTGTCATAGAGGTTCAGCACGGGGAGAAGCCTACGATTTGTCTCCTATGTCCGCAGTGCCTGAGAAGCCATCTCTCGACGATCTCGAGACAAAGTGGACATCCCGATGGGAAACCGACGGGGTCTATCGCTTCGACCCGACAGCCAGGCGTGCCGACGTGTTTGCTGTCGACACTCCGCCCCCCACGGTCAGTGGTTCTCTGCACATGGGTCATGTGTTCTCGTACACGCACACCGACACCGTCGCACGCTTCTGGCGCATGCGTGGGAAGCACGTGTTTTATCCGATGGGCTGGGACGACAACGGCCTTCCGACAGAACGCCGCGTGCAGAATTTCTTCGGCGTGTCGTGTGACCCGTCAGTTCCGTATCAGGCAAACTTCGAACCACCGTTCCGCGGCAATCCTCCGAAGGACCACAAAGCAGTGCCCGTGTCGCGACCGAACTTCATCGAGTTGTGTGAAGAACTCACCGCACAAGACGAGAAGGTGTTCGAAGACTTGTTCCGCCGGCTCGGCTTGTCTGTCGACTGGCGGTATCTGTACGCGACGATTGACGATCGCTCTCGACGTATCAGCCAACGTGCGTTCCTGCGCAACCTGAAGCGCGGAGAGGCGTACACACAGGAAGCCCCGACGCTGTGGGACATCGATTTCCGCACCGCGGTCGCGCAAGCCGAACTTGAAGATCGCGAACGCCCCGGTGCGTATCACACAATCGCATTCCACAAGTCCGACGGATCAGGTGACGTCATCATCGAGACGACACGACCGGTGCTCATACCTGCGTGTGTAGCGCTCGTCGCCCACCCCGATGACGATCGCTACAAGCCACTCTTTGGCTCCACGGTGCGGTCGCCTTTGTTCGACGTCGAGGTACCGGTTCTCGCTCACCCACTTGCACAGATCGACAAGGGCTCTGGCATCGCCATGATCTGTACGTTCGGTGATCTCACCGACGTCATCTGGTGGCGCGAATTGCAGTTACCGACACGCGCAATCATCGGACGTGACGGTCGCATCGTGAACGATCCACCTCAGGGTCTTGACAGTGCAAGTGGCCGCGAGCGGTACGGCCAGCTCGCTGGCAAGTCGGTGAACCAAGCGCAGACTGCGATTGTCGAGATGCTGAAGGCCTCGGGAGAGATGATCGGCGAGCCGAAACAGATCATGCATCCGGTCAAGTTCTACGAAAAGGGCGACCGTCCGCTTGAAATCGTCACGAGCCGCCAGTGGTACATCCGCAATGGTGGCCGTGACGCTGATCTTCGGTCAGCACTCACAGCACGTGGCACGCAGTTCGCATGGCACCCCGACCACATGCGCCATCGCTACGAGAACTGGGTACAAGGGTTGAACGGGGACTGGCTCATCAGCCGTCAACGTTGGTTCGGTGTTCCAGTTCCCGTTTGGTATCCGCTCGATGCTGACGGAAACATCGTGCACGACGCACCGATACTTCCTGACGAGTCACAGCTTCCGATGGACCCGAGCACCGATGTGCCAGCTGGTTATTCAGTAAACCAGCGTGGCGTACCTGGCGGATTTGCCGGTGATCCAGACGTCATGGACACCTGGGCGACATCGTCGCTCACACCACAGATCGCAGCGTTGTGGGAAGAAGACGGAGCAGACCTCTTCGACCGCGTGTACCCATTTGATCTACGCCCGCAGGGTCACGACATCATCCGCACCTGGCTCTTTTCCACTGTCGTGCGCTCACACTTCGAACACGGCGTCGCGCCGTGGCGCAACACTGCGCTCTCCGGCTGGATCCTCGACCCTGATCGCAAGAAAATGTCGAAGTCGAAAGGCAACGTCGTCACTCCGATCGATCTGTTCGATTCATACGGAAGTGACGCGGTTCGTTACTGGGCGGCGTCGGCTCGACCCGGCGTCGACACAGCATTCAGCGAAGACCAGATGAAGGTCGGACGCAAACTTGCGGTCAAGTTGTTGAACGTCACCAAATTCGTTCTCGGTTTCGGCGATGTCGACGATGCCGCCGTTCCCACCACACCAGTCGATGTCGCCATGCTCGCTCGACTTGCCGACGTCGTCGGCGAGTGCACCAAGGCATTCGAAGAATTCGATTACGCGCGCTCACTTGAGCGCACGGAATCGTTCTTCTGGTGGTTCTGCGACGATTACGTGGAACTGGTCAAGGGGCGTGCCTACGGGTCACGTGGCGATGCCGAAGCCGCTTCGGCACGCGTGGCGCTTCGCCGTGCGTTGTCGGTCATTCAGCGTTTGTTCGCACCGATTCTTCCGTTCGCTGCCGAAGAAGTGTGGAGTTGGTGGAATGGTGGATCAGTCCACCAATCGACATGGCCATCAGTCGACGCCGACGTCAACCAGGGCGTCACACACGTGGCAGACATCGAGTTGCTCGACGCCCTGTGTTCCTCCCTCGGATACATCCGTCGCGCAAAGACCGAAGCCAAAGTCAGCCAACGCGCTGAGGTGGCGACAGCTGAGGTCACAGCCCCACGCTCTGTCGTCGATGCGCTGCAGGCGAATTTTGCCGACGTCTCAGATGCGGGATCGGTTCGCGAGGTGACATTCGTCCCCAGTGACAGCACCGACATCAGCGTCAATGTGACTCTTGTGTGAGCGCCACCAATTAGGGCACCCGCGCAACTACCGTTGAGCCGTCATGGCCAACGAGACCACATCTGAATCCGCATCATCTGACGGCGGCACATCGAGCGGCAAGCGACCCGGACGAGCCAAGCTCATCGTTGCGGTCAACATGGTCATCGCACTTGCCTGCATCATTGGTGGCGTCGGACTGTTGTACGCCAATCAGCGCCTCGGCGATCGCCAGGTGGTGACCCTCGAGACGACCCCGCAGCCAACTGTTGCGTCAGAACAATGGGATTTGCCCACTGGCGACCTGACCGCGAAGAACTATCTCATCACCGGTGCCGACACGAACACTGACTGTGTCGATCCTGACTCTCCGTACCACGGTGGACTCGGCAACCGTTCGAACTTCGGTGAGCGCAGCGACACGATCATGATCATCCGAGTCAACCCCGAAACCAATCAAGCAGCGATTCTCTCCTTCCCGCGCGACTTGTGGGTGAAGATCGCCGACAGCAACCGCAAGAGTCGAATCAACTCTGCATTTGAGCGCAAGAACCCGAACAAGCTCATCAGCACTATCAAGAACAACTTCAACATCAATGTCGACCACTACATCAACGTCGATTTCTGCACATTCAAAGAAGTGGTCGACGCGGTCGGAGGTGTCCGGGTGCCGTTCTTGTTCAAAGTGAAGGACAAGTACACGGGTCTGAACGTCCCCGAAGCGAGCTGCTTCGAGTTCAACGGTGACCATGCGCTCGCCTACGTCCGCTCACGTCACTACCGTTACTTCGACACGGCAAAGAACAAGTGGATCACGGACGGCCTGAGCGACTGGGGTCGCATCAGCCGACAGCAAGACTTCACGAAGCGCATGGCCCAGAAGGCGCTCGACAAGGGCAAGTCGAGCCCGACGGTCGCCAACCAAATTCTCGATGCCGCATTGAAGAACGTCATCACCGACGATCAGCTCACTCCCATTCGTCTGTTGCAACTTGCTCAGGCGATGCGCACATTCGATCCGAACACCATGGGTCAGTACACGATGCGGGCTGTCGGCGCGAAGGTCGGTGAGAACTCTGTCCTGCTTCCCGACTTTGAAGACGACAACATGAAGAAGATTCTCGCCGTGTTCCGTGGACAGGCGACGTTGGCTCAGCGCGTCGTCACCGACACGGCCGGCACCACAGCGACCACCGTTGAAGGTGCGTCGTTCAACTACGACGCACCGACATCAGAGACTCTGTCGCTCGTCACCTTCGTCTCGGCCGTCGCTTCTGGAGCGACCACGACGACTGTCGCTCCTGCTGTCACTGCGGCACCGACCACCACGACGACACTTCCAGTGGTCGACCCGGTCGACAATCGTCGCGGCATCGTGCCGCCAGATGATCCGTCGTGTCGCTGACGATTGTCGTCTATTCCAGAACGCGCGCCAACACGTCGGGAATCTCACTTGGTCCGTCGACCAGTGCGAGACGTGCACCGATTGATTGAGCCAACACTGTTGCTTCCTCGGGGTCTTCCTTCGGGGCAATGATCACGACTTCGTCGAGCGCTCGTGCCGATGTCACCACGTCACCTTCGACAGTTGCTCGACAGTCACTCAACAAGACAGCGACGCGACGTCCCGCACGTGAACGCGCCAGTTGCTGACTTGCGACCTGTAGTGCGCCAGCGACATCAGTGGTTCCAAAGCCACGAAGTGCGAGCACGGCATTCACCACGTCTTCGCTCGCCTTAGGAACGTCTTGTGACTTCGCAACGACGATGTCTTTCCCAAACGCGAGAACGCTGTAGTCCTGCGGTGAGCGACACGCCACTGCAGCAGCCGCAATCGCTGATGTCGCTAGTGGCTTTCCTCCCATCGAGCCGGACCGGTCGACCATGAGACACAAGGCCGTTCCTGGCCGTGCCCAACCACGCACTCGAAGTCGCGTCGACTCGACTCCGATGCCTGCACGCAACTCGTTCAGTGCATCGAGACTGGCATCAATGTCGATGTCTCCGGCATCAGGTTCGTACGGTTTCTCGACGATCTTGCCGACACCACGCGGACGAGTGCGCCCCCGTGTCGCGATGTCCAACATCAACCGACCCGCGAGCGAGCGTGCCAAGTCGCGCAATTTCGGATCGGTTGCGGCCGTGAGATCAGCAAGCATTCCCAGGGCTTCATCGGGATCATTCGCGAGAGCCTCGTCGAACGCTGCTTCGTCAAGTTCGCCGACTTCCGGTGAGATTTGTTCGAACTGTTCATGTCGTGCCAACTCACGCCGCGACGTGGTGCGTTTGCTCGCCTGACTCACCGCCTCATCGGCCGCGGCTCCCTCGTGGGTCAGCGGGGGCTGGTTGCCCCGTTCGGGGCGATCACTTTTCCCGTCGATGCACCATTCGCAGGTCGGGCAAACACCTCATGCCACAGTTCGGTGATGATCTCATCAGCGGTGCGATTGTGTCCCTCTCGCACACGAACACGACCACTCAATGCAACGAGCGCCGCATCAAGACCGACCGACTCATTTGAAACGTCAGCCGAACGAACACGTGCGAGTGACGACGCCACACGAGTCATGTCGACTGCGCCACGAACCGACGAGCCGACACGAAGGTCGGGATGCTCGCGCGTCCTGCGCACCAAGTCGACCACTGCCCCGATCCAGGCCGAATCAAGATTCGACGAATCAGAATTTCGACGCACGATCTCGGCTTCGTCAGCCTTACCTTGATATGTCATCGCCACGCGACACACTCGGTCATACACCGCACCAGAGATACGAGCGGTGCCGACGGCATCGAACGGGTTCATTGCCGCAACGAGTCGAAAGCCTGCCGAGGCAGCGACGCGACCAAGGCGAGGAACGTGAAGTTCGCCTTCACTCATGACGGTGATCAACACGTTCAACGTCTCTTCGGGAATGCGGTTGATCTCCTCCACGTACAGCAGTGAACCGTCGCGCAGAGCATTAACGAGTGGGCCGTCGACGAACACGTCGGCGTCGTAGCCATCTGTCAGCACGCGGGCAGGATCGAAATGTCCAACCAATCGTGCCGGTGTCAGCTCGGCATTTCCTTCGACAAATTCGAAGCCGATGCCAAGACCTTGTGCGACCGCGCGTAATAACGTCGACTTGCCGGTTCCGGGTGGCCCCTCGAGCAGCACATGTCGACCGGCGTCAAGTGCGGCGACGACAAGTTCTACTTCTCGGCGTCGCCCAACGACTTGTGACGACAGGTGCGCAAGCAGCGCGTGTGGATCAGCCATTCACGATGACGCCACGGATGTTTTCGCCGTCGCGCATAGCTCGATAACCCTCGTTGATTTGGTCGAGCGGGTAACGCTTGGTGATGAGCTCATCAAGCTTGAGTGTTCCGGAGCGGTACATGTCGAGCAACGCTGGAATGTCGGCACGTGGGTTCAGGCTGCCGAAGATGGTGCCTTTCACTTCCTTCTGCCACATCGCGAGCTCGAACAAGTTGATACTTGCCGTGGTGCTTGTCATGGGCGAGATGGCAGTGACGACGACAGTGCTCCCCTTGCCGGCAAGGCTCATGCCCTCGCCCATCATTTCTCCGTACAGGACGCCTGGGGTCATGATCACGCGATCAGCCAGCTGACCCCATGTCATCTCCATGACTGCAGGCAGTGCTTCGGCCATGGACGAGAACGTGTGCGTGGCGCCGAACTCCATCGCCTTCTCGCGCTTGAACTCGACGGGATCAATGGCGATAATGCGCTTCGCGCCGGCCATCTTTGCGCCTTGGACCGCATTCATTCCGATACCACCAACGCCCACCACGACGACAGTGTCGCCGGGCTTCGTCTGTGCTCGTGCAGTCGCTGAACCCCATCCGGTCGCGACGCCACACGACACGAGGGCAGCAGCTTCGAGTGGGATGTCCTTGTCGATCTTGATGAGCGAGTTCGTCGCAACACACGCATACTCGCTGAACGTGCCCAACTTCGCCATCAATGTGACGGGCTCACCATTCTTCTGGAAGTGACGGTGCGTCCCGTCGGTGATCATTCCACCGATGAAGGTCTGGCTACCGAGATCACACAGATTCTGTCGACCTGTGCTGCAGTAACGACAGCGTCCACACGACGGCACGAAACTCGCCGACACGTGGTCACCAACCGCCAGGTCGGTGACATCAGGGCCGACTTCAACGACCACACCTGCGCCTTCGTGGCCACCGATCATCGGGAAGAAATCCTTCAGTCCCATGAACTCCCAGTACTCCTGCGGCGGCACCATGTCGCCAGTCACCAAGTGCTCATCGCTGTGGCACATTCCGGCCGCACGCCAATGGACGATGACCTCGTTCTTCTTTGGCGCCTGAATGTCAATTTCTTCCACGCTCCACTCTTGGTTGAGCCCGTGGATCATTGCTGCCTTTGACTTCATGTTGTTCCCCTTTCTGAGAATGATGATTGTGGTGTGTCAGTCGTAGACCAACACACCGCGAATGTTCTTGCCGTCCCGCATGTCTTGATAACCGTCGTTCACGCCCTCCAGCGGATAACGACGCGTGATGAGCCCGTCGAGATCGAGTAATCCGTCGCGATACAGATTCAGAAGTTTCGGAATGTCGGCACGAGGATTTCCTGAACCGAACAGAGAACCCACGAGTTGCTTTTCGTACAACGTGAGGTCGAGGCCACTCATCGTCACACTCGACTCGAGAGCTGGGTGGATGTTCGTGACCACTACTCGTCCACGCTTTCCGGCCAGCGCCATGCCCTGACCGATTGCCTCGCCACTTCCGACGCCCATGGTCATGATGACTTTGTTCGCCATCTGACCCCACGTGATCTGGCCGATCAACTCGACCGCTTCGGTCATTGAACTTGCGGTGTGTGTCGCCCCGAGTTCCATCGCCTTCTCACGCTTGAACTCGACAGGATCAATGGCGATGATGCGCTTCGCACCGGCAAGCTTGGCTCCTTGTAGGGCGTTGGCTCCGATTCCTCCGACACCGACCACAGCAACGGTGTCACCGGGCGCAACTTCTGCTGCGTACACGGAACTTCCCCAACCAGTGACGACACCGCAACCTGTGAGACATGCACGATCAAGCGGAATGTCGTTGTCGATCTTGATACACGATGCTTCATTCACGACCGTGTGATGTGCAAACGTCCCGAGGATGCACATCAGGCTGAGGTCTTGACCCCGTGCATGGTGGCGCGACGTGCCATCGGTGATCTGTCGACCGCCGCCCATCTTCGCGCCGAGATCACACAAGTTCTGATGACCTCGTGAACAACTTGGGCAACGACCACACGACGGGATGAAACCGAACACCACATGATCACCGGGTGCGAGCCAACTGACACCGACGCCGACTTCCATCACGACACCAGCGCCTTCGTGGCCGCCGATCATTGGAAGAGCAAATGGTAAGTCTCCGGTGACGAGGTGTTCATCGCTGTGGCACATTCCCGACGCTGCGAGCTTGACCAACACTTCGCCGGGACCGGGCGGATCAAGGTCGATTTCCTCGACGCTCCAGGGGGCACCCACTTCCCACAGAATCGCTGCTTGGGTCTTCACGTTGGTCGCTGCCTCCGAGCCCCGCCTCCCCTAGGCGGTGAAAGTGACCTTATCTAACAGCCTCGTCAGCAGGACGAGGCGAGATCTAACAGCCTCGTCAGCAGGACGAGGCGAGA
>CAYMVM010000025.1:10754-26382 GCA_964394175.1 uncultured Bifidobacterium sp.
CTCGTCAGCAGGACGAGGCGAGATCTAACAGCCTCGTCAGCAGGACGAGGCGAGATCTAACAGCCTCGTCAGCAGGACGAGGCGAGAGCCGACCATCGGTCTGGTCTTCCCCCGCAAGCGCCCAGATGGATACGCTCAGCACATGGAGAAAGACACACTCGTCGACACCGACATCACCGGTCACGACACCAGTTCGGCCGACACGCAGGCCGCCACCGTGGTCGAAGAACTCCTCGTCGAGGAGATTTCCATCGACGGCATGTGCGGCGTCTACTGACCGCCGCGCTCGAGGTGCACCCGCAAGTCGCCTTGCGGCCCGAACCTTTCGGAGCACTTGCGTACCACTACGACAATCGTCGTCTTGTCTTTCTGCGCTCTCGCGACATGTTGAAAGTTGTGGAGTCGTTGTCGACTCACGACACACTCGAAGAGGCCCTCGTCGCTTCCGATATCGAACCGAAGCGTTGGCAATCATTCGAGTCTGCCATTGACTCTCTCATCTCATCGGAGATCATCCGTGTCCGTTAGCCCACTTGTCGAACAACTCAAGGGTGGTCTCGACGCACCCATATGTCTCACATGGGAACTCACGTACGCGTGCAACCTCGAGTGCATTCACTGTCTCAGTAGTAGCGGTCGTCGTGATCCGCGCGAATTGAGCACGGAACAAGCAAAGCAGGTACTCGATGAACTTGCTGCGCTGCAGGTGTTCTACATCAACATCGGTGGTGGTGAACCGATGGTGCGTCGCGACTTCTTCGACATCATCGAGTACTCGGTCAGCAAAGGAATTGGTGTCAAGTTCTCCACCAACGGCGCATACATCGACGCGGACAAGGCGAAGCGTCTGACCGACATGGATTATCTCGACATCCAGATCAGCCTTGACGGCGCAGATGCGGCCACGAATGATCTCGTGCGCGGTGTCGGGTCATACGACACCGCCCGTCGCGCCATGGACAATCTCGCGTCGGCTTGCTTCGGCCCATTCAAGATCTCCGTTGTCGTGACGCGCCAGAACGTGTCGCAGCTTGATGCGTTCAAGGCTCTCGCCGATTCATACGGCGCGCAGCTGCGTATCACACGTCTTCGCCCCGCCGGCCGTGGCGCCGACACGTGGCACCAGTTGCATCCGACGAATGCGCAGCAGCGCGACATCTACAACTGGTTGTCCGCACATGGCGAAAACGTCCTCACCGGCGACTCGTTCTTCCATCTCAATGCATTGGGCCCGGCGTTGCCCGGACTCAACATGTGTGGTGCCGGACGTGTGGTCTGTCTCATCGATCCGATCGGCGACGTCTACGCGTGTCCCTTCGTCATTCATGATGACTTCAAGGCAGGCAACGTGCTCGACGATGGTGGTTTCACGCGCGTCTGGCGAGAATCTGACTTGTTCGTCGACTTGCGCCAGCCGCAGAGCGCTGGTGCATGTGCGTCATGTGGCGCATACGACGAATGCCAGGGCGGATGCATGGCGGCGAAATTCTTCACTGGCCTCCCACTCGACGGACCAGACCCCGAGTGTGTCGGTGGCGACGCTGATGAGCAGCTCGCTGCGGTACCCGTCACTTTGGTTCCGCGGCCATCGCAAGACCACTCGAAGCCCGCGCGGGTTCCGAGCATCGCCGCCAGCCGCTGACTACAGTCCTTTCAACACTACTTATGGCATTTGCGATCATTCTTCTCTTCATCGCCGCGTACTTCATTGGCACCTTTCCCAGTGCCGTGATGGTCGCCAAGAGTCGCGGCATTGACATCACGACATTTGGCTCCGGCAACCCCGGTGCCAGCAACATCGCCCGAGCCCTCGGAACCAAGTTCGGTGTGTTGGTGTTCGCCCTTGATGCCGGCAAGGGAGTGATCGCGGTCATTCTCGGGTTTGTCATTGCGGATCGACCTGAGGCGTACGTGTGCGCGGCGGCCGCTCTGCTGGGTCACATGTTTCCCGTGCAGCGGCGCTTCAAAGGCGGCAAGGGCATCGCCACAGGTGGCGGAATCTTGTTGGCGACGAACATCGTCACCGGTCTCGTCTCTATTCTCGTGTGGCTCGTAGTCATGAAGCTCTCACGCAAGGCGTCAGTTGCGTCTATTGCCGTCGTACCACTCGTTCCGGTGTTGTTCGTGCTCGAGGGCACGCCGCTGTGGGAAATTCTCACCATCATCGGACTCGGAGTTCTCGTGGAGATCCGACACGTGTCAAACATCAAGCGTCTGCTTGCTGGCAAAGAGCACAACGTCGGACAAGCGTGAATTTCGCGAGGTTGTACTCGTCGGACTTCGACACTCCACACATCGCGGTCGTTCCTCTCGGATCATGGGAGCAACACGGGCCGCACCTTCCACTCGACACTGACACGATCATTGCGTCGACAATTTGTGTCCGAGCGCTCAAGGAAGTCGGCGACAGACGTGTTCTCATGCTCGCACCGGTGAACTACACCGCGAGCGACGAACACCGCGGATTTGCCGGAACGTCGAGCATCGGTGACGAATATGCAGAGCGTACGTTCACGCTCATCGCTCGATCACTCAGTGAGAACTCTCCTCACTTGCGTGGTGTCATGTTCGTGAACGGCCATGGTGGCAACGTCACATCGATGAACGCGTCGTCATCAGCTCTTGCACATCACGGCGTGCCGCACATGTTCTGGACACCGACATTCACCACTGACGGCGACCTCCATGCCGGACACGTGGAGACATCGGTGATAATGGCAATCGACATGAACTACGTACGAAATCTTGATGCAGCGGTCGGTGCCGTCGGTGATCCACACGACATCATCTCGAAAGTAAAAGAACATGGTGTGCAGGCAGTGTCGCCAAGTGGGGTCATCGGTGACGCGGCGAACGCGAATGCGACCTTCGGTGATCAGGTGCTCGCCCGCTGGACAGCCGATCTGGTGCTGCAACTTCGTGGCGTGATCAAGATGTGGCTGGCTGCCACACCGGACAATGGCGGCACCGCCACGTCACATCGATGACCAATCAAACATTTCGTCGAGACAATCTCTGGATTCGTCACGAGGACCAATTGATTGCTGGGTCCCCTGCTCGCTTCTTCAGGCTCACGTCGGCGGGCAAAGACGCCGCCAAAGCCTTGGAATCGGGGGCTCAACCTGCCGTCGGGCATGGTCATTTGACCAGCCGATTGGTCGGCGCGGGGGCGCTCCACCCCATCCTCAAGGACCCCATCGACCCTGCCCTCGTCACGGTTGTCATCCCTGCCCACATCGTCACGGCTGCCGACCTTCAGCGGCTTCAAGGCCTGGTCGACGCCCTCAAGGAAATGTCGGTCATTGTCGTCGACGATGCATCACCCATTCCGGTGCACGTGAGGAATGCGACAGTCACCGCGCTCACCCAGAACAGCGGGCCAGGATTGGCTCGCAACCGAGGTCTTGAGTTGGTGACCACTCCATATGTCGCATTCATCGATTCAGATGTGCAGGTCACCGCAGCACAGATCTGTGAGCTTGCCGCGCAACTCGACACAGACACCAAGATTGTCGCGCCCCGTGTCGTCGCATCGAAACGACGCAGCATTCTTGCAAGATACGAACGCAACACCGCACCACTCGACATGGGTCGACAAGTCGCGAAAGTTGCACACGGCTCACGAGTGTCGTATGTGCCAAGCGCAGTGTTGGTGTGCGACACCTCGACCATTCGCGAGGTGGGTGGCTTTGATCACACACTTCGTTGCGGCGAAGACGTCGACCTCATCTGGCGCCTCGTCGATCACGGCAAAGTTGTTCGCTACGAACCATCTGTCGCGTGCACTCACGACACGAGACGCGGTCTCATGGCATTTCTCGCGCAGCGGTTCAATTACGGCACGAGTGCTGTCGACCTCGACACACGGCACAGAGGAAGATTGACTCCGCTGCGAGCGCGACCGACGTCTGTTGCAAGTTGGTTGTGCGTCGGGCTCGGGTGGCACGTCATCGCACTCGCGTTCGCGCTTCTCGACCTGGCATTCATGGCCACGCAGTTCGAACGACAAAACATCGCTCGTCGATTAATGCTCGCAATGTTCGTGAGGAATTTTCTGAACACGGGTGAACGTCTCGCAGATGCCGTCGTCAAGGTCTGGTGGCCGGTCGCGGTCATCTTGGCGACCCTGTTTACATCGGCCAGTGGTCTCCTCGCACTATGCATCGCATTGCCAGGACTCATCGCATATTTCCGTCGACCGACACTTGACCCGTTCAGCTTTCTCTTCCTACGTACGCTTGAGAAATTTTCCTACGGCGCTGGTGTATGGGTGAAAGGTTTTTCAGTCCGTAATTTGAACGCTCTTCGTCCGTACTTCCTTCCGATGAGCAACTCTTCAGTCTCGGGATAGCGTGACGGGGTGACCCTCCGCCTCACCGTGAACGAAGTCGCTTGGAAGCAACACGTTCAATCTGTCGCGAAGTCGTACCCGGGAATCGTTCCTGTCGTCAAAGGAAATGGTTACGGCTTTCGGCGATGGAACCTCATGCCACTCGCTGGACAACTGTCGGACGAAATCGCTGTCGGCACTGTCTTCGAAGCGCGCGACATTCCCTCCGGTGTCACTCCGATCGTGCTGACACCGACGATGACCCAACCACCGACGACGCTTCCGCTCTCCACCGTGCTCACGGTCGGCTCCGTCGAGCATGTCGTCGCTCTATCTCGTTTTGGTTGGTCTGGTCGTGTCATGGTGAAACTTCAGTCGTCAATGAAACGCCACGGTGTCTCACCGACAGATTTTCACAAACTCATGGCTGACATCGAGCGCTCACCGCTCACGGTGCATGGGTTCTCTATCCATCCACCGCTCGACGGTGACATGTCACTTCATCTCGATGACATCACCAAGTGGCTCGACAAGTTGCCTGTCGATGCGCCGGTGTACGTCAGCCACCTCGATGTCGCGACATATGAACGACTCTGCACATCACATGCCAATCGCAATTTCCGAGCACGCCTTGGCACCAAGTTGTGGCACGGTGACAAGTCGATGATGCATCTCACAGCTGATGTTCTCGGTGCACACAGTCTCGAAGCAGGCGAACGAGCCGGCTATCGACTGACACAGACCAATGGCCCCGGGCAGGTCGTGCTTGTCGGCGCAGGAAGCGCCCATGGCGTATTGCCACTTGACGATGGACGCAGTCCATTCCACTATCAAAGCAGTCGACTGAACCTGCTCGAGCCACCTCACATGCACACCTCCATGTTGTTTGTTGCTCGTGGGCGCGCCATTCCGGCGGTTGGAGAGTGGATCGATGTGCAACGCCCGCTCACACAGGTGCAAGTGGACCTCCTGCAGTGGACGGCCTGACCCACCGACATCCGTCGAACCTGACCTCGGACGGTCGCAAGCGACGCAGCTGGCCCGACGTGACCCGTGCTCTCGCTCTGTCAGGCGTCGTGGCAATGAACTTCCACACCTATCTAAATGGCAGCGGTGCGACCAGCCCGCTTGCCCCATCGGTCTGGGAACGATTGTTCAACCCCGACACCGGCCCTCTCACCACTCGCTTTGCTGCCGTCTTCGTGTGCGTCGCCGGAGTGGCCATCGCGCTCATGGAACGCTCGAGTGGCGGCGCATCGTCGCTGCTGTCAGTACGGCTTTTGCGTCGCGGCTTCGTCCTGTACGCAGCCGGATTCACACTTGAGTGGATCTGGCCAGGCACGATCATTTTTTATTACGGCGCATATTTCATGCTTGCTGCTGCGCTCGTCCACTTGTCATCGCGGCAACTGCTCGCACTCTGTGTTCCGATTGCGCTCATTCCCGCTGTCATTCAAGGTATACGCGCCGAGCGACTTGTCAATGGCACGTTCACGTCGTGGCTCGATCCACCAGAGATCAATTCAGTCGGCGATCTTCTTGTGCGAACGTTCTTGTCGTACACCCACCCCGTGTTCCCCTGGTTGGTGTTTCTCTGTGTCGGCATTGTGCTCGGACGACGCATCGACGACTTTGCTCGCCTCCGTCGGCAACTACTTCTCGCCGGCTCCGCTCTCTTCGTCGCGTCGTACTCAATTCGAGAAGTTGTCTACCGACTGGGTTCGGAATCAGATGTTGGCGTCTTCACGTTGATGTTGTCATCGACTGACCCCGACACCGCCGGTGTCCCCTACACGGTCGGAACTGTCGGAGCCACATTGCTCGTGATCGCTACTGTGTCTTTCATCGCGGACAAGTGGTCGGGTTCACCGATCATCACCTTGCTCACACGCATCGGTCAAACCAGTCTGACCATATACATGTTCCACGTGATCTTCTATGAAGTTCTTGTCGAATCGCTCGGAATCGCGTCGGGCACTGGGCTTGACACTGCACTCGTTCTCTCACTCGCGTGCATCGCGCTCGGATTCACATTCGTGTCATGGTGGACACGATTCATCGGGCAGGGTCCGATGGAGCGCGTGTACCGGATGCTTGCGCCGTGAACGAAACTCACTCGCATTCGATGTCGATCAACGGCGATTGAAACCGCGCCAACCAACTGCGGCCGCACCGACCAAGGGCCCCTCATCAGCGAGGCGTGCTGGAACGATGCGCGCTCCGCGTGCGAATTCGATGCGACACAATTCATCGAGCGTCTTTTGCGCCGCCGTGAAGAACGTGGCACCGAAACCGAGGGCGACGCTGCCTCCGACGACGGTGAGTTTCAGGTCGAGAAGATTGCTGACCGATGCGACCGCGCGACCGACGAGTCGGCCGGTACGGACCATGGTCTCGTAGGTCGGCTGAGTCGGTGGCCGGCCGGTGATGGCCTCGATTGCTGGCCCAGACGCCTCGGCCTCAAGGCACCCCCGACCACCACATGAGCACCTACGGCCATTCGGCTCGACCACGACATGGCCCACATGGCCCGCGTTTCCGGTGGCGCCCTCCAGCAGTTCACCGTCCAGGACGATGCCGCCGCCGACCCCAGTCGACACGACCATGGCCATGAAGTTGTCGACCCCTTTGGCCGCACCGAGCCAGCCTTCGGCCAGCGCCAGCGCCTTGGCGTCACCGTCGCCGAACACGGGAAGAGACGTGAGTGTCGAGAGTCGTTCGCGAAGAGGAAAATCACGCCAGTGTTCGATGTTGAGAGGAGACACCGTCTCGACATTGGGTGTGATCGGACCTGCACTTCCGACACCGACGACGACCACATCGGCGCCGTGATGATCTTGCGCTCGATTCGTCTGTTCCTTCACGGCGCGAGAGAGCTCATCGAACAATTGCTCTGAATTCCACTTCTGATCAAGACGAACCAGTGCGCGATCGAGCAACTCGCCCTGACGCGTGACGATGCCTGCAGCGAACTTTGTGGCTCCGATGTCGATGGCGAGTGCCGCTTCCATGGGCCATCAGTTTGCCAGCACATTCATCTGCTGCCACCCCACAGAGTCGACTTGCTGATGTCATTGCGTATATTCGTGCCTGTGAGGACGGATTGGAACCCAGTTTTGAAAGCTGAACTGTCCAAGCCTTACTTTGCAGAGTTGCAAAAATTCATCGCAGAAGAGCGTCGTCGACATCGCGTGTATCCCGCCGATGCCGACGTGTTCGCCGCGTTACACACCACGTCATACGCAGACACGAAAGTTCTGATTCTCGGACAAGATCCGTACCACGGAGATGGACAGGCACATGGTCTCGCATTCTCCGTGCAGCATGGTGTCGTCATTCCACCGTCACTTCGCAACATATATTCCGAACTGCGCGACGACCTCGGTGTCGACACACCGTCACACGGTTGTCTCACATCGTGGGCACAACGTGGCGTGTTGTTGTTGAACACCGCACTCACTGTTCGTGCCGGACAGGCGGGCAGTCACCAAGGAAAAGGGTGGGAGCAATTCACCGACAAGGTCATCACTGCCGTTGCGGCCAAAGCTGACCCTGTCGTTTTCATTCTTTGGGGAGCGTCGGCGAGGCGCAAGCGAGCCCTCATCACCGGCACCCACCACACTGTGCTGGAAGCCCCTCACCCATCGCCGTTGTCGGCCCACAACGGGTTTTTCGGCAGCAAACCCTTCTCCCAAGCCAATGCCGCCTTGGTGGCGGCGGGCCGTGAACCCATCGACTGGTCGCTTTGACCCGATCAGTCGGTCGACAGTCTGCGACTGTTGACTACACGCACCCCCACCAGTAGCGTCGCGTCGATGGGCACTGTGCGTCGCGAGCAACACATTGAATGCCCGCCCGCCACGACATGGGACTTCATCGGAGATCCCGCTCGACTACACGAATGGTTCCCGCTCACCGACTGCCGCGTCGAAGGCAAGAAGCGTTGGGTGACGACATCGACTGGTCTCACATTCGAAGAAGACATCGTGCTCCTCGATCATGAATTGCGCCGATTTCAGTACACCATCGTCAACAATCCGCTCGTAACCGGCCATCTCGGAACTCTCGATGTCATCGACGACGGTCACGGTCACACTCTCGCTGTCTATAGCACGACGATGAAACCGGACGTTCTTGCACTTGTCATCGGCGGTGCAGCCGGAGTCGGCCTGAAAAAGGCAAAAGCGATCCTGGAGGGAACTGTCTGATGGGTAGGCGAATTCTTTTCATCACCACCGATCAACAGCGATTCGACTCGCTCGGCTGCAACGGCGGAACTGTGGCGCGTACACCGAACATCGACGCTCTCGCGTCGTCGGGTATCAACTACACGCGTGCACACCCGCAGAACGTGGTGTGCATGCCGTCGCGCAGCACCATGATCACTGGTCAACACGTCGCGACGCACGGAGTGTGGATGAACGGCGTCCCCTTGCCAGACGACGCCCCAAGCATTGCTGCGACACTTCGCTCAGCTGGCTACAAGACCGCACTCATCGGCAAAGCTCACTTCGAACCAGTCGTCGACCCCTTCGGCCGCTTCGTCGAGAACAAGGTCGCCGCAACCGGTGAAGAAACTGCATTCCACGTGTTGCCGGACGGCAGCCGTGTGCCACATCGCGGATTCGACCATCTCGAGTTCGCCACCCATTCGCCTGCCGCATCGCTGCACTATTCCGCATGGATCCGCGAGAATCACCCCGAAGCTCTCGGCATGTTCTTGCCGAACCTCGACATGGACTTGGAGGTCAACTCCAAAGGTGGCGGAGACACCAATGCCCCGCAGGTGCATCACAACCCCATCAACAAAGAGTGGTACCACACCGATTGGGTCGCTGATCGAACGATCTCCTGGCTCGACTCACTGTCTGCTGACGACGACTGGTTCTGCTGGATGTCATTCCCCGACCCGCACCATCCGTGGGACCCGCCGCAATCAGAGCTGCACCGGGTGGATTGGCGCGATCTTGATCTGCCAGCTGGCTACATCGCAGATTCAACACGACGTGAAGCTGTGTTGCGTGACAAGCCGGCCCACTGGATGGGCTGGTACGACGGAAGTTTCGTGTCAAATTACGAAGCCCCTGCAAAATGGATTCCCGCGACGCTCACAGCCGACCAAGTACGTGAAGTGAATGCGATGACTCATATCGAAAATGAACTCATCGACGAGGCAATCGGTCGAGTGCTCGCTGCAATTCGTTCTCGCGGGTGGACCGACGACGTGGACATTGTGTTCACCACCGACCACGGCGAGATGCAAGGTGATTTCGGCTTCCTGTTCAAAGGTCCGTATCACGTCGACGGACTCATGCGACTTCCGCTCATCTGGAAACCGGCGGCGTCGGCCAACATCGCACCGAATGTCGTCGATGCTCCTGTCGGACTCGTGTCGTTGGCAGCCACGTTCGCCCACATCGCCGGCCTGCCCACGCCCGAGTACGTGGAAGCGCCGGCCTTGCCCGTGTCAAATGTCGATGCTCAGGCCCGTGGCTTCGAACGCGTGCTCACCGAATGGGACAGCGTGCTCTTTGACAAGGTCGTTCGTTCACGAACGATCCATCGCGATGGCTTCACCTGCACCGCAATGGGACGAGGAACCTTGCACGACGGCACCGAAGGTGAGTTGTACGACCACCGTAACGACCCGTTGCAGCAGGTGAATTTGTGGGATGACCCGTCACACCAAGCTGTGAAGTCAGACCTTCTCTCTGATTTGCGCGATCACTTGCCGCGCACCGTGCTGCCGCTTCGCACCTGCGACGCACCGGTGTGACCGTTTCGATGCAACCGGCATCGAAAAACATCTTTATGACCTGGCGAGCGGTATCTGCTGCGTGATGCAGTGAATGCCCCCACCACCGACTGCAAGCACCACACCCACATCGAGGCCAATGGCCGTTCTGCCCGGAAACTGCTCACCGATGAGCGCGACCATGTCCTCGTCGGCCGCGTGACCACAGGTGGGAACGAGGACAAAGTTGTTTCCTACGTAGAAGTTCAAGTAGGGCACCACCACCGTCTCGCCGTTCACCTCGGCGAATGGAAGCACCGGCACAACCGTCGTTCGAAGTGCCTTTCCGTCGTGCGAGCGGAAATCTTCTGCAATTTTGGTGTTGATCGCCATCCGAGCATGGTCGGCCCGTCGTGGGTCGTCGCAGCCTTGCAACAGCAGATGGTCAGTCGACGCGAAGGCTGCGACATTGTCGACGTGGCCATCTGTGTCGTCGTCGAGTTCTAAGCCGTGTGGCAGCCAGAGAACAGACTGTGCGCCGAGTTCTTCACGAAGACGTTGTTCGATGTCGCGCTTCGACAGATTCGGGTTGCGATTCGGATGCAAAAGACACTGCATGGTGGTCACCAACACACCGTCACCGTTCACATTCAGTGATCCGCCTTCGAGGACCATCGGTACTTCGCGAAGTGCGTCACCTCGCGACCGCGCATAGCGCGAGGCAATCGCTGCATCCTTGTCGACGGGTGTGAACTTCCCTCCCCATCCATTGAACTCCCACGACGTGGCCACCAGCGAACCACGGTCATCGTGGACATAGATGGGGCCAGAGTCCCTGAACCACGAATCATCGATGGGCATCTCGACGACGTCCACGCCGTCACCGGCGACGCTCGCTGCACGCTCGACATGACGTTGATCAGCGATGATCGTGACGGGCTCGAAACGCGCGATGGTACGGGCGACTTCGGCGTGCGCCCGTTCGGCTTCGGCAAAGAGGTCGCCGTACAACTCTTCGCGTGCCGGCCAACACAGAACGGTCCGTTCGTGCGCGAAGAACTCTGCGGGCATGACCGCGCCAGGGCGCGGCATGTCGTTCATGGCGCCTACAGCGCGGCTTCGATCGCAGTGACGACAGCGTCGGCGTCGGGCACCACTTGGGGGCCGAATCGTGCGACGACCTGACCACTGCGGTTCACCAAGAACTTCTCGAAGTTCCAGCGAATGTCGCCGTCAACACCGTCAGCATCTGCATGAGATGTCAACTCTTCGTACAGCGCATGGCGGCCATCGCCATTGACCTCGATCTTCTCTGAGAGTGGAAAGGTGACTCCGTAGGTACTGCTGCAGAACGTGCGAATCTCGTCTGCGGTGCCTGGCTCTTGGCCCATGAATTGGTTGCACGGCACACCGAGAACTGTGAAGCCCCTCGACGCATATTTCTTGTGCATCGCTTCAAGTGCTTCGTATTGCGGAGTGAGCCCGCACTTGCTGGCCACGTTCACGATGAGCGTGACTTTGTCTTTGACCTGTGCAAGTACGTCGGGTTGGCCGTCGAGTGAGGAAAGGGATTGCGAATAGATGCTCATGTGCATAATTCAACCACCAACACGTGGTGTTCCTTACCCCGACGCTGAGGATCTACCGAGACTCGGTACGGTGAGGTGTCTGATGCGCCGAATGTCCCGCGTTCTCCGTGCCATCACAGGCAGTGTCGTCTCCGCTGTCGTGGTGCTGCTGTGCGCTCCACTGGCTGCCACGACCACCGGTGCCAACGCCGCCGCGATCACCCCGCCTGCGGTCTCCCCCGATGCCTTCGCCATCGCCCAGGTCTCTGCCGGCACGTACCACTCCTGTCTGTTGCGCAACACGGCAGTGTGGTGCACAGGCCTCAATGACAACGGTCAACGCGGAACTGGTACCACCGCGATGTCACTCACGTTTCAGCCATCGCTGCTCACCGGTGCAAGTGCCGTGCATGCAGGTGGCATGCGAACCTGCGCCACGCTCATCAACAAGACGCTGTGGTGCTGGGGCCAGTTGGAAACTGCGTACGAGCCATCGAGTCAAACCACCCCATCTGCACGCAAGGTCGCCCTGCGAACTGCCGTGCTCGTGCCGACACAACTTCCCATCACCGGCGTGACTCAGATGTCGGTCGGACCATCACACATGTGTGCGATCAAGTCCAATACGTCCCTGTGGTGTTGGGGTGCAAATGGCCGAGGTCAACTCGGAGTCGGCTCACGCAATGACTCGATCGTTCCTGTCGACACAAAACTTCGTGGCGTCATCGCCGTGAGTGTCGGAACGACACACACTTGCGCAGTGACAAAAGACAAACGTCTGTGGTGTTGGGGTGCAAATGGCACGCGGCAGCTGGGTACAACGGGCGTGGCTGCGCGCCTCACGCCAGAGCGTGTCGGGTCACTCACTGTCTCTGCAGTCAGCGTAGGAAATGGCTTCACCTGTGTCGTCACTGCGTCCACCACACAACGTGCAGATGACGGCGACAAAGTGTTGTGCTTTGGTCGCAACAACGCAGGACAGCTTGGTGTGGCTAAAGGCAAGGCACGTGCGACGCCAGCGAATGTGAAGCTGAGTGATCCGGTGAGTGTGCACGCCGGCGAGGAATTTGCCTGCGCGACCATCGCAGATGGAACTGTGTGGTGCTGGGGCAACAACACGCATGGTCAACTCGCCGATGGCACGAGCACGTCAAAACACACACCTCACGTGGTGAACGTGCCAGAGACGCTCGGCACCACGTCACAACTGTCCGTCGGCCTGACACACGCGTGTGCGGTGTTGTCCGTGCAGCGCGGCATGTGGTGTTGGGGGAGAAATTTGTTCGGCGAGTTGGGTGATGCGAGCGCGGTCATCCGGCGCGAGGGTACCGGTGTGTGGCCAGATGGAGTGCACCGACAAGGTGTGGGCACCGCCACATCCGCGCGAGTCATCGCTGCCGGTGACGTCTCATGCGGAGACAGCCAGTACGTGAACAGCGGCACTGGTGCATCTGGCGCTCAATGCGGTGCGCCGTCAACTGCAGGCCTCATCACCACCTTGCCTGCAGATGCAGTCCTTGCCCTCGGCGACTTGCAATACCCAGACGGTGAATGGGAGAACTTCGACTACTACTACCGTGACACGTGGGGAACGTTTGCGAGCAAGACATTCCCGATGCGCGGCAACCATGAATACGGAGTGCCTGGGGCGTACGGATACACACGTTTCTTCGGACCGAACTCGCAGTCCTACTACTCGACTGACTTTGGTCCCTGGCGTGCGCTCATCGTCGATTCTTGGTGCCTAGGACAACTCTTCGACGGTTGCTCAGCGACGTCTCCACAGTCGACGTGGCTGGCCGCTCAACTGCGTCAGGCCTCCACCGATGGAAAATGCGTCATCGTGGCGATGCATCATCCACTCGTGTCGAGTGGTCGATACGGAACGGTGTCGGTCTCTGATCTGTGGCGCATCGCGGTCGACGGCGGTGCAGATCTCATGTTGGCGGCACATGACCATCTCTACGAACGGTTTGCGCCGCTTGGTAATGACGGTCGACCGCGCGAGGGTGGACCTCGCTTCTTCATCAGCGGACTCGGAGGAGCTCCGGCACACAACTTCGCCACGACGGCCCCCGGAAGTGAATTCCGCTACCGCACCAACCACGGAGTTCTCGACCTGACATTCACCGAGCGTGGATACACATGGGCATTCGTCAATTCACTCGACGCAACTGTCGTCGATTCGGGCTCTGCATCATGTGCACCGTGATGCGGAACGTCGACTAAGAACGTCGATCAGGGTCTGACGACCTGTTATCAATGTGACATGGCTCGAACTCTCTTTGACGAGGACTATTACCGGCGCTTCTATTCGGACAAACCTGTTCACACGAAGCGCAAGATCGCCCAACTCGCTCAGGCAGTCGATTCGTTTTGCCAATGGTGGGATCTTCCAGTGCGCAGTGTCCTCGATGTCGGTGCCGGTCCCGGTTATTGGCGTGACTGGTACAAAGAAAATCGTCCTCGCGTGACGGTGCACTCGACAGATGTCAGCGAGCACGCCTGCAAGAAGTTCGGACACGAGCTTCGTGACATCACCGCGTGGCGGCCAGAGCGTACTTATGACCTCGTCATCTGCCATGGCGTGTTGCACTATCTGACTGATGCTGGTGCGCAGAAAGCCATCGAGAACCTTGCGGTTGCATGTCGTGGAATTCTCTACGTGGAAGCTCCGACGTCGCATGACCTCGAGCATGTCGTCGACAAGCGTGCCACTGACATGAATGTGCGGTCACGCAGCGGACAGTGGTACCGCAGGCAACTTGGCAAACACTTCGTGCAAGCCGGTGCAGGAATGTGGGTCAGCCGAAAAGTCGGCCTCGCTCTCTACGAGCTTGAGCGCACCAAAGATTGACGACTGGTCGTCACAGAAGCACGATGACGGCCGCTACGGAACGAGAATTACCTTGCCTGCGATCTTGCGGTTCTGCATGTCGGTCAGTGCCTGAACAGCTTCTGACAACGGATACGACTTCGGCTCGACTGGGCTGAGTCGTCCATCAGCAATCCACTCGAGAACTGTCTTCAACATCTGCTGGTGTTCATTCGGATGGCGGCCGACCCACGCACCCCAATCGACGCCCGTGATGCGTCTGTTGCGCAATAACACTTGGTTCGCCGGGAGCGACTGGATGCCACCGACGAATCCGACCACGAGGTACTGACCGTCCTCTCCGAGTGCACGCAAACATGTCGCACCAAGGTCGCCGCCGACAGGGTCGTACAAGTAGTCGATGCCCCCGCCGGCAAGTTCTTTCGCACGCTCTTTCACGTCTTCAGTCGATGAGTCGATCGTCGCGAACGCGCCTTTGCTGGCAGCCAATTCACGCTTGTCAGCCGACGAGGCGGCAGCGATGACACGCAGACCGAGTGCGCGGCCCAAGTCGACTGCAGCAAGTCCGACGCCACCGCCGGCCCCGAGCACGAGCATGGTCTTGCCCGCTTCGACATTTGCCCTGTTTACAAGTGCGAACCAGCCGGTGAGATAGCTCTGCATGAAGGTTGCGCCTTGACCATCGCTCATTGCGTCAGGAATTCGAAACACACGCAACGAATGAGTCACCACTTCGTCGGCGAATCCACCCAATCCGACGGGCGCGAACACGCGATCACCGACTGACACCGTGGTGACGGCACTGCCGACTTCGGTGATGCGCCCGACAACTTCGGAACCGGGCCGGAACGGCAACGGTGGCTTGACCTGGTACTTGCCCTCGCACAACAGCGCATCGACGAAGTTCACGCCGCATGCCGTCACTGCGATGCGCACATCGCTCTCGCCCACCGGTGGCGTGGGCTGGTCCTCCATCACGAGGCCGTCGAGTGGTCCGAATTGATTGCAGACGAGGGTTCGCACCCGTGAAACAGTACTAGTGGGTCCTGAATTTGCGATAGTTGGCGAACGGTCAGCGCAAGGCTCGACGCAAGCGGCGAGGCAACGCCGAAAGGAACCTCGCACGCTCTGATTGCTCTGCTCGATCGACCCCGTAATGG
>CAYMVM010000026.1:0-9496 GCA_964394175.1 uncultured Bifidobacterium sp.
CGTTCTGCACTGTGGGTTCGCACACGCGTGGCACAGGGTGCTCGAACGATGGGCGCCGCTGAGCAGTCACTTTTCACCGGGCTTGTCATCGGCGATGACGCTCGCCAACCGCGCGCGATGGTGGAGGCCTTTCGTGCGAGTGGACTTGGTCATCTCTGCGCAGTCAGCGGACAGAACGTCGCTTATGTGCTGGTGGCGTTCGGATTTCTCCTTCGCCGACTGCGACCGGTGCCGCGACTCGTCGCGACGATCGTCGTGGTGGGATGGTTCGTGGTGGTGACCCGAGTCGAACCGTCGGTGGTTCGTGCGGGAGCGATGTCGATCGCAACTGCATGGACGTTCCATCGAGGGACGGGGCGCACGGCGCCAGATGTCCTCGCAATGAGTTCACTCGCCGCCCTCTTCGTCGACCCGATGCTGGCCTGGAGTGTCGGGTTTCTCTTGTCCGTCAGTGCATCGCTCGGACTGGTCACTTTGTCTGCGCCGCTCGCTCGCGTCATCCCGTCACCACTCGCACATGTGTTGGCGCCAGCGCTCGCCGCCCAAGTAGCGACAGCGCCGGTGGCGTTGTCGACCTTCGGGCAACTTCCGGTCATCGCGCTCGCCGCCAATTGCATCGCCACGCCATTGGCAGGAGTGGTCATGTTGGTCGGACTTCCGGTGACGATGGTCGCCGCACATCTTCCCGACGTCGCGGCACGACTGTGCATCACGCCACTCGAGATTCTTGTGCGCGTCGTGTGGTGGACCGCAACGGTTGCAGAGTCGATCTCGCCACACGGTGCGTGGAACGTGGCTGCGTGGTCGGCCGTTGTCGTCGTAGTCGTGTGGCGTGTTCGTCGGAGGTCTGTCACCCCGTTGTGGCAACCTATGTGAGTGGGCGTCTTTCTTGTCACTGGTGAGGCTGCTCTCGTCAGTCGCGAAGTGGGGCGTCTCGTCGATGAGCTCGTCGGCGACGACGGTGACCGCGCGATGCTCGTCGAAGAATTCGATGCCGCCGACGGAACTGGGTCGGTGTCGGCAATCATCGATGCGCTCGGCACGATGCCGCTCTTTTCCGATCGACGCATCGTCGTGGTGCGCAACGCACAAGAGCTGGACAGCGACGGATCAAACTCAGTGGCGGTCGCACTCGATGCAAAAGTCGACACGACCGATGTCGTCGTGTCGGCCACCGGTCGTCTCGCGAAAGCACTCACCGACGCGTGCAAGCGAGCGGGTGCGACATCAGTCGGTGCATCTGTCGGCAACCGGTTGGCGGATCGATTGCAGTGGGTCGAGGGTCAGCTCATTGAAGCCGGGCTCAAGGTCGGTGCAGATGGTGTGAAGTTCATCGCCACATGGCTCGGCGGCGACCATGGGCGCCTGCAAGGTCTCATTGAGACACTGCGCTCCACATACGGCGATGGCATGAAACTGTCGCGAGCTGACATCGAGGTGTTCATTGGCGAAGCGGGGAGTGTCGCCCCGTGGGATCTCACCGACGCAATCGACGTGGGCGACGTGAACAAGGCGCTCGTCATGTTGCACCGCATGATCGGCCCGGGCGATTCACATCCGTTGCAGATACTCGCATTGCTCTCCAATCGATATGCGCAGATGATGCGTCTCGATGGTCGCGAGGTGCCATCAGCCGAGGCGGCAGCACAAATCCTGGGTGGCAAGGCATTCACGGCGGGCAAGGTGCTCGACCAGTACAAGAAACTCGGCAGCAGCAAGGTCGCGCAAGCCGTGTCATTGCTTGCTCAAGCCGATGTCGACTTGCGTGGGGGCAAAGACTGGCCGCCCGAGTTGGTGATGGAAGTGTTGATCGCGAGACTGTCGCGTCTCGCCGGAGGACGCGGAAGAGTTACTTCGCGGCGTTGACGCGGCGCATGAGGCGGCTCTTTTTGCGAGCAGCCGCATTCGGATGGATGATGCCCTTGGCAGCAGCCTTGTCGATGCGCTTCATGGCGAGACGAAGATCGTCGCTGTTTTCGGCGGTGCCTGCGCTCACGGTCGCCGACTTGATGCGAGTACGCAATTCGCTCTTGACAGCCTTGTTGCGCTCAGCGCGCTTGGCGTTCGTGATGATGCGCTTCTTTTGGCTCTTAATGTTTGCCACGGCTGGTAAGGCTACCGGCGCACGCGAACCGCACCAACTGCACCGTCAGACATGCCGAAGGGTGTGGTCAGTAGGATGACAGAGCCCATGGAACTCGCCAAAATCCGCAATTTTTCGATCATTGCGCACATTGATCACGGCAAGTCCACCCTTTCCGACCGCATCCTCGAGCTCACCGGGGCCGTCGATGCACGTGACATGCGAGCCCAGTACCTCGACTCGATGGACCTCGAGCGCGAGCGGGGCATCACCATCAAGGCGCAAAACGTGCGGGTGGATTGGAAGGGAACAACCCTGCACCTCATCGATACCCCGGGGCACGTCGACTTCGGGTACGAAGTGAGTCGTTCGCTCGCTGCCTGTGAGGGCGTGGTGTTGGTCGTCGACGCAGCGCAGGGCATCGAAGCGCAGACACTCGCGAATTGTTATCTCGCACTCGAGAACAACCTCGAGATCGTCGCCGCGTTGAACAAGATCGATTTGCCAGCCGCCGACCCCGACAGATACGCGATGGAGATCGAGACCGTCCTCGGCATTCCGGCGGAAGACATCTTGCGCATTTCCGCAAAGACCGGTGCTGGTGTGCCCGAGCTGCTCGATGCCATCGTCGAACGAATTCCGCCGCCGACAGGCGACGCTGACGAACCTTTGCAGGCCCTGATTTTCGATTCGCAGTACGACCAGTATCGCGGCGTTGTGTCGAGTGTGCGAGTGATGAACGGTCGACTCACGGCGAACAGCAAGTTGCAGTTCATGCAAGCGCGTACGGTGCATGAATCAATCGAGATCGGTGTGAGACGTCCCGTGAACACGCCAGTTCCAGAGCTTGGTCCGGGCGAAGTCGGTTACCTCATCGCCGGCATCAAGGACGTCGCCCAGGCACGAAGTGGTGAGACCGTCACCATGCTCGCTCAGCCGGCCAACGAACCGCTGCCCGGATACCGCGACCCGAAACCGATGGTGTTCTGCGGTCTCTATCCCATCGATGGCGATGACTTCGAGAACTTGCGCGAGAGTCTCGAGAAACTCAAGTTGAACGATGCCTCCATCACCTACGAGCCAGAGTCGTCGGGAGCGCTCGGTTTCGGATTTCGATGCGGATTCCTCGGGCTGCTGCACATGGAGATCGTGAAGGAACGTCTCGAGCGCGAGTTCAATCTGGCGCTCATCGCCACAGCTCCGTCGGTCGAATACAGGGTGTTGAAGACTGACGGTGAAGTGATGGTCGTCGACAACCCTGCCGACCTGCCCGCGAGTCAGAACATCGCATCAATCGAAGAGCCGTTCTTCAAGGTCACCATCATCACACCCAAAGAGTTCACCGGCACCCTCATGGAACTGTGTCAATCACGACGTGGCGAGATGGGGAAGTTGGAATACCTCTCGCCAGAGCGAGTCGAACTGCACTACGCGATTCCGTTGGCGGAAGTGGTCGTCGACTTCTTCGACCAGATGAAGAGCCGCACCCAGGGGTACGCCAGCTTGGACTACGAACTCGAGGGTTACCGCGAGAGCAATCTGGCAAAAGTCGACCTGCTCTTGAACGGCATTCCTGCCGACGCATTCTCCACGATTGTGCATCGTGACAAAGCCTTCGATTACGGCCGGCGCATGTGTGAGAAGTTAAAGGAACTCATTCCGCGTCAGATGTTCGACGTTCCCATCCAAGCGGCCATCGGCGGCAAGGTCATCGCACGCGAGACGGTCAAGGCGAAGCGTAAGGACGTGCTCGCGAAGTGTTACGGCGGCGACATCACGCGTAAGCGCAAGCTGCTCGAAAAGCAGAAAGAGGGCAAGAAGAAGATGAAGGCAATCGGTCGGGTCGAAATCCCCGGTGACGTCTTCATCAGCGCTCTGAAGTTGGACGACTGAATATGTCGGCACCAGATGCGGTGATCTCGCCCGGGACGGGCGAAACGTCGAAGCGAGCCGGCACGTTCCGGTCACTGCGACACCGCAGCGCGCGGTTGTTCTTCTTTGGGTTGTTCGTCTCGATGGTGGGGACGTGGTTGCAGTTCACCGCCACGTCGTTCTTGCTCTATGACCTCACGGGTCGAGCCACCGACATGGGTCTGAACGCCATGTTCCAGTTCTTGCCGATGTTGTTCCTTGGCGCATGGGCCGGCGGGTTCGCCGACCGTCGTGATCGTCGCATCGTCACGCTGTGCACACAGGCATCACTCGCGGTTCTGGCGCTGTTGCTGGGGGTTCTCGATCTGTCGGGACTCATCTCGTTGCCAGTCGTGTACGTCATGTCATTTCTCCTCGGGGTCACGAATGCGATCGACAATCCGGCTCGACGAGGACTTGTGACCGAGCTGGTGCCTCCTGACGACATCAGCAACGTCATTTCGCTGAACACTGCGGTCATGACCGGCTCTCGAATCTTCGGCCCAGCGCTCGCTGCCCTGTTGGTGGGTCCACTCGGAACCGGTTGGTTGTTCATCGTCAACGGTCTGTCGTTCGCGGCCATTCTGGTCGCACTCACACGGTTGTCTTCGACGTCGCTCTATCAGACACCACAGGCCAAGCCTGGTGGGCAGCCTGTGCGCGAGGCTCTTCGCTACGTGCGTGACCACGGACAACTGCTCGTGTTGTTCGTCGTCTTCACCATCGTGTGCACGTTCGCGTACAACTACGCCGTCGTGTTGCCGAAGTTGCTCGACGAAAAATGGGACGCGACACGTTCGTTCGGATGGATGTTGGCTGTCATCAGTGCAGGGTCGTTCTTGGGGTCTCTGTCAATCGCCCGACTCCGAGTGGTGACCAGCAGGTGGTTCTTCGTGTCAATCGTCTGTGCCGGTTTCGGGAACATCTTTCTTGCGTGGTCGCCGAACCTACTCGTGGCATATCTGTGGTCGGTGCCCCTCGGTTGGTCACTCGGCGCGATGGTGTCGACGATGAACTCGCTCATGCAGATCGGATTGCCATCTGAAATGCGAAGTCGTATGTTGGCGCTGACAGCTGTCGCATTCCTCGGATCGACGCCGGTGGGTGGGCCCATCACGGGTTGGATCGCGGACAATGTGAGCAACGAGTGGGCATTGGGTTACGGCGGTGTGGTCTCATTGGTGTGTGCATGTGCCTATTTCTCGGTCCGGTCATCTGAACGTTCGACGACAGGTGGGCGAGTGACGCCATGACGACGGCGATCTGGTGGTTGCGGCGCGACCTTCGTCTCTCTGACAATGGAGCACTCGTCGCTGCGGCGGCGAAGGGAAGCGTCGTGCCTGTCTTCGTCCTCGACCCGACGTTTGCTCAGCGGTCTGGCGCAGCACGCATGGCGTACATGTTGCGCAATCTTCGGTGGCTGAACGAGCAGATGGGTGGTGCGCTGGTCATGCTGCAGGGCGTTCCTGAGGAGGAAATTCCGCGACTTGCCGCAGCGCTCGACGTGAAGGACGTCCATTGTGCACGTGACTTCGCTCCCTATGGTCGTGCACGAGACCGGCGAGTGGCGGCGGCCCTGGCTGCCGATGGTCGGCGTTTGGTCGGATCTGACTCGCCCTACGTCGTCGACCCTGGTGTCGTCCTGAAAGACGATGGAACACCACTTCGTGTGTTCACTCCGTTCTACAAACGGTGGCAACAACAAAGTTGGACTTCAGTGGGTGAATGCAGTCCGCAGTGGAAGGATGCGTCACAATTCTCGACCGGCATCCCTGACGATCCCGCGTGTGAAGCGACGCTTCCAGTTGCAGGAGAAGATGCCGCCTGGGCGCGCTGGAGCGCGTGGGCGCCACGCGGATTGGTCGACTACAAAGACGTGCGCAACAACCCCGGCACCGACGGAACCTCGATGCTGTCTGCCCACCTTCGGTTCGGTGTCATTCATCCTCGACAACTTCTCGCAGAATTGCCGTCCGGCAGCGGAGCAGACCATTTCCGCAGCGAGATCTGTTGGCGCGAGTTTTATGGCGACGTCATGTTTCACCGTCCTGATTCGACCTGGAACAACTTGCAAGAGAAAATGGATCGTCTGCCGGTCGACACTGACGCACGAGCAAGAGAACGATTTGCAGCGTGGTGTGAAGCGCGAACCGGTTACCCGATCGTGGATGCTGGCATGAGGCAGATGCTCGCGACAGGGTGGATGCACAATCGTGTGCGAATGATCGTGGCGAGCTTCTTGGTCAAGGACCTTCACGTGCCTTGGCAGTGGGGCGCCGCATTCTTCATGCGCCATCTCGTCGACGGTGACATCGCGTCCAACAATCACGGTTGGCAGTGGACTGCAGGCACTGGCACCGATGCGGCACCGTATTTTCGTGTTTTCAATCCGACAGGTCAGAGCGAAAAGTTCGACCCACACGGCGCATATCTGCGTGCGTGGTTACCCGAGATCGCCGATCTCGACGACGACCACATCCACGCTCCGTGGACTCTCGGTCTGCATGCGCCAGCGTCGTATCCGGGCCCCATCGTCGATCATGCGGTCGAGCGGGAAGAGGCATTGGCCAGATACAAGAAGGTGTCGGGCAAGTAAACTTCGATGCATCATGCTTGACGACCGCAAGACGAAAATCCTGCGCGCCGTGGTGCAGGAATACATCTCCACTGGCCAACCAGTCGGCAGTGGGCACGTGGCGAAGTTGCCTGGCGTGCAAGTGTCGTCGGCGACCGTGCGCAACGAGATGGCCGTTCTCGAGCAAGAGGGGTATCTCGCTCAGCCGCACACGTCTGCGGGGCGCATACCGACCGACAAGGGCTACCGGTTGTTCGTCGATGCGCTCGCTCCTGACGGATCGCTCGACAAGGCGGCCACCGTGCAGGTGGGGGAATTTTTCCAAGCAAGTCACGGTCGTCTCGAAGAGCTCTTGCGACAGACATCTCATCTGCTCGCGGACATCACTCATCACACCGCACTTGTCGTTGGCCCGAAGACCGAGGTCACGACTGTTCGCTCCATTCAGGTGGTGCGGCTGTCTTCGCGCACAGCGACGGTGGTCGTGGTCTTTTCGAACGGCACGGTCGAAAACGAGATCATCGCCTTGTCCGAAGAAATCGACGATGCGCATCTCGTGAGGGCCTCTGCGCATCTCGTCGCTGAAATCGTCGGCAAGTCGCTCGCCGACATCCAGTCGGTGTCTCTCACGAACGAAGCGCACACTGACATCGTGTGTGCGGTGGCGGTGCAGTCCTTGCAGCGCCACGCTGGCGACGAGCCGGTTTTCGTGGGTGGTGCTGCGTCACTTGCTCAGTCGTTCGAAGCAGTCGAAGTCGTGCGCAATGTCCTACAGATCGTCGAGCAGCAATACGTCGTGGTCTCGCTTTTGAAAGACGTGCTCGACCGAGGTCTGTCGGTCGCCATCGGTGCCGAGCACGGAGTCGAACCTCTTGCTGCATGTTCAGTCGTCGTCGCTCCGGTCGTGGCTGACGGTGAAGTGATGGGATCAGTCGGAGTTCTCGGTCCGACGCGGATGAACTACCCGCAAGCGTTGGCCACGGTCGAAGTGGTCGGAGAGCAACTCGGTCGCAGACTCTCTGAAGGTTCGTGAGCATCGACCATGTCCACCGATTTTTATGAACTTCTCGGCGTGTCTCGCTCTGCCGATGCAGACACCATCAAGAAGGCCTACCGACGCAAGGCCCGCGAGTTGCATCCCGATGCCAATCCGAACAACCCTGAAGCCGAAGAGCAGTTCAAACAGGTGACTCGCGCGTACGAGGTCCTGTCCGACCCCGATGCGCGCGCACGCTACGACCGTTTCGGCGAGAGTGGTCTTGGTGGTGCGGGCACCTCTGGTGATCCGTTCGCATCAGGCGGACTCGGCGACATCTTCGAAGCTTTCTTCGGCGGTTCGCCATTCGGCGCCAGTGGTCGCTCGCAATCTGGTCCACCACGCGGGCAAGATCTTGAAATAGTCGCTGACATCACACTCGAACAAGCGGTCTTTGGTGGCACCATTCCCATCGACGTCCGCACAGCGGTGCGTTGTGATGATTGCAACGGCACTGGTGCAGGCGGAGGCACTCAACCTGTTTCGTGCAGCGACTGTGGCGGCACTGGTCAGGTGCGCCGAGTGCGTCAAAGTCTGCTCGGACAGATGGTCACCTCTGGTCCGTGCGCCCGGTGCTCTGGCTACGGACAGGTCGTAATGACGCCGTGTTCAGCGTGCAAAGGCGAGGGTCGCTCCGTCTCGGTGGTTGATTACACAATCGATGTGCCCGCCGGAGTCGACACTGGGTCGACCCTCCGTCTGTCGGGTCGTGGTGCCGTCGGACCGCGCGGTGGTTCGTCAGGGGACTTGTATGTGCACATTCGCGTCGCCGACCATCACAGTTTCGAGCGTGATGGCGCAGATCTCGTTTGCAACGTCACGGTGTCCATCGCACAAGCCGCTCTTGGTACACACATCGTGCTCGAGACACTCGACGGTGCAGAAGACCTCATCGTTCCTGCTGGTACGCAGCACGGACGCCAGTTCGTGTTGCGTGGTCGGGGCGTGCCCGTCCTGAATGGTCGTGGCAGAGGAAATCTGATTGTGCGTGTCGTCGTTGACATTCCGACCCGATTGACAAGTGAAGAAGAAGCATTGCTCCGCCAGTACGCCACGTTGCGAGGTGAAGACGTGACACCCGAAGACAAGAGCATTTTTTCACGCATCAAATCTGCATTTTCATGACACGAGATCTCGCATGAATGAGTCATTGAGGAATTCAGCGGCTCACGTGTTCGTCGCTGACCTCAGCGCACCAGAGCTCGACGACGAGACCGTGCATCATCTCCGTGACGTCTTGCGCCTACGTGACGGTGAGACGGTCTCTGTCTGCGACGGTCGTGGTTCGTGGAGGATGTGCAGATTCGTCGATGGTGGTCGATTGGATGTCGAGTCCGACATCGAGGTGGCTGCGCCGCGTGTGCGGAAAGTATCGATTGCGATGGTCCCCGTAAAGGGTGACCGCACGGAGTGGGCCGCGGAAAAGTTGGTCGAGTTGGGTGTCGACGAGATCATCTTGCTCGCTCCCACTCGTCGCGCAGTGGTGCGGTGGGATGACGACAAGTGGAGGCATCAGGAGGAGCGTTACGGACGAATCGTGCTTGCTGCTGCGCGACAGTCACGCTCTTTGTGGTCGCCGACCCTCCGTATCAAGGTCGACATGTCTGCGCTCGCGAAGCAGGCAGGGGTCGCCGTCGCAGACATCGGTGCGGCCCCGGTCGAAGCTGGTGTCCTGAACACGGTTGTCATCGGCCCCGAAGGGGGTTTTGACCCCGACGAAATCGAGGGCACGACCCGCGTCCAATTGGCAGATGGTGTGCTCCGCGCCGAAACAGCCGCCATCGTGGCGGCGACCCACTTGGTCGCACACTTGCCGCGCTGAACCGACCACACTGTGTAGCGATATGGCGCATCCCACTGACGACGAACTACTGAAGGACTCACCATTCAC
>CAYMVM010000026.1:9596-23882 GCA_964394175.1 uncultured Bifidobacterium sp.
CTTCGCATGATCCAAGTGCAGCGTCAGGACTTCAATGGCAAAGTCATCACTGTGCGTGCCCACGACACGCGGGCAATTGCAGTAATGCTCGACGTCGCAGTCGACGCCGTCGGTGAAAAACTGGGTGAACTCGGTCTCGTTTTTGTCCCGCCCGCTGCGACGTGACCAAAGAACGCCTCGCTTCGCCGCCGTCCGTCGATTCCTTCGGCGTCTACATCCATGTCCCGTTCTGTCACAAGAAATGTGACTATTGCGCATTCGCGACGTGGGCTGACAAGCACTCACTCGTTAATGACTACATGGCGGCCCTTCGTGCTGATATCGGTCAGGCCGTCGATCGTGGGTTGCCAATAGTCGACACGGTGTTCGTCGGCGGAGGAACGCCGACAATCGTCGACGCCGACGCGCTCGCTTCGTGCATCGAAGCGCTTCCGTTGGCTCGTGGCGCAGAAGTGACCGTCGAATGCAATCCAGATGATGTGACCCTCGCATTGATGCAGCGCTACTCACAAGCAGGCGTGAATCGGATCAGCATGGGAGTTCAATCGATGAGACCCTCGGTGCTGTCTGCGCTTGGCCGCACCCATGACGTCGAGCATGTGAACGAAGCGGTGAAGGCGGTGCGTGCTGCCGGTATCGAAGGGCTGAATCTTGACCTCATCTATGGTGCACACGGAGAGACGCTCGACGATTGGTCGGCGACGCTGCATGAAGCAGTGGAACTGTCACCGACACACATCTCTGCCTATGCGCTGACCGTCGAAGCAGGAACCCCATTGTCGCTAGATGCCAGCCGACATCCTGACGACGACGATCTTGCGGACAAGTACCTAATCGCTGAAGACGTTCTGACGGCTGCGGGCCTTGCGAACTATGAAATTTCCAACTGGTCAATCCCTGGTTTCGAATGTCGGCACAACATGATCTACTGGAGACAGGGTGACTATTTGGGGTTCGGTTGCGCTGCCCACAGCCATGAAAAGGGACGACGTTGGTGGAACCTCCGCACCCCTGAGAGATACATCCACGCCGTTCATGCTGGTGAATCCACCGAAGCGGCAGGGGAGACTCTTGATGATGGCACTCGCCGGCGTGAACGTCTCCAGTTGCTCTTGCGAATGCGCGATGGAATCGAGGCGCGCCATGTACCAGTCACCGACCTGAACGGTTTGGTCGAGGTTCACGACGGCATGGCTCGGCTGACGGTTCAAGGGCGACTTCTGGCAAACGAAGTGAGCCTGAAAATAATCCCCTGATAGTCTGAGTAGTCCCTAGTTAGGGCGCGTAGCTCAGTTGGTTAGAGCGCCACCATGACACGGTGGAGGTCCCGGGTTCGAGTCCCGTCGTGCCCACCACATGGCGGTCGTGCTGGCACTCCTTACTGCCGTTGTATACGGGTCGGCCGATTTCCTCGGGGGGAAAGCCACGCGGCATGTCTCTGCAATCGGCGTCACTCTTGTCGGTCAGTTCTTCGGCATCGCCGTGCTTGGCGTCGCGACATTTCTGGCCGACACGCCGGTTCCACCGATGGGTGACTGGGCATGGAGCGCCCTCGCCGGTGTACTGGGCTCGAGCGGACTCGTCGTGTTCTACAAAGCGATGAGCACTGGTCACATGACCGTGGCTGCGCCGACAGCGGCGGTGATGGGAGCCGTTGTGCCGATCATCGCCGGGCTGATCATGGGCGAGCGTCCGAGTACGGCGACGCTCATCGCCATGCCTGTGGCAGTCGTCGCCATCGCACTCATCAGCGACGTTCTGGGACCAGGTCATCATCGTGCACCCGCACGAACGATCTCACTTGCCGTGTTGGGCGGATCTCTCTTCGGTTTTGTTTTCGTCGCTTTGCACCAGACGACTTCCGACAGTGGTGTGTGGCCGGTGTTCATCATGCGTATGACGTCAATTCCATATCTCGCGGTCTTGTTCTTCATCACACGTTCGAGCGTCAAGGGAGTGCGTGCGCACATCGCGCCGACCGTTGGCTCGGGATTGCTCGACAGCATCGCGAACTGGCTCTATGTGTTGGCGGTGCGTGAGGGCCTGCTGTCAGTGGTGTCGGTGATCGTGTCGCTGTATCCGGGCACCACCATGATGTTGGCCGTCGGAGTGGGCCATGAGCGCGTGCATCGCTCGCAAGTCTTCGGTGTCGCTTTGGCTGCTCTTGCGGTCTGCGTGATTGCACTCGACTGAGCCCGGGGCAATCTAGGGTCGTCTCATGGAGTCACTCGCGATGGCTGCCGCGATCATCATGCTGACAATCATGGTGCTCGGCGTTTTCTCGCTCGTCGTCGCCCTACGTTCACCGAAACGACGGTGGTCGAAGGTCATCGCGACTATCTTCAGTTCGTTCGCGGTCGTGGCAGGCGGGTGGCTGATGTTGCTCGAAGTCGGAATGGGTGCCCGATTGATCGGCATGATCGTCGCCGCGACAGGTGTGTTGGCGCTGTTGCGTATGTGGCGAACCTGAGGCGCAAGACTCGAAGTAGGAAGTTTTTTACCTATTGAACATCTGTCGTAGGCAACGCCGCAGTGCCTACCGTTGGATGTCATGTCTGGCGCGCCTCGGCAACGACTCATCAGGTGTCGCGACGTAGTACTCAGTGCACTCGTCACTCTCGGTGCAGTGCTGTGTGTGCAACCTGCACGGGCATATCAGGCCGGAGGCTCACTCAGCTACAACGTGATAACTGGATATTCAGGGTTGACAACGACATTGGCTGTGACGGGAAGTCTCACGAATGACGGTGGTGGCTCAATGGACAGCGGCCAAGACTGGTCAATCACCAGCTCCACGTTCACGCCGTCGACTGTGAGGTCCCTCACCGGATTCAGCTGGGTCGGGTACGCCACCGGCTGTGTGCCGTCAGCGAATAGCAACTCGACATGTTCTCGAGGAAATGTGTCGTTCACCTTCTCTCGGCCAGTGCGCAATCCGGTCATGCATATTGCTGACTTCGGTGGTCGATTCGAATCGACGTGCATCGTGTCGATCAAGGGAACCCTAAAGAGTGCATCGTCAAGTCCTGCTGGTGCGACTCTGAGCTTGTTGTCTGGGGCGATCACGGTCACGTCGAGCAGTATCACGGGAAGAAGCGGTGCACCGAATACAAACAGTTCTCACGCCAGTGGGTCAGTGCAGGTGACTGGGACCATCTCATCTCTGTCGTTCGCAGAGGACGTCACGGTGTATCGCAATGGCGGATCCCCCTGCAACACCAGCGATGCGCAAAGTGCGGGCGAGAGATTGCATGTCGTCTTTTCCTACGGAGAGGACTATGGCGACGGAAAAGCGACCTATGACGGCAGTGCCGCAGCCAGCCATGTCATCGGAGACTTGATGCTCGGATCAAGTGGCACAGTGTCAGCCGAGAATTTGACCACACTGAACTCTTCGACGAGCCCTGTCGCCGCATCGCCTATCGCGTCTGCCGCCGCTACAAGCGACACCGACAACGCCATCTCCGGGACACCGACGGCGGCATCCATCGATCAGGCGTACTCATTGACCGTGCCGATCTCCGGTGCGTCACAGGCGGGACAAGTCTGCGGCTTCATCGACATGAACGACAGTGGTACCTACACGACGTCATCACCCAACGAAAGGGCATGCACATCGTTCGCCGCCTCGGCCACATCGGTTGTGCTGACGTGGGCTGCATCGCAGTGGCCAGCAGGTGCGACACCCGTCGCATCGACGGGTCTTCGTCTTCGCGCCGCGTATGGAACTGCTCCAACCGGCGCAGCGAACCCCACAGGTCCAGCCGACTCTGGTGAGGTCGAGGACTACTTGGTGCAACTTCTGTCGCCGTTGCCACCACTTGCCCAAAGCTTGACGGGGTCGGGAACCGTCGATGCGAACCAGACGTTCACCCCGGCCACGTCTCAGGGTTCGATCGACACGTCGCGAACATGCCTTGTCGATTCATCAGTCACTCCAAGTACATGTGGCTCTTCACTGACAGTTCCCGGAGAGGGCACATACACGGTCAACGGCAACGGCACCATCACCTTTGATCCGAACCCCGGCTTCACGGGCCCCGTGACGCCCGTCAGTTATCGCATTGAGGACACGTCGGGAAACCAATCAACCTCGACCATCAGCCCGACAATCGTCGCGCCCCCGTCGGTGAATGACGATTCGACCTCGACGGCATACAACACACCAGTGCAGGCGTCGGTCTTGGGGAATGACACTTCCAACACAGGTACGGCACTCGCCGGATCAGGAGTGAAACTGTGTGGCACCTCTCAGACTCCACCCAACTGTTCGGCGACGAGCGTTGCTGTGAGTGGTCAAGGTACCTTCTCTCTCAACACCTCGACCGGTGTCGTCACGTTCACCCCGTTGTCATCGTTCACCGGAACAGCGTCGATCAATTACCAAGCAACAGACAGCCTCGGCGGAGTCGATTCAGCAGCCCTCTCCGTAGCTGTTGCGCAACCAGCGGGCATGAGTGCATCTCCCGCCACACAGACCGGTGCACTCGACACCAATCAGACCGTCACTCTGCCAGCCACCGCTGGAACGGGTACGTCTCTTGACACGTCAAAGACCTGCATTGTCTCTGGCGCCACGTGTGTGCGCTCGCTCGTTGTACCCGGGGAGGGGACCTACACGGTGAACGCAAATGGCACTGTCACATTCGACCCGTTGCCGACGTTCACCGGTGTCGCAACCCAACAGACGTATCGCGTGGAGGATCTCACGGGTCAACAGAAGACGTCGACGCTCACATTGACTGTCGCCGGCGTACCGAACGTGGTGAACGACACATCGACTGGTTCATATGACACGAACCAGACCATCACGCCACTTTCCAACGACACAGCCGGCACCGGAACATCTCTGTCATCGCCAGTGAAGCTGTGCACGACATCAACAGCCAACGGCTCATGCACGGGTTCATCGCTCACCGTTACTGGTGAGGGTACCTACACAGCCAATGCGAACGGCACGGTCACATTCGACCCGTTGCCCTCGTTCACAGGAAATGCGACGCCCATCAAATATGTCGTGACCGACGGACTCGGTCAGGTCGGCGCAGGAACCATCACATCCACGGTGCAGAGCCCGCCAGCTTCGACGGCTGCCGCTGACACCTCGTCTGGCGCGACCGGAGTTGCGCAGACGAAAAATCTCTTGACGAACGACACGGTTGGGGCGACGGGAGTGACTTTCGATGCGAGCACAGTGAGGCTTTGCTCGAGTGGCCAAACCCCGAACAGTTGTACAGCGACGTCCATGGCGGTGGCCGGTCAGGGAACATATTCCGTCAACACCTCAACCGGCGTCGTCACGTTCACGCCGTGCTCTGCTGTCAACACGCCGGCGGGAGCATCGTGCACCGGTGCTTTCACAGGAAGCGCGACACCTGTGACCTATCAAGTGTCGACCAACACGGCACAATACGCTTCGTCGACATTCACGGCGACTGTCATCGCTCCACCAACTGTGGTCGCAGACACCGGAACCGGCAACTGGGACGTCAATCAAGTATTTCAGCCACTCGCGAATGACTCCGCAGCCAGTGGGACCACGCTCAACTCGGTTCCGCTCGGAATTTGTGCCAACGGAACCGCCGTCGCATCGTGCACAGGTACGTCGCTCACTGTTGCAAACCAAGGCACCTACACCATGAATGCGGTCACCGGCAGGGTGACGTTCGACCCCCTTCCATCCTTCACTGGTGTTGCGACACCTATTCAATATGTGGCGGCCGACGCGCTTGGTCAGAAGACCGCATCGACGATCACCCCGACCGTGACCGCGCCGCCAGCTCCAACCGCGACGTCACAGACAAAGACCGTGATACCAGGCGGGACAGCGACGTTCACCACACTCACCGGCACTGGTGGCCTAGCTACATCGGGCGGGCCAGCGTTCACGACATCAGCAACGTGTCTTGTCGACACATCCGTGTCACCCAACACCTGTGGCACATCGCTGACAGTCTCAGGTGAAGGCACGTACAGCCTCAATCAGTCGACCGGAGTGGTGACGTTCACGGCGAGCGGTTCAGCAACTGCAGGTGTCAAGACACCTGTCACGTATCGCGTCACTGACGCCACCGGCCAGACCGCGACATCAACGATCACGCCGATCATTCCCGCACCACCGACTGTGGCAAACGACGAGTCTGTCAACGAACAAAATGCCACCCAGAACGTGAGTGTGCTGTCCAACGACTCCGCGACCGCCTACACGACGTTGTCTGCCTCGACCGTGAAGCTTTGCCCGAGTGGTGCGACCGCTCCATACAACGCGTCGAATTGCAGTTTGTCCACTTTGTCCGTCACAAACCAGGGCACTTACACCGCGAATGCAGATGGAACGATCTCATTCGTACCGTGTGTGTCGGCTGCAGCTGGCGTGTGTCCAGCGAATGAAAAATACTCAGGTGTCGTCACGGCTGCTCGATATGTGGTGGCCGACAACTTGGGGCAATACGGTTCAGCCCTGTACACCCCGACTGTGTTGCCACCACCTGTCGCTCGTGCGTCCAACGACACCGGTTCTGCTGCGTTCGCCGCGAACGTGACGTTCACGCCCCTCGCAAATGACTCGGGCGGTACGACGACTGGTCTTGTTGGTTACACGTCTACAGGAACCGCAACACTTGATCCGACAACTGTCCGGCTGTGCTCGTCTGGTCAATCGGCACCGAATTGCACGGCGTCATCACTGACGACCGCAGACGGCACCTACACGGTCAACACTTCCACCGGCGCCATCACATTCACACCGGCCACCAACTTCACCGGCACGCCGTCTAATCCGCCGACGTATCAAGTGTGCAACGTGATCGGTGGGACATGGCTACCGATGGCGCCGCCTGCATCGTGCGGTGCCGCACAGGTGGCAGCCACGATCGCGGCACCACAGGCCCCGGTGGCAACCAATGACAGCCCGACGGGAACGTGGAACACGCCACTTGCCGTCAATGTTCTTGCAAACGACACAAAGGACTCCGCGCTGTCCCTTGTTGCTTCTTCGGTGAGATTGTGCGGTGCCTCACAAACGCCACCGAACTGCACGCTCACGTCGCTCACGGTCGCGGACGAGGGCGTGTATTCCGTGAACACATCGACAGGTGTGATCACATTCACGCCGTTTGCGGATTTCATCGATACCGCCGCCACAAGTCCCAGGTATCAAGTGTCCGATTCCTTCGGCGCAGTCACATCCGCAACCATCACGCCGACAATTGCACCGCCACCGACCCCGGTCGCTAATCCAGAGAGCAAGTCCGTAACACCTGGCGGCACGGCCACGTTCACAAATGTCATCGGAACGTCGGCGCTTGCGTCTGGAACGTCGTTGCAGACTGGAAACAGCGATGGTCCTTGTCTGGTCGACCCCAGTGACAGCATCTGCAAGGCGTCTGTCACCGTCGCAGGCGAAGGCACATGGACCATCAACAGGACCACCGGAGTCGCCACGTTTGCCGCCGATCCATCCGTCGCGAGCGGCACCCTCACGCCGATCACGTACCGCGTGACAGACGGTGCCGGACAGACAGCATCAGCATCCCTTACCGCAGCGGTTCCTCCGCTTCCCGCTCCCGTGAACGACACGTCCTCAGGTGCGTATGACACGAATCAGACGACGAGTGTGCTTGGAAATGATGTGAGCGGAACTGGGACCACGCTCGTGCCCTCGTCGGTCAAGATCTGCACCGTCGCAACCACGAATGCATCGTGCACCGGTACCACGCTCACAATTTCCGGAGAAGGTACGTACACAGCGAACGCTGACGGAACGGTGACGTTTGATCCGCTGCCGACCTTTACCGGAACTGCAACAGCAATCAAATACACCGTGACGGACAATCTCGGACAGATCGGATCGGGCACATTGACGTCGACGGTCCAGAATCCTGCGACACCAGTTGCGACTTCCGAGACGAAGGCAGCATTGCCTGGGACAACTGCAACGTTCTCGACCATCACCGGGGCGTCGGGACTTGTCACGGGCTCTGGTCTTGTCACGGGGGCAGTTGCATCAGGGCCGTGCCTTGTTGACCCGGCAGACTCACTGTGCAAGACCTCAATCTCCATCACTGGGGTCGGCACATGGGCAATCGACCAGACAACAGGAGTTGCCACGTTTGCGGTGTCGCCGACCGCGCCAGCGGGCAGTAGTTCGACGGTTCAATACAAAGTCACCGACGTCGCCGGCCAAATCGGCACATCGACACTCACGGCCGTTGTCCCAGTCGCGCCGACTCCGGCTCCCGACACCGCCACCGTCGCTTGGAACACCTCGCAGAACATCTCGGTGCTCGCCAACGACCGAGTCGATGCCGCCACATCCATCGATCGCTCGTCTGTTCGACTTTGCGGTCTGTCTCCGGCACAGGCTGCCCCGAACTGCACGCAAAGCACCCTCGCAGTCGCTGGGCAGGGAACGTACGCGGTGCAGCCTGACGGCACGGTCAAGTTCACTCCCGAGCCCTCATTCGTCGGAGTCGCCACACCGATCTCTTATGTCATGGCTGACGCTGTGGGGCAGAAGGGAACCAGCACACTGACGGTGACAGTGGCGACGCCAGCTGCACCGAGTGCATCGCCACAGACCAAGTCACTTGCGCCAGGTGAAGCAGTGTCGTTCGCCCCACTTGTCGGCACCAACGGTTTGGTCGTGACAGCAAGTGGCGCACCATCGATCGTTCCCTCAACCATGTGCATCGTGGATCCATCAACATCGGTGTGTGGCACGACACCAGTCACCATCGCAGGGAAGGGGGTGTTCAGTTTGAATGCGACGACCGGCGTCGTCACATTCACGGCGTCTGCCGATGCGACGATCGGAGATGTGCCGTCGATCAGTTATCGGGTGACTGACGAACTTGGTCGCACCGCGACGTCGACATTGTCGGTCACTATCGAAGCCGGACCCGAAGCTGTCAATGACGTGTCGCGTGGGCAGGCTGGCCAGAAACAGTCTGTTGCTGTCACCAGCAACGACGAACGAGCAGCCGACGGTGCTGCACTCGTCCCGTCGTCGGTCCGACTGTGTGGCCCACGAGACGTGGCGCCTCTGTGTACGGCCACATCATTGAACGTTCCCGGAGAAGGTCGGTATGTGCTCGGTCAGAATGGCGTCGTCACATTCACGCCAGCTGCAGGCTTCACTGGTCAGGCCACCGGTGTCGAGTACTCCGTGTCAGATTCGAAGGGGCGCAAATCATCGGCGACGTTCAGTCCGTTCGTCGTTCCGCCTCCGGCACCGATCGCCCAACCAGACACTGCGACGGTGGCGTTTGGTCAAGTGGCAAGCGTGAATCCTCTCGCCAACGACCTTCCTGGGACACCGCCGTCGGGCGAAAAGAAGAAAGTTGGCTTGGTCGTCGACTCTGTTCGACTCTGCGCCGCGGGTCAGTCGGCGCCGAACTGCAAGGCGAAAAAGCTCGTGACGTTCGAAGGTACGTACACGGTGACCGCTTCAGGGGCGATTGAGTTCACCCCGGCCAAGGGTTTTTCTGGAACCGTGACCCAACCCGCGGTGTATCAGGTCACCAATGACTGGACCGGGGCATCTGGCCCCGGTACGTCGACAAGCTTCTTCACACCGACAATCCTGGCGAAGAGAAATCCGCTGACTCCGGCGAAGTCATCGACAATCACTGCGATCGACCATCTGAACTGGACTCGACCGATGACGCCAGTGTTTTTCAAGCCGACTCTCGGAGCGAAATTGGGTGAAGGAGCGAAGTGGAATGCTGACGCGACACGCATCTTGACGAGCACCTCGGTCGGCAAAACTGAGGTCGTCACGCCAGAGGGCACGTGGACTGTCATCCGCGACAACATTCGATTCACGCCCGCCGAAGGCTTTCTTGGTCGTGCAACGATTGAGTACGTGGTCGTCGATTCATTCGGTGACACTGCGACTGCCTACCTGACTGCCGTCGTCATGGAGTCTCCACCTGTGCTCCCAGCAACCGGTGGGGCAATGACATTCACCTGGTTGGCGCTATTGCTGCTGCTTGTGGGTGTAGTGGTCAGCGTTTTTTCGAAGCGTCGACGACAGCTTCCGATTCACGACTAGCGGAGCGGAAGATGCCTTTGCTCATGAGCGAGGGCTCTGCCTTGCGACGCAGTTCGTAAACGCGTGCTCGTGCTTCGTGCACGTCAGGGTCGTCTGGTGCCGCCCATCCGGCGAAGTCCGCGAGATGGCACGCGAGGCGAAGATTTCCCGTCTCTGCAAGATCGACCGCTCGAGCAATAAGTACGTCTGCACCACCTGCAAGATGTGCGATCTCTGCCCCGACTTCATGGTCGCGCGAAGGCTTCAGGCGCGAAGCCGCACCGTCCCACCAGCCGCCAAATTGACGCCAGATGTTGCGCACGACGAATTCTGGTTCGTCATAGAACGGCCGCATGTAGGGCTTTCGAAGCGTCGCGTCGGGCACTTTGACCGTGTGCACGATGTCGACGAGGTTCGCTCCCTGGTTCATCAGCGTGACTGTCTCGTCGACAAGTTTCTCGAGTGCAGAGGCAATGTCATCGAGAACCATGGCGATGCGTTCTTTGCCCTCGATGGGAAGTCCGTGCGCAGGGAGCAGAAGCTCTGGTTCTCTCGCGATCATCTTGCGCAGAGTTGCCGCCCACTCGACCGGCCAACGCTGCACTTTCTGGGGGTTTCCAGCGTTCGGAAAGTTCCAAATGATGAAATCGCCGCTAGCCAACCATTTCTTGTTCGGAAACCACGTCCACAGGTGGTCGTCGGTTTCACCCCGCCCATGATGGAACTCGAGTGGCTCATCGCCGATTGTGGTCGCGTGAAAGTCGTCGACGATGTGGGTGGGTCGAACAACGTCAGAGGCGAGGAAGAGTCGAGCATCCTTCTTGTTCGGATGTTCCTTTGTGTCCAGAATCAACATGTCAAGCTCGCCGCGCACGCCACCGAACTGACGCTGGTTGATGAAGCGGTTCCAATCGTTGGTGAATTGGTAGCGATCAAATCTGCGTGTCACATGGCGATGGCCGATGATGTGGGGCGAAGGCAGGCCAGATCGCACGTTTGACTCGACGAAAGCTCCACACCCACCGACATGGTCGACGTGACCGTGGGTGTAGACGAGCGAATGAAAGGGATCTTTGCTCCACTTGCGAAGCGCCTCCACCACTTTTGCACCGGTGTTCACCGCACTCGTGTCGAAGCAGACCAGTCCTTCGGCAGATCTCCAGGTGACGACGTGGCTGAATGATTCGACCATCGCCAAGTCGTCAGCAACCTCTGAAAGTTCGTTGGTCACCCTGTTGACTGGTTCGTCGGCAACCCCGGAATCGATGATGCGAGAGCTGAGAGCAAGTAAGTCGGTCATGGATGTCTACTTTGGCAACCCGAGCACACGCTCACCGAGGATGTTGCGCATGATGTTCGACGTGCCGCCCATGACTGTGTAGCCGGGCGTGTAGAGCATGGTCTGGCTGAATTCGTTCCAAATGACGGCTGACGGTCCCATCACTTTCATCGCGAAGTCAGCGACCCGTTGTTCGTGTTCGGTACAAAAGCATTTGGTCGCAGCAGAAAAACCAGCAGGCGCCTGCCGCAACACCTCTCGAATGACGAGAATGCGTCCGACGCGGTAGCCAACTTCCAGTGCAGCGATCTCTTGTCGAATGACAGGGTCAGACGTGTCCGCAAGCTCGCGGGCATGCAGGTAGAGCGCATGGTTCGACACGAGTCGATCGATGCCTCCGCGTTCGTGCTCGAGTTGACGCATTGTCTGTTTGAATGCACCGCCTTGTGCTCCCACCAAGTTCGCCTTCGGCACCTTGACGTCGGTGTAGAACACTTCGCAGAAATGCTGATTCATCGTCATGTCGCGAATGGGTCTCACGTCGATTCCGGGAGTGTCCATCGGAACGATGATTTCGCTGATGCCCGCATGGGGTGGGCCGTCGTTGCTCGTGCGACAGATGAGGTAGCAGTAGTCGGCGTGCGCACCGAAGCTCGTCCAGATCTTCTGACCGTTGATCACCCAATGGTCTCCGGCATCGGCGGCGAACGTCGTCAACGACGCGAGGTCGCTTCCGGCGTTCGGCTCGCTCATGCCGATGCACCACGTCGTGTCGCCCGACAAAATGCCCGGAAGAAACTCGGCCTGTTGTTCCGACGTTCCGTATTGGATGAGAGCAGGTCCCATCTGACGGTCACCGAACCAGCTTGCTGCGAGCGGAGCGCCAGCTGCGATGAGTTCTTCTCCGATGATCAGTCGGTCGATTGGTGGACGACCACCACCGCCGTATTCCTTCGGCCATGTCAGACCGATCCACCCTCGGGCGCCAAGCTCTCGGGAGAACTCTTTCGAGAAGCCGTTCATCCAGGCGTCGTTGTGTCGGCCGTACCGGGCAACTGCGTCGCGGGCCACCGCCCGGGCTTCGTCGCGCAAGGCGAGTTGCTCAGGGGTCCAGGCGAAGTCCATTGCGAGCGATGGTAGAGGGCGTCTCCTGCGGCTGCGCTACTGTGTACAAGTCTGATACAAGTTGTCCGAATCCGACACAGCCCTAGAAGGTGAGGAGACCCCCGTGGCGAAGATCAAAGTTGACAATCCGGTCGTTGAGCTCGACGGCGATGAGATGACGCGCATCATCTGGCAGTTCATCAAAGAGCGTCTCATTCTTCCGTACCTCGACGTGGAACTCGAGTACTACGACCTCGGCATCGAATACCGCGACCAGACAGACGACCAGGTCACCATCGATGCCGCACACGCGATCCTGAAGCATGGTGTCGGGGTCAAGTGCGCGACGATCACTCCCGACGAGGCACGTGTCGAAGAATTCAAGTTGAAGAAGATGTGGAAGTCCCCGAACGGAACGATCCGCAACATCTTGGGTGGTGTCGTCTTCCGTGAGCCGATCATCTGCAGCAACATCCCGCGTCTCGTGCCGGGTTGGACCAAACCCATCGTCATCGGTCGTCACGCTCACGGCGACCAGTACAAGGCGACTGACTTCAAGGTGCCTGGTGCCGGCACAGTCACCATCACCTACACGCCATCTGACGGCGGAGCCCCTGTCGAGATGGAAGTCGCAAAATTCGGCAAAGACGGCGGTGTCGCCATGGGCATGTACAACTTCAATGACAGCATCCGTGACTTTGCGCGTGCGTCATTGCGGTACGGCTTGCAGCGCAATTACCCGGTGTACATGAGCACGAAGAACACGATCTTGAAGGCCTACGACGGCCAGTTCAAGGATCTGTTCGAAGAGGTGTACGAAAAGGAATTCAAGGCTGACTTCGAGAAGGCCGGACTCACCTACGAGCACCGTCTCATCGACGACATGGTCGCCTGTGCGATGAAGTGGGAAGGTGGCTATGTCTGGGCGTGCAAGAACTACGACGGTGACGTGCAATCAGACACCGTCGCCCAGGGTTTTGGATCACTCGGGCTCATGACGTCGGTCTTGCTGACACCAGACGGAAAGACCGTCGAGGCCGAAGCCGCTCACGGCACTGTGACACGTCACTACCGAGAGCACCAGAAGGGCAACAAGACGTCCACGAACCCGATCGCCTCGATCTTTGCGTGGACACGCGGGCTCATCCACCGAGGCAATCTCGACAACAATCCGAAGCTCATCGAATTCGCCGAGAAGCTCGAGCAAGTCTGTGTCGAGTCGGTCGAAGGCGGAGAGATGACCAAGGACCTCGCAATTCTCATCTCGAAAGACCAGCCGTGGTTGACGACCGAGGATTACCTCGCGGCGCTCGACCGCCGTCTACAACAGAAGATGGCGTGACCACACGAGAACGACTGTCATGAAGGCGGTCGTCTTACGAAGCCACGGCGGCACTGACGTGCTGTCAATCGAGGAAGTCGAATCGCCCACACCTGGTGTCGACGAGGTCCTCATCGACATCGTCGCGACGGCGATGAACAGAGCAGACCTGTTGCAACGCATGGGGTTGTATCCGAACCCGTTTCCTGACGAAGTAGAGATCCCAGGTCTTGAATTCGCCGGTGTCGTGCGGGCCGTCGGTGGACATGTGCGACGGTGGACGATCGGCGACCATGTCATGGGCATCGTCGCTGGTGGTGGACATGCAGAGCAGTTGGTGATCCACGAGCGACAAGCGGTTCGAGTGCCAAACGGTGTCGACATCCGCGACGCGGCGGCAATTCCAGAGGTCTTCCTGACGGCGTGGGATGCACTTGTCGTACAAGGCGGGCTCACGTCTGGTCGTTGGGCTCTCGTGCATGCTGGTGCCTCCGGTGTCGGCACAGCGGCGATCCAGTTGTGCAAGGCGATTGGCGCACGGGTGGTGGT
>CAYMVM010000027.1:0-17092 GCA_964394175.1 uncultured Bifidobacterium sp.
AGAGCAACGGTTTCCTAAACCGCAGGTCGCAGGTTCGATCCCTGCCGGGGGCGCTAGTTGTTTTGCACCGGTACTCACACTGGTGATGGGCTACTTGGCAAAAAACTTTTTATTCGCTGCAATTATTTCTTTAGTTGATTCCCCATTTCTTAAGTTTTTGTTGTGGCGGAGAGTGGGTCAATTGAACGTGCCTTTTTCTCAGTGGTACGGATACTCCTATCGCCTGTGTTTCTTCTGCTCATCGCGAGTCTTGTTGTCGTTGCAGCGCCAACAGACGACTCTGAGGAAGTTTCCGCAGCTCGATTCACATTCACTTCTCACACCTTCACTTCCTGTGGCATATCGAACGGCCCGAACGGTCCGACACTGACTCAATGTCGAAGCGCCTACTCGAGCACAACGTGGGCGTCAGACTCGAACAATTTCACCGTAACGGGTGGTATTCAACAGTGGACTGTGCCAGTGACCGGTCTGTATGAGCTGACTGTTGCTGGAGCCAAGGGTGGCGGAGGTAGGGCATCATCCGGCATCATCGTGCGCGGACGCAAAGTACTGACTGAAGGTGACGTCTTAAAGATTCTTGTTGGTCAGGCTGGTGTGGTGGGTACCGCAAACCAAGACACCGGTGGTGGTGGTGGTGGATCATTCGTGACTACATCAGCCAATTCTCCGCTGATAATTGCCGGCGGTGGAGGCGGATCAGGGGACGCCGGTGGATCAGGCAATGGTGTCAGCACTGAGTGTGGCCAGCGTGGAATCGGCAGCAATGGTGGTGCAGGTGGTTGCTCTGGAAATGGTGGAAGTGGTGCAGTGTTCACAGGTGGCGGTGGGGGCTTGACGGGAGATGGTGCGACCAAGGGTTATGCCGAGGCTGTCAATAACGGAGGAAAGTCCTTTGTGTCCGGTGGAACTGGCGGTGCTGGTGGAACTGCACCTGGATATGCCGGAGGCGCACAAGGTGGCTTCGGCGGCGGCGGCGGTTCATGTGCTTGCGGAACGGGCGGCGGCGGAGGTGGCGGTGGCTATAGCGGTGGTGGCGGCGGCGGTAGTGGCTATAGCAACGGTGGTGGCGGCGGGTCATATGTGTCTTCCAGCTTCACCAACACCGATACCAACGTGGGCTTCAATGCTGCAACCGGCTACGTGACTATCCAGATAGTTGCTCCAGTGGTTTCGACGTTCCAGCCCAATGTGTCATCGCCGACCAATGCCTCGGCAATCGACTACGACATCCAATTCTCAGAAAACGTGACGGGCTTTGACGCGTCGGACATCTCAGTGTCGGGGACAAGTGCAATGTGGTCGATTGCGTCTCTCTCAGGGTCTGGATCTTCCTATACCTTGAGTCTCACTTCAGCGGGCAGGACGACGGGCACTCTCATTGTGACTATCGCGCAGAATTCAGCAACTGGGACGACATCTTCGCAAAGTGGCCCCTCAACGCAAGCAACTTCAACTCTGAACATTGATGTCGACCCGCCAGGGGCATCGGTGGTAACGACGCCATCTTCACCAGCGGCAGCAATGTCTCTGACATTTGGCCTGAGTTTCACCGAATCGGTCACAGGTATCGCCGCAGAGGACTTCTCAAATGCTGGGTCGGCCCTGGGATGCGTTTTTACTCCCTCAGCGACATCTGGGTCCAGCGTGAATGTGGTTGTGACTCAATGTCAAGAGGGCACGTTACAGTTGAGGTTGGCTTCGAACGGCGTGTCTGACGTTGCAGGGAACACCGGTCCTCTCGTGCAAGTGACGTCGTCGGTGATTTCTCTTGCTGCGTCGCCGTTGAGCGTTGTAGTAAGTGGAAGGACAGTGAATTTCGGCGGGTCGTGGACTGATTCATACACTTCGACAGGTTTGATTGGCGCTGACAGTATCTCTGTTTCATATAGCTATTCAGGAGTGACCAACTCAGGTGTGGCATATGGCCCCTCCATGACGAAACCCTCAAGCGGTGGGACATATCAAATCATCCCAACAGTCTCTTACGGAGTGACAAATGCAAACCGCTATGCGTTGACAGTCACAAATGGATCGTTGATTATCAATCGTGTCGCACAAGCCGCGTTGTCGGTGTCGTCAACGTCGGCGACGTATGGCCAGGCGTTGTCGCTGACGACTTCGGGTGGGAGTGGCACGGGTTCTGTTTCGTGGACGGTGGTGTCGGGTACGTGCACCGTTAGTGGTGCAGTGTTGACCCCGGGTGACGCGGGTTCTTCGTGCGTTGTGCGCGCAACGAAAGCGCAAGACGACAACTACCTCGTCGCGAGTTCCACGGATACAAGTGTCACAGTGGGTCGCGCCTCGCAAGCCGCGTTGTCGGTGTCGTCAACGTCGGCGACGTATGGCCAGGCGTTGTCGCTGACGACTTCGGGTGGGAGTGGCACGGGTTCTGTTTCGTGGACGGTGGTGTCGGGTACGTGCACCGTTAGTGGTGCAGTGTTGACCCCGGGTGACGCGGGTTCTTCGTGCGTTGTGCGCGCAACGAAAGCGCAAGATGTGAATTTCTTTGTTTCGAATACTGCGAACACATCAATCACGATCAACAAGGCGTCGCAGACTGGATTTGCGATTACGAGTGCGCCATCGTTCACGACCGGACAGTCACTTTCGCTAGCGGCCTCTGGTGGTCAGTCAGGTGGGTCGATCACATGGCAGATGACATCAGGAGCCTGCTCGCTGTCTGGTCTGACAGTTACGGCTAGCCGGGGTGGCATCACGTGCACTGTCGAGGCGACACGGATAGGTAGTTCCAATTACTTCGCTGCATCCGACACGATGGTGCTGACTGTTAACAAGGTTGAACAGCAACTCACTTTCTCATCTACACCGCCGTCAACCGCGATGGTTGGGAGCTCCTACACAGTCAGCGCTGCTAGCAATGCATCTTTGGCGCCGACGGTGTCGATTGCGGGCTCATCCGCACAGGTGTGTTCGATATCGGCCGGTGTGGTGACCTTCAATTCTGCTGGAATCTGCATAATCAACGTGTCGCAGGCGGGTACCGACACGTATGCGGCCACTTCCGTGTCACAGCAGATCTCTGTTCTTCCATTGCAAACTGGAACCTCGATTTCGGGAGCAGTCAATGGAGGTTCAGCCGTCAGTTTGCCGACTTCAATGACAGCCCCGCTGAGTCCGCTTGTAACGTCAACGACACTTGCACGAAAACCACTCAGATCATCGCGAAACGGGAGTACAGCGACCACAGTTAGTCCTTCTAGCACCAGTACCACAACCAGTTCCAGCACGACTTCGACGACGACTACAGCTGCGATCTCAAGCACCACAGTTCCTCCGAATGACCCCACGGTTACGAGGTTGGAGGCAGGTGAATCGGTCGCGGTCGTTCAAGGGAAGAAAGTCGAGGCATTGGTGCAGACAATCGATGGACAGATCGTGACTCGCTTACCGAACAATGTGATGCTGAGGTTTGGGTCACCGACTGGTTCGGCATCGGGCGCTGTCGTCAACTCGGACGGCGTGCTCGTCGCGTACTCAGGTGACGAGGTCCTCGTGACGGCTGAGGGATTGGCTCCAGAGTCGACGTATGTGGTGACAATGTATTCAGAACCGGTTGAGCTTGGTCGCGGCGAAGTGGCGGCCAATGGTGGAGCGTCCAAGGTTGTGAGTGTGCCAGCGGACGTCAACGTCGGTAATCACACATTGGTAGTCGAAGGTGTTGGGCCAGGGGCGGAAGTGATTGTTGTCTCAATGGGGTTCAAGGTATTAGAACGAACGAATAACAACGTTCCGGCAGTTCTCGCAATCACATTGGCAATCTTGTTAGCTTTACTGGCCGGCCGCCCTCTTTGGCGTCGACATGCGTACGCCAATTCCGAACTGTCCGAAAAGCAGGATCTTTTGCAGGGTCGCCGGCGTTGAAATAACGCTCTCTAGTACTCAAGGAACGAGATGCGACTTCCTGATCGCCGAGTTACATTCGCACTGGACCGAAGATCTCTGGCTGGCGTACGTCGGTCGCTGAGTTTTCTATCGTGACTCGAATGAGTTGTGAATCAGAACGTTCTTTCTTGGCGCTCGGCATATAACTTCAATAGTTCGCGGCGTCCCTCAACCCAAGTTGCAATCTCGCGATTATCCACAGGAATGAGATGACCAACTGAGAGGTAACCGACGAGTGCCATGAGACCGAGCACTGCTTGGCGCTCTGCCAGGGTTCCGGTCAGACCGAACTCCTTCTCGATCTGAAGTCGATAGAGCCCGAGGACTGTTTCGGCGAGTCCGCGCAATTGAGGTTCAAGATCTGGTTTCTTCGCAAGGTACGTGAAGAGATCGAATGCGAGTGCAACTTGGGGATCGATTTGACCTGAACCAGCGGCATCGAAGACGTCTGCACCGATGAGTGAACTCATCCGTGTCCCCACCAATTCGATGACAGTTGCAAGGAACAAGTTGTCCTTGTTCCCAAAGAAGCGACTCACGTACATCTTGTCGAGATTTGCTTGACTCGTGATGGATCGAGCGGTGATGTCGGCAACCGACACACCCGACTTCAGAAGGTCGATGGTCGCACCGATGAGAAGATGTTTGATCTCAGCAGCATCTTTGTATACGGTGCCGACTTCGGGGCCAGGGCCTTTTCGTTTCTTCATCTCATCTTGTAATAGCAGAAGACATGCGTTCTAGTGATTTTGACCGATTAACCGAAGGCCCGAATGGGACGAACGACTCCATTCCAGTCTTTTCCGTCTCCACCTTGACTACCGTCGGCAAAATTCTGGTCTAGTGCACCGGCGCTTGATTCGGTTGCTTGTGTCGAACTCCATGTCCAGTCTGCTGTGAAACCACGAAGGCTCGCAGAGGAGCCGCCACTGCAAGCGGTAGAAGGACCCGCTGCTTGTCCGGTGTTCTTTGCGTATTTGCAGAGTTCATTCAACTCGTCTTTAGACGGGAGATACCAGTCCGACTTGCCGCCGAATGTGTACTCGGAGCTATACACACCCGCAGAATTTGAAGCCGTATTGCCAGCCTGGGCAACAATTGCGGCAGTGTTCTTGTTTCCAGTGCCGATGGCTGTGCCCAAGGCGTTGGGCACATTTGTGTGTTGGTTCGCCACAGATGACCATCTTCTGTAGATCTGAGATGCACTCGGCGCGACCTCCAGATACTTACAAGTAGCCTCGAGTGCCTCACCACAGGCAAAACTTCCGCCACTCGGCTGCACGTAGAAGACGATGCCCCCTCCAGGTCCGGTGTCCCCAACGGCACACGATCCACCGGAGGCACAGGAGAGCGAAGCGGTCCATTGTGCATACAACGTGAAGTTTGCGGTTTGTCCATGGGTGTATGCGAAGGAGATGGCAGAGCCTCCGCTTGGAGCGACGAACCATCCGTTGAATGTGAATCCAGAACGTGTCGGGATGCCTGGTGAGGTAGTGATCTGGCCTCCCGTTGTGGTGGAGCCGTTGCTGATCGCGCTGCCGCCTTGGGAGTCGTATGTGACTGTCAGGGAGTTGGCTATCCATTGTGCATACAACGTGAAGTTTGCGGTTTGTCCATGGGTGTATGCGAAGGAGATGGCAGAGCCTCCGCTTGGAGCGACGAACCATCCGTTGAATGTGTATCCGGATCGTGTTGGGTTGCCTGGCGAGGTTGCGATTTGGCCTCCCGTTGTGGTGGAGCCGTTGCTGATCGCACTTCCTCCTTGGGAGTCGTATGTGACTGTCAGGGAGTTGGCTGTCCACTTTGCGAAGAGAGTCGTGTCGGCAGACATTGAAAGAGTCCCTGTTCCCGCAGTGAAGTTTGTCCCACTGCCATCGGAAGAAGTGTTCCATCCGCTGAACGTGTAGCCAGCTCGGGCGAGTGACCCGGAATTTGCCGCGACGGTGAAGGAGGAATTGCGTGAACTAGATGGCGGAACCGATCCCGACGTATTTCCATTGCCGTTGTAACTGACCGTGAACGTAGGTGCAACGGTCGTCGTGGTCGTGCTCGTCGTTGTTGTCGCATTCGGAGGAGTCGTTGATGTGGTCGTCGTGGTCGACGGTGCGATAGTCGTTGTTGTTGTACTCGTCGTTGAATTGGGTGGCAGCGTTGTGGTTGTTGTTGCCACTTTTGGTCGAGGAAGAGTCGTCATCGGACGCGGTGCCGTGGTGGTCGTGACGGGCAGCGTGGACGTGGTCGTAGACGTAACGATTGTCGTGGTCGTAGAGGTGAGGACTGTCGTGGTGGTTGCTCGACCATTGTCAGATGTCGTTGCCGTACTGCGTGATTCAGTAGTGGAAGGAGTTTCCCCCTGAGATTTCTGAACGACGACCGTTGGTTCATAGGCCGTGTCAGCTTGATACCTCGGGTTGTTGAGGTTCCTCTCCGCAGTCGAGGGCAATGAAGGATTCTCCACGCTTTCTAGTGCAGGTGGAAGCGTAGGTACGACTGACTTCAGATCGAGTGGTTCAGTTGAGCGCGATTCAGTTTGAGTGCCGTCTTTCGCAATGTCAATGCGTTCAACCACACCAGACGTTGTCGACTGGAGAATGACTGTCGAGCCAGTCTCCGGATCTACCTCCGACAAAAGGGACGGCTGATTTTCGTCAACCAGTTTTTGCACAATCTCGCCACTTGGCAGTGTCACCGCGACGCTCAGAGAATTCGAGTCGATGGTGAGCGAGCTTGAGGAACCCGACACACTTGCCACGAGATCGCCAGCCGCGATGGTGAGAGTGACGAAGGGATCTGTTGTACTTATTGAATTGTCGGTGACGACGATGCCTGACTCGGTGTTATTTGGTGTCTGAATCTGAGCAATTCCTGAGGGCAGAACCGCAAAAACGCTCGATGTCCCACCGATCTTGAATTTTGCCCGTCGAGCACCTTTACCCTTTGCCAAAGAGACCACATAGTCATAAGTCTTTGCAGTCACTGCACCTTTGACGCGTCTGACACTCGACCCGTCAGGTTGATCCGTGTTCTTCGGAGAGACGATTCCATCATCAGTTTCAATGCTGAAGTCTGGGTTGTCTGTTCGGATGACGAACGTGCTGTTCTTCACGTTGACGTTTGTTTCACAGAAGGGGCACGTCAATGCATCAAATCGCACGGATGTGAGGTCCATGTCGCCCGCACCACCAACCCACGGTTCAGGGTCGGCCTCAGGTGAGTCGGAGCTATAAGAGAATGTCCACTTTGCAGCTGCAAGGTCGAAATCGACATATCTATTTCGACCTGGCCAATTCGAGTCGTACACCATCACTCGAGTGATGTCCGCGCTTGGATATTCGACAGCAAACGGGGTGACAGCGTGTCCACCGTTTGGTCCGAAGAGTCCGAGCGTGTAGTCAAGTCGCCCTTTTGTGAGGGAATCTTCGACTGTTTTGATGATGTCCGCTAGCGAAGATTGAAGCCACTTCTCTGACTCTGCTTGAGATTCTGGGAGAAATTGCGTTGCAAACGCTCTATTGATCGCACGCAGAGTCGGGCCGTCAGCTGACAGAGAAGAGGTAACTGGGGTGATGTTGTCGTTGAATCGCTGGGCAGCGAGCATCGCTAAGCCCATGCACTGCCCAGAGGCACGAGATTGATTCACCATTCGTGCCCATGTTGCGGCCTCTGCCGTCAGTTCGCACGGGTCTGCTTTGCCATCGACACAGACGCTGATGTCATTTCCAAACATGGATTGAACGTCAGCATCATCGAATTGAATGTCTGGGTATGCGGATGAGGGAAAATTTGCGAAAGCCCAACCGTCTTGGATTGGTTGCATGCCCGACACAATCGGGAGAGCATCCACACGGGTTCCACCACAGGATGCGAGTCCCATTGCAAGGAACACACACACTGCAGTAATTCGTGCAGCGATACTTACCTTCATGTTTGAGCTTTAACTGCGCACTGGTCGCAGAGTTATACCCTTCGGTGCGTTGCCGCCAGGCTGTACCGTCCCTGATGGAGTGTTGATGGACCAATTGAGTGCAGCGTTCTTCGTCCGCGGGGTTGTAGTCGTCGTTGCTCCGGGAATCGTCGTGGTCGTGTTCTCAACATCAGAGTCAGAACTTGACGAACATGCCCCCAGCGTGAGTACGAGACCGGCCACGATTGCCAGCACCTTGGTATTCCTTGACATGGACACCTCTCCAAATTGAAGTTATCCTCAGTATAACTATGCAAATTAAGCATCTCAGCAAGGGGCGGATTTACCCCGTTCGCCGAGAGATGCTGACTGTTCGCGGCTACGGTCGGCAGATGGTTCGCAAATTGATGTCCCTGCTAGCAGCTGTGGTGTCAGTGTGCTCGATCGGCATTGCATCCGTGGTGCGAGCAGCAACCGTGATTTCCGCCGATTGCACGAGCACAGTCGGGAACTCCACAAATGTGACAATGACAGTTCTTGGAGATGGATCCTGTGTTCTCCAGTTTAAGAACACGGGGTCCACCACGTGGACAGTTCCCAGCGGAATCACTGAGGCAGAGGTCTTCATCGTCGGCGGTGGTGGTGCTGGCGCATGGAGCGACGTGTACGCACAAGGCGGCGGTGGTGGCGGCGGCATCGCACACAAGACCGGCCTTTCTGTGAGTGGTACGTACACAGTGACGGTCGGCGCTGGTGGAACAGGAACGAATTCGCCCGCGTCATGGACGAGTGGAAACGCAAGTTCGATCTCCAATGGAACAATCACCATCACGGCTGATGGCGGTGGTGCTGGTGCCGGTTGGGGTGGCGCTGTCGGATTCACCGGTGGCTCTGGTGGTGGTGGTCACTGGTACAACAGCTGCTGCGACAAAGGTGTCGCCACGAAAGGATCTGCTTCTGGTGTCACTGGTGTGACCTTTTACGGGAATGATGGCGGCAACTCGAACTACACGAACAATGGCGGTGGCGGTGGCGGTGGGGCGACAGCAGCCGGAACCAATGGAACGGCAGGCCAAGTCGGTGGAAACGGCGGCGAAGGATTGTCATCAGCAATCACAGGAACTGCTGTTGTGTACGGATCTGGTGGCAGTGGCATCGGTACGAACGGTGGCGGCGTTGCTGGTACGAATGCGGGTACCGGATATTCGGCTGCTGTCGGCGGTGACGGAGTTGCGAACACGGGCGGCGGCGGTGGTGGAGCAGCCTTCGCTTACAGGTCGGGTCATGGTGGTAGCGGAGTCGTCATCATCAAATTCGGTCCGATGCCGTCTGCCCCGTCAAATTCTGCTGTGCCGACAGTGACAGGAACGACGACCAACGGTCAGACCTTGACAGGTGCAGTTGGAACATGGACGGGTTTTCCTGCGCCGTCCTACACATATAGATGGAAGCGGGCTTCCACAGCAGCTGGCTCATATGTGAACATCACCGGGGCAACTTCAACCTCGTACACGCTGACTGACGATGACATTGACAAGTACCTCAAGTTCGAAGTTACTGCGACGAACGCAAATGGCACTGTGGCAATTCTGAGCTCGGCAACAGCGAAAGTGGCTGACATGGTCCGCCCAACGACCACGACCACAACAACGACCACGACGACACTTGCATCGACAACGTCGACGACAGGTCCTGCACTCATCATTGATGTGCGTGTTGCCACGACAGTTCCCCTGACGACACCACCGACGACAGCAATTCCACAATCTGCGATTGCAGCGCCTCCGATCTCGTCTGTTCCTGCAGCGAGAACGCGTCCTGACACCACTCGGATCAACCAGTCGACGACCACATCGACATCGACCACGACTTCGACGGTTCTTGCGTCGACAACCACCACGACAGCGAGTAAACCGCCGACTGTGATGGCAGTTGAGACCGGATCTGCTGCCGCAGAGATTGGTGGGGAGACGTCAACGGCGACCATCGAGCGAGTCGAGAATCAGATCGTTGTTCAGGCGGGGCCGATCAATGCGACTATCGGGGGTCTGACCAGAGAAGGAGAGTCATCAGCACTCGACAATGACGGCAATGTCCGTCTGAATCCTGGTGACGCTGTTCGCATCAATGCAAGTGGTTTTGAACCTGGCTCGACCGTTGAGTTGTGGCTCTTTTCGACCCCAACTCGTCTGGGGACGGTGACAGTTCCAGCAGATGGCGCGGTGACAGGCAACTTTGAGATTCCCGAGGAAACTGCGACTGGCGCTCACCGCATCGCGATTGTTGCCCGAACAAATGAGGGGGAGGTAGCAACTCTCGCCGTGGGCATTCTCGTGGACAACGGAGAAGGTTCGGACAACGTGTCGATCTGGCTGATTGCGCCGCCGATCGCTCTTGCGGTGCTCGCTGCTCTCGTGTTGCCGGCGACTCGTCGTCGACGGGCCGCGAGAGTGCCGTCGTAGAGCCTTAGTTCTTGGCAAACGCTGCGAGATGCGCGGCCGCATCGGCTGTGATCTCGGGGCACACGATGGGGATGACCTCGGTTGCGTGCATCGTGCCCAGCACATTTCGACAACGTGTTGAGACCCCGGCCTCGAGAAGCTTGCGGTAGAAGGCCGTTATCCCCGTCTTGCGTTGGGTCAGATTCGCTCAAACGATACGACCTCGGCGTTGAACGCATCGAGCATCTCTGGCGTGATCGAAGGTCGAGTTCGACTGATTGCTAAGGTCAAATCGTCTCCGTTGACGAGTGGCGTCTTGCCATCGGATTGAGCACGTGCAAAGGCACGAGCCGCTGCTCTTTGTGCTGCCAAATCGACATCACTTGGCGTGAAGCCGACACATTTGTCGGCCAAGGCGGTTACAGAGACGTTTTCATCGACGTTCATGAGGCTGAGCGAACGTGTCCACAGCGCAGCCAGACCATCTCGATCAGGTGGACCAACGCCAATGAGGAAATCAAATCGCCCCGGTCTGAGCACCGCCGGGTCGATGGCTTCTACAAAGTTCGTTGCGCAGACGAGAAGCTTTCCAGCGCGTTCACGAAGGTCGGGGATTGATTTCAAGAGTTCATTTACGACACCAGCTGCAGCAGGACGACTCTCACGAGCGGGGGCGATCTCATCGAATTCATCGATGAAGATGACGACATGTTCTAGGCGCCCAAGTTCAGTGAGGGCTTCGCGCAGTTCATTTGCCAACGTTCCTTCGCCACTAGCAAGTTTCGACGGCAGAAGTTCGACGAAGGGCCACGACAGTCGACTCGCTAACGCTTTAGCAAATGTCGTTTTACCCGTTCCGGGTGGTCCGAACATGAGCACGGTGCTCGGCAGTCGCAATCCGACACGTAACGCAAGGGATGGGTCAGACAGCGGGGCAATGATCCGTTGGTTAACCAGTTCACGCTCGCGTGTCATCCCGGACAGTTGATCCCACAAGTCAACGTCGAGAACCTGTCCGCCCCAATTATCGATGATACGAACGTCACGTGGTTCTATGGAGAGTAATTTCTCGTAAAGCACTAGTCCTTCGACGGGTGTAAATCCACGGTTTAGAAGAGCTTGCTCGCCGACCTGACCGCGACCAATCAGTGCTGAGACTCTTCGTACACCGAGGTGGAGTAGTCGTTTTTCAAGGCCTTGAGAGAGTGCTGATCCGATTCCCCTGTTGCGCCAGTCGGGATGAATCGCAACCAGTTGGGTCCAAGCACGGTCACCGGCCACTCGTGCACCGACGAGACCGACCAGTGCACTATTCGCAATCGCAACTATGACGACTGCTCCATCGTTGACTTCCGAAATGAACTGGGCAATCTCCATTGGTGCACTGTCTGGAAATGAGCGTAACTGTTCCAACAACTCCACTGCCGCCCCAAGGTCTCGGGGCGCTAGGTCGCAGATTTGAAATTCGATTCTCTACTTTACCCCAGTTGTCTGCGACGTTTGTCGCTTGCTCGGGGACGTCTCAGGCGGGTGGAAGTCCGGCCCTAAATTCAGTCAGTTCGTCTTCGTCGATTGGTACAAGATGTCGACGTTCGGGGAAGATACCCGACTCGACGTCTGCTCTGAATTCGCTGAAAGCGGCGATACGTTCTTGCTGCAGGCGTGCATATTCAGATGCGAAGTTGCGGTACACCTTTGAATGCCGTGGTACGTGCGCGATACCAGTCATCATCGGGTTGGCAGGTTCTCCGAGAATGTCCATGGCGAAGAGATACTGAGCATCGCACCCGGCGCCGGATCCCATAGACCACAACGACAATTTCTTCATCCGAATACTGATTTCGCTAGCAACTTCAGCGGGAACTACCTCAATTTCAGCTGCGATTGCACCGGCATTCTCAAGTGCGACGCACTCGCGGTAGATACGCAACGCATCGTCTGCCGTCTTGCCGACTGCTCGAAACCCGCCGGTCCACCCGGCACGTGATGGAACAAGGCCAACATGTCCGACCACAGGGACGTATTCCTTTGCGAGATGTTCAACACGCTCCATGCTTCCCGAGCAGTAGATGCAGTCGGCTCCTGCCATCAGCATGTCTCCGGCCCAACGTAAATGTTCATCGGCAGAGCCGGCTTCGAGATGTGACTTACCAGTCAAGGTGAAAAGTGATGGCGCCACTCGGCGATACCGAGGATTCGATACAAGTTCCGGGGGAGCAGACACCACATCGATGCCGGCAGTTTCTGCAGCGGCGGCATCATCCAGGGTGAAGATGCGCAACATCGTCAATTGACGCACTCCCTTTAACGCGGCAAGGTCAGAAACAGTGAGTCGTCGACGAGTCATTAGTGAACCATGTTAGTTCGACATAAATTGATGGCTTTCCGCGAACAGAGCAGTCGGCACTCTGCCCGAAAGCGCCTTAGTTCTTGGCGAACGCTGCGAGATGTGCGGCTGCGTCTGCCGTGATTTCGGGACACACAATCGGAATGACCTCAGTGGCGTGCATCGTGCCCAGCACATTTCGACAGCGTGTTGACACCCCGGCCTCGAGAAGCTTGCGATAGAAGGCGATACCTTCGTCACGTAGTGGGTCGCATTCATTCACGCTGATCACAGTCGGCGGGAATCCGGCCACATCGTCAGTTGATGCCCAGTAGGGCCATGCGATGGGGTTCCGCGTCTCGAGATGTTCGATTCCGTAGGCGAGTGCCGGACCGTTTCCACCCAACGTGATGAAGATGCCGTTGTTCTCGACCGTGCTCGGAAGCTCGGGCCGTGGGTACTCGCCGGCGATGTACGGGCAGAACGCATAAAGGCCTTTGATGAGATTCAGTTGACCGTCGCGCTTCAGCTGGAGCCCAACCGCCAACGTGAGGTTGCCGCCGCCGCTCTCGCCACTGACGACGATGCGTGTGTCGTCGACACGCAGAGTTGCAGCGTTGGCATGAACCCACTTCAACCCCGACAGACAGTCGTTGAGTCCACCGGGGAATGGTGCGATGTCGTTGACGGAACTTGGCTGCATCGAATTACGGAACTCGACCATCACGACGCAGATTCCGTGATGTGCGATGAACTTGCTCCATGCGCGGTAGTTGCCCATGGTGCACGAGTGTGAGGCCATGCCCCCGCCGTGTATGTAGTACACGCAGGGCACGATTGCGTCGCCTACGGGACGAGTGATCTCAAGATGGATCGTGTTGCCATCTGGTTGCGACTCGATTTTTTCAGTCCACATCTCGAGACCACGCGCGGTGACGACGTCCTCGGTGTCACACATCTCCATCAGTTGACGTTGACTTGCAACCAGCTCTAACGCGGCGGGCGACTGTGCGGCAGCCAAAACTTCCTCACGTGATGAATACACCGGTGGCTCTCCCGACGGCATCATTTGCAAGATGGCGCGGACGCGTGGGTCGAGGCGTGTGTCGGATGCGGGGTCATATGCCATGGCAGTGGGTCCTTACAGTCGGGTGAGTCACAGAATCGAACAGCATTGTTGCACTTCGTCAGAAGGCAGCGAGCACCCCAGCCAGACCGGCTTGCAGTTCCGCATCAGTGATGATTGCGGAATCTGGGGCGATCTTGTCGGTGATTCCAGAGGCGGTGACCGTCGCAACGATGGTGTTCCCGAAAAAGGGAAGTAGGTCAGACATCGCCTTCGAGACGTTCTTTCCCCCGCTCGGCCCCGGTGTCACACAGACGAGAGCGATCTTCTTGTCGCGAAGTACCCCCGCACCTTTTGGCCGGGTCAGCCAGTCAATGGTGTTCTTGGTGAGAGCCGAATACGAGAAGTTGTATTCGGGTGCAGCAAAGATGACGCCATCAGCTGCTTCGACAGTTGACCTAAGCGACTGAACTGCTGCCAGAGCTCGGTCATTGTCGAAGTCTTCGTTGTAGAAGGGCACATCACTCAGATCGAACACTTCGACCTTCACGTCAGCGGGAGACATCTCTTGCAATGCGCGGAGGATGCGCGTGTGGAAAGAGGCCGCACGAGTCGAGCCACTGAACGCGATGATGTTCTTCATGATGTTCTCCTCATTGCAAAAATGCTGTTGATGGAAGGTCGGTCTCGCCGCTCATGATCGCGTCGACCAATCGCTTCGCGACAAGTGACGGGTTCAACCCTTCGGGAAACTTCGGTGCAGTGCCAGCGACTGCACGTGTCGCCAATCCGGTTTCGGTGTGAGGTGGGCGCGCATCGACCACGCGCACGCCAAGTCGCCGAGCTTCACGTGCGAATCCCTCGTTGAAGGAGCGCATCGCGGCCTTCGAAGCGCCGTACACCGCCATGCCGGGCAGATTCTGTTCCGCGACGACTCCAGAGATGCCGACGATGACTCCGCCGCGTGTCATCTTCGGTAGCGCAGCGGCGCACAAGAAAATGTGCGCAAATGTGTTCGTGAGAAAGACTTCTTCCACAGTGTCCGACGTCGTCGACGTGGCATCGCCGAATGCGACAACGCCGATTGCATTCACCACGACATCGAGACGTCCGTGAGTAGAAATCACGTGGTTGATCACTTCTGCCGCGGCCTCAGGAAGCCTGAGGTCTGTGGCGATGTGGTCGACGGAATCGCCGGGGGTTCGAGCTGCTGTGGCAACTACTGCACCACGACGACGTAATTCTTCGACAACCAACTGTCCGATGCCACCCGTGCCACCAGCAACAAGTGCCACTTTTCCAGTGATGTCCATCGCTTCAGCCACGAGATCTGACGCTACGGCACATGCCCGTGTCTGGTCGTGTCGTGATGGGTTCTGCTTCAGTTCGGGGAGTCGGGCACCCAGTTTCCGTGGAACCCATTGGGCACACGAACCGGAAGATGCACGACAGCAATCGGGTCTGCGTCGAGTGCGTCGGCGTCGAACACAGCAAGATCCGATGTGTCAGATGACGTGTCATGACGAAGAGCCATGACATAGCCGTCGTCTTCCCGTGCCGCATGGTGACGGGGAACAAAGACCGGCTCACCGTAACCAAATCGGGGTTGGTCATTACGTGCAGTGACCGAACCAGTGTGATGGTCGACCTTAATCAACGTGTCTTGGGCGAATTGCTTGCCGATGCCCGCTGAATACCCGTAGCGATAGGGAAGGCCGATGAGTGACTCGTTGATGCGTGGGAATTCCTGCGGGCGGTCACTGACGCGGTCCGTGGAGACCTTTCCGGTGAGCGGGTTGAGTCGCCAGCGATCAAGAGTGGGGTCTCCTTCGCTGGGACCACGGCGCTCGCGATCGAACATTTTCGGGTGGCGTGCGGCGTCGAGAACGACGTCGTCACCGTCGTCGAATGCATTCATGGGATGAAAGATGTAGCAAGGATCAATTGACACCCACTTCACATCTGCTGGGGTTCCTTCGCGCGGTAGGAAACCAATGCGGGCGTCGTAGTTGTGGTCCCAGAAGTACGGTAACTGTGAGCCCGCCATTGCGGCGTCGAGGTTGAACACGCATGGCAGGTCGAACACCAACACGTACTTCTCGGTGAATGCGATGTCGTGGATCATCGGTCCGCCCTGTACGTCTATGTCGACGCTCTTGCGCACGCGACCGGCAGTGTCGACCACGAGGTATTGAACCTTGTTGCCCCAGCCCCACCAATACGTCATCACGTGAAGTTCGCCGGAGCGAGGGTCTTTCTTCGGGTGAGCAGAGAATGCGTAGGGGAGGGTTCCATCGAGATTTGACACTTTGGTGGTGTCGAGGTCGTATGACAGCTCGACAGGAGGCGAACCAGCCTCGACAATTGCGAACGTCTTTCCGGCGTGGCCGATGACGTTGGTGTTGGCAGCAAACGTCGGGTGGTCAGCGGGCCAGTCAGAGGGTTTCGGTTCTTCCCCGAGCGCGCGGGACACCTCGGGGTTGCGTACGAATCGATTGCGGTACCACTCAGCTTTCCCGTCACGAAGCCGAATGCCATGCACCATGCCGTGTCCGACGAACCAGTGGTACTTAGTTGGGTCGACCTCACCAATGGGGTTGGGTCCGTTGCGAAGGTAACGGCCGTCAAGTTCGCGTGGCATTGAACCTGTGACTTTCAAGTCGGTGATTGTCACTTCATCGCGCACGGGAGCGAGATTCCCCTCGAGGAACGGATTCTGTTTGTCGTCAAGCGTGCTCATGCCGCGATATTAGGTGGGAGAAGTGATGAGTATTTTCGTCACGCATTGCGTCAGGTAGTCGTCCGTACCCTTCATTGTGTGACGCAGAATCGCACATTGCGTGTCGTTCTTGTCGTTGTGGGTCTTGTCATCGCGGCATCTCTGCCCGCATATGTGGGTGCATTTCATGGTGTTCAAGTATCGGTACGGGGCGAGCAAGGAGAACGTGGTCCGGTCGGCCCGAAAGGTGAGCGTGGTGTGCAGGGTGCACCGGGGGTAGATGGACGCGATGGAAAGGATGGCATCGACGGGGTCGACGGCAACGATGGTCAGCGCGGTACGCGTGGACCAAAAGGTGAGCGCGGAGTGACCGGTGCAGTCGGGGTGACGGGGCCGATGGGTTTGCCAGGCGTCGATGGAGTTGATGGATCAAGCGGTGCACAGGGACCAACGGGACTAACGGGGGCGACGGGACTAACGGGACCAATGGGACTAACGGGGGCGACTGGTGCGACCGGACCGACTGGACCAACAGGTGCAACCGGACCAGCCGGGCCAACCGGACCAGCAGGAGGCTTTGGCGCCTATGGGTCGTTCTACGACACCACGACGGTGACGTTGCCACAGAACGTTGCGACGCCAGTGCCACTGAACACCACCGACTTTTCGCGCGACGTGTCGATTGTCGATGGATCAAAGATCACTTTCAACGCAACAGGAAAGTTCAACA
>CAYMVM010000027.1:17192-23194 GCA_964394175.1 uncultured Bifidobacterium sp.
GTGTCGATTGTCGATGGATCAAAGATCACTTTCAACGCAACAGGAAAGTTCAACATCATGTTCTCGTCACAAATTGAGAAAGGCGATGCGGGCACCGACACATTGAGCGTGTGGCTCACAAAGAGCACAGCAAATGTCCCATGGACCAACACCGATGTCGTCATCACGTCGAGCGGAGCGTCGAGTCGCCATCTGGTGATGTTGAACTATTTCGTTGATGTTGTACCTGGCGACTTTTTTCAGCTGATGATGACGTCGACAACCAGCAGCCAGATGGTTATTCGATCTCTCGGAACCCAGACCAATCCGCTGCGTCCTGAGATTCCAGGAACAATTTTGACCGTCAATCAGGTCGGGTGAGTAGTCAGCCGCTCGACCTGAACGAGTGTGTCGTAGAAAGCGACACCACCACCCCAGTCGGTCGGTGTGTCGCTCGTCAACACGTTCACCGTATTGTGATCTCGCGTGCGTGACCATGTCCAACCGAATGGAACGATGACCATCCCTTCACGAGTACGTGAAAGTGGGGTAACTCGTGCGACCACTTCGACAGAACCTCGATCGTTGAAGACGCGCACAAGGTCACCGTCTGCGATGCCGCGCACTGCCGCGTCGGAAGGTGCAATGTCGCAGTACATCTCACCCTCGGGGTCAGCGTGCGCTGGAAGATGTGAATACGACGTGTTGAGAAAGCGCTGATGAATCTTTGGCGACATGAGCACCAACGGGTATGTCGCCGCCAAAGTTCCACCGGGACCTTCCTCTGGTGACGAGTAATGCGGCAAACGTCCGTGCCCTTCACGCTCCAACTGGACGTTGGCAAATTCGTGTCGACCAGACGCAGTGGCAAACCCGCCTTCTGCATACGGCCGAAGATCATCTGGCAGTGGAAGCCGAATGACGGCATCACGACGCAACGTCGCGACGTCGACACCGGCGAGGTAGTTTTCAAGAAGTGATTCATCACTCTCGAACAACTCGGGCTCAGTGAAACCCATCGCACCGGCCAGGCGCCGCCACAGCTCTGTGTTCGGCACACTTTCACCGAGAGGCTCGATGGCCTTGTGGTTGTAGCCGAGATAGAGATGTCCCCACGCTGTCACGACGTCGTCCTGCTCGAGTTGGGTACAGGCGGGGAAGATGACATCGGCGTAACGCGCAGTGTCGGTCATGAATTGCTCTGACACAACTGTGAACAAGTCGTCTCGTGACAGACCCTGCATGGTCAACGCCGCGCGGGGAGCTGTCGCCACCGGATTGCCGTTGTAGACAAACAATGCCTTGACGGGTGGATCTAACTCATCAGTCGTCAGTGCCCAGCCGATCGTGTTCATGCTGATCGGTCGACGCGACTTTCCGGCAGAGAGATGTGGAGCGTCGAACGATGCGTCGTTCACGAAGTCATTGACGTATGACCCGACACTTCGCGAGTACCCGCCACCTCTGTGCTTCCATGCGCCTGTGAGTGACGGGAGACAAACGATGGTGCGAAAGAACTGGGCACCATGCTCACGATGTTCTGCCCCGATGAGCGTGCGGATGAATGCAGGAGTCGTTCTCCCATATTCGCGAGCAAGAGCCTCGATGACATCTGCATCGACTCCACAGATGTCAGCGCCACGTTGTGGTGTCCAATCTGCGACGTGGGCGGCCAGTTCATCGAAACCACTTGTGTGTTTGTCGACGTAGTCATGGTCAACGAGGCCGTCACGAATGATGACGTGCATCATCGTCAACATCAATGCGACGTCACTGCCGGGCAATGGCTGGATGAACTGATCGGCCGCGTCTGCGGTGACGGTGCGCACGGGGTCGATGACGACGACTTTTGCCCCCTTCTCACGTGCTTCTTCGATGAATGGCCAGAGATGGCGGTTCGTCAGTTTCGTGTTCGTGCCCCACAGCAAGATCAGTTTCGAATACCGCACATCCATGGGGTCACACGTGAGAGGTGATCCGATTGCCGTGACCGTCGCGTATGCGGCAGTACCCCCACATAGGGAATCGACTTGTCGTGATGTTCCCAGACGTGCGAAGAACCGGCGATCGAGAGAGTTCATCATGAGCGAACCTTGGGTGCCCGCGTCGCCCCACGGCACGATGGCTTCACCGCCCCAGGTGTCGATGATGTGATGAAGACGTTCCGAGACATATGACAACGCTTCGGCCCACGTTGCTGGCCTGAATTCTCCTGCTCCCTTCGCGCCAGAGCGGATGAGGGGAGTGAGAATGCGGTCTGGGCTATACACACGGTCGAGAATGCGGTTGACCTTCGGGCACAACTCACCTTGTGAGTAGGGGTGAGCTGGGTTGCCACGAATTTTTACGGCTACGCCTGCTTCGACGGTGACTTCCCATCCACACGAATCAGGACAGTCATGGTGGCACGTGCCGAGAACGGGATAAGAAATCACAGACTCATTCTGCCAGTCGTAACTTCATGAGTCGCTTCAGTATTTTCTCTTCGACTTTCCAATCGGCAGGCACGGTGAATGTGTGCTTGTTGACCTTGAATCCGTTGAGGAGCTCCGTGGATGACGCAAGCAGGGTCGGGCTGAAGAGGTTGATGGTCAGGTGATTCCTTGCGACCGAGAGCCCGAAGACGTATGTGTCCTCGTGTTTCAGCATCGGCTGATTCCACGCGATGACTAGTTCGAGGTCGGGATATTCAGCGCGGATGACCGCAAAGATCTTCTTGGCTGTCTTTGCGTGCAGAGGGTCAAGTGATGCGAAGTAGTCCTTTGGCGTCGCGTACCGACGTGACGTCGTCGAGCCACGATGATGCATGACAAGGGCGTTTGCATGTGCCTGGCTGAAACCGTGCCTGTCGCGCAGAAAAGCAATCTGTTCGGGATACTTGGCGTCGCCGAGTTTCTTCAGGAGCCCCAGCCAATGCGACGCAGGCTTTCCGTGCTTCTTCTCGATCGCAGGAAAGTGCCTAGAGCGTTCGCCGTCGCCAGTACTCATTGCGAAGACATGTGGGCTCGGAACTCCGCCTCGGCCAAGCGAGCCTTGTCCTCCGCGGACAACTCACTCAGTCGCTCGAGCCTGACAGAGTTGATGTGTGCTGTGCATTCGAACACATGCGGATACGGCCCGACCGGTGCACCAGTGTCGAGACCGACATCAAAGGTCTCACCGCTCATCGAAAACACCACAGGAACTGTCGCATCGAGTCGTGCAGAAGACTGTGGTGACCCGTCGACGGTGAGATATGCCGTGCCCCCGGCACCCATACCGCCGTCGTAGTCGAACTCGACGACGATGCTGTGTCGACCTGGTTGTAGTCGTGTACCTGGAACTTTGGTGAACACTCGCCCGAAGAGGTTGTAGTAGTACACCGGAACACCATCGTCGAGATACAAGGTCCAGCCAGCCAGATTTCCGCCCTGACAACAGATGACCCCATGGTCGTTGGCTGAAGTGGTTTCGATGTCGGCTGTTATTCGGAATGAACAGTTCTTCATGTTCACTGCGATTGGTTCGGGTATGCGCACGTGTGCACGGTTGTATGTCATCGACGTGAGGGACCCAAGTGCCGAGGGCACAGCCAAGTCGGGATGTCGTCCAGAGCCCGGATCACGCAAGGGGTACACAAAACAACGACGTGCTTCTGCGTCGAACACGTCGATGAGTTCGGCGAGTTTCTCGGGGTATTTATCGGACAAGTCGACACCTTGTGAGAAGTCCTCGTCGATGTTGTACAGCTCCCACTTCTCTTGAGGTCCATCAAATGGCATCGGCACGAATCGAACCCACGGGGGTCGACCATGGAAGCAAGACGCAATCCAGCCCTCGTGATAGATCGCTCTGTTTCCGAGAATTTCGAAATACTGCGTCGTCCGTCGACTCGGTGTGTGCGGGTCATCGAATGAGTAATCCATGGATACGCCGTCAACAGGGTCCTGCGGAACTCCGAGGACTGATTCGGGATGGTCAATTCCGGCTGCAGCGAGAATCGTCGGCCAGATGTCTACGACGTGGTGGAACTGCGAACGCAGACCACTGGGGGTCTTGATGCGCGATGGCCACCGAACCACCATTCCGTTGCGGGTGCCACCAAAGTGTGATGCAACTTGTTTCATCCACTGGAACGGTGAGTCAAGCGCCCATGCCCAGGCAATGTTGTAGTGGTTCTCGCACTTTGCCGAACCAAAGTCGTCCATGTGATCGAGCAACCACTCGGGGTCTTCGGGGAGCCCGTTCTGGAACGACGGAGCACCCCATGCACCATTGACGGTGCCTTCGGCGGAAGCACCATTGTCACCGGTGATGTAGATCACGAGCGTGTCCTCTTTTGAGCCAATCGAATCGATGTGAGAGATCAGACGTCCGATGTGGTGGTCTGTGTGAGCCAAGAAGGCAGCGAAGACTTCCATCAATCGTGAGGCCACCGGCTTGTATCGATCTGGGTATTCATCCCATGATGGGATGCCATCAGGTCGAGGAGTGAGGTGTGTTCCCGCCGGGATGACACCCATCGATAGCTGTCGCTCGTAGATCTCTTCACGAAGCGCGTCCCAACCAGCGTCGAAGCGACCTTTGAATTTGTCGATCCACTCTTGCGGCACATGGTGTGGCGTATGCACTGCTGGTGTGGGCAGGTACACGAACCAAGGTTTTCCTGGTGCAGTTGAGCGAACTTGGTCGATCCACTCGATCGACTTGTCGACGAGGTCTTCAGTTAGGTGATAGTTCTCACGACCGACATACGGGAACACCGGAGTCGTCTGGTCATACACGGGCGGCTCGTACTGTGATGCTTCTGCGTTGATGATGCCGTAGAAACGATCGAAGCCGAGGCCCGTTGCCCACCGGTCGAATGGGCCAGCAGGACCCTGTTCCCATGTGGGGGTCAAGTGCCACTTGCCGAAACATCCAGTCGCATATCCGTTGAGGCGCAGAATTTCCGCGATGGTGGCAGTTGATTTCGGGATGCGCGTGTCGTATCCCGGAAAACTGTTCGCGTTCTCGGGAATACCGCCCATGTGCGCGAAGTGATGGTTGCGTCCGGTCAGCAATGCGGCACGTGTTGGTGAACACAGTGCAGTGGTGTGGAACTGGTTGTATTTCAGACCATCTTCAGCAAGGTCGTTGCATGTCGGTGTCGGAACCGGACCTCCGAACGTCTCAAAAGACCCGAAGCCGACGTCATCAAGCAAGATGACAACCACATTCGGCGCACCCTGTGGCGGGCCATTCAAACTCATCCGTGCAGGAGTTGCATCTTGCAGTAGACGCGAGATCTGTCCGGTGAACGGTGGGTCACTGTGCGGAAGGTGAGTCATGGACAGTTCATTGCAATCCGGGATTGTCAAACACGGCAAGCGCGGCACGTACGCGCGCAACATCGCCGTCAACAGACGCAAGTTGCTGGTTCAATGCATCGTCAATCGACAAGCCGCCGCCGAGAATCTTCGCCCAGACACCCTTGTCAAGAGCGAGGGAGTGCGTGGCTTGGCTTCCATCCGTCGTGACAGCCACACAATTGCGCACGTGAAGGCCGACAGGTTCTCCCGAGATGTCGAGGCGCAGATGCACGTCGAGCCCAATGGCACGTTCCGGCACGACGAGCACGCGGAGCAGGCGCACCGAATCAAATGAACTCATGCCGAGCACTTGACGCTCTCGCAGACGGTGTGTGCGGTGCCTGTCGAGGTTCTCTGTTCCTTCGATGTCGCGAGCGCGAGTGAGGCACCAATTTCGAATGTTGGCAGCTGTCGTTCGCTGTGCAATCACGCGAAGAACTCGTGCGAGCAATGCACGGTCGACATCTTGTGCGCCAGAATGTTTCCACAGCCACGACGCCAGCTCGAGCGCCCAACGTAAATCGTCAGTTGCAATAGCGACACCAATGCTCTCTCGCACTTTTTCGACACCGCCAAAGCCGGTCACCAACTTGTCGGCGCGCTCCTGTGGTGGAAGTGGAAACAACCACTCTGGATCATCATCGAACCAACCACGAATACCCGTGTACACCTGTCGCACGTGGTGCTCGACCA
>CAYMVM010000028.1:0-22040 GCA_964394175.1 uncultured Bifidobacterium sp.
ACCTGGTGGATCCGCCAAGCCATCACCCGCGGTATCGCAAACACCGGTCGCACCATCCGCCTCCCAGTGCACGCCGGCGACACTCTCGCCCGTCTACAGAAGGCTCGCTCGCGCCTCGAGCTGAAGTACGGCCGTCCGGCAACGTTGGCCGAGTTGGCCAAAGAAGTCGAGATGCCAGAAGACAAGGTCACTGAAGCACTCCGATTCGCTGCCGAGCCATTGTCACTGTCCGAGCCATTGCGCGAAGACGGCGATGCCGAGTTGGGCGACGTCGTGGAAGACCGCTCCGCCGTGTCACCTTTCGAGGAAGCAGCCACGTCGTTGTTGCCCGAAGAAATTCAGCGACTACTCGCACCGCTCGACGAGCGTGAGCGGGAAATTCTGAAACTTCGTTTCGGACTCGACGGCAAGGGCGAGCCACGCACGCTCGAAGAGGTCGGCGAACACTTCAACCTCACGCGCGAACGCATCCGTCAAATCGAAGCGCGCGCGATGAGCAAGTTGCGTCACCCCAGTTCTGACACTGGTGCACGCGACCTCTTGTCCGTCTAGTTCGTCACGTCACTTCACGGCCATCGGCGGAAACGCTGTTCGGCGAATTCCGTCGATGACTCCGACGATGCCGGCTGCCAACATCACCGGCACCAGAGCTCGCACAATCCACTGGGCGTCGTCGGCGCCAGGTACGTACGCCGACTGAACATAAATTCGTGCCAACCACGCACCAATCACCAGTGACAATCCCGCACCTGCGACGAATGCAGGAGCAGCAATTGAATCTGAACGGCGTGAGCGCAAGAACATCGAGACCATTGCTGCGAGAGCGGCGACCGCTCCAAAACCGAACAGCAACGGAGCGGGGCGCGCTGCAGATGGAAGCCCGACCATCTGCCACGCACCGGCAGCCAGTGCCGACGCGCCGACTTTGAACATGGCAAGGTCCACGATCGATCGTGAGCGAAACGACAGAAGGGTGACAGCGATGACAGCGAGCAATCCGAACATCCACCACCATGCAGTCGCACGCTCACGCAAATACATCTCACCGCGAACATCTGTGGCGACACCGTCGATTGTGAGCGGAACGACCCAGTCCTGAATCTTCCCGCGTGCATCGATTGTCGCTGGAGGTTTCGGGCTCATCCAATGCGACCGATGGTCATGCCACATGGCCGTGCCATCCGAACCGATCTTCTGCCAGTCGGTCTCGGTCGTCGAGAACCTCGTCGAATCAGCAGCTTCGCTGGAGTTCCCGTAACGCGACTCGTTCATGGCTCGGGTGATGGATCGATCGTTGACCCACACCGTGCCGTCAGCGTCGATACGGATGTACGACTCGTTCTCGTACCCCGACACCTCGACTTTCACCCCATCGCTGCGCACTCGCAGAAACGAATCGAAACCGACGATGTCGACTCGCACGCTGGCAGGTGGTTTCGGTGTCACCGAGGTGACGATGCTCTCGGTGTCTCTTGCTCCCGCTGCGTTGCCGTCGCCGGCGAGCCCGGGAGTCAACGACACGAGCGACAGAACCGCCGTCACCACCGCCGCAATCACTGCCACAGAAGTGACCGTACCGTTTCGAAGCAGGCGGACACCTGCTTGCTCCGTAATGTTGCAGCGTGACCTCTGCCTCTGAACCACATCTCGTGTTACTGAGCGACACCGTGTGGGAGCGCTACAGCGAACGAATCTTGCAAGCCGACCCGACCGTCACCCCTGTGATCTACACGGGGCCCGACCAGCTTCCCGATGAAAACGTCGCAGAAGTTCGTAGTGCATGTTTCAGCGACGACTGCTGGCCCGACCGGACACTCGGCATCATGAAATCTGCGATCGCGGCACCGAAACTGAAATGGCTGCACACGTTCTCGACCGGTGTCGACAGTCCGATCTTTCGTGCATTCGTCGAGCGTGGCGTTCGACTCACCAACTCGGCAGGTACCGCAGCCTCACCAATCGCACAGACCGTGATGATGTACATGCTCGCGCACAGTCGCGACTTCAAAGGCTTCGTCCGTCAGCAACAGCGTCATGAGTGGACCATGCATCGTTTCGTCGAATTGGAAGGTTCGTCACTTCTCGTTGTCGGTGTCGGTCCCATCGGACAAGAGATCATCCGTCTCGCTCAGGCGTTCAACATGAACGTCACTGCTGCCCGTCGCACGGTTATCGGATTCCAGCCGTGTCCGGTGGTTCCACTGTCACAACTTCATGAGGCGCTCGCCCAGGCTGATTACGTGGCAGTCGCGCTGCCACTGAATGACGAGACGCGCAACATCATCGATGCCGAAGCACTCGCTGCGATGAAGCCTGGTTCGTTCTTCATGAACGTCGGACGAGGCGAGTTGGTCGATGAACAGGCTCTCATCAATGCGTTGCGCCGCGGACACCTCGCTGGCGCGGGCCTCGACGTGTTCGCTGTCGAACCATTGCCGTCAGACAGCCCGCTGTGGGACATGGAAAACGTCATCATCACTCCACACTCGAGTGGCACGTCGACGCTCATCAGTGGCCGTGCGATCGACATCTTCATCGACAATCTGTCGAACCTTGCTCGTGGAGCAGAGTTGCGCAACGAGGTCGTTTTCTGACGCGTCGTTCGCCGGTCGCTTCCGTTTCCTGAACGAGGCTCACACATCACCGCAGACCCAAGGAGGCTGTGGTGTATCTCTTCCATTCGAGCAAAGGTGGCAACGGAACCACTGTGGTGACCGCGTCGTGTGCGCTGGCCGAAGTGGCGCAACGTCCACGCGCGGTGCTGGTCGACTTGTGCGGCGACATTCCCGCAGTGCTCGGCATGGCCGAACCGGTCGGTCCCGGCGTGAACGACTGGCTGGCAGAGAACTCCACCGCTGACGCCGACACATTGCTGCACTGCGGAACCACCATCGAAAGTGGGCTACTCGTCATTCATCGCGGCGCAGAATTGGTGGAAGGCACTCCACGGTGGTCACTTCTCGCCGCGACACTCGCCACCTTCCCCGCTGCCGTGTTCATCGACGCAGGCACACGCGTCATCGGTGACGACATGTTCCACCGGGCACAACGCAACATCTTGGTCACCAAACCGTGCTACCTGTCCCTGCGTCGCGCGACTTTCCTGCGCCGACCGTCCCACGTGGTGGTCACGAGCGAATCAGGTCGGGCCCTCACGTCGAAAGACGTCGAGTCAGTGTTGGCAGCGCCGGTGATTGCCACTATTCCCTTCGACCCTGCAGTCGCACGAGCCGTCGATGCAGGGCTGTTCCCTGCTCGCTGCCTACAACTGCTCGGCAAACACTTGCCGCAGATGTGAGCGCAATGACCACAGCCCCACTCAGCTCTCTCATTCCTGGCGGGCTCGGAAGTTTGCAGACCCTGTGTGACGACTCGTCAATCTCTGAAGTCATGGTCGTGGCAGGACGTCATGTGTGGGTCGAACAGCGCGGTCACGTACGTCGCGTGGGTGAGTTGATGCACGGTGAATTCGACGTGTTGGTCGAACGCCTGTTGCGATCATCGCGGCGTCGAGTCGACATCATGTCACCGATCGTCGAAGCTCGGCTCCCCGACAACTCCCGACTGTGTGCCGTGCTGCCACCGGTTTCGGTCGATGGTGGTTCATTGAACATTCGACGGTTCTCCTCGACGGTGCGCGAACTCGACCACTTCTGCACACCACGTGAGGCCGTAATTCTTCAGCAAGCAGTACGCGATCGGCGCAACATCGTCGTGTCGGGTGCGACATCGTCCGGCAAGACGTCACTTCTCGCATCGTTGGCCAAGCTCATCGCCGAACACGAACGTGTGGTGTGCATCGAAGACACGGCAGAGTTGCCATTGCACTGCGAGCACCTCGTGCGACTAGAAGGTCGCCCTGCCAACGTCGAAGGTCACGGCCACATCAGCATGCAGACACTCGTGCGAACAGCACTTCGACTGCGACCAGATCGCATCGTCGTCGGTGAGGTTCGCGGCGCAGAAGTCGTCGACATGTTGACTGCATTGCACACGGGTCACCGAGGTTGCTGGACCACATGCCACTCCACCTCATTGCATGACACTCCTCGACGGCTCGCCACCATGGCACTCGGTGCCCAGCGCGGCTGGAATGCCGACATCGCCACCGACATGGTGCGTGACTCGGTCGACGTCATCGTTCACATGGAACGTCATGACGAACGGCGTGCGGTTGCTGCAATCGGCACGTTCGAGACCATGGCCGACGGCGCCCGGCGGCTTGTCCGGGTCGACTGTTGACGACATCGAAAGTTGAGCAGGTCGGCTCTTGTTCACAGCCCTCATCGTCGTCACCACCATGATGGCCACTTTCGCAAGTGTCCACTTTGCGATGTGTCACCCGCTGCTCGTGGCATGTGACCGTGTGGTGTCACGCCGACACCTGCATGCGTCGGTGGTGTCACCCACAGACAACACCGCTCTCAGCCATGAGATTGCTGCCGCTGTGTTGCAGTCAGTGGCAAGTCGTGTGCGTTCAGGAGTGCCCGTTGTCGAGGCCCTCGACGATGAGTGCAGCCAGGCACATGTTGACCGAGAGGCGCTCGACGCTCTCATCGGTTCCGACACACGACGTGCCACGACACCCGCCGAGCTCGAGCAGAGAGCGTCGAATCTGCGGGCGATGCAATTGTTGGACAACGACGTTCGAGTTCACACCTCTCAAGCCCGCGCGTCGGCCAGGTTGCTCACGGTGGCACCCATCACGTTCTTGCTGGTGCTCCTCGTCGGCAGCAACTCACTTCGTGCGCGGCTTGTCCATTCCCCAACGCTCATCGTGGCCGTCGGGGTTGGTCTTGTCCTCAACCATGCGGCGCGACGCTGGATGTCTCGACTCATCACCGATGCGACTCGCGTCGATGCAGATGACGACGCAATCACTGACATTCATTCACGAATATCCATTGCTCTCACCGCAGGGCACACGATCTCCGACGCCCTCATCATCACTCACAATGAGAGTGAAACACACGCACGCGAGTTGCTCGAACAACCCGTGAGACTCATCGCAGCAGGAGGCTCACTCGCCGAAGCACTCACAATGGTCGGTGGTGACCCTCGACTTCGATCACTGTCTCGTGTGCTCGCTGACAGTCAACGTCATGGAACTCCGGTCGCTCTCGTCGCAGAACAACTCATGTCCACTGCTCATCACCTGCGCCGCAATGTCATCAACGAACGTATTAACCGTCTTCCCGTTCGGTTGGCTGCACCGCTCATCGCCGGCGTGCTGCCGGCGTTCATCTTGCTCGCTGTGCTCCCGCTCATCGCCGCGACGATGGGTTCATTCGACGTCATGCGCAGCGCCACCTGACACACACATCGTGCACATCGCACAACAACCACCCGAAAGGACACACATGGACGACGACACCAACCAGATCAGCAACACCAACTACCCCGCCGAGCGCGATCGCGGGCAGGCGACCACCGAGTACGCACTCATCCTGCTCGTCGCAGCCGTCATCGGTCTGGCGGTCATCGCCTGGGCATCCACCGGCGGCGGTGCCGGAAAAATCGGTGGCTTGTTCGACAGCATGATCGACCTCATCGTCGAACGTGCGGCGTCCACGTTCTGACGAATGCGAATCACGTGTGTCGCCGCGATACGGAACGCGGGCAGTCGACCGTCGAGTTTGCTCTCTTGCTTCCGCTCCTCGTCATGTGTGTGGGCCTCCTACTCACGGTCGTTGCGGTGACACAGGCACAACTCATGGTCGTCAATGCATCGCGAAACGCCGCACGAGCAGCAGTCGTTCACACAGGTGACGACGCCCAGCGAGCAGCCCAGGCTGCAGCATCTGCTTCGACCTCACTTCGCCCACTTCAGGTGACCGTGATCGCGCGCGACAAATTCGTCACGGTGACCGTTGCTGCTCGCTGGGGTCTTCCCCTGCCCTTCGTCAGCGCGCTACTACCGACCGTGACACTGCGGGCGTCGACAACGATGCTGCGTGAGGAGATTGGCTCTTTCCCGTGAGCAAGTAGTTTTGTGCTCCTGATGGACCTCGCACTTCGACGCACACTCATCGGCAAACGCCACGTGCTCATCGTGAGCGGTGACGTGGACTTGCCCACTGTTCCGCGGTTCAACGAACATCTCCTCAGGTTGGTGGCCGATGCGCCGGGCGACATTGTCGTCGTCGACATCGATGGTGCTGATGTGGTCGATGACTCTGCACTCGGACTGATCCTCGGGGCAGCTGGTCGCGCCAGGTCACTTGGTGGTGATGTGGTGGTCGTCGCCACCGGTGAGCGAATGCGTCAACGACTGGCAGAGAACGGCTTCGAACGTGCAGTGACTGTCTCTTCATCCATCGCAGACGCGTCGTGATCACTGTCTGGGTCTTCGGCGACCAACTGAACCGAGCAATCGGCGCACTGCGAGACGCCACTCCTGCGACTCATCGTGTGTTGATGGTCGAGTCACGTCGCAAGATCGAATCGCGACCATGGCATGTGCAACGGTCACACTTCTACATCACCTCGATGAGGCGATTCGCAGACGAGCTTCGTGTAGAGGGTTTCGACGTCGACTATCGCCACGCCGACACGATGAGTGCGGGTTTGGGAGCACATCGTGACGCGGAACAACCCCGCTCCATCGTCGCCACAGAACCGAACAGTTACGGTGCACGCGCGCTACTCGAGCGACTCGATGTGCAGACAGTGGCATCGAATCAGTTTCTGTGTCACCACAGTGACTTCGCCGAGTGGGCCAACGGTCGTAAGTCGCTCAAGATGGAGGACTTCTACCGTCGCCAACGCACACGTCTCGGGTATCTCATGGACGGCGAAGAACCAGTCGGTGGCCGCTGGAACTACGACGACGAGAACCGTCAACCACCACCGAAGAAACAAAGCGAGTGGCCGTGGCCCGCACCTGTGAGCGACGAGTTGGACGATGTCGATGCAGCGGTACTTGCAGATTTGCCGGCCATGCACTGGGGCGAGAAGCCCAGCGGCCTGTGGGCGACGTCACGCGCCGGAGCGTTGAGTCGGCTCGAGCATTTCGTGGAACGTATGTTGCCAATGTTCGGACCACATGAAGATGCGATGCTGCACGACAACTGGCACCTCGCACATTCCTTGTTGTCGCCCTACATGAACAACGGACTATTGCTCGCATCTGAAGTGTGTGACGCAGTGCAACGTGCATTCGATGCAGGTCGCGTTCCAATCGCATCGGCCGAAGGCTTCATACGTCAAGTGATCGGATGGCGTGAGTACGTCTGGGGTCTGTATTGGCTGTGGATGCCCGAGTACGCGTCAGAGAATGTTCTTGGTGCTGAGCGGCCGCTTCCACCTGCATTCACTGATGCTTCGGCCACAAAGATGCGTTGCATCTCGCGCTGCGTCGATGATCTGGACAAGCGCGCATACCTGCATCACATTCAGCGACTCATGATTCTCGGCAATTTGTCGCTCACCGCAGGCGTGTCACCACGTGCGATCACCAATTGGATGTGGGAGTCATTCATCGACGGTGCCGAATGGGTGATGGTGCCAAACGTCGTTGGCATGTCACTGCACGCTGACGGCGGTCGCATGGCAACCAAGCCGTACGCAAGTGGTGGCGCGTACGTGAGCAAAATGAGTGACTACTGCAAGGGCTGCACCTACGACCGGACCAAACGAGTCGGTGATGACGCGTGCCCCTTCACCACGTTGTACTGGGACTTCCTGCTGCGTCATCAAGAACGGTTCGTGCGCAATCCCCGTATGTCCACGCAGGTTCGTGCCGCACAGAAGTTGAGCGACGGTGATGCCGTACAAAACAGAGCGGCCGATGTCCTGCACATGCTGGACACCGGCCGCTTGTAGTCAGCTGATCAGCGCATCGGGGGGAGGGTCAACGCCGACCTCGCTGCGATTGTCAGGCGCTGAACGACGCGCCTTGCACCGACGACTGCATAGAGCCGGGCATGCCCGGCATTCCGTTTGCGTCGCCCATGCCATGACCATGTCCGCCGCGGCCACCGTGATGTCCACGTCCACCCATGCCAGGTCCACCAGCAGGACGGACACCGTTCACGATGTCGTCGAGTCGGGTCTTCAGCTCGGCCAACTTCGCGTCGGCCTCGGCCTGCGTGTGCTCACCGGATGCGACCTCTTCATCGAGATGTGCCTTTACATCTGCAGTGATCGCATCTTTCACTTTCTGGATGTCGACGTTCTTATCCTTTGCGATGTCGGCAAGTGTCTTTCCTGACTGCAACTGAGTCTGCAACTCGGTGGTGGTGAGACCAAGAGCCTTGGCCACGCCTTCTGATGCGATGCGACCGCCGGGGCCACCCTTGCCCATGCCAGGGCCGTGGGCTGGGCGAACGGTGTTCACGATGGTGTCGAGGTTCGCCTTGAATTGCGTGATCTTGGCGTCGACTTCAGCCTGAGTGTGCTTTCCTTCGGCGACTTCAGCCTGCTCTTTGTCGGTGAAGTCCTTCAAGAGTTGATCCTTGACCTTCTGGATGTCGACATTCTTTTCCTTGGCGATGGTCGCGAAGGACTTCGTCTGAAGTTCGGTCTGCAGTTCCGTGGTCGTGATTCCGAGAACCTTGGCGACGTTGTCGAGGTTGATCGGGCCGCCGCGATGACGCATGCCATCGGCCTCGCCACTAATCGACTGTGGCACCGCAGGAACTGTCGTGCTCGTGACCGCTTGTGCTGATGCCGTCGACTTGTTCGACGCGGTGCTCTTCTTTGCGGCCTTCTTCTTCAGAATCTTTGCGGCTTTACCTTGGCTCGACGTCGCTGCGTTTGCGACGCTCGTGACTCCGAAGGCTGCTGCACCGGTTCCGACCAGAAGGCCGACTGTGAGTGCGACCTTTGCGATGTTGGACTTGTTCTTCATGTTGGATCTCTTTCGTTGTGTGGTCCCGGCGTGTCCGGGTGCAGATACTTTCGGCTTCGTAGGTAAGGAGTAGACCCGAGTTAGGTAAGAACTCTCCAAGAATCCCCCCAAGGCTCTCCCACCCCTGAAAATCAAGGGTTTCAGGGGCTACCTTGGGCTCCGTGAACACCACGAACGACGTCCCCACGGTGCTTGTCGCTGAGGATGACCCCTCTGTTCGCAAGGCTGTCGAGCGCGTTCTCGAGCTCGAGAAGTACAACGTCATCACCGTGAACGACGGAGCTGCCGCACTCGAAGCACTCACTCGCAATTCAATCGATGCGGCGGTCCTCGACGTCATGATGCCGTTTGCAGACGGTCTCACTGTGTGCCGCGAGACGCGTCATCGCGGTATCGCAACACCGATCTTGTTGTTGACAGCGCGTCATGAAATTGGCGATCGTGTCGCAGGCCTCGATGCAGGTGCGGACGATTACTTGGTGAAGCCCTTTGCCGTCGATGAACTGCTTGCGCGCGTTCGTGCTTTGCTTCGTCGAAACAACGTGCTGACCACAGCATCACTGCTTCGTGTCGCTGACATGACACTCGATCCACAGCGTCGTGAAGCCAAACGCGGTAAGCGCGTGTTGAACCTCACCAAGACTGAGTTCGATTTGCTTGAGTTGCTCATGACCAAAGCAGGAATCGTTGTGACACGCGAACAGATCTACGAAGACATCTGGGGATATGACTTCGAGACCAGTTCGAAGTCCCTCGACGTGTACATCGGATACCTACGACGCAAGACAGAGGAAGGCGGCGAAGCACGCCTGTTGTACACGGTACGTGGCGTCGGATACGTGGTGAAAGAGTCATGACACTTCGCACGCGCTTTGCCATGGTCACCGGCGTCATCGTTCTCGTCGTCGTCGCCCTCGTCGGCTTCGGTGCATATGCCGCCGCTGCCAACCAGTTGTACGGCCAAGTCGACGATTCTCTCGACACGCGCGTCAACCAAATTGCCGACGCACTCCAACGCAACAACCGACCGATGGTGCCCGGCTTCCGTCAACGTAACCCACTCACCGACGAGCTGTTGCAAACCGAATTCGATGCGGTCACGCAGATAATCGACCCAACGTCTGGCATCGTCGCCACTGCCGGAAAAGTCGACTTGCCGGAACATGAGCGCGACGATGCGATGGCGTCAAGTGGCGATGGGTTCCATCGCGAGACAGTGTCACTCGAAGGTGGCAACTACCGCATTCTCACCGTCGCCATGCCAAATGGCGTGCTTATCAAAGTCGGCAAGAACGTGAACGACATCGACGACGCCATCAGCGGCATGCGCGCTTGGTTCATCGGCATCGCCGTCGCCGGGTTCGGTCTTGCAGCAATCGCCGGGTGGATGTTCGCAAGCAAAGTGAGCAAACCGATCGAACTTCTCGCCTCATCTGCCGATGACATTGCCCGAACAGAGGACCTCGACCACAACGTCGAGGTGACAGGTGCAAGCGAAGTCACGAAACTGGCATCAAGTTTCAACACCATGCTCGCAGCATTGAGGCGCAGCGTCACGCGACAACGTCAGTTGGTGCAAGACGCCAGTCACGAGTTGCGCACACCGCTCACGAGCCTGCGTGCCAACACTGAGTTATTGCAACGGCCATCACTGTCTGACAGCGAACGCACCGCGATTCTCACCGACATGCGAGCCGAGATCGACGAGTTGACCGAGCTCAGCTCAGAGTTGAGCGCACTTGCGACCGATCAGAAGGCAGCCGAACAGCCGACGACGGTTGACCTTCGAGAGATAGCTGACGAAATTGCGACTCGTGCCCGACGCCGCACCACAGGTGACATCACCGTGTCGTCTATCGGCGAGACGCACGTGACGGCCCGTATGCATCAGCTTGAGCGAGCCATCAGCAACTTGGTCGACAACGCCATCAAATTCAGCCCCGATGGATCAGACGTCGCCATCATCATCAACGATGGTCGCATCGTGGTGCAGGACAACGGTCCGGGAATTTCAGCAGCCGACAAACCCCATGTGTTCGACCGCTTCTATCGCGCGACCGCCACTCGCTCACTTCCCGGATCTGGTCTGGGGCTCGCGATTGTCGCTCAGTTCGCCGATGACCACGGCATCGCGACCATTGTCGAAGATGCACCACATGGTGGTGCTGTCGTCGGGCTGCAGTTCTAAGACCGTCGCCTGTTCTCGGCGGGACGTCGCGCACCGCGTCGGTCGAAAGACTTCTCGCGGTCACGTTGTTCCTCTTCTATAGAGGCTTCTTCCGCCACCAGCCGACGCATGCTCTCAAGTCGAATCGGGGCCAATGTGCCGCCGGCGATTGCGGCCTGCACGGCACATTCAGGTTCATCTGAGTGCTTGCAATCGCGGAATTTGCACGACTCGGACAGGTCAAAGACGTCTTTGAACGCCCGCTCGATGCCATGACCGCTCGTCCACAAGTTGACCGCGCGCAGTCCAGGCGTGTCGAGCAACCAGCCACCACTTGGCAATTGGACCAACTGCGCCGCGACCGTGGTGTGACGACCGCGTTGGTCGTGCTCACGCACTTCCCCGACTTCTTGCGCAGCGTGTCCGACTAGTGCGTTCACCAACGTCGACTTGCCGACACCGCTCGCACCCAACACCGCGATGGTCGATCCGTCAGAGATGTAGTCGGTGAGTTGTTCCATTCCCTCGCGGGTGATGCCGCTGAGCATGTGGATAGGAACTCCCATGGACACCGCGGACAATGCGTCACACACTGAATTCGCAACTTTGCTGTCGACGCAGTCGACTTTCGTGAGAACGATGACGGGGTCGGCACCAGAGTCGAATGCCAACACCAATTCGCGCTCGAGTCGACGCTCATTGGGTGGCGACGTGAGCGAATGCACCAGAAACACCGTGTCGATGTTGCTCGCGACCACCTGACGTTGTGCGCGTGCCCCTTCAAATGACGCTCGACGTACCAGCGCACTTCGTCGAGGACTCACTGAATGAACGCGCTCCATGTCGACAGTGACGTTCACTTCATCACCGACGGCGACCTCCACGCCGATGTTGCGCACCCGAATTGAGTCACCATTGGCGAGCAAGACTGTGCTCCAACCACGATCAAGACGCACCACTCGACCCTGTGGCATGACGTCGTTCTCCGCACCGTTGTTCGGTGATGAAGGTGAGTCAGTCGAGGTCATTTCCTGAAACGGTACCGGCGTCGCGCGGCACACCACGACGAACAACGTGACCGCAACTCCGAGCACGATTCCCTACTGCCGTAAGCGTTTCGTCGTCATTGCTTGACACGGGTAGGTGAAATCACTTATCCCATACCGAGATATGTCTAAACCCCTCGTCATCGTCGAGTCACCGGCCAAGGCCAAGACCATCGCTCAATACCTCGGTTCCGACTACGACGTGCGCCCTTCAGTCGGACACATCGCAGACCTTCCGAGCAAGGGCCTGGCTGTCGACACCGAGAACGGTTTCAAGCCGACCTATGAGCTCACCGAGCGCGGCAAAACCGTGGTGAAGGACCTGAAGGCCCTCATGAAGAACGCCTCTGCGTTGTATCTCGCGACGGACGAAGACCGCGAGGGCGAAGCCATCTCGTGGCATCTGCTCGAGTACCTGAAGCCGACCGTGCCGGTGCACCGCATGGTCTTCCATGAGATCAATAAGAAGGCCATCGAACATGCGGTCAACAACCCGCGGAGCATTGACTACGGCCTGGTCGATGCAGCCGAGACTCGGCGCATCCTTGATCGTCTCTACGGATATGAGGTGTCGCCGGTGTTGTGGCGCCGTGTCAACCGTGGGCTGTCAGCCGGACGAGTGCAGAGCCCCGCCTTGCGCCTGATAGTCGAGCGCGAACGCGAACGCATCGCCTTTCGCGCTGCTTCGTACTTCGACCTCTCCGCAGTCACCGATTCATCACCATCTTTTACAGCGACGCTGCTGTCTCTTGATGGCAAGCGCATCGCTTCAGGCAAGGACTTCGACGGCAACGGCGAGCTGAAGACCGACGTCACCGTGGTGGACGAAGAGCGAGCCAACCAACTGGCATCGGGGCTGAAGGGCACGCCGCTCACCGTGTCGAGCGTGGAGGAAAAGCCGTATCGCTCGTCCCCGAAGGCTCCGTTCATGACCAGCACCTTGCAACAAGAAGGTGGTCGCAAGTTACGCCTCTCCGGACGTCAGGTGATGAGCATCGCCCAGAAGTTGTATGAGAACGGTTACATCACTTACATGCGTACCGACAACGTCGGTCTCAGCGAAGAAGCAATCGCCGATATTCGTTCTCATATCAAGAGCGAGTTCGGTGCCGGCTTCGTAACGGATGCTCCACGTATGTACACCTCGAAGGTGAAGAACGCGCAGGAAGCACACGAAGCGATCCGACCGGTTCTTCCGTTGCGCTCACCCGACCAGGTTGCCAACGAACTCAGCAGCCAAGAGTTGAGCCTCTACCGCTTGGTGTACCAACGCACTCTTGCCTCACAGATGATCGATGCCACCGGAGTGACCGTGAGCATTCGACTGCGTGCAACCACGAACGACGCGCAGCGCAGCGAGTGTGAGTTCAACGCGAGTGGCACCACCATCACTTCGCCCGGTTACCGCCAGGCATACGAGGAATCGACAGATGATGACGAACAGAAAGATGGAAGTGAAGACGCACTCCTGCTTCCACCTCTGAAAGTCGGCGAGACGGTCGCAGTGACCGAATATGTGGCCAACGGTCACGCGACGACTCCACCACCTCGCTACACCGAAGCGTCGATTGTCAAAAAGCTTGAAGAATTGGGCATCGGCCGACCGAGCACGTGGGCATCGATCATCTCGACAATGGTCGACCGTGGTCATTATGTGTGGAAGAAGGGAACGTCGCTCGTTCCTACATGGACCGCGTTCTCCGTCATCAAATTGATGGAGAACCATTTCACCGAACTCATCGACTACGGATACACCGCCGGCGTCGAAGAAGACCTCGACGCAATCGCTCGTGGTGAGCAACAGAAGGACCGCTGGTTGAAGCACTTCTACTTCGGTGATGACGAGTCGACTCAGGAGTGGATCGGACTGCACGAACTGGTCGCGAAGAACCTCGACTCAATCGATGCAGCGACGCTCAACACCTTCACGCTCGGCGGGCACCCTGAAACTGGCGAAGCAGTCATCGTGAAGCCAGGTCTGTACGGGCCGTATGTGCGTTGCGGCGAGAACACAGCGAGCGTCCCAGATTCGATGACACCCGATGAGCTCACACTCGACGAGGCGTTGCGATTGCTCGCCGCACCAAAGGGTGATGTTCCCATCGGTGAACATGACGGCCATCCGGTGTTCGCCAAGACCGGTCGCTACGGCGCATACGTGCAGTGGGGCACGATGGACAATCCACCGGAAGGTCTCGAGAAGCCGAAAATGGTGTCGCTGTTCAAGACCATGAACATCGAGCGCTTCTCGATGAAAGATGCGCTCGACCTCTTGTCGCTCCCCCGCACAATCGGCAATGACCCGACTGATGGTGAACCGATCACTGCACAGAACGGTCGTTACGGCCCCTACATCAGCAAGGGCAAGGACAGCCGTTCGCTGCAAACCGAGGAGCAGTTGCTGACCGTCACTTTGGAAGAGGCGCTTGCTCTTCTTGCCCAGCCACGAGTGTTCGGTCGCGGACGTGCGGCACCCAAGCCACCGTTGAAAGAATTCGGCAACGATCCGGTCAGTGGCAAGCCGGTGGTCGCCAAGGACGGCAAGTTCGGCGAGTACGTCACCGATGGTGAGGTAAATGCTGGCCTCACTCGTGGTGATCGCTTGGAGACCATGACGAACGAGCGTGCTTATGAACTTCTGCAGTTGCGTCGTGACTACATCGAAGCAAATGGTGGTCCGAAGAAGCGTGGTGCCAAGAAGGCGGCACCAAAGAAAGCAGCGGCAAAGAAAACCACAGCCAAAAAATCGCCAGCAAAGAAGAAGGCGGCACCAAAGAAAGCCGCCAAGCCGAAGAAGACCGACGAGTGAGCAGTCCGCGCTACATCGCCTTCGAAGGACCTGAAGGATGTGGCAAGAGCACGCACGCCAAGCGACTAGCTGCACGCCTTGACGCGGTGATCACCCGCGAACCAGGAGGCACCCGCATCGGTGCGATGTTGCGTGAAGTCCTAGCTAACCCCGACAACACGGACATGCATGCACGCACCGAGGCATTGCTCATGGCAGCCGACCGTGCACAACACGTCGAAGAAGTGGTGATGCCCGCCTTGGCGAGTGGTCGCCACGTCGTGAGTGACCGCAGTGTGTACTCGACGCTCGCGTATCAGGGTTACGGTCGCGGGTTGTCCCTCGACAGTCTTCGCGATGTGAACGACTGGGCACTTGGTGGCCGACTGCCGGATCTGGTCGTCTACATGCAGGTGCCGTCCGATGTGTTGGCACAACGACTGGCAAAGCGCGACCTTGACCGTTTCGAGCGCGAAGGTCCTGACTTCTTCGCCCGTGTCAACGCTGGCTTTGATGCCCTCATGGCGGCAGATCCGACACGATGGATCACCATCGACGGCACCCTCCCCAAAGACGGGGTCGAGTCGTTGGTGTGGGAACGGGTGTCAGCCCGTCTCTGACTCGATGAACGGTCAGGAGTGACCGACCAAACTTCGCCTCAGAACTTCCCTACACTCTGAATCGTCATTCAATTGTGGAGGTCTCTCATGTCCGGCGCTCGTGCTCGTCTCGCTTCTTTAGTAGCCGTAACCGTGGTAACTCTCGCAGCATGCGGGGGAGGTGATTCGTCAAAGAGGTCAGACACCGCATCACGCCAACGAAACGTTGCCCTCACGAACTCATCACTTAGTTCACAACTGACACCTCGTTTTTTCACCACCGCAAACAGTGCGAGCCTCGTCATCACAAACGATGATCAACTCGTGCTCTGGGGAAGTTTCCCCACGTCGTATGCGCCTGACTGGACATTGCAATACGAAGAAAACCCGACTCCACCAATCACCCACGCACGAGTGGCTGCAATGGATTTCACCATGGCTATCGCACTTGGTCTCGACAACAAGTTGTACGCCTGGGGAGCTTCCGGATCAGGGTTTGGCGACTACACCACGCCCCCTGAAGGACTAGATCTCTCAAAGCTGGCCTCTTTGTTCATCGATAACGGAGCCGTCGGTGGTATCGATAGCGACGGAAAAGTGTGGCTGTGGGGGCCTGCGGTGAATTGGACTCCCGGAGTTCCAGCAGTCGTCAGTGAAAAGAAGATCACGGACTATCGAACATTCAACGGTCAGTACCACATGGCTCTTGACGAAGACGGCCAAGTTCACACCTGGGGAGTTTCGTACTATCCAATTGTCGAGCGCCTTAGCGAGCGATTTGCTGGTCTCACAGCGAGAAGCATCTACACAACGGGTAACGAGGCATTTGTCGTGACAACGAATGGCGAAGTAGTTCACGTCACATCACGTGCTGAGACTGATCTTCAGTTGTTTGAGGGTGTCGATGTGCAAAACATCGTGAAGACAGACATGGGAACCTACGTAGCTATCGACACGACGGGAAAGCTGCATGTCAGCGATGAAGGGTACAGTGACGATGACTTCAAACAGCAGGTCGAAGCGTGGAATGACGACAACGCTGGCAACTTTGGGGACACGTTCCCGACACTGAAAGCCGGACTGTCACACGTGTCGATTCTCTCTGACGGCTATGTCTGGAATATTGCGGGTCGTCAGTGGGTAGGTCATCTGACCATGCCTGAATTCTTCCACTCAGGTCAGTATGTCTCGCCTATTGCTGCAGGCCCCTACAGCACGTACGCAATTGACGAGGATTTCGCAATCAACACTTTTCACTCTGATCAGAACGTGACCCAAGCGATTGCACCAGAGGGCTCCGACTTCATGGCGGTCTCAGCGGGCTGGACCCATGGCCTTGCAATTCGACGCAACGGAACTCTTGCCACGTGGGGCGATGCACCAAACAACGGCTCTCTCCCCGACATCGAAGGCAGAGTTATTCGTATTGGCGCCGGGTACCACCTCTCCGCTGCACTCGACAACTACGGAAACATCTTCGAGTGGGGCGAATTCCTCTCGCCAGAGAGCAACATCAAAGAGCGCCCCGATGATGAGGAATGCGTCTACTACAACAACTTGAATGTCGGTTACAACTCAATCATCGCTACCGGAGAAACCTGCAACGGAAGAAATCAAATTCTTCATGTTTGGGGCGACAATTCATTTGGTCAAGGTGACATCCCTGAAGACCTCGACATTGACAAGGTCACTGACATCGCCGCGTCATATGACTGCATGGCTGCAGTCGTTGGAGAGAAAATTCGCACATGGGGTGCATGCCCAGGCGGACAATCAGACGTCCCATCCGGCGTCTCGTTTCGCAACGTGGAACTTGGCTGGGGCTTCGCAGTCGGAATCACCACTGATGACGTGCCAATGGTGTGGGGAACACTTCCTCGCCAAGAACTGAGTGTTCCCAGTGGTCTGCAGGGAACCGCCATTTCGTCCGTGTCCGTTGGGTACGAACACATCGTTGCAGTCGACTATTCGGGAAATGTCACATCATGGGGAAGCAACATGTACGGCGAGTCAACAGTGCCCGCCAAGTTTGCACCACTTCCCCACATTGGAGACATTCCACTCGACGACTACGACATGTACCCAACGACACGAGAAAATGCAGAAGCAGCTGCAGAAGCCATCGCAAACCCAGTGTCCACGCCCTCCATCGTCGACGATGTCGCCCTGATTGTCATACGAGACGGTGAAAAGATCGAAACAAGTCTTCCTTCGCCAACTCTCGTTGCTGCACCTGAAGTGGCACCGAACATTGTGAAGGCACAGCAAACTGTTGTGGTGCCCGCGGTGCAGAACCCCATCGTCACTGTGGGTACCGTGGTCAACACAGCACAAGCAACAAAACGCCTCGGCCTCACCAAGGTCAGTGGGGTTGCATTTGTGGTGCCTAAGCCAGTGGCCTCAGCATCGTCAAAAATCTGCACGGTCACCTCGAAATCAGTGACGGTTATCGCCGCAGGGATTTGTGACGTCAAGGTCAGCTATCGTGACGCGAAGAAAAAGAAGCGCATGAAAGCACTGACTCTCATCGCCCGGCCCTAGTGCTGCGCGCCATAGGCGTTCTCCACACCCCGGACTTGCTGACCAAACATCTCCAAGGTTTTTTCGTACACTCCCTGAAGATTCATTCAGCCCTGGGGAGGGTCCCTCATGTCCACTGCACGTACACGGCGCCTATCTGCGCTGCTCGTTGCCTCAGCACTTGTTCTTGTCTCTTGTGGAGGAAAGGACTCTGACTCGCAGTCGACTGGCAACCGTCAGCGCAATGCCGCGTTGACCGCGTTCGTTCGACAAATACGCACACAAACCAAGTTCTTCGATCGAAACTCCTTCACCAACCTGGCTCTGTCGCGCGAAAACGAAGTTATCGTCTGGGGGAACCGGGTGATTTCAGGGGAATTACTCAATCCACCTGTCAGTCGCGCACGCTTGGTTGCACTCGGCAACACCCAAGCCATTGCAATCGATCTTGACAACAATTTCCGCGCTTGGGGTTCTAACCCTGACAACATCAACACTCCTCCCGCAGACCTTGATCTCTCAACTGTCACCTCACTCTCGCTCGACGATGGTGTCGTCATGGCCATCGACAACGCCGGAAAATTGTGGGCATGGGGGTACATCTGGGATCTGTATGGCGCAGCCATTCCGTACGAGGTACGCGAAGCAAAGCTGGTAACTGCATTGTCGGCAAACGGGCAGATGAACGCTGCACTCGATGAGTCAGGAGTAGTGCACGTGTGGGGTACGTGGAACGGCGTACCTGCAGTGCAGGCAGCCATGTCTGGTGTCAAGGCCAAGAACATCAACCTGCGCAATTTCACCATCTCTGTCGTGACGACGGACGGGAAGATCATCGAGGCAGGATTCAACCCGAGAAGCACGGGCAAGTTCGCCGATGTTGACGTTGCTGTATTTGCAGTTGATTGGTGGGGTAATGCGTTAGCCGTCGATGTCAATGGTCGCCTTCATCTCGACCCCGTGCCAGATTTTGGAAATCTCGTTCAAGAAGTCAACTCTTTCAACGACAACATGGGCGACTTTCCTCGTCAAGCACTGTCAGTTTCTGCGACCAATGCACGATTCACTGTCTTGTTTGATGACGGGAGTTTTATGGACCTTGCGCAGTTCTCTGAAGAAGGCATGGACGAACCTGACTATTTCTATTCATCACACATGGTGTCGCCTATCACTGCAGGCAACTACAAATCATTCGTGATCAACGATGACTACACCATTACCCACATTCACCAGTTACAAGAGGGCGAACTAGCCCCACCAGATGATGCCGACTTTCTTGCAGTTACGTCCGGATGGCACCATGCACTCGGCCTTCGAAAGAACGGCACGGTTGTGAGTTGGGGGCAAGGTCCGGACAACAACGCCATCCCTGAGACAGATATCGTTCGAGAAATCGGTGCGGGCTTTGGCTTCTCCGCCGTCCGAAATCAGTTTGGTCAGATCATTTCTTGGGGACAGTTCCAATCTTCCACGGTTGAAAAAGAACGACCGCTTGAATTCGCCTCATACGGTCGAATGTCGACGGGTTTCCACAACATCATTGCCATCGGCGAGAGCTTCGATGGCAGTGCCGTTGTTCATGCGTGGGGAGACAACTCGTACGGTCAGGCCGATGTTCCCAACGATCTTGATGCAGGTCAGGTTTCTGATGTCGCAATCGGATACGACTGTGCAGCAGCCACATTGCGCGATGGGTCAATCCGAGTGTGGGGCACCTGCGAGGCAAATGAGAAAAACGTTCCCAGTGGCAAGAAGTTCGACGCCATTCGGCTCGGAATGGGGCTCGCCGTAGGAATCACATGGGATGGTGAACTAGTTGCTTGGGGCGACAACGTTGCTGATCTCGGAGAAAAGCCAGAAGACATGATCAATATCTTGGATGTCGCTGTCGGAACTGGGCACATTCTCGCTGTCGACGCTGACGGCGGAATCTACGGCTGGGGTCCAAATATCTGGGGTGAAACGAATATTCCAGAGTCGTTAAAGCCTCTCCCCGTTCCGGATCGGTATGACGACAACTATGACGACAATCTCATTGGCGAAGCAGACAACGCCAAGGAGCAAATTGAGGCAGCACGGGAAGAAGTGCGCGTTCCACCCATCACTGACAACACTCCGATATCAGCAGTCGTCGACGGCAAGGTTGTGACCGTGACGCCCACATTCCCAACGCCACCAGCCATCGAACCGGTCAATGAGGCAGAGCAAGTCAACATGACGGCGCTTCCCGCATCAGTAAACCCCGTGACGAGTGCAGGCAAAATTGTCTCGGTGCCCGCTGCACTGAAACTGCTGGGCTTGAAGAAGGTGACCAAAGCGGCTTTCTCGGTTCCGAAAAAGGTGAACCCTGCAAATTCCAGAGTGTGTTCCATAACAAAAACTGGTGTCAAAATTACCGGTTCAGGCGTCTGTGACGTGACCGTCACGTACACAGACGCAAAGAAGAAGAAGCGATCGAAGACACTCTCGCTCATCGGCACCCCGTAATGTTCGGAGCGTGAGCTCGATCTGGGACGCCGTGGTTGGTCAGACCCATGTGGTCGACCAACTGCGGCGCGCCGTCGAACAACCAGTACACGCCTATCTGTTCGTTGGACCAGAAGGCTGTGGCAAAGAAGAAGCTGCCAGGGCCTTTGCTGCCCAAGTGTTGGCTGGCACCGACGACCCAGCTGATCGCATCTGCGACATGGTGATGCGTGGTCGTTACATCGACGCGATTGAGGTGCACCGTGTGGGTGCATCAATCTCAAAAGACCAGGCCGAAGAAGTCATCGCTGCTGCATCGACAACTGGCCACGAAAGTCGTCGCAAGGTCATCATCATGCACGAGTTGCACCTCATGCAAGACAGTGCGGTCGTGCGCTTGTTGAAGACCATCGAGGAACCGGCCGACGGAGTGGCCCTCATTCTTCTGACTGACCAGATGGTGCCGTTGCTCGTCACCATCGCATCACGGTGTGTGCAACTGCACTTTGCGATGCTCGACGAACAGACCATCACGAGTGCCCTCACGTCAGAGGGTTTCGCTCCCGATGCAGCAAGAGCAGCCGCACACGTGGCGCAAGGCAGCATGTCGCGCGCGCGCATTCTCGCAAATGACCGCGACTTACAAGACCGCCTCCATGCCTTCGCATCCGTCCCACGCCGCATTGATGGCACCGGCGCAATCGCAGAGGAGATCGTCACGGAATTGCTGTCAATGATCGATGATTCCGCTGCACCGCTCGTCGAGCGCCATGAAACTGAGGCAACGGAGATGGAAGAACGCATGTCCCAGATGGGAGTGCGAAAGAGCGGCAAGAAAGCGCTTGAGGACCAGCACAAGCGTGAACTACGTCGTCACCGCACCGACGAGTTGCGCTCGGGCCTCGTTCAAATTGCTGCCACATACCGCGACGAATTGGTGAACAACGCACACATCAACCGTCCCGAGGCATACACCGACGCAATCACGCGCATCCATGAGGCTATGTCACGACTCGCACTGAATGTGAACGAGACGGTGCTGATGCGTGACCTCATCTGGTCGCTACCTGCCCTTTCATCCGACGCACTACACGCAGGAGGCAACCATGGCTGACAAACGACAAGACTTCCTGGCAATCATCATCGGGGCGTTCGTACTCTTCGCAGGAGTGATGCACTTTGCCAATCCTTCGTTCTTCAACGAGATCGTGCCGCCATGGCTGCCGCCAAGTGAAGCGTTCTGGACGTATGCGAGTGGAGTCGCCGAAATTGTCATTGGCGTCATGCTGTTGCGTGGATCCACCCGACGCCTTGGCGCATTGGCGGCAATCTGGCTGTTCATCGCGGTGTACCCCGCGAATCTGTACATGGCGTGGGACTGGCGGGATCGACCGTTCAATGAACAGTTGGTGTCCTATGGTCGCCTTCCATTCCAATTCCTCTTTATATGGCTGGCGTGGCGCGTCGCCACACGCGACAGACAAAGGGTCGACTACCCCGTGTGAATACGCTGATGAAATGTGACATCGCGCTTCTACACTTCTTCAGCCTGCCCAGGTAGCTCAGTCGGTAGAGCAACGCACTCGTAATGCGTAGGTCAGGG
>CAYMVM010000029.1:0-1163 GCA_964394175.1 uncultured Bifidobacterium sp.
TGCACCTGCACTCCATCGACGCCAGCGGGGTAGCGGGACTCTAGGGTGCGGCGAATGCCGTTGCGCCATGAAACCTTGCAGGGGCCGGTGATCGCAAGGCGCTTGGTGTAGTCGGCTATTGATCCGCGAAGTGTGTTCGGAATCGGCTTCACCTGCATGTTTGGAACTTTGCCGGTGAGCTCTCCGATGTACCTGCACCACTCTTCGACAGTCGGAGTTTCATCCCCGCCCCAGTTCACGACCGTCGCCGGAACGCTTGCTGCATCGAGGAGCGCTTCGACCTGGTCGTTGATGTCGTCTTGGTGAATGATGCTGTACGGGGCGGGGTCCCATCGGGCGATGATCGGTTGATCAGCAACCATCCAATCCATTTGATATGTCGGTAGTCCACCGTTCGGGCCGTACGACGCGTTCATGCGGGCGATGGTGACGGGCAAGTTGAATGCGCGAGCACAGTAGCGGGCAACTGCTTCCTCGGTGATCTTCGAGATGGAATACGTGGGTGACATCACGTAGTTCACATCACCCAACGGGTCGGTCTCTCGAAATGCGTGCCACGGATCGTCGACCGGCTTGTACACCGACTGCGTCGACATGATGAGCGCTGCCTTCGCTTTTCGGCAGTGTTGCAACAACAGGCCGGTTCCTTCGGCATTGACAGTGAGCGCCCAGTCATAATCGAGCCCTTCAACCTTGAATGCAGCGAGATGCAGCACGTAAGTGAAGTCGTCAGGAAGTGATGAGTAGTCGCCGATGGCGAGGTCAATGGCCCGAGTGGTGACGCCGAGTGCTTCGACTTTGTCACGCGACCCCGGCTCAGAGAAGCGGGCGACACCCCACACCTCGTTGTCGCGCGCCAGGTACTCGGTCATCGGAAATGCGATCTGACCGGCCGGACCAGTGATGAGGATCTTTTCTCCTTGTAGCACGGAGCCCCCTTTCCTCTCACACAGATTGCCTCTCTAGGGTGGGGTCATGAAAATTGGTGTCCAACTACATCCGCAAGCCACATCTGTCAAAGAGATGCGAACCGCCTGGCGAACGCTCGACGCCATGGGAGTCGACAGCATCTGGGTGTGGGACCACTTTTACCCCCTGTATGGGGACCCTGATGCCACCCATTTCGAGGCGTACACGCTGCTAGCGGCGATGGCGGCCGACAC
>CAYMVM010000029.1:1263-21786 GCA_964394175.1 uncultured Bifidobacterium sp.
CTGATGCCACCCATTTCGAGGCGTACACGCTGCTAGCGGCGATGGCGGCCGACACGTGCCACTCGCAGATCGGGGCATTGGTCACGTGCTACTCGTATCGAAACCCGCATCTTCTTGCAGACATGGCACGGACCATCGACCACATCAGTGACGGCCGATTTATTCTCGGTCTCGGGTCGGGCTGGTTTGAACGCGACTACAGCGAATATGACTTCCACTTCGGGACCGCACCAGAGCGTCTCAAGATTCTCGAGAAAGGTCTTCCCATCATCAAAGATCGACTTGGCAAATTGAACCCCGGCGCTATGAAGGGACGCATACCGTTGATGATCGGTGGAAGTGGAGAGAAAGTCACATTGCGATTGGTCGCAGAACATGCTGACCTGTTGAACACCTTCGGGCCCGTGTCACAATTTCGCCAGAAGAACGACGTGTTGAACCAATGGTGTGAACGGGTCGGTCGTAATCCGGCCGACATCGAGCGGACTGTTGCAATCGAACCCGATGACCTTGGAAATGCAGCTGCATACGCTGAAGCCGGAGCAGATCATCTCATCGTAATGATGGGCTCTCCGTGGAGTTTCGGGGCAATAGAAAAAGCGTTAGCCGCGCGGTGACAATGAACTGAGGGGCGGTCGCTCGTTCAAGTTCAACGGCTGATTCACACCGTTTGGTCGGTGCAGCGTCAGAACTGATTCGGCGAAGGTCGCCCCTGCACCGACGCGCTCGAGCACAGTGGCAAGGACTTCTGCGGCCTGAACGCCGAGCGATTGCAGAGGCTGATTGCGGTGATGACGCACTCCCAAGTCGACTTGTGTGATGGCCTCGGGGCCGAACTTTTCGGCAATGTCGATGAGCATGGCAATCTCGACACCCCAGCCCTGGATGAAGGGAATATCTGCGACTGCAGAACGACGGACGGCGTATTCACCGGCGAGTGGTTGGTGAAGATCGGCGATCTCGGGGTAGTACAGCGACAACAACGGACGTGCCACCAATTCGGTCGTTCGGCCACCGCCACCAGCTTCGGTCGGCCGGTAGTAGTGGGCTTTCACGATCGCGATGTTGTCGTCGAGCAAGAGCGGGGCGACGAGTCGTGTCACCCAGTCGGGTTCAAAACTCGTGACGTCGGCGTCGCACCACACCACGATGTCGGCGGTGCTGGCCACGAGTGTGGCCCAGAGTGCGTTTCCTTTGCCCCGCCCGTCGCCGTATGTGTCGTGAATCTGCGAAATGGGAATGACAGTGGCTCCCGTGGCGCGGGCGACATCAGCGGAGCCGTCGGTCGACCGATCATCGAGCACGATCAGTTCGTCGACGAGACCGTATTCACCGCACAGGGCATGCTTGGCGCGCGCCACGATGGTGCCGACAGTGATTGCTTCGTCTCGACAGGGGATGCACAGTGCGATCGTGCGCCCGTGCTTGTTGGCGATGGCCTTGTCGAGGCTCCAGTCGCGTAAGGGGAATTCCTTGGTCACCACGCACTACGGTACCGGTTCGTGTTCTTGTACGGCGTCGTCAATGCATCTCCTGATTCCCTGAACACTGACTCGATCGTGAGCGACGCTGCCAGCGCACGGCGACGCGCCGAGTCCTTGCTTGCCGATGGTGCCGACGCGTTCGACGTGGGCGGACAGGGTTCCACCGACGCAGCGCATGTGGTGTCGTGGGAAGAAGAGTGGAGTCGGCTCGAGAACATCATTCCGGTGCTCGCAGGTTTCGACGTGCCCGTGAGTGTCGACACATGGCGACCAGAAACGGCGCGAGCGGCTTTCGATGCCGGAGCAACGGTGCTGAACGCAGCAAACGGCATGCAGTCCGACGAGATGTGGGAAGTGGCAGCGCATTATGAGGTGCCGGTCGTCATTCCGTTTCTCTCCGGTCCGAACCCGCGCGAGATGCAGATGGTGCGAACCGATCCGATCGGCACGATGATCGCGTTCTTCGAGGAACGCCTTAGGGAAGCCGCTCGTTTCGGAAAGCGTGATGACTGCGTCATCGACCCGGGCACCGGATTCGCACCGTCGAACTGGCCGTGGGAAGAGCGGTACGAGTACCAGAAGCATGTGTATTCCAACATGGACGAACTTCGAGTGTTCGGTCTGCCGCTGTACATCGCCCTTCCGTGGAAAGAGACGGCTCAGCATGACGAATTGCTCGAGATCATCTGCCGCAAGGGGCCAGAGTTCGGTCGAGCGCATTACCCGGCCAAAGTTCGCCGGTTCGAGCGCGCAGTCGAAGGCGCCTAACGTTCGCTTCGAGGGGGACACATGCTCACGCCACACGACGACTTTCCCATTCACCAGACGCCACTCCCAATTGCACACACGTTGTCGGGTAGTCAAAGTCACTATGACCGCTACTGGTTCAACGGGTATCCGAGCGACGGTTCATTCTTTTTTGCTGTCGCGATGGGTCACTATCCGAACCGCGGAGTGATCGACGGTGCTCTGTCGATTGTCATCGACGGTGTGCAACGCTCGGTGTACGTGTCTGGCCGAATGCCCCTCGATCGTGCGACGGCAATCGGGCCGATGCGCATCGAGGTAACCGAACCATTGCGCACCATTCGAGTGGTGGTGGGTGACAACGAACATGGCGTGTCTGGTGACATCACGTTCCATGCGTCGACCTTTGCTGTCGAAGAACCGCGCCAAACGACTGCCCGTGAGGGGCGCGTGCAGATGGACTCGACACGACTCACGCAGTGGGGGCGATGGTCGGGTTGGTTGAAAGTCGATGGTCGCCGACTGGACCTCGATCCGACCACGACCTATGCCACTCGTGACCGTTCATGGGGCGAGCGTGCAGTGAGTGGGCTGTCGCCCGTGAATGCCGCACCAGTGATGCCCCAGATTGCTTTCATGTGGGCACCACTTCATTTCTCCACGTTCTGCCTGCACGCGATGGCTTTCGAGCGAGGTGACGGATACCGATGGATGGAGGCCGCTCGTTACGTGCCGCATCTGCCGTCGGCCGATGCTCCGACATGGGGCGAGGATCCATCAGAACACCTCAACGGGTTCGATTTGGATCTGCGCTGGAAGCCAGGCACCCGTGAGATCAAAACTGCGCGCCTCTCGATGGAGCGCCTCGACGGTGCTCCGATCTCCGTTGAATTCGAACCGTTGTATTCATTTCGAATGCGGGGCATCGGATACCACCATCCTGAGTTCGGACATGGCGCAGTTCATGGTGAACTGCGTGTCGGTGGAGAGGAAATTCGACTCGATGCGATTGATCCGCATGACTACACGATGATTCATGTGCAGACACTGAGCCGCCTGTCGTCAAATCTCGGTGAGGGGATGGGAGTCCTTGAGCAACTGTTCATCGGAGAGCACCGTCCGACCGGGCTCACCGGACTCATCGACGGATACGCCGGTTGATGCAACATCTGCCGTCGGCAACCGACGCTCCTGCAGATTTTCGCCAGGCAGTTCTTCGAGCTGACGAGGCCTGCCGTCGCGCACCGTTCCTTGGTTGGGGAGCAACAGTCGAGAAGGGACTCGACTATGTCCGCGGTATCGCGGACTACAGCATCAGACTTGCGGTGAGCGACGATGCGTCACGACCACATCTCATGCGCACCTCAGGCGTTGTGGCGCTCGATGATCCGTCTTCGCTAACAGCGGTGTTTCGTCGGAATGGTCTCGACAACCCTGACAACGACTATCTGATCTGTTCTCTCGACGCTGAACACGACTATGTCCTGTCAGGTCATCGAGGAACGACCTGCGAAGTCAATTTGCAGTTGCTCGACGGCAACTACAGCGACCGTGTCGATTCCTTCGCGATGAACAAGGGGATCTTGCCGTCTCGAGATCTGCCTCTGCGACCTGACGGAACTTTCGACGTCACCTTGACGCGACGTGAGTCGACAGCACCCGACGTGATGACGATGCCTGCGGACACCCGGGCGATCATTGTCCGACAGAGCTACGCCGACTGGGCACATGAGGCAGCTGGCGCTCTGAGAGTTCGGCGGGTTGGCGATGCGTCACCCGATGACGTCGTCATCGACGATGCATTCTGGCGACGAGCCACGACCTATTTCGAGAACACCATGAATGTGTGGCTGCAGTTCGGGCCGGGTGTGTCGTCAGTCGTCGCACCAGCGGCTGGTCCGAAATCACTGCCGTACAACGGTGTGAGACTTCCGCGTCGAACACCGGGCGGATTTCCTGACCAATTCTCGATGTCGGCGCGTTTTCTGGTGCGAGCTGACGAAGAATTGGTGTTGACGATGCAGCCATGCGGTGCCACGTACCATGCGATTCAACTCGGTGACTACTGGTTCACCTCATTGCATTACGTGCATCGACAGAGCAGTTTGAACGGTGCTCAGTACCGCCTGTCAGATGATGGATCGGTGTCTCTCGTCATCTCGCAACGTGACCCAGGAGTGCACAATTGGCTCGACACCTGTGGTTTGCGTGAGGGGTACTTCTTCGTGCGATGGCAAGGTTTGCCGGAAGGCATCGAACCACCAGAGCCGACAATCGAAGTCGTGCGTGCGGGTGAATCTCGAGAGCGAGGAATCGGCGGGGGAGCACTTCGTGATGCACATCGCGATCTCTCGGCTCGAGTTGCCGCATTTGCTGCGCGTGAGGCGGCCGCTCGTGAGGCCGATTGGGCCTGAGTCGCACGTGCGTCAGACGAGACGGCGAAAGGTGACGTTGATGCGAGGAGCGCGAACTTTTCGTTGACGTGGAACCTGATGCACCCACTTGTGTTGGGTTGCGCCACTCATGACGAGCAGTGAACCACTCGTGAGGTCGATCTTTATCGTTTCTTTGGTCTCCCGATGTCGAAGATCGAATCGTCTCACGGCACCGAAACTGACCGAGGCAATGACGGGCTCCCGCCCGTTCTCGGGTTCATCGTCTGCATGCCATCCGAGAGAGTCGTCGCCATTCCGGTACAGATTCACGAGAGCCGAATTGAACGCGTGTCCAGAGGCCTGCTCCACGCGTCGGCGAAGATCGTCCAGCGCTGGAGTGAACCGATGAGCGTGTCGCGACGTACCGGAATAGACATACGGACGGCCATCTTCGTTGACCCACGCAGACAATCGAGGTTCGTTCACCCGTCGGCCGAACACTGTCAACTCGACCGACTCCCACGGTGTGGTGGTTTGAATGTCTCTGAACAGTTGCTCAGAAGATTCCGCGTCGAGGAAATCTGGTGTGAAGACGGCACTGCCGTCGAAGGGCAGCAGTTCATCGGGACCAAAGAGCACGGCTGATTCAGCTTGCGCCGTTGCGTCGGTCTCTGAGGAACGGAAACTTTGCCCGCACCTCACGAACGTGTTGAGCGTCGACATCGGCGACGAGGATGGCTTCGTCAGAGTCGGCAGATGCGAGGGCGTCACCCAGGGGAGAGAAAATGCGACTGGCTCCGCCGTAGGCGAGACCGCCCCCGTTGCCGACCCTGTTGCAGCCCACCACATACGCCTGATTTTCGATGGCGCGAGCCTTCAGTAGTGCCAGCCAGTGTTCTTGACGTGACAGCGGCCAATTGGCCGGAACCACGTACAGGTCCGTGTCAGGAGCGAGGCCCCAAAATTCATCGGCGAATCGAAGGTCGTAGCAGACAAAGAGAGTGACACGAAGATCTTCGACATCGACGGTGACGTGTGAGGCACCGGCTCTGAAATGAAGATGTTCGTTGCCGTAGGTGAACGGGTGAATCTTGCGGTAACGGTGTTGGGTGCCATCAGGTGCTGCGAGCACGAATGAGTTGAATGGTCTTGCATCGCCCTCGCCGAGTTCTGGGCAGCTTCCACCGATCCACACGCCGTGGCGAGTTGCCTGTGCGCTGAGAAATTCACTTGATGGCCCGCCCGTCGGCTCACCGATGTTCTTGTCGTCGACCACGAAACCTGTCGAGAACATCTCGCTGAGAACGACGAAGGTCGCACCGTCGTGCACGGCGCGAGTGATCATGGGCTCAAGTCGTGCGAAATTCGCCTGTCGGTCGGCCCACACGATGTCGTGTTGGAGAGCGGCGATCCTCATCGCACACCCGCACAGAGCCGCTCGACCGCGTCATTTAGTAACTCGTCGGTCTTGCAGAATGCAAAGCGCACCAAGTGGCGTCCTTCGTGTGCGTGTTCGGCCGAATAAAAGACTCCATTGGGAATGGCCACGACTCCGTGTGTGTGGGGAAGCTGTCGACAAAACGCCATTCCGTCACCATGTGGATTAAGTGGCCGAATGTCGGTCGTGATGAAGTACGTGCCCTCCGGCTTGAACGTGATGAATCCGGCTCGCTGTAGACCAGCCAAGAGTAGATCCCGTTTGCGTCGCAAGTCATCGGCGACGTCGTCGAAATACGCATCAGGCAAATCGAGTCCGGCGGCGATTGCGGGCTGAAACGGTGCTCCGTTCACATAGGTGAGGAATTGCTTGGCTGCTCGGACCGCATCGAGAAGAGGGGTAGGTGCGCAGGCCCAACCGACCTTCCATCCGGTGGTGTTGAACGTCTTGCCACCAGACGACACAGCGATGGTGCGTTCTCGCATTCCATCGAGAGTGGCGATGGGAACATGCGCAACTCCGTCGAACACGAGGTGTTCGTACACCTCATCGCTGATCACCACGAGGTCATGTTCGCGGGCGAGCGAGGCGACGCACTCGAGTTCGTCACGAGTGAACACCGTTCCTGTGGGGTTGTGCGGTGTGTTGAGAAGAATCGCCCGCGTACGAGGCGAGATGGCCGCACGAAGTTCTGTTTCGTCGAATACGTATCGTCCATCGGCTTGTGGTCGTAACAGCACAGGTACTGCCCGGCCTCTGGCCATCGCGACACACGCCATGTAACTGTCGTACATCGGCTCGAACATGACGACTTCGTCTCCGTCATTCAGAAGCCCGAGAAGTGCACCGGCCAGAGCCTCGGTCGCTCCTGCAGTGACGAGCACCTCAGAATCTGGGTCGTATGCGAGGTTCCAAAAGCGTCGTTGGTGTCGTGCGATGGCGTGGCGTAGAACCGGCATGCCCGGCCCCGGCGGATATTGATTGTTACCCCCACGAATTTCCTCGATGGCGCGCTCGAGAACAACAGCCGGTCCGTCGTAGTTCGGAAAGCCTTGACCGAGATTGATGGCACCTGTCGACGTGGCCAGTGCGGACATCTCGGCAAAGATCGTGGTCCCGAACCCTTTGAGAGCGTCTGCGACGTGAGGCGAACCGGACACGCGCCAAGCGTATTCGCTTCTCAATGCTCACTAGTGTTCGCGACATGGGACGCATCGAAGGAAAAGTCGCTGTCGTGACCGGCGGCGCCGATGGCATCGGCGCGGGGGTCGTGCGCCGGTTTGTTGAAGAGGGGGCGCGGGTACTCATCGCCGACATCGACGTCGACCAAGGAAACGCTCTCGCATCGTCTCTGGCCGGAGTCGAGTTCATGCGTGTCGACGTGTGCCAGCGGAGTGACAATGAAGCGATGATCGCCCGAGCGGTGAAGGTCTTCGGTGGCATTGACATCGTGGTGAACAACGCGTGGGGTGGTGGCACGATGACGCGGGTTGAACTGAAGACGCCAGAATCACTCCAGCACGGATTCGACATGACGTTCTATGCCGCGTATTGGTCGATGCGGGCCGCCTTCGTGCACATGAAGGCACGCGGCTGGGGGCGCGTCGTCAATATGTGTTCGCTGAATGGTGTGAACGCACATGTCGGCACGCTCGAGTACAACGTGGGAAAGGAAGCCTTGCGCACGCTCACGCGTACCGCTGCGCGTGAATGGGCACCGACAGGTGTCACGGTGAACGCGGTGTGCCCGGGTGCAAAGAGCGCCGCATTCCGGCGCGTCATGTCGCAGAACCCAGAGATGGAAAAGATGGCCGATGCCGGAAACCCGATGGGTCGCATCGGCGATCCCTACGACGACATTGCACCGGTGGTGCTGTTTTTGTCGAGCGACGATTGTCGCTATGTCACCGGTAACACGTTGTTCGTCGATGGCGGCTCACACATCAACGGGTATCCGTGGGCGCCTGCACTGCCAGACGAGTGACGTCAGGCCGTCGTCCTTGTCAGTGGTTCAGGCTTGCCAGCCGGAGAAGGCATCGATCATGGCCTTCACGTCACCGAGTGGATACAGAATCGGACACGTCGCACCGTCGCGCATGTATTCGCGAACCTTGGCGCGCGCGTCGTCGGGCGTTCCAGACGCTGTGAGCATCTGCACGATCTCGTCGGGGACCAGTTTTGAAGCTGCGACGACCTGCTCGTGCGTGGCAGGCCAGGTGAGCACTTCACCGACTTTGTCGAGCAATGACTGCGGCACACCAGAGGCCTTCATGATGTGGGGTTGTTGACCGAGATATTGGGTGACCATCAACCGCGCCATGTCGAGAGCGGTCTTTCGGTCTTCATGCACGGAGCACACGACCAACTGTGGCCTGTCGATGTCTTCCCACTTGCGGCCCGCGCGCTCTGCACCCTTGGCAAGATGCTCGATGGCGGTCTTGTTGTAGTCAGGTGACACGAGATAGTTGAGAACGACGCCGTCAGCAATCTCGCCAGAGAGCTCCATCATCTGCATGCCGGTCGCACCGAGATAAATCGGCACGTCCTTCGGGCGACGGTCTTGGTACACGTAGTCGAGCTCGACACCGTCGAGGTGAACGAACTCGCCATGAAAAGTGACAGTCTCGTTGTGCAACAACGCGCGAACTGAGGTGATGATCTCGCGCATCGCGCGAATTGGCTTCGCCCGGTCGATGCCGACTTTTTGTGCGAGCGGGTCCCACCACGCACCGATGCCGAGGATGACGCGACCAGGCGCGAGGTCATCAAGGGTGCTGAAGGTCGCGGCGAGGCGGGCAGGGTTGCGTGTCCAGCAATCAACGACACCCGAGCCGATCTTGATGGTGTCTGTCACCGACGCGAATGCCGACATCGGAACGATGGCATCGCGCACGAGGCGACTGTCCGCCTGCCACACCGCTTCAAATCCCTTGGCTTCGGCGTACTTGGTGTACTCCATCCCTTCGCGAATGGGATGTGCATCTTGCAAATAGATGGCAGCTGGTGATGTCATGGCGTCTCCGTTGTCGTTCTGTGTGTCAGTCGTCGTTCGAGTTCTTCGGCTTCATCGGCAAGGTGGTACGCCATTGGCCGTCGCTCTGACGCAATGCTTCGGCCACTGCAGGCGCCGTCGGCACGAGACCGATTTCGCCGACACCTTTGATGCCATATGGGCTGTTCGGTTGCGGACATTCGACGAGTTGAACATCGATCTGTGGCACGTCTTTGGCACGCAAGATTCCGAGCGAACGAAGCGTCATGTTGGTGGGGAAGCCGTTTTCGTCGCTCGGGAAGTCCTCAGTGAGCGCATAGCCAAGACCCATGTGTACGGCACCTTCCACTTGGCCTTCGCACAGAGTCGGGTTCACCGCGCGACCGACGTCGTGGACAGCGACGACCTTCTCGATGTTCTGAGTTTCTTTGTCCATCACGACGAGTTGTGCCGCGTATCCGAACGTCGAGTGGATGACCGGGTGCTCGACGCCCGGCTCTCCGAGGTGTTGCGTCCAGTCGATGACGTACTCACCCGTGTAGTCCACATCGAGTTTGCGTCCGTCGGCGTCGGCGATTTCGCATGCCCGCTTGACACTCGCTGCCGCCATGAGTGTTCCACGACTGCCGGTGGTTTGACCAAAACCCAATTCACGAGTGGTGTCGACGATGACGCGGATCGTCGATGCATCGATACCCAACTCTTCGACAGCGACTTGAAGCGCGACGGTGTGCACGCCCTGTCCCATTTCGGTCCAACCGTGGCGAACTTCGACGGTTCCGTCACTGCAGAAACGCACCACCGCACGGGTGACTTCGCGGAAACCGTTTCCTAATCCGGAATTCTTGAGACCTAGCCCGAGTCCGGCAGCGCGACCAGCGGCGATTGCGTCGTCGAAGTGTGGCTTGATCGCATCGAGGCACGCCTCTGCACCAAGGCATCCGTCGTCCATGAGTTGTCCTGGGCCCCACACCATGCCGGGTCGAATGACGTTGCGCTTGCGAATGTCCCAACCACTGATTCCGACTTTTTCGGCGAGGCGATCGAGGCAACCCTCCATGGCGAACTGCGCCTGATTGGCGCCGAAACCCCGGAACGCTCCGCAGACCGGGTTGTTGGTGCGTGCTGCAATGGCCTGAACATCAACTGTCGGTGTGTGATACGGGCCTGTTGCATGGCCTGCAGCTCGTTCGAGAACCTTCATGCCGACACTTGCGTAGGCGCCGGAGTCGCCGATCATGCGTGCGCGCACCGCCGTCAACGTTCCGTTCGCATCGCATCCGACCGTGTATTCCATGTGAATGGGGTGACGTTTCGCGTGAATGAGCAAGCTCTCTTCACGCGACAGAGTGCACTTCACCGGCCGTTGCAGTTTCCACGCCGCAAGTGCTGTTTGCGCCTGGTTCGACATGTCTTCTTTGCCCCCGAATGCGCCGCCGTTTGACACCAACTCGACGGTGACTTTGGCAGTGTCAAGAGCGAGCACGGCACAGATCTGGTCGCGGTCGTCCCACACACCCTGTCCGCCGCTGTACACGTGCATGGTGCCCGCTTGGGTGTCGGGCACGGCGAGCGTCGACTCTGGTTCCAAGAAGGCATGTTCGATGCGCTGTGTTTGGAAAGTCTCGGTGATCACATGGGCGCTCGACGCGAGGGCAGCATCGACGTCACCGCGCATGTACTCGCTGCGCGACAACACATTGTCCTTCGTGCCCCATACGGCAATGTCGGTGTCGGTGATCGCAGAGTGCGCGTCGACGATGGTGCGGAGCGGGGAATAGGTGACGCGAACCTTCTTGGCCGCTTCACGAGCAATCATCCGATTCTCGGCCACGACGATGGCGAGCACGTCTCCGGCAAACGATGTGCGGCCTCCGACAGGAATGAACACAGGCCAGTCCTTGTGAATGAGGCCGACTCGCAGATCACCAGGGACGTCGGCTGCGGTGAAGACGGCGACGACACCGGGAGTAGATGCCGCGTCGCTCGTGTCGATGGCGATGATCTCGGCGCGTGCGTGCTGCGTCAGGTGAAGCGCCGCGTGCAACATTCCGTCGACACGAATGTCATCGACATATCCGCGATCACCGAGCGCCAATTCGGGTGCTTCGTACTTCATGCCGCGCGATCCGACACCGCTCGGCATGGTCGGCGACACGGGAACACCTTTAGCGACTGCGTCGATCGCATCGAGCACTTTCACATATCCGGTGCAGCGGCACAGGTGAGCTCCGAGATGACGGGCCATGTCTTCACGCTTGAGGTCTGCGCCCTTTTTGTCGACTTGAGACTTGGCGCGCATGACGATGCCAGGAATGCAGAACCCACACTGCAGACCACCACATGCCGCGAACGCATTCGCATACGTGGCTCGCTCGTCATCACTCAGACCCTCGAGCGTCGTGATGGTCTTGCCCCGCGCTTTTTCTATGGGGTACTGACACGACACTTGGGCTTTTCCGTCGATCATGACCGTGCAACATCCACATTGGCCCGATGGCGAGCAGCCATCTTTCGGAGAAGTGACGTTCAATTCGTCTCGCAACGCCGACAACAAGTGAGGGTGCGAGCCAGAGACCGTGACGGGAGTGCCGTTCACGACGAGGTCGACGGCAGCCGCGGTGGTGGAGTCAGCGTCGAGGCTCATAGGTGAACTTTATACGATTTGTAAAGCGGAAACCTTTGGAAATCAAGGGCTTCGGAGACTTCGAGGTCGCTGGCAGGGATAATCTGCGCAACGTGGGGGCGACTTTCAAGCGTCGTGTGATGACTGTTCCTGCGGTCGTGCTGGCTGCGGTCGTGCTGACTGTGCTCATTCCCGTATGGGTTCCGCTCGCTGTGGTGGCCGACGTCGTGCGACGAAAGTGGCGCCTGCCAATCACTCGGTTGTTGCTGTTTGCCACGTGTTGGGCATGGCTAGAGACGGCCGGAGTACTCGTTGCGGCGGTGCTGTGGCTCGCCGGCCGGTCGTCATCGCACGGGGCGCACTATGCCCTCCAACGGTGGTGGGCATCACGCCTGATCGCATCGTTGCGCCTCACGTGTGGAGTGCGCATCTCGGTCCATGGTCTCGATGAAATTCCCACGGGGCCGATCGTCGCATTGTGTCGTCACGCGAGCCTTGCAGACTCGTTGGTGAGTGCATGGTTGTTCGGAACACGAGCCGGTCTTCGTCCGCGGTACGTGTTGAAGCGTGAGCTCTCATATGACCCGTGTCTTGACATCGTCGGACGGCGAATCCCGAATTACTTCGTTGACCGAGCAGCCAGCGACACGAGAGCAGAGCTTGATGGCATCAGGGCGATGGCAACCGAGATGAGTGACAGCGACGTGGCTGTCATTTTTCCGGAGGGCACGCGAGCGAACCCGGTGAAGCGCGACCGACTTCTCGCGAAGATCGAGCATCGTGATGCAGAGCGAGGAACACAGCTTCGCAAACTGCGACACCTGTTGCCGCCCAAAGTGGCCGGGGCATCGGCGCTCTTCGACGCCGTGCCGAATGCGAACGTGCTCGTCGTCTGGCATGTCGGTTTCGAAGGTATGGACACGTTCGGAGGAATCATCGAGCAACTCGGTCAGCGATCGGTGCATGTGCACATCGCCGTCGAGCCGCACCTGCGCCAGCACGTGCCTACAGCGCAAATCGGTCCATGGCTTGATTCGGTGTGGTTGGATGTGGATGCGAAAGTCCACGGCTTTCTCGAAAGGATCTGAACATGTTCGGTGATGCAATGACGAATGCTGCGCTGGCCATCGCCGTGGTGATGGTGGGAACGTGGCTACTGAGCGTCGCTCTGAAAAATGCATCGATTGTCGACATCGTGTGGGGTGCCGGGTTTGTGGTGGTCGCATGGGTGATGCAGTCGACTATCGATGGTGACTCATCGCGGCAGTGGCTCATCACTGTGATGGTGAGCATTTGGGGTCTTCGGTTGTCGCTGTATCTCGCTCGTCGAAATATCGGGCATGGCGAAGACTGGCGCTATGTGGCAATGCGTAAGCGTCATGGTCGGCGCTTTCCGTTGGTCAGCCTCATCACCGTGTTTGGCCTCCAGGGCGTCGTCATGTTCCTCGTGTCTCTACCGGTGCAGCTTGGTCATGCAGATGCGTCACCGAGCGTCGGCCCGATTGCGGTGATGGGAATCGTCGTGTGGGTCGTCGGCATCATCTTCGAGGCGGTCGGCGACTGGCAGTTGCGTCGGTTCAAGGCCGATCCATCGAATGCCGGCCTGGTGATGGACAAGGGTCTGTGGAGCCTGACTCGTCATCCGAACTATTTCGGCGACAGTTGCGTGTGGTGGGGAATCGGTCTCGTTGCTGCAGAGGCTGGAACCGCGGCATGGGGACTGATCGGCCCAGTCGTGATGACGATATTTCTCACAAAGGTGAGTGGCGTGCCGATGCTGGAGCGATCATTGGCAAAACGGAAACCCGGATACGCCGAGTACATGGCACGTACCAGTTCGTTCTTCCCGCGGCCACCCAAGAACATCTGAGTGTCTGAAACGGCTCGTCGCGCGGTCAGGACAGCGTCTTGATCAAGTCGTTCAAGATGTCATCGTGATGCTCGAGGCCCACTGACACTCGAAGAAGACTGTCGGTGACACCGATTCGCGCGAGAAGCTCAGGCGGCATACCCACGTGCGTGCTGGTCGCAGGGTGACACACGAGAGTCTCTGGACCACCGAATGACGTGGCTGGCCGGGCAAGAGACAACGTGTCGACGAGAGTGCGCGCTGCGCTCACTCCGCCGCGAACCTCGAACGAGAGAACCGAACCACCTTGTCGCATCTGTCGACGGGCAAGCTCGTGTTGAGGATGCGACGCGAGCATGGGGTAATGCACGACCGACACGGCAGGGTGCTTCGACAACGACTCTGCCAGCGACAGGGCGGTAGTCGACTGACGAGCAGTACGTACGTCGAGTGTCTTGATGCCGCGCAGTGCATTATGAGCGTCGTATGGCGACGCGCTTGCACCGTGTAGCACGCTGTATTGCCAAACTGCATCGATGAGGTCTTTCTCACCTGCGAGAACACCGATCATCGCGTCGTTGTGGCCGCCGATGCCCTTCGTCGCTGAATGCATGACGAGGTCGACGCCATATTGAAGCGGGCGCTGACCAAGAGGGGTGCCAAGAGTCGAGTCGACAAGTGTGAACGGTCCTTTGATCGCGCCGAGTTCATTGAGGTCGATGATGTCGAGCAATGGGTTCGACGGGGTCTCTGCAATCACCAACATCGTCTTGCCGGGAATGACCGCTGATGCGAAGGCACCTGGCGTTTTTGCATCGACGAACGTGACATCGATACCGAATCGACGACACGGACCGTCAAGGAACGAGTAGGTACCGCCGTACAGCGAATCTTGTGCGACGACGTGTGAGCCAGTTCCACAGAAGGTGAGGACCACGGAGGCGAGCGCACCCATGCCAGAGCCGAATGCCACGGCACTTTCAGCACCTTCAAGGTGGGCGACGGCACGCTCGAACTGCCCGACGGTGGGGTTCGCATAGCGGCCGTAGAACTCGTCGCTTCGAAGTGCGGTGGCGCTTGCCTTCGTTGCGTCGAGACCATTCGATGACCAGACAGTCGAGGGCCACACGGCAGGCGAGAGCGAGCGAGAGTCGTCGCGTCCGGCTGTGACGGCATCGGTTTCTGGTCGGTCAGTCACGCTGCGATGCTAACGACGCCCCCTCGCCATTCAGCGGTGGTTTGCCCCATCGGACGCAGCACAAAGGAGTATCGTTGTCCACATGTTCTCCTATCTCGATGCCGGCACCGGCAGCATGATCGTGACCGCCATTGCCGGCGGCGTTGCCGGAATCGGTGTTGCCGCCAAGATGGGTATGCAGCGCTTCAAGGCGAAGTTCACCGGCAAGGGCGGCCAAGAGCCCGACGCTGGTGAATCAACCGACGGCGACTCGTCATCCAACGACTGACTCCATGACCAATCCGACGGCCGATAGTGGGTCTTTTCGTGACCCGTTGAGCCGGGTCTTTCTTTCCGGCGACGACGTCATTCGCGGCTTCTCGTCCATGGGTAAAGCTGACATCGATGCTGTCTGGTCCAAGAAGTTCATCGGTGAAGCGCTTGCCTCCGGTGAGTTGATTTCTTCTGAGTTCATCGAGCCGAGCAGCGCGGGGCTCGGCCCAGAGTGGGTTGCGGCGATGCGCCACCCACGGCTGCCATTCATCTCTTATCCGTACGAGTGGTCCTTCAACATGTTGAAAGATGCTGCTCTCACGCAATTGCGTCTCACGCGCGCAGCCTTGGCCGACGGCGTCGGTGTGAAAGACGCGACTCCGTACAACGTGCAGTTCATGGGCTCGCGTCCAGTGTTCATCGATGCCGGGTCATTCGAAGTCCGAAAGTCAACTGACCCCTGGTACGGCTACAAGCAGTTCTGCGAGATGTTCCTGTACCCACTCATGTTGCAGAGTTACCTCGGGGTCCAGTTCCAGCCGTTCCTTCGTGGGGCTGTGAACGGTGTCAGCCCAGACACCATGCGCAAATTGCTTCCAATGAAACTGCTGCGACCACGAAAGGGTCGCCTAATACATGTCGTTCTGCATGCTGCCGCACAGAACAAGTTCGCGGACACGAAAGTCGACGTCAAGAAGCAGAGCGCGAAGGCCGGCATGAGCACCGCAGTCCTCGACGCGACGTTGAAGAAACTCGAAAAGTTGGTGAGTGGATTGTCTTTGCATGACAAGCAGTCCACCTGGTCCGAGTATTCCGAGCGCGCGCACTACATCGAAAGCAGCCTCGACGAGAAAGAGCGCTTTGTACGTGACGCAGTCGCATCGAGTCGTCGTCGCCAAGTGTGGGACATCGGCTGCAACGACGGTCGTTTCAGCCGCATCGCATCGGCACATTCAGACCACGTCGTCGCCATGGATGCAGATCCGCTCGTCGTCGATCGGTTGTACCAGTCGTTGCGCAACGAAAAGAACGATTCGATCCTGCCGCTGTATGTCGACCTATCCGACTCGGGTGGCGGAATCGGTTGGCGTGGAATCGAGCGGCCGGGCATCTTTGACCGTGGAAACCCCGACGTCGTGCTGTTCCTTGCGGTCATTCACCACGTTGCCATCACGTTCAACATTCCCGTCGCTGCGCAACTCGACTTGTTGCGTGATCTCACTCCCGAAATCGTCATCGAGTTTCCGCACGCAGACGATCCGATGGTGAAGCGTCTCTTGCTGAACAAACGCGACGGCATCCACTCTGACTTCACGCTGCCTGAGTTCGAGCGCTTGTTGAACGAACGATTCGATGTTCGCTCGAAGATGCTGCTCTCGAGTGGTACCCGCACCATCTTTCACGCCACTCGGAAGAGTTGACCATGGGCCGCGAGACGGTTCTTCGACGGAGCGTTTCCCACGCGCTCGTCTATGTCACGATTCTCACCGCTGCTCTTGCGCAGCCTCTCTTGCAGTTATATGGCGGAAATCTGGCGATGTTTGCAGCAGCAGACATGCAGGGTGCGATGGTGCTGTGGTTCATGGCAGTCGTCCTTCTCGGTCCACCACTCACGCTGTGGTTGGTTGAGGCTGTCGTCTCGCTAGTTCGGCCCACGTGGCAGACCAGAACCCATCACGTGCTCGTGTTTTTGGGGTTCTGGGGTTTCGTCAACTTGTTGACTCGCGACGTGAGTGTCGGGCCATGGCCGGTGGGTCTTGCCGTGACGGCCCTCGTGGCTGCAGCGTTGGTAGTGCTGTACGCACATCGATCGCAGGTTCGCTCATGGCTGAAATGGATGTCACCACTTGCTCTTGCAGTCGCGGTGTTGTTCACGCTTGCTGTGCGCGACGTCGTTTGGGTGCCCGAAGTCGTGGCGCTCGAATTGAAGGAAACAGACCGCGGCGCCGTCATCAGTGGAGGTACGTCGAAGTCTGATGTCAGCGTCGTGTGGTTGATTCTCGATGAGTTCCCGTTGTTCTCACTACTCGATGAGAACGGGAAGGTGAATGCAGAGCGCTATCCAGGTTTCGGCAAGCTCGCTGCATCATCAACGTGGTATCGCAATCTCTTGGCCACGTCCCAGACGACCACAGATGCCGTGCCCGCGATGTTGACTGGGATGAAACCCAAGCAAGGCGGCTCTCCCGTTCTCGCATCGCATCCGAAGAACTTGTTCACACTGATGAACGGTCACCTGAGCATGGATGCACACGAAGTCGTGACGGCGCTGTGTCCGAAGGACGTGTGCAAGACGGTGTCGGTCTCTGGCGGTGAAGACGTCGCAAATCCGGCGACCACGACCACGAGCACGCCGGAAGCGGAACAAACAGTTGTCGAGCCGTCTGCAGAGATCGGACCATTTCTCCGTGATGCGTCGGTGGTGCTCGGTCACAAGATCTTGCCAAAGGGTCTTCGCGACAAACTTCCCGCTATCGACGAGAACTGGGGTGGGTTTGGTCAGGGTGGAGCATTCAACGAAGAAGATCTGCTCACATCGGCTGAAGATCGCGCGAACAGCAGCGCCGGTACAGATGACGCACCAACCACCACCTCTGACGATGAGGGGTCGGAGGTCTTGCTCGACGCCAAGAAGGTTCGCGTGAAGGACTGGCAAGAAGGAGGGCCGGTGACGCAGGTACAGACCTTGCTCGATGTCGCCGATCGGGCCGCGCAGTCCTCGCGTCCGACACTCCACTTTGTACATGCACTATTGCCGCATCGACCATGGGAGTTGACGCCAGACCTCCGCAAACACAAGTGGCTGGGATCTGACAAAAAGACCGGCACCGTTCTCGACACGGCACGTGACGAATATCAAGAGTTTCTCATGCAAGCGGCTGCCGCAGATTCTCTGATCGACAACCTGGTGACGAAGTTGCAGCGCTCTGCGAACTGGAATCGCACGATGTTGGTCGTCACGTCAGACCACGGAATGACGTTCGAGTTGGGGGAGTGGAAACGCAAGACGGTGAATCCGAAGAATGTCGGTTCCCTCGAAGACATCTATCGAGCACCGCTCTTCATCAAGTACCCCGACCAAACAGAGCCGAAGGTCGACGATTGTCCGGTGTCGGGCATCGATGTCTTGCCCACGGTTGCGGCTGCGACTGGAATTGACGCTGGTTGGACATTTGACGGTGTCGACCTGGGTGTCGGATGTCCGAGCCGAACGAGTCGCGAGGTTCTCTGGCTCGAGGGAAAGACGACCATCACGTCGGGCTCAGAAGCAGTGACGGAGCGTGCGAGGGTCTACAGCAATTGGGTGGGTAGCGACTTCGGCGTCGACGGGATTGCCGCAGTGACGCCATACGCGAGATTGCTCGGCACTGCCGTTACACCGACGACGAAAGACCAACACATCACAGCATGGAGCCCCACTCAACAGTCGATCTTCAAAAAGGTGCCGTCCAAGCAATTCTCAATGACGCCGATGCAGGTGGACGGACGTATTCGCATTGCCAAGGCACTACCCAAGGATGCTGTTGGACTGTTCCTGGTGGACGGCAAAGTCGCTGGCTTCATCGGTGAATTGAGCGGTGCACGAGCAGGCAACATCTATTTCAGGACGATCCTCTCGCAGTCGTCAATGACTCCTGGCGCGCATTCCATTTCATTGGCAATCGCTGTTGGCGACCCCTCCGACCCGACGATCACGCGTGGACCTGCTCCCAGTCGGCCGTGAACGATGGTCACTTCGTCGCGGGGGTCACTTCGACGCAATCTCGATAGGCAGTTCGTATTTCGTCGCGACGGCTTCGCTCAAGTCGATGGGCTTTTCGTCAAGGCCCAGCGTGTGTCGCGACCACGCGGTGATTGCGTGACGAATGATCGGGAAGGCGACCGTGCTTGGTGCGACGTCTCCGACGCAGCCATCTTCACCGAGACTCTTGAACCGAGGTTGAGCGGAGAGCAGCGCTCCAAGACCTGAGGCTTCCGCGACACCGATAATGCCTTTGCCGTTACCGAACGTGCAGAAATCGTCGAAACCATTGTGGCCGACCTTGTCGAGTATCCAGAGAAGCGATGGTGATGCGGCGGCGTCAAAAGCCGGACGAGTCACGGTGTCTACTGGAGTGACTTGGTCGACTTTTCCTGCGATGTAGAACGACGGCTTCTTTGGTGCATCGGTGGCGGAGACGTCATTCGACTCGAGTACACCCGAGGCCATCGACACGAATCCGTCGATTCGATCGTCGCTTGCTGCGCGGGCGACTGTTCCTCCGCCTGCACTATGGCCGACGGCGATGAGGCGTTCGACGTCCATCGAATTCGAGAATCGACTGTCAGCTGACACGAGGTCGAGTGAGTCAAAGAGGTCGGCCACTGCTGATTCACGGTCTCCGACGGGATTGTTTCCGAACACATGGTTGAGGTCACGTGACCAATGGTCGGGGGAGATGACGACCATTCCCCAGCTCGCGAGGTGCGACGTGATGAAACTGCTTTGCACTCGGATGCCCGAGTAGCCGTGACTGAACAACACCACGGGGTGCTTGCCCTCCGCGACGTCGGCATCGCGACCAGCATCGATCGTGAAAGTCGCTGGTGCGTCACCAGTGAGAATCTTCTTGATTGCCTCCGGTGTGTAGTCACGTACGTCGTAGGTGTCAGAACCGACAGTTCCCTCGACAGCCGGATACCACACCTCGACCTGTGGCCCTCGCTCGAGAGTCAGTGTGGTGATCCCGACGGGATATGGCCCTCGTTCGAAGTACGCCTCTGCTTCGTTGGTGATTGCAGCAGTGGTGTCGCTACTTGAACCCGTGTCAGATGATGTACATCCGATTGCAGTTACGGCGAGAAGTGAGACGAGGATCAGGCGATTGCGCATCGCCATAGGTTGGCACTTCGTACATGCAGAGTGCGACACGGAGCCCTTCTTCGGAGGGCCCTTCTTGGGATTCGACCGCCCAAGCGGTACATTCAGGGGCGCGTGGTCGCAATGCGACTGCTCGGCGACGTGGCGGAATGGCTTACGCAGCGGCCTGCAAAGCCGTTTATCCGAGTTCGATTCTCGGCGTCGCCTCGACAGAAGGTGGCCAAGTCAGCAGTTGCTGACCAAAGGCCTTGTCGCACAGCATGGGGGTGTGTGATGTCGAATGCAAGATGGCGACTGTTCAAGGGGTCTGTGCCTGTCGCGGTGGTGGTGTTAGTCGCCCGCTACGTCGTTCAAGAACTTCTCGAGGTGAAAGACATCATCACTTTCGGCGAGGTCGGTGCCGTGATAACCGGTGCGACACTCATCATCGGCTTCATGCTCGCCGGAGTCATCGCTGACTACAAAGAAGCAGAGCGACTGCCTGCAGTGGTGGGTAATGCCCTCGGAGGACTTGCCGGACTTGCGGAGGCGGGCTTGACTGTGAAGGACAAGGACGCCTCGAAGGTGCGAGCGCGGGTGCACGCGAACGCGAAGGTCGTGCACGGTTGGTTCGTCGGCAAGGCCACCGACGACGACCTACGTCGCGCCGATGCGGACATCTCACAAATGATCATCGACCTCGAACGCGAAGGAGTTGGGGC
>CAYMVM010000030.1:0-20052 GCA_964394175.1 uncultured Bifidobacterium sp.
TCGTGGATCCCGCGACATCGACATGCGGCACGTCCGTCACCATTCCGGGCGAGGGAACTTTTTCGTTGAATCAGACAACCAACATTGTCTCCTACACGGCGCTCTCCACTGCGACAGCAGGAACAAAGTCTGCTGTGACGTACCGCGTCACCGATGTGCTTGGTCAGACTGCCTCAAGCACTCTCACTCCCATCATTCCATTGCCACCTTCGGCCACTGATGACACATCAAGGGATGAATGGGATGTCAACCAAACCTTGACACCGCTCGCCAACGACACATTCCTCGCTTCTGTCCCGGCTGATGCATCAACAATTCGCCTGTGCAGTGTGTCGCCAGTGCAGACACCAAACAATTGTGACAAGATGTCGGTGACAGTGTCGGGTGAGGGCACATACACATTGGGCACAAACGGGACGGTCACATTTGACCCTCTCCCGACTTTCATTGGAACCGTAGCTACGCCAGTCCGGTACCAAGTAGCTGACGTTCTCGGCCAGACAGTGTCTGCGACGCTGACACCGACTGTGGTGCCACCTCCGATTCCCCAGGCTTTGCTGGACACCGGAAGTGCGATGCAGGGTCGTGTTGTGAAACTGCAGCCGTGGCTGAATGACTCGGCAACAACCGATGCAGTCACAACTTCTAGTTCTTCGCTTCGGCCTGTCTCGTTGGTTCCATCAAGCATCCGATTCTGCGGAACCCAGAAGATGGCTACGAGCAGTGCGGTTTCTCCTAAACCAGAAGCTTGCACTTTAACGAGTTTGACAACCGCAGACGGTAAGTACACGGTCGATACCAAGACCGGTGTGGTCACATTCGTACACCGCAAGGGGTTCGTCGGCCAGGTGACAGAACCCGTGACTTACCAGATTGCGAACAACTGGTCGGGCAGTTATGGACCCGGGTTGACGACTGCAGAACTCATCCCAACCATCATCCCGCCAAACGTTCCGTCGGTTTCTGTCGGTGATTTGGTTTGGCGTGACCTGAACGGTGACGGGTACCAGGGTCCAGCAGATTACGGCATCGCTGGCGTAAGGGTGTCGCTATTCACGGCTGGAGGCAAACCAGCCAGGGATCTATCTGGGGATCTAGTGGCATCGTTGGTCACCAACAAATATGGGAAGTACCGCTTCACGAACTTGCCGGCAGGCAAGTACATGGTGCGTGTCACGTATCCACCTGGTTACCGCTCAACCATTCCTGACCTGCCTGGTAAAGAGAGAAATTCATCCACGAATATGGCTGTCTCGCGTCAGCTTGCGATTGGTGAAGTTGATAATTCGCTGGACTTTGGGATGGTGCCGAAAATGAAGCGGAGCTTGGCTTACACGAAGTAATCAGGGGTTGTCGTTGACAACGCTTGTTACTTCTGCAGCTAGTTGGCGCAACTTCTCGAACTTGACGTACAGCTCACCGGCTTGTGCCTTTGCATCGTCGATTATCCGTTCAGCTTCGATCTGAGCCATTAGTAGAGTTTCTGTCGCATCGTTAACCGACTTTGACCTGATCTCCTCTACCTCTCTGTCGAATGCTGCCCGCTCCTCAGCGAGTTCGGCGCGGGCAGCATCAATGTCGGCCGCAGTCGAGTTCCGGAGGTCCTCCGTCTCGAACGCTGCAGTGTCACGCATCCGTTGGGTGTCGCGATACACCTCAGTAATCAAGATCGTCAGCAACTGAAGAACCTCTTGAGTGACCAGGGTCTGGAAGTCATCCATTTGCTGCGCAACATCGCGGAATGCCTGTTCGACATCACTTGCTTTGTATCTCCCTCGACGGGGCTTCAGGTCGGGCAACACTAGGGCCCGCTGTTGGTTCGACATCTTCGAGACGATGACCTCGCGGGCTATCTCCCCAGTGTCGTTTGATGTGAGATCAATTTCATTAGCCATTGGATACTCCTCTGAGGAATGGTTTCGTGGCACGAAGACGTCCGCGGACAATGAGCCGCTCATTCGTTGTGCCGATTGGTGTACAGGTGGTCAGTGTTATTGCGTCGAATCCGATGTAACCAATGACGGAGACATCGCTCGGTGACACATTGAAAGTCGGTGCGCCCTCTCCATTTGGAATTACCTCGTAACGGTTGACGTTGTCTTCGTGCACGACAAAGATTGAGTCGGCGACTTGCATGCGATCGAGAAAGTAGAAAGGGGCCGGCTTAGTTGTGCGGTGTCCCGCAAGACCAAGATTTCCTTTGTCCCCGAGCGCAGCAGTGGTTCTGTACCACCCCACGCCCCTACCAAGTTCTAGATCAGATACGCCATTCAGAATGCGCATACGTAAGTGCAACCGTGGGATGACTAAATATGGTCTGCCGTCGTCCGGGATCCCAGCCAGAAGAAGAGACTCGGTTGTGTCGGTCATGGGCTGCAGCACACCGTTGGGTGATGCCACTGTCATAGCCTCTAGTGGGACAGGTGGTTCGACTCGAGTCGCAAGCGGTGATGTAGCCGTTACCAATTCAGATGACTGAAGTGGTTCGGCTGCTAAAGCAGCATTGCCGTGCTGTTTCGAACTTTCAGAGGCGACGATAAATGAACCGATCACCAAAAGGACGCTGGCGACGATGGTCGACAAGGCCAAGTGTGTGGTTCTGGCAGGCGTCGAGGACGACATTGACCGACCTGCAACGAAAGCATGGGTAAGAATTCGGCGCTCTCCATGGGCCCGATTGACATGAATCGTGGCCGTGGACCACGACGAACTGGGTTGCACCTCAAACGACAATTCATGCAGTGAGTGGGATACGCCGGTCTGGACAGTCCCCGGTGGGCAACTTGCCATGGTGGCTGCCCGAAGTTGCAACGTAACAGTGGTCGACTGACGGCTCTGGGTGCGAACTCGTGCTCGTACCTTCAGTGTGGATAGAGCCGATGATTTAGGAGATTTCGTCCGAACCCGAATGTCGACATGGCGAGTTCCCTGCGCGTCCAGAATGCTGGCGACAAACCGCTCCACCGCGGTGCACCGTAGCATCTACCTTATTGAAATTAAGGTAGGTACACCTTGGATCAACCGGCCGACGCGACTCGTATAACGAAGACCATCGAATTCGGGGGAACAGAAGCCCCCAGCGACCCTTGCCTTGCTGGGTGAAAACTATTCTCATGCATATGTCGGGGCTATCACCAACGCGGTCTCGAATGATCGACGCAGCGATCGAGATGATAGAAGTCGGCGGTGAGGCATCAGTTCGAGTGGCGTTGGTCGCATCTGCACTCGGGGTGTCCGAGCCAGCGGTCTATCACCACTTCGAGAATCGTGCAGAGCTGGTTACGGCGGCGTACATCGTGTGGTACGAACGAAACCTTCTGATGAATCCTTCACCCGAAGCCGTGATGCGAATGGTTCAAAGTCGCGAGGACTACGAGAGGTCTTTCAGGATGACTCTCGAGTGGAGTTTTGCACCCGAGAGGGTACGGGCACGTTCGATTCGTGTCGCAGTATTGGGGGCTGCCCAGACCAATTCCGAACTTCGGTCTGCGATCAATGACATCAACGTCAAATTCCTAACAACTGTTGCCGACAATATCCGAACGGGCCAGTCAAATGGCTGGGTAAAACTCGACGTCGATCCAACCGCACTGGCCTTCTGGCTGCACGGACAACTCACTGGCAGATTTTTTGCGGAGATGACTGACGGCCACGTTGACCTAGATGCCTGGAACGCCATTTCAATTCAGGCGGTTCTTGCATCCATTCGGCCAGACTGATCCAGTCATCGTCAACTCCCATCGTTACGTCGTGCGACTTAGGTCGTATCTGACGTTGATGTTTGACGACTACCCCAGATGGAAATGACACTCCCGCCATAAATCTCAGCCACATGCGGGAGAAGCGATCACGCACCTAGGCGGAAAATTTTTCACTGTAGGCAAAGACCTACTTTTTACATGTGCTTCATCGGAAGGCTCGATTTAGAAAGTCGCATGGTGTTGTTCGACTGATCGCCGTGACTTTCTTAGTGTCGTCAACCGGGCTCAATGGTGACTCGTCTCACGTGTATGCAGCACCAGCGACATCACCCGCATGCTCAAGTGGTGTGGGCTACGGCGGTCAAGTTACATCCGATGCACTCTCCCAAGGCGGTCATGGATGCGTCGTCATTGAGTACAACTCGCAATTTGAGACGTTCAACTTCACCGGTGCCAATCAATCATGGGCTGTTCCTTCAGGCGTCACCTCTGTCGTGTTTCACGCCATCGGTGCTGGTGGCGGCGGTGGGCGTGTCGGAACATCTGCGTCAGGAGGCGGTGGCGGATATGCCACGGGAACATACGGAGTAACTGCTGGTCAAGTGTTCACGGTCATCGTCGGTCAAGGCGGAGTAAGACAAAACCCCACAGACACTGCGGTGACCACCACCGCCGAGGAAAGACGGAATGTGAGCTTTGGTGGTGGTGCATCGGGCCAAGGAATGCCTGTGTGGGGATCATCGTTTGCGTCGGGTGGTGGACGAAGCGCGGTTCGTCTCGCGAGTGACACTGATGACTTGTTGACCGCTGGTGGTGGTGGCGGCGGTGGCTACACGTCAAGCGGTGGCGCGGGCGGCGGACTAATCGGTGCCGCCGGTTCAGGATCTGGAGGTCAAGGCGGCACACAAGTGTCCGGCGGCGCGACACACCCCACTGAACCAGGTGTTGCGGGAATCAAATACGCAGGTGGGTACGCAGGAACTGTTCTTAGTGGAAACGCTGCCAGTGAGGGTGGCGGTGGCGGAGGTGGCTGGTACGGCGGAGGCAGCGGCGGCGACAACGGCGGTGGCGGTGGCGGCTCGAGCTACATCGCACTACTCACCAACGGAGCAACATCAGCCGGAAGCGGCCGCACACCCGGCATCGTCATTCCATCGAATGCCGCTGCACCGACAATCTCGGGAGCGACGACAGTCGGAGCAGTTCTCTCCGCAACAGCCGGCACATGGACAGTTGCGGGAACACCGTCATGGTCGTGGCAGGTGTCAAATGACGGAGTCACCTACACCAATGTGTCTGGTGCGAACACCCACGCACTCACAGTGGCAGCTGCGGGCTACTACCGCGCGGTCGAAACCCACACGAACATCATCGGTGCCACCACTGCAACGTCGAATTCGATTCGGGTCCTCGCGCCAGTCGTCATTGCAGCACCGTCGACGCCTGATCTGGTGACTTCGTCAGATTCAGGTGACAAATCTGACGACAACATCACCAATGACAACACCCCCACACTGCATGTATCCGGCACAAGTACTGGAGACACGGTGACGGTGACCGCGACTAAAGGCTCCGACAACCGTACGTGTGTCTTCACCGCGACATCCTCGGTCACATCGTGCGATCTGCCGTCAATGGCCGATGGCAGCTGGACTGTGTCTGCTGCACGGGTCGACACCAGCAATGTGGCATCACCAGCATCTACGACTCTCACGCTCACAATCGACACGGTTCGACCAGCTAATGAGTCGGCTCCCAAGGTCGCTTCTACGTCCACTTTCACTGTTGCGAATGCCGAACAAGATTCCGCAGTCACAGTGTCAGCGACCAAGGGCACTGACGTTGTCTCATGTACCTATTTCACGACAACGTCGTCATCCTGCGCAGTCTCGTCGCTCACATCGGGAACGTGGACGATCACGTCGGTCATTGTCGATCGTGCTGGCAACGTGTCTCTCACCAGTCCCGGACTTGACATGACCATCGAATCCGCAACCACGACGACCAGCACCACCACAACGACTGTCGTCATTGCCCCGATCATCACTACGACTACCTCAACGACCCCACGCGTCTCGACAACGACAACGTCGACTCTTCCGAATTCACTCATCCCGTACGACTCGACAGGACGCGAACGAGTGACCGATGGCCCTGCCAGCGTGGTCGGACTTCCCAAAGGCGGATGGGCCCGAGTCGAGCGATCAAACACGGAGAGCATCGTCACGACAAGTGATGGATTACGAATCGCCCTTGGTGCACAATCCCGCACAGAACGGGAGAATCAATTCAATGAAGACGGACTCTTGGTGTTCGAGCCCTCTGACCGCCTGACTTTCTCCGGCTCAGGTCTCTTACCTGGTAGCCCGGCATCAGCATGGTTGTTCTCCACACCACGTGAACTCGGGAAGTTGACTGTCGATGCGACCGGAGGATTCAACGAGTCATATGAAATCGACGCTTCGGTGGAAGCCGGCGAACACACTGCCCAGTTGATCGGCATCGCACCTGATGGCACGCTTCGAATCATTGAACTGAAGATCGAAGTTCAGATGCCCACACCGGTTCCTTCTGCGGCGAACAATGCGACCAGCGATGTGACCCTCACGGCAACTGGCAGCGGACAGCCTGCTGATCAGTCCGGGGCACTCGGTCTCATTGCGAATGCTCTCGCGCTGTTGGCTGTGGCCGGACGACCGAAGACGCAGTCATCCTCCGGCGATGGAAACGGTGACGACACTTCTTCCACCGAGGCGAGTGCACGCGAAGAACCCTCCTCTGCCGGCGATGAGAGCGCGCAAGTGGAAGAGAGCACGGAAAGTGAAGGCTCGAGCGGCGAAGTGTCGTCGGTCGCCACGGGTTTCGGCGACCGAGCTGGCGATGAACGAACAGATCGCATCAAACCACCTCATTCGACATTCATTGATGCAGCGTTCGTCCGTTGGGCAACCAGATGCAACCGATACTCGCCGTTGACTGCGCGAATTATCGACGATGCTTCGTATCTACGTGCCCTCACCGGCATCGGCGGGTTGCTGTTTCCCGTTGCCGGAATGATCCTCGGAATCCTGTGTGCTCTCGACATCGACCAGAGAGTGGCTGTGCCATCAGCAGCACTCCTACTGATGTTCGTGCTCGTCGGTACCTTCGACTCTCTCGCAGGCGCGCTCTTCGTGATGACTTTCGGGTCAACCCTGATCATCGGTGGTGGCCTTGAAACATTTGAAGCGGTTCGCGGGTTTCTTGGCATTGCCGTTTTTGCGTTCGGTATCCCTCTCGTTGCGGCCGCTACTCGACCTTTCAGACGTAGCTCCCGAGATGAGAGGGGCCTATGGACTCTCACCGTCGATGCCGTACTGCTGTCGATCTTTGGCGCATGGGCCGCAGGAACGATGTACTCGACAATCCCAGCATTGGTCGGCCGAGAGGTTGAACTGACCGCCGATGTCGACTCTGTCCACATCGTTGTCCTTCTCGCGTTGATTGTTCGCTGGGTGCTCGAGAACACCGCTCTCTCATTGACCCCTCAACGACTTCGACTGGTGGAGGTGCAGGACCTCGACGGTCCACCCTTGCTTCAAAGATTGATCGCCACGGCGGTGCGGACGGTCATATTCACGATCGTCGCTGGCTCATTCATTGGCAACAACTGGGCGCTGTGGGTCGGAACACTTCTCTTCATCGCTCCCAAGATTGTCGGAGAATTCTCGTCGAACTGGCCGAACGTCCCGACACTTCATCGCTTCGTTCCTCGAAACTTGCTCCGCGTCGTGTTCGTTCTCTTTGTCGCACTCTGGTGGGGAGCGTTCATCAACAGTCAGTTTGGAGACTCTCCGGACATGTTGTTGTATGCCTTCGTACTAATGGGTGTTCCCTCACACGTGCTGGGCGTTCTTGACTGGTTTGGTCGCGAAGGTGGCGAATGGCCGTCAACTTATGTTTCGCGTTTTCTAGGGGTGGTGACCCTCATTGTCGGGTTCCTACTAGTACGTGGTTACATTCTCGGCTGATGAAGCGATGCGACCTTCATCTGAGATGAATCGCAAAGGAATGTCGAAACAAATTGTCTGGTGTGACCACGTCAATGGTGCCTATGTTCACGCCGTTGGGTGGCCCTGATTGCGGCTCGATACAGGTTGCGTACGTGGGCTTGTCGTAGATCACCCAGTACTGACATGAACTTTCAAGAGCCACAGTCACATCACCGACTCGGAATGGCTCGACGACACCACCGGTGAAGCAGTCATCCCACGGCGGTGGCGTCGGTGAAATCACTTGCGACGTCGTCGCATGGTCCTCATCGCGCATGTACATGGACGTGAAACTCGTGCGAAGCGCTGACGGTTTCACGAACCACGGGTGCCAACCAACTTGAACCGGTGCCGGTTCGTCAAGGGCAACCTCGAGAGCCATATCAACCACCCCGTGAGCCACTGACACTGAGTGCGTCACACGACCCGAGAACGGCCAGCCTTTGCCACTGACCGGTGCGTCCATCACGACAGCATCGTCTGACACCTCGTTGAGATTCCATTCAATGTCGAATGTGGTGCCGTGCAGCGCGTGTGTTCCGCTATTGCAATCAAGACGAATATCCCGACCGCTCCATGAGAACTGACCTTTCGCGATACGGCCACACCACGGCACCATTGGATAGCAGCCCCAACCGAGAACGTCACCTGCAGCTTGTTCGGACCCGACCAGGATCTCGACTCCGCGATGCGAGATACTCGCGATGCGGCCGCCGTGCTCTGGTGCCACGAGTACAGCCGTGTCACCGACGGAAAGCTGGATCACACGCCTACGCTACTGAACCTATGAAGCGCGCTTTGTTGGTTGTCATCTGTTCGATGGGGCTGCTGGCATGCAGCACAACGTCTGACACTGCGTCATCGGTATCTGACTCCACAGTCGCCGACTCCACGGCCACGACCAACACCGCTATTGACACAACCAGCACAGTTGCCACCACCACGACAATCGCAGTCTCGACCATCGATGAAAAAGTCGTTGAATGTGATGAAGACACCATCGGTGCCGACATGAAGACCAAAGTCAAGATGGAAAAGTGCACCGAGAACTTCGGCATAGGCAACACCGACAAAAACACGTGGAATTGCCCCGACGACGGTTGTCGTGAAGCGTCACTTTTCAAACGAGTGAACGGCAAATGGGGCACCAACACCATGTGTCGCAAGGACCAACCGATGGTCAAACCGATGCGCTTGTGTTACCGCACAGACAAGGCCGCTGTTGCAACCGACGAAGACATCTTTCCACCAAAGATTGCCTGCACCTTGTGGGATGCAAACACAGAACTTCGATTTGTCGCCTTCACCGGATGTGAGCCAAGTGCCGAAGCAATCAAAGAGTCTCTGACACGCAAGTGTCAGGGTGAGTGGGTGCAAAACGAGTATCTGCCCTTCGAAACATGTGACAGTGGAACCATGGTGAAGCGCGCACAAAAGGTAATGAAGGCAGCGGGTTTGACGACGGAATTGGACGGCTTCTACGGATCAAGCAATGCCAAACAGATTGCTGACTTCCAGGAAAAGAATGGTCTGCGCAAGACCGGCATGCTCGATATCGACACGTGGAAGAAGCTCATTGCAGTGGCACCGGTGAAGGGCACCGACCGCGACGGTGACGGAGTCATCACCCCCGACGAGATGTAGGTCTGCCACCTAAAGTGGCAGACATCGACAGGGAGACAACATGAGTGACATTCGGTTCGACGGCCAAGTTGTCGTCATCACTGGCGCAGGCAGAAACCTCGGCCGCGAGTACGCACTCGCATTCGCTTCACGTGGCGCAAAAGTCGTGGTCAACGATCTCGGCGTTGGCATCAGCGACACAGACGGTGATGCTCCCCCACCAGCGGTGAACCCCGCCGACGAAGTGGTCGCAGAGATCCTGGCTGCGGGCGGCACCGCTGTGGCCAACCGCGACACCATCGCCACACCTAAAGGTGGTCGTGCGATCATCGACACCGCACTTGAGGCCTTCGGCACTGTCGACATCGTCGTCAATAACGCCGGTCAGGTTCGCATGGCACCATTCGAAGATTTTCCTGAAGAAAGTATCGATGCGTTGTTGAACACTCAACTCCGTGGGACATTGAACGTGAGTCGTCCAGCATGGAAGGTGATGCGCGAGAAAGGCGGCGGTCGTTTCGTGAACGTCTCGTCCGGTGCTGCTTTCGGTGGCGTGCCGAATGGTTCGGTGTATGGAATGGCGAAGATGGGAGCCATCGGACTCACCCGAGGTATGGCGGCAGAAGGAAAACCGCACAACATCGTGTGCAACATCGTCGCACCGTATGCAAAGACTCGTCCGGGAACTGGCTTTGGGCCCATTCCGTGGTCAGAAGAATTACAAGAGTGGCTTCATCCAAAGTACGTGTCACCTTTGGTGTTGTGGCTCGCCCACGAGTCCTGCCCATACAACGGTGAGACATTCTCCGTCGGTGGTGGCTGGTACGCGGGAATGAACATCACACTCGCACCTGGGCTGACATCACGTGATGATTCACCCGAGATCTTCATCGGTCACGAGCAAGATCTGTTCAGTGGTGACCACTCCATCGTCACGCCACAGGCATCACAAGCTGTCCGTAACTTGCTGAAGGGTTTTCGCGGACCCACATGACCCGACCATTGCATCCCGATGTCGTTCGTGCACACGACGAAGCAGTGGCAAAAGGTCTCGACTTCTATATCGACCCACACAACAAACTTCTCGTGATGACTCGCCTGCATCACGAAAATCGCGGCCACTGTTGTAACAACGGTTGCCGTCACTGTCCGTACGATCAACCGAACAAGTGACGCGTTTGAAATGAAAAAGGGTGCGGGCTGAGCCCGCACCCTTTTCACTTGGAATGAGACTGAAGGTCAGTCCTGCATTGACATCGGCAGAATCACTGCATCGATGACATGAATGACGCCGTTGCTTGCCTCGACGTCAGCGGTGGTCACGTTTGCAACTGCCTTGCCGACAGTGAACGACACAGCGCCGTCCTTGCTCGACACGGTGAGCTTCTCGCCACCGATGGTGTCGGCCTGCATACCGTCAAGTGCAGCGGTGTCTGCTGCCAACACCTTGCCAGAGATGACGTGTGCCTGGAGGACAGCCTTCAAACCATCGACGTCCTTTGCGAGCTGTTCCTTCAACTGCTCGAGTGTCGCGCCCTCACCGATGACCTGCGCTGCGAGTGCTTCGAATGCAGCGTCAGTCGGTGCGAGAACGGTCAGCGGACCTTCACCAGCAAGTGCAGTATCGAGACCTGCGAGTGTCGCGGCCTCGAGCAAGAATCCGAATGATCCGTTGGCAGCTGCTACTTCGACGATGTTGCCGACAGGCTCGGCTGCCATTGTCGTGTCTGTCGCTGCCATCGTGGTGTCGGTGGCAGCGTTGTCCTCGTCACTACCGCATGCGGCAAGTCCGATGACCATGACTGATGCAGCCAAAGCTGCGATGAGGTTCTTTTTCATTGATGTCTCCTTGGGGGGATTATTGGGGGGTGAGAATTGCTCAGAAGTGACGCAAAACCCCTGTCAAGAATGCACCACTTTCTTCAGCATGGTCTAACTGTGCGCTGAACAACACCTTGAATTGAACAGAAGTAGCATTGTCCTGCAATGGGACCGATTCGTACCCCGGTCGACATGGCAAACCAAGGACATCTCGAGCTGATCTCTCGGGTCGGCCTGTCGTGGCGAGAACTGCGACGCGCAGCTACCACCACTCTCATGCGTGAGCACATCTTCGGTACCGGCGACGGTGCGCTCGAGCCGGGTCAAATGGACACCCTCGACCTACTGGTGCAACAACCCTCGTGGCGCATGGGCGATCTTGCCGAGAAACTGCGCGTCGACCCGAGCACTGCGACGCGTGCTGTGCAACGTCTTGTGAACATGGGGCTCGCCGAACGCCTGAGTGGCAAAGTCGACGGACGAGTGGTGCAAGTCGCAGTGACCGAAGACGGCAGGAAAAGACACAACCTTGTGAGCTCGCGTCGATTGGAAATGATGAAAGTCATCTTCGAGAATTTCACCGATGACGAACGTACCGACCTGGCGAACCTGCTCGAGAAACTTGTCGTCTCAATTGACTCGGCCCTGAAAGAACTCTCCACCTAGCAACATCATGGCTGAGCGCGAAGAATTCGTCGAACAGGCGATGCAATATGCATCTCACCTCTACCCTGTCGCGCTTCGCATGACGCGCAATCGCGCCGACGCTGAAGATCTCGTCCAAGAGACCTATCTCAAGGCATGGCGCAGCTTTGCCACGTTCCATGAAGGGACGAACTTGCGAGCGTGGTTGTTCCGCATCATGACGAACACCTTCATCAACAACTACCGCGCCAAACAACGCCGTCCCGACGAAGAAGGCCTCGAAGAAGTCGAAGATCTCTACCTCTACAGACGTCTCAACACTTTCGATCAAAGCCGCATGTCGGCGAGTGCCGAGGACCAGATGATGGACCTCTTCCCAGACGAAGACATTCGCGAGGCCTTAGAGGATCTTCCCGAGGTCTTCCGAATGCCGGTGCTTCTGGCCGACGTCGAAGGCTTCTCCTACAAGGAGATCGCCGACATTCTCGATGTCCCGATTGGGACCGTCATGAGTCGGCTCTCTCGGGGAAGAAAAGCGATGCACAAATCGTTGTACGAGTACGCGGTGCGGCGTGGCCTGACTCAACCCCCCGCGGGCGACGCCCGCACCGACCAATCGACCACCAACTAGACCATCACTGGAGCCGACACAGATGTCGAACTGCGACGAGACACTCGAAGAACTTCAGAGGTTCCTCGACAAAGAGCTTCCTGACGGCATGTTGCAGTCCATCCAGACTCACCTCGGTGCATGCACCGATTGTCTCCAGGCATTCGAGTTTCATGCCGAATTACGCTCGGTGATCGCACGCAAGGTGCTCGCAGAGGAGATGCCCGACGGCCTCTTGGACAAAATCCGTGGCTGTTTCGGCGACGACCTCACCGAAGATAAGCCATAGCGCTTGTCTCATCGCTACGATGGTTCACATGTTCGCAGCACAACCATGGCATTTCTGGCTCGGCCTCGTTCTTCTCGTCGCGGGTGTCGGTGCGGTGTTGCAGGCCGTCGTTGGCTATGTGGTGAAGGTGACCGGTTCGAAGCACCCACCGAAGCACCGCCAACCACCTGCGCAGCAGTAGACACGTGCGAGTCACGTCGTGACTGATCACGGCGAGCATCCGTTACTCGTCTCCTTACTTTCGCGCTGCACGTTTCCTGCTCCGACGACACCCGTGTCGCTCGCCGTCTCAGGTGGCGCCGACTCAATGGCGCTTCTTCTTCTCGCTTACGCACATGGATTGGACATCACTGTCCACCACGTCGACCATCAGTTACGTGAACAATCGCATCGCGACGTCGAGGTCATCACACCCGTCACCGAACGGCTCGGACTTGAGCTCGTGGTACACGTCGTCAGCGTCGAGCCGGGACCGAACTTGGAGGCTCGAGCACGCGATGCACGGTATGACGCACTTCCAGCCGACGCCATGACCGGCCACACGGCCGATGACCAAGCCGAGACTGTGCTCATCAACTTGCTCCGCGGAGCAGGAACACGTGGTTTGTCTGCGATGCGACCTGGTCATCGCCGACCACTGCTTGCGCTACGTCGAAGCGAAACGCGTCAGCTGTGCGCGGCACTCGACATCGTGCCTGTGGATGACGAGACCAACGCCGACCCGAAATTTCTTCGTAATCGCGTGCGTGGCGAATTAGTGCCATTGATGAATGACGTGTCGCAGCGCGACATCGTTCCGCTGCTCGTGCGTGCTGCCGACATGTTGCGCGATGAACACGATTTTCTTGAAGAACTTGCCTCGACGCTCGACCCCACCGACGCACGTGCGCTGGCAGTGGCGCCGTTGCCCTTGGCTCGTCGAGCAGTGCGTACGTGGCTCTCACATCCGTATCCGCCCGATGTGGCCACGGTCGAGCGTGTGCTCGCCGTCGCCCGTGGCGAGATCTTGGCCTGTGATGTGGGCGGAGGACGTGAAGTTCGTCGCTCGAAACAACGGTTGCACCTCACAACTATTGGCTAGTGTTGCGTGGGGTCGTAAGACCTCTAGTGACGACATCACGCCAGATTCAGCAGACGACAAGGACGACGAGGGAAACGAATGCCACCGAAATTGCGCGGAAAGTGGGCCCTCGGAATCACCCCTCGGAACTTCACCTGGATCATCAAGGACAAGGTCGCCATCTGTGAACGCCCTGGCGGATACGGCGACAATCACCGTCGCGTGAGGCGCCAGGAAGAAATCATCTGGCTGCGCGAGAACCGTTTCGACTTGGTCGTCAGCATCATCGCTGCCCCCCACAATCTTCACGCGTACCAAGAGTTGAACATGCCGTATCGGCACCGTCCGCTGAGCGGCGCCGATGACCTCGACGCATGGCTCCGTGTGTTCTACGTCGAATTACGTGACCTCATCAACAACGACTCGAAGATCGTCATTCACGCTGAAGAAGTGGGCGACCGAATCGTCGGAATCATGGGTGGGTACATCCGTTGGAGCGGCATGCTCGACGATCCGTCGCAAGCCATCGAGATCACCGAACGAATCTGCGGACGCCAGCTTGACAGTTGGTCGCGCGAGCTGATTCTTCGGGTACACGAGATTCGTTGACTTCACTTTCAGGGTTCGCACTCGTAAGGTTGAGAGCGTGAAGACCCGCAAGGTTCTCATCACCGGAATGGGTGGCGAGCTTGGTTCGTTGATCGCATCGCGCTTTGAACAAGCCGACTGGGTCGGTGACATTCGCGGGTTCGACATGGACCCACCCCGTCGTCGCTTGCGACATGCAGCTTTCACGCGCATCCTTCCAGGCGACATCGACCAGATGTCGCAGTTCATCTCAGACTTCCAACCACAAGTCATCGTGCACGTTGGCGTGTGGGAGCCTCACGCACGACTCGCCACCGAACACGCTCGTGTCGCCACCGGAAATGTCGCCCGGGCCGTGTTCGACACTGCTCATCAACTCGACTCACTTGAATCTGTTGTGCTGAGAAGTGGCATCGAGGTGTACGGCGCTGCCTCTCACTCACCCCACATCGCGACAGAGGAAAGTGACGTTGCACCCACAACGGTGTACGGCAAAATCTGCGCCGACCTCGAAGCACGCGCCAACGCATTACATGCCGCTCGTGGCGTGAACACATGTGTCTTGCGACTCGCCCCTGTCGTGGGTCCTCATGTTCCAAGTCCGCTTGGTCGCGTGCTGCGCATGCCAGCAGTTCCATTCCATGGACTCGGGAACCCTGCATTCTGCGTGGTCGAAGACACCGACGCTGCAGATGCGTTCGTGTCAGCAGGAACTCGTCAGGCGCACGGCGTTGCGAACATCTGTGCCAACGGTGCAATCAGCGTGTTACGGGCGATTCTCGCTGGACGACGCGTACCAGTTCCGACAATCGGTCCGGCGTGGTGGACTGCACGAGCGATGTCCGGAGTCGCCGGTGCACCGATTCCCGATCACGTGTCAGAGGTGCTGCACAAGGGCCGACTCGCGGCGAGCAACGAAGCTGCTCATCTGCTGCGCTTTGCACCGCGTCACACCACGACGGAAGTCATCGAGCGACTGTACGAGTGGCCGAGCATCGAACATGTACCTGCAAAGAGACAGGTCGCCTGATGCCGTTCACAAACGCGAGCGACGGCATTCGACTTCACTACGAAGTCACAGGTCGACGAAACGGCCCACCGGTACTTCTCATCCAAGGACTCGGCGCCGAGAAGAACTCGTGGAACCTGCAGCGGGCCGCACTCGCATGGCGTCATCGCACGGTCGCGTTCGACAACCGGGGTTCTGGTCGCAGTGACAAGCCCACCACTGACTTCACACTCGAACAGATGGCTGACGATGCAATCGCGGTTCTCGACGCAGCGGGCATCGAATCCGCACACGTCGTCGGACTCTCGATGGGCGGGGCAATCTCGCAGATTGTCGCATTGAAGTATCCGAATCGCATCCGCTCCCTCACCTTGGTTGCCACGAGTTGTCGCAATCACGCGTGGCGTGAAGAGTTGTTGCAGACCTGGGCCGACAAGGCCCGTACCGACGGGCTCACAGCCATGAGTAAAGAGGCAGCCCGGTGGATGATCGGGCCGCGTTCGTTTCGCCGTTTGTTGCCCGCCATGGGCATTCTCGGCCCACTCGGTCTGATCAGCCCAGTCGAAGGATTCACAGGGCAGGTCACAGCCATCGTGAACACCGATGACAATGAGATGCATGCGATGCTCGGGTCAATTGCTTGCCCAACCCTCGTCGTGGTCGGTAACCAAGACATCCTCACACCACGCGGCGATGCGGAGGAACTCGCTGACCTCATTCCGACTGCAGAGCTCGTCGTCATCAGTGGTGCAGCACATGGTGTGACAATCGAACATGCCACCACGTTCAATCGCATTCTGTTGTCTTTCCTGAAGCGCGCCGAGGCGGCATTCGTGCCACACGGTGACGCTGCGCTCAGCGTCATCTGACAGGCTCGCCATATGCGAATCGCCGTCATCGGCGCCGGATTGAGCGGATTATTGGCAGCACGCAATCTTCGTCGCGCAGGACATGATGTCGTCGTCCTAGACAAAGGTGGCGGAGTCGGTGGACGCATGGCCACGCGACGTATCGGCGACGCAGTTCTCGACCATGGTGCACAGTTCTTCACAGTGCGAAGCGACGTATTTTCCGCAGAAGTCGACGACTGGCTTGCCAACGACATCGCACGTGAATGGTGTCGCGGTTTCGCCGACATCGACGGTCATCCGAGATACATGGGCGTCGGCGGTATGACGTCAATTGCGAAATACTTGGCACGCGATGCTGACGTGCGGCTTGGTGTCACCGTGTCGCAACTTGATTTCAACTTGATGTCAGGTGAATGGCGGATCACTGCAACGACACGACAAGGAGATGACGTCGACCTCTTCGCCGATGCAACCGTCGTCACAGCACCTCTGCCGCAGACATTCGCGATGCTCGGATCAGTCGCCGACGAGGTTCCGCAATCAATTCGCGAAATCGAGTACGACCCGACGCTGTGTCTTCTTGTCACTCTCAAGCGTCAGGTGAATGTGAGCGAATCAGGCGCGTTGCAGTCACCCGATGAGGTCTTCTCGTTCGTGTGCGACAACGTACGCAAAGGAACGTCCACCACCCCGAGTATGACGTTTCATGTCGAGCCGGTCCTCTCTGCGTCACACTACGACCGCCCAGATGACGACGTGCATGCGCTGCTGCTTGAGCACGTCACGCGTTACATCGCCCACGATGACATCGACGAGACACAACTGAAGAAGTGGCGCTTCGCCACTCCACATCGCACCCACAGCGAACCGTGCTGGACCCATCCGCACATTCCACTCGTGTTGGCAGGTGATGCTTTCGACGGCCCACGCATGGAGGGAGCCGCACTCAGCGGTATTGCTGCTGCAGCTGCACTCAGCTGACGCTGTCGAGCAACGCGACAGGTGCGTCGCGCATCGCGCCGACACGAGTTGTCGACGGCAAGGCGTCACAGGCTTCGTGGGCTTTTGCCACAAAACCTCGTGCTTGTTCGATCGCTTTCTTGACACCACCGTTGCTGCGGACGATGTCGAGGACCTTCTCACGCTCGGCGTGATCGAGAGGCTTACCCAGAATGCCGTTCAGCTCGCTCGCTGCTGGCCCACCTGCGGCAAGAGTGAGGATGACCGGCAGCGTGTACACACCTTCGACCATGTCATGACCTGCAGGCTTACCCAGCTGCTCGTCAGTGGCGGTGATGTCGAGAACGTCGTCGACCACTTGGAACACCATGCCGTATGCATCGCCATACGCGGTCAATGCGTCGATGTGTGAGCGATCGAAACCCGACACCAATCCGCCAATGCGTGCAGCGGTGCCATACAACGAAGCGGTCTTGCCGTCGATCGATGCGAGGTATGCATCCATCGGACGTGCGACGTTATAGGTGTGACGCAACTCGAGAATTTGTCCCTCGCACAACCGTCCGATCGTGCGCGCCAACAAACCTGCAACTTCGGTTCCAAGTGACGCTGCGATTTCTGACGCCTTCGCCAACAAGAAGTCGCCAGCAAGAATTGCCTGCAGGTTTCCCCACTTTGCGTTCACGGTTTCGACACCGCGACGTACGTCAGATTCATCCATGACGTCGTCGTGGTACAAAGATCCCAGGTGCACCAATTCACAGGCAATGCCGCCCATGACGGCGTCGTCCGATACCGCACGGTCATCGGCTGCAGAAGCGACCAATGTCATAACCGGCCGCAGACGCTTTCCACCGGCCGAAATGAGGTGGGAAGCGATTTGCGTGAGGTAATCGTCGGGCGTGCGAACCGCCTGAAGGATGGCTTCTTCCACGCGTGCGCGGTCGGCATCCATGCCGGGTAAATCGAGCAGTGGGGACCGGCTCACCACGTCAGGCTACGCCACCACGACGCGACTGTTCCCAACCCTGCCGGTACACTTGGCACACGTCACCGGCACAAAATTGTGTCGGGAACAACAACAAGGTGGTCATCTTGTTCGAACGCTTTACCGACAGGGCCCGCAGAGTGGTGGTTCTCGCCCAAGAAGAGGCGCGGTTGCTCAGCCATTCCTACATCGGAACAGAGCACATCCTTCTCGGGTTGATCCACGAAGGTGAAGGCGTTGCCGCGAAGGCTCTTGAGTCGCTCGGCATTTCTCTTGAAGCGGTTCGCGCACAGGTCGAAGAAATCATCGGTCAGGGTGGCTCGTCGCCGTCTGGCCATATTCCTTTCACACCACGTGCCAAGAAGGTGCTCGAGTTGTCGCTGCGTGAAGCGCTGCAACTCGGTCACAACTACATCGGCACCGAGCACATCCTTCTCGGCCTCATCCGTGAAGGTGAGGGCGTCGCCGCTCAGGTGCTCGTCAAGTTGGGTGCCGATCTCGGTCGTGTACGCCAGCAAGTCATCCAGTTGCTCTCTGGCTACCAAGGTCCCGCCGGAAAGGCCGAGACTCAGCCCTCTGGTGGTGCATCTGCCGAGAAAGGCGAAGGTGCCACCGAAAAAGGTGGCAGCCAAATTCTCGACCAGTTCGGGCGCAACCTCACACAACTTGCTCGTGAGAAGAAGCTCGACCCTGTCATCGGTCGTCAGCGTGAGCTCGAGCGCGTCATGCAGATCTTGTCGCGTCGTACCAAGAACAACCCGGTGCTCATCGGTGAGCCCGGCGTCGGCAAGACCGCCGTGGTTGAAGGTCTCGCACAACGCATCACCAACAATGAAGTTCCCGAAACTCTCACTGGCAAGCAGCTGTACACGCTCGACCTCGGCGCACTCGTCGCAGGCAGTCGCTATCGCGGAGACTTCGAAGAGCGTCTGAAGAAGGTCTTGAAAGAAATCAAGACACGTGGCGACATCATCTTGTTCATCGACGAAATCCACACACTCGTCGGTGCTGGTGCAGCAGAAGGTGCCATCGATGCAGCAAGCATCTTGAAGCCGATGCTTGCACGTGGCGAATTGCAGACCATCGGTGCGACCACGCTCGATGAATATCGCAAGCATCTCGAAAAAGACGCCGCGCTCGAACGTCGTTTCCAACCGGTGAAGGTCGAAGAACCGACCGTCGCACACACCATCGAAATTCTGAAGGGTGTGCGCGACAAGTACGAAGCGCACCACCGCGTCACCATCACCGATCAGGCCATCGTCGCTGCGGCGAACTTGGCCGACCGTTACATCTCTGATCGTCACCTTCCCGACAAGGCCATCGACCTCATCGACGAGGCTGGTTCACGTCTGCGCATCAAGCGCATGCAGACACCTCCCGACTTGAAAGAACTCGAAGTCAAGATCAAAGACGTGCAAGAAGCCAAGAAGAAAGCCGTCGAAGAGCAGCGCTTCGAAGACGCTGGTCGCCTTCGCGACCAAGAAAAGTCACTGCTTGACGAGCGTTCCGCAAAGGAAGCCGACATCAAGGCATCCGGCGTCGATCTGTTCGACGAAGTCGACGAAGAAGCAATCGCAGAAGTGCTGTCCATTTGGACCGGCATCCCGGTGTACAAACTCACCGAAGAAGAGACGCAGAAGCTGCTCAACATGGAGACCGAGCTGCACAAGCGAATCATCGGTCAGGAAGACGCCATCCATGCGGTCAGCCAGAGCATCCGTCGTACCCGTGCCGGCCTGAAAGACCCGCGTCGCCCGAGCGGTTCGTTCATCTTCCTCGGCCCCACTGGCGTCGGCAAGACCGAACTAGCCAAGACATTGGCCGAGTTCTTGTTCGGCGACGACGATGCGCTCATCACGCTCGACATGAGCGA
>CAYMVM010000031.1:0-18998 GCA_964394175.1 uncultured Bifidobacterium sp.
GAGTCTTCATTGCCCGCGGGCCAAATGCGTGGCCACAGTTCTTCATACGAGGGAACCTCGCACTCCACGTCTGATGTCACGACTTCGGCTTGGGTCTCGGTCTTGGCGCTGGCGGCCACTTCCGCACGAGCCAAGTTTCGCATCGTGCTCAACACACCGAATGCTGTGCCGAATTCGTTCTGCTGTGCGTTGACGGTCTCGTACACCGCTTCGTATTGCGTCTCGTCGGTGATGTAGTCCTTGATCAACACGAGAGCGGTGTCCCAGGTGTCGAGGAAGACATACAACTTGTCCACGCACTCAAGTACAGGGTCCGCAGAAAGCACGGTCGCTTTACCAAGTGACGTCGACAACTTGAGACGTGATTCCTTGTAACTGTCTGCGCGGCCTTCTTCGTCTTTCAGCCGTTCGCCGAATTCTGAGCCTGCGGTTTCAAGATCCTGGTCACGCACAAAAGACCAGAGTGAGTCGACACGAGTCGACAGCAAGTCAACAGAGACCGACAGGTCGGCGAGTGCTTCGGTCCAGATGCCGGTCATGGTTTCGAGGCGCGTCGCACGGCGTTCTTCGGCCGCGCTGTTTTGCCCCGACCGCAACGTGGCGAAGGCACCCGCATATGCGACGAGCGCAGAAGAGAACACGGTCGCAAACGCGACGATGAACTCGGACGACTTGAAGAACGACTGCTTTGATCCGTCCTTGTTGCGCTTCCTGCGTCGAAGAATCCAAAAACGACGACCGGTCTTGCCAGTTGAGATGCCCTCTGGCTCCACCGAATCTGCCGTCGTCGGTGGTTCTGGAATTGGAAGTTGGCCGTCCCCCGCGTCACTCACGCATGCAACAGTAGACCGGTTGGGCAGAGCCACCAGATTCCGCCGTAGCCTGAGAGACACTGTGACGACAATCCCCGACGTGCTTCCCGCCTCGAACGACCCCTGCTGGTGTGGCAGCGGTCGTAAGTACAAGCGGTGCCACAAAGGTTCTGAAGGACGCATTCAGCCTGGTGTCGTCAGCCCCATGCGGCCGGTGCCAAGCCACATCGCAAAGCCGCATTACGCCGACACAGGCGTCGTGAAGCGCACAGATGAGGCGCGCGTCAAGACACCAGAGGTCATCGAACGAATGCGACACGCTGGGGTCATGGCCGCTGACATTCTTCGTCGCGCCGGCGAAGTGGTGAAACCTGGCGTCACCACTGAAGAGATCGACATTTTCGTGCACGACCTCACCATTGAATGTGGCGCCTACCCAAGCCCGCTCAACTATCACGGGTATCCGAAGAGCGTGTGCACGAGCGTGAACGAAGTCATTTGCCACGGCATTCCCGACTCGCGCGCTCTTGAAGAAGGCGACATCGTGAACCTCGATGTCACTGTGTTCGTGAACGGCGTGCACGGCGACACCAACGCAACGTTTCCGGTCGGCAACATCAGCCAGACAGACGCCGATCTCATTCGCATCACCGAAGAATGCATGTGGAAAGGCATTGAGGCGGTTGTTCCCGGACAACCCATCAACGAGATTGGTCGCGCCATCGAGAACCATGCGAAGCAGCACAAACTGGGTGTGGTTCGTGCCTTCATCGGACACGGCATCGGTGAGAACTTCCACACCGACATTCAGGTGCTCCACTATTACGACCCGCGACACACGATGGTCATGAGGCCAGGAATGACGTTCACGATCGAGCCGATGATCACTCTCGGCACATGGCAGCACCGCATGTGGGATGACGAGTGGACAGCGGTCACCTCTGACGGCAGCCGCACAGCACAGTTCGAGCACATGGTCGTGGTCACCGAGACCGGCGTCGAGGTGCTCACCGCAGGGCCAGGAGCTGTGTCTCCCAGTGCCCCGTGGAAGCGGTAGTAGTTAGCCGTAGCGTTCCGGTCGTGATTCGTCCAGAGGACGCCGCGCGATACATCGCCTTTGATCGCACCGAATGGGCCGACCTTCGTGCATCGACGCCTCTGACCATTCGCGAGCGCGACCTCGCCGAACTTCGCGGCATCAACGAATACATCGAGCTCGACGAAGTTGCTGCCGTGCACCTGCCAATCACACGACTTCTCAACTTGTATGTGAGCGCCACCCAGAACCTGCACAAGGTGTCGTCCACGTTCCTCGGCACAATCGCACCGAAAGTTCCGTACATCATCGGCGTTGCCGGGTCGGTCGCCGTGGGCAAGAGCACGTTCGCCCGAATCCTCCAGGCGCTACTTGCACGATGGCCTGAACACCCGAAAGTCGACCTCATCACCACTGATGGTTTCTTGCTCCCGAACCAAGTGCTGCTCGATCGCGGCATCATGAATCGCAAAGGTTTTCCCGAGAGCTACGACACCAAGCAATTGTTGCAGTTCCTTCGTGAGGTCAAAGGTGGCGCCCCGGAGGTCTCGGCACCGGTGTACAGCCATGTTCTGTACGACATCGTTCCCGACGCTGAAGTCGTCATTCGTCAGCCCGACATTCTCATTCTTGAAGGACTCAACGTGTTGCAGGTCGGCGCCGAGACGGACGAGTTCGTGTCGGACTACTTCGACTTCTCCATCTACATCGACGCCGACGAAGGCCACATTGAAGACTGGTACATCGACCGTTTCAAGACCTTGCGTGAGACGGTGTTCAAAGATCCAAACAGCTTCTTTCGAAACTACGCACACCTCAATGAAGACGAAGCGATTGAAATCGCACGCGGCATCTGGCGCGACATCAACGGCAAGAACTTGTCTGAGAACATCGAGCCGACGAAGGCTCGCGCGTCACTCGTGGTTCAAAAAGGACACGACCACCGCGTGACCGGAGTGCATCTGCGCAAGCTTTAGCGATGAATCGCGTTCAGGTAGTTGTACACGGTGATTCGTGACACTCCCATCGCATCTGCCACGTCTTCCACTGCTCGGCGCAAAGTAAACGCCCCGAGCTCGTCGAGCAAACGAATGGCCTTTTGTTTGTCGTTACGTGACAGTCGCGAGAGTGGGCCGCCTAGTTCGCGTTCAACCGAGTCAATGAGGCGATCAAGCGCACCATGAAGTGGTGGAAGTCGCACGAGTGCGACGGTCTTTCCTTCCCACTGAATCGGAATGTCAGCTGGTTGCTGGTCATCTGACGACACGATTCGCGCACCGAGTGCGGCGAGCAACGGACTAATGGCTGCGAGGAGGGGGTGTTGAGCAGCGTCCATTTATTCGGGTCGTTCCGCATGGACACTGACGTGAGTCGCACCGTTTTTGTAGGCGGCATCAAGCAAGGCTGCGACAGCGGTCGCGACCGACTCGCTCGGCGCAGAGAACGTGGAGCCGAACGGACCGAAGTCGACAGCGAAACCGAGTGCTTGAACGGCAGCAACAGCAGCTGTCACGTGCGGACCCGGCTCACCTTCGATGAACGGTTCGATTGTGAATTCAACGTCGATATGTCGAGCCACGCACTGATGCTAAGCGATGACCGTGCGGTAACTCACCAGCCGAGGCAGAACCAGCGCGAGAGTATCTGGAAGAAAGTTCTTCGCGGTGAGCCACTCGACGAGATCATCCGGCTTCACCCACTCCGCCCTCTGCACTTCACCGTCAGCGAACTGAAAGGGACCGTTGTGAACGATCGAGTAGCACCAGGCGAGCAACGATGCTGATTCGTCGTCGTAGGCACCGCTTCCAAGTGGCTGCAAGATGGCACTGTCAATGCCCAGTTCTTCGGCGAGCTCACGATGTGCTGCTGCCTCAGGTTCCTCACCGGGGGCGATGACTCCACCGACAGCGCAATCCCACCACCCCGGCCAGAGGTCCTTATGCTCTGCGCGCTGATGGATGAGCAGGTCTCCGTCATCAGAAAGCACCGCGATGAACACCGAGCGGTGGCGCAAGTTCTCGCGCCGCATCTGTGCGCGTGTGACGAGACGAAGAACATTGCCACTGCGATCGACTTCTTCGACCATTTCGGCTTCGGTCGTCTCGGCTTCGGCGCCCTGCCCTGCTGACATGGGCATGTGCCTACCATTGGGCATGGCTAAATCCTCGGAGACCGGCAGCACCGACAGCGCTCGCGAGCGACATGGGGCACCAGTCGGTGTGCTCGAGCAGGCCGCTGACGTGTTCGACCAGACAGTCGCTTTGCGCCGCAACCTGCATCGCTGGCCAGAGTTGGGCAACGACCTGCCAAAGACTCGCGAGCAGGTGATGGAGCAGATTCAACACCTCCCGCTTGACATCACGCTGCACTCGACCACGAGTGGCATCGCGGCGATGTTGACAGGTGACAAGCCTGGTCCGACGGTGTTGCTTCGCGGCGACATGGACGCATTGCCAATGCCTGAGGACACCGACATCGATTTCAAGTCGAACGTGGACGGCATGATGCACGCCTGTGGTCACGACCAACACACCGCCATGTTGGTCGGTGCAGCCAAGGTGTTGTCTGCGCGCAAGTCCGACATCGCGGGACGCGTGTTGTTCATGTTCCAACCCGGTGAAGAAGGCTTCGGCGGTGCCAATTACATGTTGGATGAAGGCATCTTGGATGTACCTCATCTCGCCGACGGATCCGAGTCACCCGTCACGGGTGCATTCGCGTTGCATGTGTCGACCAACATTCCAAACGGAATGCTCGCCATCAAAGGTGGTCCGACGATGGCATCGAGTGACACATTGTCGATCACCATCACAGGAAGAGGTGGTCATGCCAGTTCCCCGCACTTCGCACTCGACCCCGTCCCTGTCGCCTGCGAAATCGTGCAGGCACTTCAAATCATGGTCACGCGCCGACTCGACGTGTTCGACCCAGGTGTCGTCACCGTCACCACGATCAGTGCCGGCACCGCGAGCAACGTCATTCCAGAGTCGGTCGCGATCAAGGGAACAATTCGCGCGGTCAGCGAGGGAACGCGCAACAAGATCCATGACAACATCCGTCGTCTGGCTGAAACCATCGCAGCAGCACACGAGATGACTGCCAACGTCGAACTTGGCTGGGGCTACCCCGTCACCGTGAACGATGCAGACTTCGCAGACTTCGCATTCGATGTCGCAACTGCACTCGTTGGCGACAAAGCGGTCATCAAGATGCCTGCACCGGTCATGGGTGCTGAAGACTTCAGCTACGTGCTGAACAAAGTGCCGGGCTCGATGATGTTTCTCGGTGCGTCACCAGATGGCATCGACCCACGCACGGCCCCACCGAACCACAGCAACCGCGCAGTGTTCAACGAAGCCACGATGAAGAATGGTGTCGCGATGTACACCTCGATGGCGTTGCGCCACCTCGGCATTCCGTTGTCCTGACTCCGTCAACGACCTGAGTGTCCGAAACCACCACCGCGGTCACTACCGCCAAGTTCATCGACGACCACCCAGTCCACGTCTTCGACTTTCTGGACTACGAGCTGGGCGATGCGATCACCTCGTGACACGCGATACGGCCGTGTCGGGTCTGTGTTCAACAGCACCACTTTCAATTCACCGCGATAACCAGAGTCGATCAAACCAGGTGCATTCACCACACTGATTCCGTGGTTCAACGCAAGACCACTACGTGGCAACACGAACCCCGCAAACCCCTCGGGCAGCGCGATGGCAATACCGGTGGGCATGAGTAGTCGTCCACCAGCTGGCGCAATGACACCGTCGTTGCGCGCATGCAGGTCAGTTCCTGCATCGCCATGACTCGCTGTGCGAGGCAAAGGCAGGGATTCATCGAGTTGCTTGATGTGAACCGCGACCATCGCCCTCACGCTAGGCATTCCGATCCCTTCTCTCCCAGACCAGCGACCTAGATTGTCTAGGTGCTGATTTGGATGGACCTAGAGATGACCGGTCTCAATCCAGAAGTGCACACCATCGTAGAAATCGCCACCATCGTCACCGACGACGAGCTGAACGTGGTGGCCGAGGGGCCCGATCTCGTCATTCATCAGCCCGATGATGTGCTGGCCCACATGGAGCCGATCGTCGTGGAGATGCACACCAAGTCGGGGCTGCTCGAGGCCATCAAGACATCGACCATGTCCCTAGATGAAGCCACTCGCCTCACGCTCGATTTCATCCGTGAACACAGCCCAGAGCCGAACAAGATTCCGTTGTGCGGAAACTCCATCGGCACAGACCGGCGCTTCCTCGCCAAGTACATGCCCGACATCGAGAACTGGTTGCACTACCGGTGCGTCGATGTCTCCAGTGTGAAGGAACTCGTGAAGCGTTGGTATCCAGGTCTTGAGCATGCACGCCCGTCGAAGGGTGGCACACACCGTGCACTAGACGATGTCAAAGAGAGCATCAGCGAGTTGCGTTTCTATCGCGACAAGATCTTCAAGGAGAAGAAGTCGTGAGCACCGAAGCACCCCGCCCGTTGAAGCAAGAACAGATCGAAGCGACTGACGAAATCACCGAGGTCGCGCCGGGAATTCTGCGCACCATGTTGCCCATCGACTTCACCGGACTCGGTCACGTGAACATGTACGTGCTCGAGGATGAACGCGGCGTCGCGGTCGTCGACCCTGGTCTTCCGAACAAAGAATGTTGGGTCGCCATCAAGCAGCGTCTGAAGAACATCGGCGTGCCAATGCGCCGTGTGCATTCGATCATCGTCACGCACAGCCACCCCGATCACTTCGGTGGCGCAGAGCGCATCCGTGACAAGTCAGGCGCCGATGTCGTCGCGCACCGATTGTTCCGTTCCTGGTGGAACCCTGACGAGCCGGGCGATCTCGATCCTGAGGAAATGGCGCTCTACAGCGCGCGTCCACGAGAGCATGTGCCGTGGGGCGGCCCCGAGATGGAGATTCCCTGGAAGCGACGCTTCCCGATGAACATCATCCGCCCACCGCACCGCATGGTTCCCATGCCCACGCCGTCCATTCGTCTGCGCGAGCACGACACCATCAAGTTCGCACGCCGTGAATGGTTCGCTATTCACACGCCTGGTCACACCGAAGACCACCTGTGCCTGTTCGACCCTGAAGAGGGCGTTCTCATCACCGGCGACCACGTGTTGCCCACCATCACGCCACATGTGCCCGGTTTGTCAGCATCAGATGACCCGCTCAGCATGTTCTACGCGTCACTGGACAAGGTCGGTCAACTCGGTCAGCAAGTGAAGATCGCATTGCCCGCACACGGCAACCCGTTCCACGACATCACGAAGCGCACCGAAGAGATCAAAGAGCACCACGACGACCGCCTGCAGCGGTTGCGTGATGCCTCGAACACGCTGAATCGACCGGCATCAGTGATGGAATTCGCCACCTATCTGTTCTCGCCTCGCGCACAAGGTCCGATGGCGCACAGCGAGACCTACGCCCACCTTGAGCATCTGCGCCTGCGTGGCGAATTCGAGTGCCGCGACAAAAGTGGCATCCTCGAATACGTGTTGGCGTAGGTCGTCAGCGCTCAGCGCGCCCCGAACCACATTCCCGCTTGCACGGTCGCGTCAGCCTCAACAAGCAGCACGACTTCTTGTGGCGACATGTCGAAACGATGCACATCGACTCGTGCTCCTGGTCTGATGCCGTCATGATGTTCCACCACGAAGCGCACGTTCTCGCGCAGGTGTCGACTGGCAAGCAATTGCTCTTCCATGATCTCCCAGTACGCAGCATTGTTCATGTGTTCGAGTGCATCAAAGTCTGAGAAGCGTGTCACCCACTGTGATATCGAGTGTGACGCACCGCTTGCTCGCACCACGCTCGGCTTCACCACGTGGCGTGCACCTACGACGCGACCACCAGTCGATGTACCCCACACCTGATGAAGTGTCGGTGTGAGCTCCTTCGGTCGCATCGTCTTCATGTCGATGTGCACCCACAGTGCTGACGCATCGACCAGCACTCGACCAGATTCATCGACCATCTGAGTGCGTCGCTCGGCCCAGTGCGACCCAAGACCAGCGACCCACGTCGCAAGCGAGAGGCGCTGAAGATAGGTCGGAAATGCATGCACGTCGATCAGCGTGCGTCGCACCACCCATCCGTGCAGATCGTTACCGACGACTCCGGTGTCTTGACCGTCATCCTTGGCGATGTCCTGCAGATAGCGAGCAAGCGAATCAAGCCGGCACCGACCTCCAGGGCTTGCATCACCCAAACGGACCGGTCGTGTTGCCCGAAACAGCCGACCAGCGACCGGAGGTGACACGCAGTCGAGGGCGGCCACTTTGTCGTACAAGGTCACGACCTCGACCATAGAGCCCCGCCTTCCTCCTCACACCCCTTGTGCCACAAGGGTTTGCCGGGCTTGTGGAAAAACCGCTTGCCAGAGCTGACGAATGTGTGGTTAGGTTGTCACTTCATGAGTTCAAACGCCGCTGCAACAACCTTCTGGTCCACGGGTAGCCCCGTGGTCGTTGCTGCGCGCGCATTTTCATATGCCGTGGCCTTTATGACCGCGACGTATGCCATGTGGTTTACCAAGCCGATGGCAGCGAAGCATTCGAATAAGCGCACCGCCCGGCACCTCACGAAGGCTCAGATGTAGCGAAAAGCTCCATACAAGCCGCAGAGGCCGCCGGGTTCCACGAACCGGGCGGCTTTTTTGTTGCCCACATTCACATTCACACACGCACACAGAAAGCAGACACCATGTACACAGCAATCAACAAAGAAATCGGCGGAGTCGCACTCCGTGAAGAGCCAACACGTTTGTCGGCTCTGCGCTGCAGCGATGGCAACGGAACGTTGTCGTACCTCTTCTTCTCTGAGGAGTACGTCGACATTCAGCGTGCCAAGGCGATCTGCGCCAAGTGCACATCTGCACGTGACTGCCTGCAAGGCGCCCTCGAACGGCTCGAGCCATGGGGCGTCTGGGGAGGTGAGTTGCTCGAGATGGGACGCATCGTTGCTGTGAAGAAGCCACGAGGACGTCCACCCACAAAATCGCGCCCGGTCATCGAGATCGACGAGGTACCCATTCCTCGTCACCTCGTAGCCTGACCATGTGAGAATCCGTCGGAATCTCCTTGTCTGGTCGACCGTGGCGGCACTTGTCGTCGCCATCGTCGGGGGTTGGCTGTTCAGCTCGGCCTCCGACGACGGCGTCGACGCCAATCTCACGAACCCGGGTGTCGTGCAAGACCCGACCATCGGTACCAATGCGGTCTCACGTGGCGAGCAACTACCCGCAATCAACCTGCCCTCCGTGGCAACGGGCGAACTGACGGCGATCTTTCCTCAGGGTCGACCGCTCGTCATCAACTTTTGGTTCTCCACTTGTGAGCCCTGCCGTCGTGAGATGCCGGCACTACAAGATGTCAGCCAACAACTGTCGGGCAAGGTCGACGTGATCGGCGTGAATCCGAACGACACTGCCGATGTCGCCGCACAGTGGGCTGCGGACATCGGGGTCACCTTCCCGCTCTACACCGACCGCGATGCGGAACTTCTCACCAAAGTGGGAGTCGGCACCATGCCCACCACATTGTTCGTGTCCACTGACGGTGTCGTCGTCGACACCCATGCTGGCGAGATCACCACCGACGAGTTGCGCGCAGCCATCACCAAGAACTTCGGCATCGAGGCGTGAACCATGGAAGGTGATTTCGCCTACAGCTTCATCCTCGGCGTGCTCGCAGCGGTGAACCCATGCGGCTTCGTGTTGCTGCCCACGTATCTCTTGTACTTCCTCGGTCTTGAGAGTAACCGTGAATCGACACAGACCGCATCGCTACGTCGTGCACTCACCGTCAGCACGGCAGTGAGTGGCGGTTTCATCGCGGTGTTTCTCGTCGTCGGCATCATCACACGCTTGTTCACCACTGTTCTTTCCGACAATGCCAAGTACGTCGGGCTCCTTGTTGGTGTCGTGCTCACCGTGATGGGTGTGGCGATGCTCACTGGGTGGAAGCCGACGTTCTTGCGACCATCGATCACTGCGGATCGTGACACCACCGTACGGGCAATGTTCGTGTACGGCATCGCCTATGCGGTTGCATCAATCGGATGCACCATCGGTCTTCTCACCACGGTCGTGCTCGGTTCAGTCGGCCGCCACGGATTCGCGTCGGGTGTCGCAAGCATCGTGCTATACGGCCTGGGAATGGCACTCTTCGTCACTGCTCTCACCGTCACACTTGCCAGCGCGCAACGAGGGCTCCTCACATTTGCACGCAACAGCATGCGTCACGTCGACAAAGTGTCCTCGGTGTTCATCACGCTCGCAGGCCTGTACCTCACGTGGTACTGGTACGGAGCAGTCACAGAACGAGCGTCAGATTCGATCACTGGCACCGTCGATGATTGGCAATCTTCGGTGACGTCGTTTCTACAAGATCAAGGTGCGTGGCGACTTGCCAGCGTGTTCGCACTGATCGTGGTCATCGCACTCGTCACGGTGCGAGTCGCGACATCGTCCACGAATCGCGATCGCGAACGTATCTGAACCTGTCATGCAAGCGGCTCGGCCGACCTTGCCAGAATTCGATCGACACGGGGATGAGGCGCCATCCACCCCAGTTCTCCGGGCGCGGAACCTCTTTGCCCTCGAAACGAGCCGTCATGTCGGCCACCAGTGCTTCCAATTCGTCACGGTTTGCGAGCACTTGGCTTTGTGGTGACGCCCACGCACCAATCTGCGACGCGCGAGGACGGCTGGCGAAATAATCATCGCTCTCAGCCGCCGACACTTTCATGATGTTGCCTCGCACGCGTACCTGACGATGAAGATCAAGCCAGGCGAACACAGCTGATGCCACCGGATTTTCCTCCAGCTGTGCACTCTTTGCGCTGTCATAGTTGGTGTAGAACACGAAACCGCGTTCATCGGCTGCGCGGGCAAGAACGACGCGTGCATCAGGGGCACCCGAGGCATCGACTGTCGACAGTGTCATCGCGTGTGGTTCGGCGATGCCAGCCTCTTCGGCCTGCGAGTACCACAGGTTGAATTGCTCGAAGGGGTCACTCTTCAGGTCGCCGACATCAAGCCCAGCGGTCTCGTACTGAATACGACGGTCGCGGATGCTCATGTGTCGTTGCTCGTCACTTCGCAGTGATCGACGTGGCTCCGCGCATGTACGGCACGAGAACCTCGGGGATGCGCACGGACCCGTCGGGCTGGCGATGGTTCTCGCAGATTGCGGCCCACACGCGTGGCACGGCAAGTGCAGAGCCGTTCAATGTGTTGGCGATCTCGGTCCCCTTCTGACCGTTCCGCTTGAAGCGAATGTCGGCCCGGCGGGCCTGATAATCGCTGAACCAGCTCACCGAGCTCACTTCGAGCCATGCATCGCAACCGGGTGCGTACACCTCGATGTCGAAACTGCGGTGGTGGCTGCCACCCATGTCGCCTGTGCAGATTTCGATGATGCGATACGGCAACTCGAGCGCGGCCATGAGTGCCTCGGCACGCGACACCAGCTCCTGAAGAAGCTCGGGAGCTTGCTCAGGTGTGGCCACCGCGAGAATCTCTACTTTGTCGAATTCGTGCGCGCGCAACATGCCACGTGTGTCGCGACCGGCGGAACCCGCCTCACGGCGGTAACACGGCGTGTACGCCATGAGCCGCGCAGGAAGTTGTGCTTCGTCGAGGACTTCACCGGCGTACAGCGAGGTGAGTGGAACTTCGGCAGTCGGGATGGTCCACAAGTCGTCGCGCTCGATGGCGAATGCATCGTCGGCGAACTTCGGTAGATGACCCGTAGCAGTCAGTGTCGCGGTGGTGACAAGAGATGGGGGCCGAATTTCTTCGAATGCATCGGCGTTGCGATCGAGTGCGAACTGACACAAGGCGCGAGCCAACGTGGCACCGAGTCCGCGCTGCATCGTGAACATCGCACCAGAGATTTTTGTGGCACGTTCGTTGTCGAGAATGCCGAGTGCGGTCGCTGTCTCCCAATGCGGCACACGCTGGTGCTCACCAAAGGAGGCCGGCATGTTGACAGGACCCTTCACGACCGGGTTGTCTGCATCGGAGCCACCATCGGGAGCATCGACATGAGGCATGTTCGGGATGCGGAGCATGACCTCGCGTAACTGGCCCTGCAACTCGTCGAAGTCGACCTGCAGTTGTCGCTCGGTGTCGCCGAGAGCACGGCTTTCAGCCATGACGGCCTCGGCCTCGTCGTTCTTACCCGCCTTACGCAAGCCACCGACCTGTTTCGACAGGTCGTTCACTCGTGCACGAAGTGCGTCGCGCTCTGCGGTGAGGTCGCGCAACTTGGTGTCGAGTGCGACGGCAGCGTCGATTTGTGCCGATACCTCGGCCTTACCTCGGCGCGCCAGTGCCTTGCGCACTGCATCGAGGTCACTGCGCAGCAGACGGACATCAATCACGTCGATGAGGCTAGCGGTGGACTGTGTTGTTGACCGTGTCAGTTTCGTAGTGTGAGAAGCGTGTCGGGTGTGGTCGTTGAAGATCTCGTCGTGTCGTACGGCGACCTTCGAGCAGTCGACCATGCAAGTTTCACGGCTTCGCACGGTGAAGTGACCGTCATCCTCGGCCCGAATGGTGCGGGCAAGACCTCAACAATCGAGGTCTGCGAAGGCTTCCGCGTCGCCAGTGCGGGCAACGTCTCGGTGGCAGGTCTTGATCCGATTCGTGACCACGCACAGCTCACCCGAAAGATGGGCGTGATGCTGCAAGGAGGTGGGGTGTACCCCAGCTCCCGTGTGCACGAGATAGTCCGTCTCTATGTCGACTTGTACGACAAAGGTGCGTCGGCAGATGCTCTCGTCGACCAGGTCGGTCTTGGTCATCGCCGTGGCCATAGTTGGAAACGTCTGTCAGGTGGAGAACAACAACGACTGTCGTTGGCACTCGCTCTCGCTGCGGTTCCCGAAGTCGCGTTCCTCGACGAGCCGACAGCCGGTGTCGACGTGTCGGGCCGCCAAGACATCCGTCGCATCGTGGCTGATCTTGCTGCTACTGGCTGTGCGGTCGTGCTTGCCACGCACGAACTTGACGAAGCAGAACGCATCGCCGATCGCATCGTCATTTTCCACCACGGCCGTGTCGTTGCAAACGGGACACTCGCTGAACTTCGTGCCGGCAACGACGGCCTGCGTTTCTCTAGCTCACCCGCTTTGGACGACAGGGAACTTGCCCGACATCTCGGTGCCGAGGTGACTCGTGGCGCCGACGGTCACTTCGTGGTGTCCGCTGACCCGACTCCGTCGCTCGTCGCGCGACTCAGTCAATGGTTGGCTGATCATTCGCTTCCACTGAATGACCTGCGCACCTCTGAGACGCTCGAAGCCATCTTCCAACGCATCGTCGACTCGATCGGAGATGGGCGATGAAACAATGGCGTGCCCAGACGTTGGCCGAGTTGCGTCTTCTCGCTCGCAATGGCGAGCAGTTACTTCTCACGATCGGCATACCCGTGTTGCTTCTCGTGTTCTTCTCCGTGGTCGACGTGCTGCCGACCGGAGAGGGCGATGCGATTGACTTTCTCCTACCAGGGGTGCTCGCCATCGCGCTCATGTCGACGGCGATGGTCAGCCTTGGCATCGCCACTGGTTTCGAACGCTCATACGGAGTGTTGAAACGACTCGGCGCCACCCCGCTTGGTCGTCCTCGACTGATCGCCGCGAAGGTCGCCAGTGTCGTGAGCGTGCAGGTCGTTCAATTCGTCGTTCTCGCCATCATCGCCGCATTGCTCGGTTGGTCTGCGAGCGACATGAACATCGCCGCCCTTCTCGTCGGTTTTCTCTTCGGCACAGCCAGCTTCGTGGGCATCGGCTTGCTGCTTGCCGGAACACTTCGAGGCGAGATCAACCTCGCAGCCCAAAACGGCTTGTACCTGTTGATGTTGTTGCTGAGCGGAATGATCATCGATGCCGACTCAATGCCAGCCGGGCTCAACTCACTCGCAACTGCCTTGCCCTCCGGTGCGCTCGCGACCATCTTCCGCACAGCGACGGGACACTCTTCTGACGCCCTTGCCGGCCCCACCATGGTTCTCATCGCCTGGTCTGCCGCAGCATTGACTCTCGCGGGTCGCAGCTTCAGTTGGTCGCCGAGCGACTCTCGCCGCTGAGTCAGAGGACTTTGCGCATCACGTCGACGCGGTGATGACCCAGCGCACCGACACGAACGTGCACCCAACCATGCCGGGCGTACCACTCACGTTGATCATGGGTGTACAAGAACAACGACGCCACCCCGAGCCGTGCGGCTTCACCTTCGACATGTTCGAGCAATGCATTGGCGACCCCACGTCGACGAGCATCGGGGTGAACGAACAGTGCCGCCAACCATGGCCCTGGCTCTGTGGCATCTGGTAGTTCGTCGTCTGACACCAATGACGCTGTGCCGACCACTTCGTCGTCCAGCCACGCCACGTACACGAAAGGAAGCTCGTCGTCTGATTCATCAGACTCAGCGAAAATCCGCAGATAGGTGTCAGGAGTATCGGCGGGAAATGAGTCGCGCCACTCTGCGTAGCTCCACGTCGCCACCACGTCACGGACGCCGGCGTCGGGCGGAATGCGCCCGCAGTGAATCATCGTGGTTCTGGTGCGGCCTTCACGCGACTGAAGGCTTCTTCGACGTCTTTGTACAACAAGACGTCGTCAGTACCGACGATCTCTGCGTCTGGTGGTGCTGAGTTCGGCTTGTACGACTGACGATCATTGAAGCCACCCATGAACTTCTTGAAGAACAGATAGATGATGACGAACCACATGAAGACTGATCCGCCCAGTTTCATGATGCCGCCTGCGGCTTGCTGGTCAGACAACACCGAGACGCCCCACACGCGCACCGGAATGTCGTAATGGTCATACACCGACCCTTCCGCGAACGTCAGCCACCCGGCTGGGACGGTGGGCACAAGTGACATCGCGAACATGTAGATCATCATTCCGCCGACCGACATACGAAGTTCTTGCGCAGGGCCACACACGGGCAACCACATCAAGAGCGCTGACGTCACCACGAGCACGTGCACTCCGTAGTGCAACGGCCCGTTGCTAGCGCTCGCGTTCACGATTCCTGGAATGTGCGTCATCATGACGACCAAATTGAAAAGCACTCCTGCGATGGCAGGGCGGGCGAAGAATCGCACGACCGTGTACGTACGGGCATTCCCGACGAGCAGTCTGAACAGCCACTCCGGAGTGGCGAGCAATGCGAGCGGCGGCACGAAATAGGACAGCGACATGTGTTGCACCATGTGCACCGAATACAGGTACTCCTCCGAGATGTCGTGCACCGGCCAATCGGTCGTGCCCCACAGCAGCAACATGGCGAGCACGAAGTAGAACACCTGGCGACGCGTGACGATGTTTCCTTCAGGTGCCAAGCGAGGGCCGATGACCTTCACTGCGTATGTGTACGCCCCGAAAAGGAATGCGATGAGCACCCACACCTCGATGTGGAGCTGGAATCGCCACGGGTCTTGACTCACCTGTTCGGCGGCCGCGCGAAACATGGCCTATCTCCGTTCGAGAAGAACTACGAAAAGAATTGGAACGTCGCGAGAGCCGCGAAGTAACAACCGAGTGCCAACACGAGGCCGGCGTAGAACATGAAGCTGAAGAGCTTGTTGTCGAACTTCAAATGCATGAAGTACGACACGACGATGATGAACTTCGCGACCATCATGATCATCAGTGACGGCATGAAGAACGGACCAAAATCCACGTAATACGTGGACACTTCGAGCGCCGTGATGACAGCAAGGATGATTGCGACTTTGATGTAGCCACCATCGGTGAGACCGTGCTGTTCGTGCTCGGTGTGTTCTGCGTGTTCAGTTGCCGTTGACATGGTTTCTCAGTGTCCTTCCGACGTCAGGCGGGGATGAGGTAGACGAGGGTGAAGATGATGATCCAGACGACGTCCACGAAGTGCCAGTAGAGACCCACGATCTCAACTGACTCGGCTTTGTCGCCGGTCACGCGATTCTTCTGGATGATGCTGCGGGTGACGAGCAACATGATGACTCCGACCGTCACGTGAACACCGTGGAAACCGGTGAGCGTGTAGAAGCTCGAGCTGAAGAGGCTCGTCGTGAATCCGAGGCCTTCACGGTAGAACGCGGTGAACTCATACACCTGGCCACCAACAAAGGTCGATCCGAGGAGAGCGGTCACGAGAAGCCACAAGTTCGTCTGCTGATCATTTCGACGCTGGGCGGAACTGACCGCCAACACCATCGTGAGCGACGACATGAGCAACACGAAACTGCTGACCGAGGTGAACGGAATGTCGTAGATCTGGTTCGGATGAGGACCATTTGCCACGCGACCGCGATACAGCATGTAGGTGGAGATGAGCCCGCCGAAGAGCAGGCACTCTGAACCGAGGAACAACCACATCGCGAGTTTGTTGTTCGACAAACCCGTCGAGGTGACGTGGGCGCCGTGGCCGGCGTCGTGTGCTGCGTGCACTGCTGTGTCAGCCATGGCTCGCCAACTCCTTCGATGTTCCACCTGCAGGCGGGTCATAGTCCGAGTCCTCCGCGACAGATGGCTCCATGACCCATCCGAATGAGGACAAGAGCACGACGGCAGCGCCGACGACCATCACTGGAACGCCGTACAGCACGCCGAGTCCGAGAACTCCGACGCCGATTGCCAGCAAGAGTGGCCAGTACGAAGCGGACGGCAAGTGAATGTGGCTCTCGGCGTTGGCCTCTTCGTTGCGAACGATTTCTTCGCCGGTCGCAATCGCCTTCATCGCGTGCGTCGCCTCGTCCTCCACATACTTACGGTGGAAGAACTCGTCGAGGTGATGCACGGTCGGGATGCGGTCGAAGTTGTGTTCCTTCGGTGGGCTCGTGGTGATCCACTCGAGCGTGCGTGCATCCCACGGATCGAGCGGTGCCTGCTTGCCCTTACGCGCTGTTTGCACCACGTTGATGAGGAAGAACAACACACCGAGCGCAAGAACGAACGAGCCGACCGACGCGATCATGTTCCAGAAGCCGATGTTGAAGAAGCCTTCACCTGCGCGAGCTTCAGTCCACACGTACATACGGCGCGGCTGACCTTGCAGACCGAGGATGTGCATCGGACCGAACGTCATGTTCATACCGATGAACATGAGCCAGAAGTTCCAGCTGCCCAATTTCTCGTTCAACATCTTGCCGAACATCTTTGGCCACCAGTAGTAGAAGCCAGAGAAGAGACCGAACACCATGCCACCGAACAACACGTAGTGGAAGTGAGCCACGATGTAGTACGTGTCGGTCTGCTGCGTGTCAGACGGTGCGACCGAGTGGGTGACACCGGAGAGACCGCCGATTGTGAACAACACGACGAGACCAATGGCGAATTTCATCGCCGTCGTGAACCAGATCTTGCCGCCCCACATGGTGAGGGTCCAGTTGAAGATCTTCACACCCGTCGGGATGGCGATCGCCATCGTCGCGATGGAAAAGACCGCCACCGACACCGGGCCGAGACCTGCAGCGAACATGTGGTGAGCCCACACGCCGAAACCAACGAACCCGATTGCCGCACCAGAGAACACGACGAACGGATACCCGAAGAGTGGTTTACGCGAGAACGTCGGCAACACCTCGGAGATGATTCCGAAGGCCGGAAGAATGAGCACGTACACCTCAGGGTGTCCGAAGATCCAGAACAAGTGCTGCCAGAGCAAGGGGTCGGCTCCTTGTGCGACGTCGAAGAACGTCGCACCAAAGGACCGCTGGAACATGAGTAGCACCAACGCCACGGTGATGACCGGGAGTGAGAACACCAGCAGGAACTGCACGACGAGGATCATCCAGGTGAACACCGGAAGCTTCATCATGGTCATGCCAGGCGCACGCATGTTCAGAACGGTCACGATCAAGTTGATCGAACCGATGAGCGAGCCGAGACCTGCGATCTGAAGACCGAGGGTCCAGAAGTCGACACCATTGCTCGGTGAGAAGACGGGTCCTGAGTTCGGCGCGTACATGAACCAACCACCGTCTGCGGCCCCTCCAAGGAACCAGGCGGCATTCAGTACGAGTCCTCCCACGACCAAGAACCAGAGGCCGAGGGCGTTCATGCGCGGGAACGCCACGTCGCGCGCACCGATCTGCAGTGGCAAGAAGTAGTTCGCGAACGCGGCAGCCATCGGCATGGCGAAGAGGAACACCATGGTGGTGGCGTGCATCGTGAACATCTGGTTGTACATGTCCGCACTGAGCACTTTTCCGTCGGGTGCTGCGAGCTGAAGACGAATCAGCAACGCCTCGACTCCGCCGACGATGAAGAAGAACATGGCGAAGACGCCGTACATGATGCCGATCTTCTTGTGGTCGACGGTGAACAACCAAGACTTCCATCCGGTTGACTGCACCGGGCGACGAAGGTTGCCGAGCGTCGTCGAGGGCACGGCCACGCTTGGCGTGTTCGCCACCTCTAGTTCGGTTGATGGTCTTTCGATGATCGCCATGTCAGTGTTCTCCGATCACTTCAGTGTCAAGAGGTAAGCCACGAGTTTGTCGATGTCGCCCTCAGAGAGTGCGAGGTACGGCATTCCGCGGTACTTGCCGTCGGTCGGCTCGAGTTTGGTGGGGTCTGCGTACATCGGCTTCATCGCCGGCGCATTTCGCAACCAACGACGCAAGTCGACTTCATTCAGACAGTCGGCATTCACACCGTCGAGGTATTTCGTGCCGAACTCTTCGGACTTTGCTTCCCAGACGTCTCCGCGGCACTCTTTCTTCAAGAGATCCCACGTCGCTCCGGCGAACGTGTTGCGGGACATCAAATGCGACAGATTCGGCGCGGCACCCGCGTAGACGTTCTCGTCAGGGGCGGCGATTGCGGCTGTGCCGTCGGCTTTCTTGAGACCATTCACTTGGTGGCAACGCACGCACTGGTTGAGGAACACCAACTCGCCTTCCTTGGCGAGAGTGCCCTCTGCCGGAGCCTTGTAAGCCGCTTGCTGGTTCTTCACCCAGGTGGCGAAATCGTCTTTCGACAGTGCCACTGCCTCCATGCGCATGTTGGCGTGTGAGAGACCACAGAATTCTGTGCACTGACCGGCATAAATACCCGGGTTATCGGCTTCGAGGCGCAACGTGTGGATACGACCAGGAACTGCGTCACGCTTTCCGTTCAAAGCCGGAATCCA
>CAYMVM010000032.1:0-2048 GCA_964394175.1 uncultured Bifidobacterium sp.
GAAGGTCCGATCATTGAGCAAGACGTCGCTCGGGTGACGCATCGTGACAATGTCGCTGAACTCACGCGCCGGGGGCGCGATCTTGAGACTGTGGTGCTGGCACGAGCCGTGCGCGCACATGTGGAACGTCGCGTCTTGGTGTTCAACAACCGCACGGTCGTTTTCGCCTGAGGCTTCGATGACCTTCGTCGGTATCTACAACGCAGACGGCTCGCTACTTGGCGAGGTCTCGTATGTGTTGGCCAAATACACGGGTCGTGGTCATTGCGAACTATGCGACATCACGCATGGCACGTTCCGTCGCAAGCGTTCATGGAACACCGCGTGCGAGAACGCCGGCATTGACATGGCACTCGTGCATCGTGACGAAGCGACCGCAGATCAACTTCATGTTGCCGGTGACCTACCTGCGGTCATCCGTAAAGATGGCAACAGCTGGCGTCTCGTCGCAGGGCCGGCAGAGCTGGCCGCATGCGACGGAGACCCAGAGCGTTTGATGTCGCTGTTGACTACTTCGTCACGGTGAGATCGAGCGACGCACGGTTCATGCCACCGGTCAACATCTGACCAGAGGCGTTCAACTGAATGCCCCAGCTTGTTCCAGCCGCAGCAGCGTCGTATGTCGCCGCCCCGATACATGAACGAACGTCGATTGTGAAGGACAACTGCGTCGCACTTGATGACGTGTCGCTGTCTGTCGTCTGCTTGTCAGTGAGTGGAGCGAGGCGGTTGCCCATGTCACTCGCATCTGCACCTGTCGCAGCGGTGAACGCGTCGTAGGCGCTGTAGGTGGCGATGTCACAGGGTGTGTCCATCTGGCCCATGAAGATGATGCCGTAGCGCAGGCCGCCCATGTCTTTGAACGTACCTGTCTCGCCAGTTGTGGCGAGTCGTTGCGGACGGAAGAACTTCAGTGCCAACTTGCCAGACGCGTCTGGCTTCAGAGCACCACCGGTGTATGCGGCGCCGTTCACTGTGGTGAGGCCCGGCACAGTCACGGCGTGCGGGTTCAACATCATGGTCACCGACTTTTCGCCATCGTCAGTTCCGAAGCGCAGTGTGTACACGTCGCCTGGCTTCACGTTCGTGAGGGTGTTCACTCCTTGGTTGGGGAACACGCTGGCCTGCCAGTACACCGATCCACCCGGGTCATTACCGGTGTTGCGGTTGCCGAGATATAGCGCATTGCCATTTCCACCAGGGTTCGTGCCAAGGCTGGTGTCAAGTCCAGATGTCGCTGGTGAACTAGTCGACTCGACTTTGAAGCCACCGTTGTAGGTCTTCCATGCGACACCGGTGTTGCTGTTTTGCAGGTGCGTGTTGGTGTTGGTTGCTGTCGGTGCAGACCCTCCGCAATAGACCAAGTTGCCGCAGTCCACCCACACCCATTTCACGCCGTTCAACGAGGTTTGGCCGAGAAGGTTTCGATTGCTCACAAAAAACTGGATGGAATAGTTGCCGGACGTGCCGAGCACAGAGTTGACGTTTTCCGGGGTGAGTCCGGTGCTGACCGATGCATTGAACAACGGGTTGGTGCTTCGCACGGCAATCCACGGGTTCATTCCCGCAGATTCCGTCGTGGTCTTGTCGACCGCGTCAACTTCTTGGTCGCCGTCATCGTCAGCGTCGAGTGCATTCGGCAATCCGTCGTTGTCAAGGTCGCCGCCCATCGCCATGTTCGCATCTTGTGAAGTGGCAATCGACGTTCCCTTCACTGCTTTGCCGCATGCATTCATCTGCGCGGTGGTGACTTTCACGATGCCTGCAGTGCCAGCACTCAGCGGTTGGCCCGATGTTCCTTTTGCGAGCACCGCCGAACGAGTATGCACAGTAGACACAGGGGCTTTTGCCGGAATTGCGAAACCTTGCGCAGTGTTCAACTTCAACGTGCCGAGCTTCACCGACTTGCCAGCGAGTTGGTGGTGTGAGCACGTGCTCTTGCCGACCTTTTCTTTCCCGATGACGATCGGGCCGACATAACGGTTCGACGAGTCGACCATTTGCAACGTCGCCCGCTTCGCAGCGGTTGCCGACGTGCGCAGACTGAA
>CAYMVM010000032.1:2148-5163 GCA_964394175.1 uncultured Bifidobacterium sp.
GTTTGTGTCAAGGGTTGTAGTTCGAGGGGGACGCGACCGAAGGTCAGGCGTCGGGGGCAAAGGAGAAGATCACCCGCATGGCGAGGTCTCGCCATGCTTCGGGGCTTGGCCGACGCTCGGGGCTCAAGTCGGCGAGGACCAGTCCGAGGGGGATTGCTTCGACCATCAAGGCGATCGCCTTGGCGTCGAGATTCGGATTGACGAGACCCATCGTCTGGCCGAGCTCAATGGTTGACACCAGCGCTTCGTTCAACTTCGCCTGTTCGTCAGCGATGCGGTTCCATAAGTCGGGGTTGTGGCGAGCTGCAGACAACACCGCAAGGCGATTCCACCGACTGACGACACGTTGGGGTTCTTCGACGCCTCCAAAGATGGAGATGGTGTCGTTGCCGAGATCAGTGGATGTGGTGTTGGCGGTGACCGCATTCATGAAGTTGTCGATGTCACGTGCTGCGATCTCGACGAATTGTTGTGCGCGAACATTGGCGATGATGTCATTGCGATCTTTGAAGTAGTGGTACAGAAGTCCGACGGCAACCTCGCAACGCTCGGCGAGTTCTGTCACACGTAGGGCAGCTTCACCACGTTGTTCGATGATGGCGCGTGCCTCGGCGATGATGCGTTGAGCAACTTCGGGAAGATCAGACGAGTCGGGTATGACCAAAGGCACGATGCTCATCGTAAGGTATGTGCGTGACGATGAAAAGAGTGGTCGTGGTCGGTGGGTCACTTGCCGGTGTGCGTGCGTGCGAGACCCTGCGTCACGAGGAATTCAGCGGCGACATCGTGTGCATCAGCGACGAACACCATGCGCCGTATGACCGGCCGCCGTTGTCGAAGAAGTTTCTGTCGGGTGAGTGGGACGCAGACCGCATTGCTCTGCGACGTCCGGAAGCGATTGCCGAGCTCAATGTGCAGTGGAAGACAGGTTCTGCAGCTGTTTGCTTAGACACCAAATCACACACGGTGACGCTCGCCGATGGCGACACGGTGTCGTACGACGGTCTCATCATCGCCACTGGTGGTGCTGTGCGTCGTCTTCCCAACCAGCCAGACATCGCCGGTGTGCATGTGTTGCGAACACTTGACCAAGCTGCGGCCCTGCGCGATGACCTCGCCGATGGTTCACGCCTCGTCGTCATAGGTGCTGGTTTCATTGGTCTTGAAGCCGCAGCGACTGCTGCGCAACGCGGTGTGCAGGTGACCGTGCTCGAAGGCCTTCCTGCACCCCTCATACGTGCATTGGGGCCTGACATGGGGTCAGCGGTGGCCGCTGTTCACGAACGAAACGGTGTCACTATTCGCTGTGGTGTGAAAGTCGCTCGCATCATCGGTGGTGATCGGGTCACCGGTGTCGAGTTGTCAGATGGTGAAATCGTGCCTGCCGACACTGTGCTCGTCGGAATCGGCGTGGCACCAGCAACCGAGTGGCTTGAGAGCAGTGGGCTTACGCTGTCTGACGGTGTCGTGTGTGATGAGTCGTTGTGTGCCGGGCCGACGAATGTGTTCGCCGCTGGTGACGTGGCGAGGTGGCCGAACCTTATGTTCGCTGACATCGAACCACTCATGCGAGTGGAACATTGGACAAACGCAGCGGAGCAAGGTGCGATGGCAGCACGCAACCTGTTGGCGGCAAACAAAAGTGAAGCGACCACACCGTATGCGGCAGTGCCGTTTTTCTGGAGTGATCAGTTCGATGCACGCATTCAGTTTCTTGGCCGCACCACAGTCGACTCGCATGCCGAAGTTGTCGCAGGTGATGTCGTATCGGGAAAGTTTTGTGCGATGTACGTGACCAACAATCGACTGACCGGAGTGCTGGGTGTGTCGATGCCGAAGTTGGTGATGCCATCGCGCGCGTTGTTGTCAGTGCACACATCGCCAGATGACGCACGACATTGGTTTGCCGAGAAGCAGGCGAGCGCATAAGTCGTCATGGCCGCACCAGACCCCGAACGGCTACGTGTGTGGCGCGAGTTCCTCACCTCGCATGCTGCGATGCAGAAAATGTTGTCGCGTGCACTCGAAACCGATCATGGTCTGTTGCTCACGTGGTACGAGATTCTCGATGCATTGCACGATGACGACGAAGGATCATTGCGTTTCAACGAGCTCGCCGAGAAAGTGATGGCACACCCGAGCAGCTTGTCGCGGCAGATCGACAAGCTTGAAGAGCTTCGATACGTCGCACGTGAGCGCGCCACGCTCGACGACGGTCGCGGCCTGCTGGTCGTGCTCACTCGCGAGGGTCGCGACACGTGGAAGCGGGCCAGCACCACCTATTACCGAATCGTGCGCCGCGTGTTCACGAACAGCCTCACCGAGACAGATGTGGTGGCCTTGAACCGCATCTTCGGCAAGGTTCTCGAAGCCGACTGACATGTTCTGCCAGCGGTGGGGCTCGTTCCTCGACTAGGCCAATTCGGCATCGAAGGTGCAGACTTTGGGCATGGCAACAGCAGTAATCGTCGACGCAGTGCGCACCCCACTTGGCAAGCGCAACGGAAAATTGAAGGACTGGCACCCGGTGGACCTTGCCGCCGAGACGTTGAAGACGCTCGTCGAGCGCAACGGACTTGATCCCGTGCTCATCGAAGACGTCATCATGGGATGTGTCATGCAGGTCGGTGAGCAATCACTGAACGTGGCCCGCAACGCAGTGCTCGCGGCCGGTTTGCCCGAGACAATTCCTGGCACCACTGTCGATCGTCAGTGCGGCTCAAGCCAGCAGGCAGCGCATTTCGCGGCACAAGGTGTCATCGCCGGTGCGTACGACGTGGTCATTGCCTCCGGCGTCGAGATCATGACGCGCGTGCCCATGGGTTCGGCGGTCGCTGACGGCAAGTACGGCTTTCCCTTCGGCCCACAGTTGAGTGCGCGTTATGCACCAGTCGGCGGGCTCGTGCCACAAGGCGTGTCAGCGGAGATGATCGCTGACAAGTGGAACATCTCTCGCGACGACATGGATCGTTTCGGTCTGCGTTCACAGACACTCGCGCAACAAGCCACCAAGGA
>CAYMVM010000032.1:5263-6477 GCA_964394175.1 uncultured Bifidobacterium sp.
CACCCGAACATGGACATCGTGAACCCGAATGGTGGTGCCATTGCACTTGGTCACCCACTCGGTTGTAGTGGTGCGCGCCTGATGACCACGTTGTTGCATGAGCTTGAGCGCACCGGTGGTCGCTACGGTCTTCAGACGATGTGCGAAGGCGGCGGCATGGCGAACGCCACCATCATCGAACGCCTCGGCTGATTTTCCGACATGCCCAGCATTGGTGCCATCGTCTGGTTCTTGGGCGGTGTCGTCATGCTTCTCGTCATCTGGCGAGCCGGCATCGGCATGTTGCGGTCGATGACGACGCCGTTGCCACCACCACCGCCAGCCGGTGAGATGCGACGCATCAAATTGAACTATCGATGTGGCGTGTGTGGAGTGGAACTACGCATGACGATGGCCCCCGATGAAGATCCACCGCCACCGAAACATTGTCTCGAGGACATGGACTTGGTCGCGCCGATCGAATGACCAACATTCGAATTTCCACAGATTGTGGAAAACCACGGGGATAATGACACCCGTGTCATTCTCTTTAGTGCCTATGTGGGCCTTATCTGGCTAGTGATATTTGGTGGCGGTGTACAAACCGCCGAGCACCATTGCCAAACCTGTGAACAAGTACCAGTTCGAGCGGCCACCAGGCACAAAGCCCACGTAATAGAGCAAGATCACAAGCGCGCCCAGGCCGAGCAAGATGAACATGAGATACGGCACCCACGGCGCACTGTGTTTCTTGAACTCTGGTGTGGGCGGCGTGTAGCGACTGGAGGGGGCCACGTCGTGGGTTGAATGCACGTGTGTGGGGTCGTGATGCGCCTTTGCACCCTTCTGGCCTGGTTTGGTTCCCTTGGGTGTCACGCGTCCGCCGCGCTTGTTCATGCGTTGAGCCACGGGTCAAGTGTAATTGGTTGCCCCGTTTCCTCACCCAGCAGGCAGGCTGTGGAGGTGGCACGAGTACTCGTCATCGACAGTTATGACAGCTTCGTCTACAACCTCGTTCAGTATCTGGGCGAGCTTGGTGCCGACCCGGTGGTGGTGCGCAACGACCAGATCACAGTCAGTGAAGCCGTTGCCATGGCACCCGATGGTGTGTTGCTCTCCCCAGGTCCTGGGCGACCAGAAGAGGCCGGCATCATCTGTGATGCGATCACAGCATTCGCAGGTGTGACACCAGTGTTCGGGGTGTGTCTCGGTCATCAGGCCATCGGCCATGTGTA
>CAYMVM010000032.1:6577-18892 GCA_964394175.1 uncultured Bifidobacterium sp.
CTCACAGCTGCAGGGCACGAGCTGTTGGCGAACTTTGTTCGCCGTTGCGGCAACTAGCCAGTTGTCGTCGTCGTAGCGCCAGTTGCTGGCGGCGCGGTTGTCGCCGTAGCTGCGCGTCCAACTGTGAGCACCACGCTTGACTGTGGGTTCGCCAAACTGTTCGCCGCAGTGCCCTGCGTGATCACTTTGCCGTCGCTCGCACTGCCGGCTGGTACCTCCACGTAGCGCACATCGGCTGACAAGTTCACCTGTGCCAACTTGTTGCGTGCATCGCCTTCGGTGAGGCCTTCCACCGCTGGCACCGTCACTTGTTGTGGCCCAGAGCTGACGAACAACTTGATCGGCGAACCAGCGTCGACCGGTAGCCCGAATGCTGGATCTGTTCGAATGACAAGACCCTTTGCCACCGTGCCGCTTGCTTCTTCCGTGACAGTGACGACGAACTTCGAAGGTGCTGCCTGAAGAGTTTCTTGCGCGGCTGTACTGGTGAAGCCACTGACGTTCGGCACGACGACTTGGCCGGCACCACCCGAGACGATGACCTTCACGGCTTCGCCGGGACGCAGTTCGCCACCGGCTTGTGGTTCTTGCAAAATCACCTGGCCAAGAGCCAACGTCGGATCATTGCGAACTTCGCTGACCGTCAACTCAAGGCCGAGCGGTGCCAACTTGGCCGTCGCATCTTTCACAGAAAGCCCCTGAATTGCGGGCACTTTCACCGGGTCTTTGGCCGGGTTGTACGTGAGCGTCACCGACTCGCCGGTCTTCAGCTCGGTTCCAGGCGCGGGGTCTTGTGCGTAGACAATGTTGTCGTCGACGCCATCTTTGGCCACAGCTTTTGGCACAGCGACAAGACCCAAGTCACTCAGTTGTTGCGATGCAGTCGACAACTCAATGTCGGTGAGAGTGGGAACCGAGATAGCCGATGACCCGCTGTTCAGGAATGAGGCAATGAGCACACCGACACCGACAAGTGCGAGCACCACAGCGACGGCAGCCCCGATGATGTAGCCGTTCATGCGGCGCGATTCGTTCTCGTACATCGAATCGTCGTCACGCACGCTGCCGACACCAGATCCGCCAACGGTTGGCAACATCTGTGTGGCGGCATTCGGGTTTGTCGCATCAGCCCCAATGCGAGGCAACACTCCTGTGGCGCCAGGGTCAGTGGGTAGAGCACTCATGGCGGTGGTGACCGCTTCAGCAGATGCGCCACCACGTGCTTCGATCAACGCGCCGACGTCGGCTCCTTCGCGGAAACGTCGCAAGTCATCGCGAACCGCTTCGGCGGTTTGGTAGCGAACGTCAGGAAACTTCGCGAGACACTTGGCAACGATCGCTTCGAATGACCGCGGAATACCATCAATCAGTTGATTGAGAGGCGTCGGCATGTCGTGTACCTGTTTGTAAGCGGTGGCAACAGCGTTTTCACCCACGAATGGTGGACGACCAGCAACCATTTCATACAGCACGATGCCGAGTGAGTAGAGGTCACTGCGCGGATCTGGTTGTGCACCTTGTGCTTGCTCGGGTGAGAAGTACGTGGCAGTACCCATGACCGCACCGTCTTGCGTGAGGTTGTTGTCGTGCGCTGCGTCGATGGCGCGAGCGATGCCGAAGTCGGCGACCTTCACATCACCGTTCGAGCCGATGAGAATGTTCGCGGGCTTCACGTCGCGGTGCACCACACCGTTGCGATGGGCGAAAGCGAGAGCAGCAGCCACCTCGACAGCAACGTCACTGGCCTGGTTGGGGGTCAACTTGCCCTGCATACGCAAGATGTCGGCGAGGGTGCGGCCCTGCACGTACTCCATGGCCATGAAGTAGGTGTTGCCGCTGCGGCCCCAGTCATAGACCCCGACGATGTTGGGGTGGTTCAAGTTGGCGGCCGACTGGGCTTCGCGGCGGAACCGCTCGACGAAGGCGGGGTCGGTGGCGAACTCGGGGAACAGCACCTTGATGGCGACAGGTCGGTCGAGCAAAAGGTCGCGGGCCAAGAAGACATCGGCCATGCCACCACGGCCGACGCGGCGTTCGATCTCGTAGCGGTCGTTCACCACCGTGCGGTTCTGGTCACTCATACGTGCTCGTTACAGGCTAGCCACTGGGCACGAGTGACAAGGCTGCGTCAAGCAGTCGTTTCGCGACAGGCCCTGCGAGTTTTCCACCGGTACCTGCACTTATTTCCTCATTCACGCCTTTCAACATGACTGCGACAGCGACGCGTGGTTGCTCAGCTGGTGCAAAACCCATGATCCATGCGTGCGAGCGTTGCTTCTTCGGGTCATCGAACAACTGTGCGGTACCCGTCTTCGCTGCTGCCTTCACACCGTTCTTCAGCTGCATGCAACAAGCCGCCGTTCCTTCACGCACCACGCCCTCCATCAGCGACGTCAGCGTGCGCGCAGTTGCGGCGGTCATCGGTGTCTTCCACGGTTGCGCTTGAGTGTCACTGATGACGGTGTTGTCAGAGGCGACTCGTCGTTGCACCACGTACGGCTTCATCATCACGCCGCCATTGGCGACCGAAGATGCAATCATCGCCATGTGAAGTGGAGTGAGCTGCACTCCACCTTGGCCAAAGCCGTGAATGGCCAGCAAAGCAAGTGAATCTTTGAAGTAATCGCTGTCGCCACCAAAGGTGCTGGTCGCTGCACCTGGAAGATCGATCGGCACAGCTTCTTCCAAACCGAATGCGTTGACTCCGTTCACCATGGTGTCTGGCCCGAGTGCGACGGCAGTCTGTGCGAATGGAATGTTGCAGGAACGACTGAACACTTCGGCCAAGTCACCACCACATGTCTTCTTGCCGTAGTTCTGAATGGGGTTGTCGGTGTTCGGTGGAACCCACTTGTTCGTCACCGGATAGTTCGACAAGTTCGTGAGCGCACCAGTCTCGAGACCGATTGCAGTTGTCAACACTTTGAACGTGGACCCGGGCATGTACCGCTCTTGGTAGGCGTTCGCCAGAAGTGGTTTCTCCTTGTCGGCTTGCAATTTCATCAACACATCGTTCGCCTCGCCGGTGTCATGACTTGCCACCAGGTTCGGATCGAACGTGGGGTTCGAATACATCGCGAGCACTGCACCGGTGCGCGGGTCCATCACCACCGCACTTCCGACACGACCTTTCAGCGCTTGTTGAGCGACCTTCTGCAGATCAGTACGCAGCGTGAGTTCGACGGTTCCGGTGAGATCACGCGTGAACAACTCATCGACGCCTTGCACTTGTTGTTGCCCGGTCTTGCCGGTGAGCACGTCATTTTCGGTGCGTTCAAGCTGCGTGGCGCCGAAGGCGACCGTGTAGTACCCGGTGATGTTTGCGAACAAGTCACCTTCGGGGTACTCGCGTTGATACTGGAAGCGTGCGTTCGGGCGCTTCTTCGGGTCGATCTTGACGGTGCGCGCGACGACATCGCCGTCGGCAGTGACGATTCGTCCGCGGGGAGAATTGAACTGACGCACTGTCACGCGATTGTTGCGTGGGTCATCGACCAGCGAGTCACGTTGCAGAAACTGCCAACGATTCACCTGAAGAAAGAGCACCGCATACAGCACGATGAAAGCCATGGTGAGGTGACGAATGCGAATGTTCACGCCGCCACCGCCTTCTTCGCAGCACGACGCGCGCGCCATGCTTCGAGGCGTTCCCACACCGACGCGGTGTCGGTGGTCTCGTGCAGCCGGCGCGATGTGGTGTCACTGATGCGCAACAACAGAGCGAGCAACACGTAATTCGCCACCAGCGATGATCCGCCGTAACTGACGAAGGGAAGTGTGACGCCGGTGAGTGGCACCACGCGCACGACACCACCGATGATGATGAATGCCTGCACTCCGATGATGGTCGTGAGTCCGGTGGCGAGCAGTTTGTCGAACGCACGGTCGGCACGGAGCGCTGTGCGCAGACCTCCGCCGATCAGCAACACATACGCCGACAACACTGCGACCGACCCGAGAAGACCGAGTTCTTCACCGATGGCGGCGAAGATGAAGTCGTTGTGCGCGGCTGGCACGGCAGCCGGGTCACCAAGGCCAAGCCCCGTGCCGGTGAGGCCACCTTCGGCGAGGGAGAACAACGCCTGAATCGGTTGGTAGCCGCGCGATTCGTATTGGCTCCACGGGTCGAGCCAAATGCTCACGCGAGTCTGCACGTGACCGAACACGTTGTAGGCGATCACTGCGCCTACTGCGAACAGCCCGAAGCCAACCAATAGGTAGCTGGTGCGTTCTGTGGCAATCCACAACAACACCACGAACAACGTGAAAAAGAGCAGTGACGAGCCAAGATCCTTTTCGAACACCATCACCACGACCGATGCTCCCCAGGCGAGCATCACCGGAACAAAGTGTTGTGCCTCGGGCAACACCAACTTGCCGATGCGCCACGGCTCGGCACCGATGAGCGTGCCTTCTTCCTTGGTCTTCGTGGTGAAGTACTCGGCCAAGTACGCAGCGAAGAACACGGCGAGTGCGATCTTGGCGAACTCACCTGGTTGGAAGTTGATCGGACCGAGGTTCACCCAAATGCGCGCACCGCCGCTGGTGAACCCGAGCGACGGCACAAGCGGCAACAACAACAAGCCGACACCGACTACAAGGGTTGTGTAGCGGTATCGGCGAAGGTCGCCCACACGCTCAACGACAAGCAGCGTGACCACAAAGGCTGCGATGGCGACCAGTGTCCATGTTGCTTGCAGACGTGCAAGACGATCAGATAGCCGCGAGATCATGACAAAACCAATGCCGTGCAAGAGAGCAACGAGGGGAAGCATCAACGCATCGGCCCCACGAGCCAAGAACCTCACGGCAACGTGAGCGGCGAGAAGCAGCGCGACGACGAAGGCGAGGAACGGCCCAAGCCCGGCTGGGATCGACGCGTTCTTCCCGAGCGACGCCAACACATAGGCCGCAACGGTGATGACACCAGCGAGCAGAACAAGAAGCAGTTCGCTGCGTCGTCGCGCCTTGGCGATGGGGGACGTTGCGTTCGGCAAGGTCAGGGAACCGTGGTCGTCGTGGTGCTCGTGGTGGTCGATGTGGATGTCGTTGTCGTGCTGGTCGTGGTGGTGGTTGTCGCACTTTCCACGAACTGCAAGAACTTCTGTGCGGTGAGCGATGACGAGAAGGTGCGTTCACTTTCCACATCGCTGACCACATCAGGGGGTAGGTCCTCGACGCTGACTTCACTCACTGCACTGATCGTGGGTTTGAACCACAGCACGCCGCCAGGACGGCCGCGATACACCACGACCACACCATCTTTTTCGCCGATGAAGTAGCCACTGCGCGCATACATACCGAGCACGCTGAGGCCGATGGCAACAATCGCTACCACCACGATGACGGACAACGAGATAAGAACGCGTGAACGCTTCTTCTTCGCCTCGGGTACTGGTATCGCGGCGGGCGTCGCATCGTCTTGCAGGGGGGTCACAAATGGTCGGGTGCTGTCACCAGAGATGTCGATGTCGTCACCGACAACATCGATCACCACGACCGTCGTGTTGTCACGGCCCCCTGCGGCGTTCGCAGCGTTCACAAGAGTCTGGGCAGCTTCGTTCGGAATCGGGTGCATACGCAACACATCGGCAATGTCGGCGTCGGTGACTTCGTCAACGAGACCGTCACTGCACAACATGAGCCTGTCGCCTGGTTCGACACGTAGTGACTGCACATCGACTGTCACGTTGCGGTCGATACCCAACGCTCGCGTGACGATGTTGCGACGCGGGTGAGTACGCGCATCGTCTGCGGTGATCACGCCTTCATTTACCAGTTCCTGCACGTATGAGTGATCGGTGGTGACGCAGCGCATCTCCCCGTTACGCAGCAGATACGTACGTGAGTCACCCACGTTCGCCACGAGAATGTGGCCGTCACCTTCTGGGACAACCGCAACGGCGGTGAGCGTGGTTCCCATGCCCGCTTGTGTGCTGTCGTCGAGGCTGGCGGTGTAGATGACCGAGTTGGCTTGTTGCACGAGGTTGCGGAGCACGTCGCTGGTGGCGATGCCCTCGCGAAGTCCTGCCTTCAACGTGGTGACCGCGAGTGCGCTCGCGACTTCGCCGGCATTGTGTCCGCCCATGCCATCAGCGACAGCGAAGAGGCCAGCTTCGGCGAGCAACGCGTCTTCATTCTGTTGACGCACTTTTCCAGTGTCGGTGTGAGCTCCCCAGCGCAGTTGCATCAGTGCACTTCCATGACAGTGCTTCCAAGTTGTACTCGGTCACCCGAGCGCAACTTCTTCTCACCGGCAACTTTTTGTCCGTTCACAAAGGTGCCGTTCGTCGAATTCAAGTCGACAATCCACAGCGCACCTTCACGGTTCTGGAAGATGGCGTGATGAGTTGAGATAAAGGTGTCGTCAGGCATGGGAACCGCATTGTCGTCAGCACGACCGATGGTGAGGTTCTCGAGCACGCTGAAACGCTGGCCACGTGACTCTCGGGGCTCGACCACGACCACAGCCGGAAGCCCTTTGGCGTGCTTCACCTTGACCTTCCTCGTCGAGTCGTTAGTCGATGTGACGGTCGTACGACCCCGACGGATGCGCGCGCCTTCTGCCGGCACCGGTGTGCGTACTTCGCTCCACACTGCCCACAACACGCGGGCAAAGAAGAGATACACCAATGCCAGCAACGCCACTTTCAGGACGGACAGCAGTTGATCGGTCATCAGGCGGTTTCGAACCGCACCTGTGCAGTACCGAAGTTGATGACATCGCCGCTTTGCAGCAACTGATCGCCGGCAATCTGCACACCATTCACTTTGGTGCCGTTGGTGCTTCCTTTGTCACGCACGACCACGTCACCATTCGAGCTTGCGAACTCAGCATGCGTGCGGCTCACATTGCTGTCGCTGATGACAATGTCGCATTCCAAGTTGCGACCGACGACGTACACACCCTCGTGTAATTCAACTCGTTCACCATTCGGCAACGTGAGTATGGCTGACGCTCGATCAACTGCCAGAGCAGCAACAACTTCTGTCTCGGGCGCCGCGACGCTGACCTCGACAAGAGGTGCAGGCGTCGGTGTGGCAACAGGCTCTGGCGAGGACACGGGTGCTGGTTCCTCGGCAGGTTGGTCGTCTTTGTCATTCCGACTGGTGATGTCGAACTTGCCCTTGCGGAAATCAGGGTTCGTTCGCAAGGTGACCCGCACGGAACCTTCGGCGTGGTACCCCTCTTGGCGAATGTATTCACGCACGGCTTCGGTGAGTTCCTGTTTCAGTGCGGTCTCAAGATCAGCAAAACCTTCGCGATCAGTTGCGCTGAGATGAACGAGATAGGTGTTCGGCACCACACGGCGGCCCTGAGCATCGACTTCTCGCTCGGCGTCAACATGAGCCAAGAGACGTCGACCAATTTGCAGTGGACGCACGCCACCACCGAAGAGTCGCGAGAACACACCATCGAATGCATTTTCCATTGACTTCTCGAGTGATTTCCGTGCCATGACTGTGTTCAGGCTAGTGGTGAGCCGAGTTGGGCAGTTGGCATGGGGTAGATAGCGTGAGGCGTCTACCCGTAGGCGCGAGTGGCGGAATGGCAGACGCGCTGGCTTCAGGTGCCAGTGTTCGCAAGGACGTGGGGGTTCAAGTCCCCCCTCGCGCACCAACGGCGGGTCGCTCGACGCCACCGATTCATCGGTGGTGCGGCTCTCACAGAGTCAGTTCGTAGAGAAACTGATAACCGAACAGTTGCGGTCGCAGTTTCAACAACACCTTGTCGATGAGTTTGAACGGAGCCAGCAGAGGACGAGGTAACTGACGTCCGCCTCGCGCAAGCACATCAAAAGGAAACCCTGTCACGCCAATGCGACGCGGGGTGAACCCCGAACGTCGGACCATACGCTCGAAGCTACGCCTTGTGAAGAACCTCATATGGGTCGCATCAAGAATGCCGCGGCTGTCATAGTCGAACATTCCAAGGACTGTCTTGGTACGCGGATACCAGTGACCGAAGTTGGGAATGCTCACAACCACATTTCCAGATGATGCAAGCACCGACTTGATTTCGATGAGCAGCGACTCTGGGTCACGGACATGCTCGATCACATCAGCACAGAGCACGACGTCGAATGATGTATCGAGACTGGCCGGGAGACCTTCGTCCAGATTGGCGCGGTGAAAAACGTCGACTTTCTCATGCACACCCGGGTGTTCTTCGATGTCGACACCCACTACTTCGTGACCAAGGGCTTGAAGTCGTGCCGCAATAGAGCCATCGGAACACCCAAGGTCGAGAACACGACACTTTTGACGTCGAGCCAAGTGTGCGATCAGTTGCCCATGTGATGAGTCTTTGGATGCCTTCACCTCGTAGCTCGACGTCTGAACAAATCGGCTGCGCCCAAAGCCCATCTTGCGCAATCGATAGCGAAGTGTTTCCACCGTCACTTGACGTGCATACTTGAGCCCATCAACGCGACAGATCTCGTCGCCGTAATAGGTCGGTATGGGAATTTCGACAATTCGTGCGCCAATCTCTGTCATCTGCAAGATGATCTGCGTGTCGAAATCGAAGCCATCAGAGTTCGTGTCGTAAGGAACATTGCTAAGAGATTTCACGGAATAGGCGCGATATCCGCTATGCCATTCAGATAATTGAGTTCCTGCCATGGCGTTTTCCCATGTGGTGAGGATGCGGTTGCCGACGTACTTGTACAACGGCATGCCGCCCTTCAACGCCGCACCTTTTGTCATCATGCGCGAGCCGAACACCACGTCGGCTTCTCCGTCCAGAATTGGCTTCACCATGTCGGGCAGCATCTCAGGGGCGTACTGACCGTCACCGTGGAGCAACACGACGACATCAAGCCCCATGTCAGCAGCCCAGCGGTATCCGTGCTTCTGGTTTCCGCCATAGCCAAGGTTCACGGGGTGTTTCACCACATGAAGCGGCATGTGATGCGACTTACCTTGGTAGTCGACCGCCACATCAAAGGTGCGGTCAGTGCTTGCATCGTCACACACGAACACAGCCGACACTTGTTCGATGAAGTCATCTGGAATGCGATCGAGCACCTGTACCAAGGTGTCCTCAGCGTTGTAGGCGACAATAAGCACGCCGACTTTTGGCTTGTGTGAGTCACCCACGGGGACAAACCTACTGTGGTCTATTGACCGGCCGTTTCATTGTTGTGAAGAGAGATCATCACGTTGCCGATTGGTTGATCGGACTGCAAGTACAGCCGTGAGGTGGTCCATCCGAACCACGTTGGACAAGCAGCGGCATGGGCACCAGCGACCTTGTGCTTGCCGTTTGATGAAAAGGCAATCGCTCGCTTCCCATCGAGAGCCTGGTCGTAGAGCAGGTACTTGTTCTTGGCGATCGGAGCGTCACTCTTCAACAGCATCCATGAATAGTCCTCGAAGTTCTCAGGGAACTCGAGCACTGTCATGTAACGCATCTCTTGGGCCAGCCCCAGGCGAACTTTGCCGTCCACTGCGGGATCTAATTGTTGAACATCGATGTGTCCGCTTGCCGATTGCTCGGTGAGAATCGGGGTCGGTACACCAGAGTCCATGCGGAACACCTCGATTTTTTCACCCGATGTTGTCAGGGGTATGTCGAACCAGAACCCGGGTCGTTCCCCAGTTTGCGACGTTGGCAGTGCAAGATCTGGACGCGGCAGAGATGTGCCACCGTCCATGACCACCTCTCCGTCGACTTTGACGATGATGCGTGTCGGGGTGTCACCAAGGGTTGGAGTCCAGCCTCGTACGGACAAGAGGGCAGTTGCGGGCGCACTTTTCACCACAACGCCTTTGTCGGTCGGTCGTGTTGTAAGGAACTGTGCCGCTGCACCCCAATTGCATCGCAGTTCATAACCGGGGTCGGTCGCATCAAAGCTGCTGCGCAGTAGACGTTGCGCCTCGGTCTTGTCAGGAACGGGAACCGAGGTAGCCATGGACGCAGCGCCCACGAGGTCATTTCGGAGCATGAGTGTTTCGCCGTAGTAATCAATCCAGGGGGAATAGTTCCTCAGAATGAACTCACTGATGTCGTAGTGCCGCACAGGGTTGATGACCCGGTCCCATTGATTCAGCCCTTCGCGCGATGCGTACACCACAACCTCGGGACGGACTTCTTTGAGAGCTTCAATCACTTCCAACTGGCTCTCGTGCGTCGCCGACTGAACGACGTAGCTGTACTTGCTGATGGGCTTTTCGTTCAGCAGAAAGTTGTACAGCGAAGACGAGTTGGAGAAGTCGTAGATGCGGTAGCCCTCTGGCAGATTCTCACGAAAGAATCCCTTGAGTGCGAGAACCTTCTCCGCGAAGACACCGTCAGCGTAATTGCCGAGTCGTGGAGCAATCACCGGTGACGTTGAGACCGTATTGAAGCGTGACGGCAGAGTCGACCCGATGTCAACGAAGGTGGTGAATGGTGGTGCGAATGGCATCAGCACTACCGGAGCAACGAAGATCCATGCCAACGACTTGGCTGAATAATGTCGCACTCCTGCCCGCAATGGTTCAATTGCGGCGCCAATCATCTCAACGGACTTGTTCACCATGTACAGGAGCACCGGCAAGATTGCGATGAGTGCTTGGTACACATGTGTGTCGGGGCGAATGGCAGTCTTTCGATAGAAGATCAGTCCACCAACAGACATGGCAATGGCAGTCCAGTCTTCAGGTGAGAATCGAGTACGACTATGAAGTCGCCACAGCACGTAGAAGACCACCAGTGCAAACAGAATCGGGGGAAGGATCAGCACTGCGGTCGGAGTCTTGAAGAAGGGGTACTCCGCGTTGATCGGGATGGCTGTTTCCAAGTGCCAACCAGATGGGAAGGTCAACCACCAATCAACAAAGCCCGGCAGAACACCCCACTGTTGCAGGAACAACGCCATTGCCCCCGTGGCGGCCACTCCGCACAGTGCGAGACGACACGTGAGCGCATCCCACTTCCACGGGCGCTTTCCTGAGCGCCACTCCGAGAGATCTGCAACAACGACGACCAATGCAACTGCACTGAGGTACACGATCATCTCGGCAGCCAGCAACACGTTGACGAGAAGAGTGCTGGCAAGAACGACTGCTGCGATCCATCGTCGAGAACGCAAGAACCAGACAAGTGGAATTGGGAGAAGTGCCAATGGAATGAAGCGAAAGACAAAGAGCGTCTCGTCACCATGGAGTATTTCGGCAAACCCCCACAAGAACTTCTGAGGTACGAGAAAGAAAATGGTTACCAAGAAAAGAAAGACGGTGTTCTTTCGCACGAGTGCAGCTGTTCCGATGTACAACGCGATGATCAGAGCGGGAGTAAAGATGAGAGTGTCACCATTCACCATTCCCCAGAACGATGATCCAAAAAGCTGAAAGCTGATTCTGGGAACAAGGACTGCTGGCAAGAAGCCGACATTGAAGTAGAAGTCACGCCATGGCAACTCACCTGAGAGCCATCGATGCGCACCTGTGAGCATCTCGCCGTGGTGGAAGACGTCGATGTCGTTGACATCACCCATCGCATGACTTGTCCAAAGGAAGAGAAGTAGGGGCACGACAAGAAACGTGATGCGTGACCGCTCCATGTTCGGGACATGACTAAGGCCCTTTTGCTTGACACGAAGGACGTCAAACAGTACGAGTGAGATTGTGGCGAGTGCAGCCAGCGAGAGCGGGAGCCACGACATTGAGACGGACTTGCCCTCGGCGAGGCGGGTCACCACTGTGCGCTGAGACACTGCCCAGAGTGCCGGAATCACAAACCACGTTGCGGTCAATGTGAACAGCGACCTCAGATGATCAGAAGATAATTGACGTGTTCGAGCGACAAATCGTGACAGGGCAATCGTGGTCACGGTGAGAGCAACCGTGGTGACTGCCAGAACGACTCTCACATGACCAGTGGGAAGCACTCGAGCGGCTAACGCAGCAGCGACGAGAGTGAACGACACAATGAGTGTTCGCCCGAGGCCGTACGTAGTTGTTCTCTCGGGCGCCTCGTCATGCACGCTGCGCCACGGATGGAAGAGGTTTGCATCGTCAGGTTGCGGCAACAATGTGGCGAAAGCGGGGAACACTCGACAGAGCCGCCAGAAGTACCGATAGGTGAGGTAGGTGAGCAGCGGGAAGATCACTGCCCAGATGACCGTCACCCACCAGAGGTGGTCTGGGTCGAAGTCAAAGACAAGGGCATGACCCATGCGGTCGGTGTCAATGGGCGACCTGACAGGAAGAAGTAGCGCGAGAAGAAGTGTGACCCCAAGACCGACGCAGGCCGACACAATGAACCGAACGCAGTATCGGAATGCCACCCCCAAGAGGGCCCCCGCAGGGGTGCTTCCTGCGGTTTCT
>CAYMVM010000033.1:0-5914 GCA_964394175.1 uncultured Bifidobacterium sp.
AAGACCCGAACGCCGACATCTGGCTCTACATCAACAGCCCCGGTGGCTCGGTCACTGCTGGTATGGCCATCTACGACACCATGCAGTTCGTCAGTTGCGACATCGCCACTGTCTGCATGGGCCTCGCGGCTTCCATGGGTCAGTTCTTGCTCACTGCAGGGTCGAGCGGAAAGCGCTACACGTTGCCGAACGCTCGCATCATGATGCACCAGCCTCTCGCAGGCCTTCGTGGTCAAGCCGCCGACATCGCAATCCAAGCTGAACAGCTCGCATTCACGAAGCGTCGTATGGCAGAGCTCATCGCCCACCACTCAGGCCGCGAAGTCGACCAAATTCGCACAGACAGCGAACGCGACCGCTGGTTCACCGCTGAAGAGGCGCAGGAATATGGTCTCGTCGACCATGTCATCGTGCGTCGCGGAGAACTTCGCTAGGGAACAGTGGTCGATGCACCGTTTGACGGTGCGTCCGTCGTGGTCGTCGTGTCGGTGACGGCAATCGTCGACGTCGTCGATGTTGCAACCCGCGGTGGCTGAACCGTCACGCCGGTCGCCAGGTCGACTGCGCATGTGTCTTTCACCCATGCCGACACCGCTTGTGCCGACATGTTCGCTGCGTACGCTCTGTCGGCGATCTCTTGCACATCATCGGTGTTGTTGGGGTTCATGCGAGCCGCCGCATCAAGAAGGTCGGTGAGCACTTGGAAGTCGCTCTCGATGGCAAGTGGTGCGACTTTCAGTAGTCGTTTGTATCGGGCCACTTGGGCGACGACGTCGCCACCGGTGTCCATCGGTTGACCGATCTCTGGCAATTCATCGGCCAATTGACGACAGAACGCGTTGCTCGAACGCTCGTCCCCACCGCACGAGGTGACCACGAGTGCCGCGGCGGCAATGATCGACATTCTCGCCACGATCTTGATTCGTCGCGCACACATCGTGGTCGATTCTGTCAGAAGTCGGCTTCGAAGGGGCACCACATGTTCGCCGCAATCAACTCCGCTGTGTTGCTCGGAGCCCAGGGGCACCATGTCACAGTCGAAGCGCACATCGGAATGGGAATACCTGGTTTCACGGTCGTGGGTCTTCCCGATGAAGCGTGCAGAGAATCCCGTGATCGTGTCCGTGCAGCATTGCTGTCGAGTGGCTTGCCATGGCCCAACCGGCGAATAACGGTCAACCTCGCCGGTGCGTCTGTGCGAAAAGGTGGAGCATCTCTCGATCTCGCCATCGCCATCGCACTTCTCGTCGCACAAGAAGAAATTGCACCATCGGTCGTGGCTGACCTTGCGTTTCTGGCCGAATTGGGTCTCGACGGATCGTTGCGTAGTACCGCCGGTACGGCCCCACTTGTCGCGTCCGTGTCAGACAAAACAGTTGTCGTGGCTCCAGCAAGCCTGAGGGAAGCCCTCGTCGCAACACCCGAACACGCTTTCGCTGAACATTCACTGCGCGACGTCGTCAGCTGCTTGCGTGGGCAGCAGCAATGGTCGCAACGACAAGCCGTCGACTCAGAGGTTCGGGTCGAGAACGTCCCCGACCTTGCCGACGTGTGTGGGCAGCCGTGGGCACGTCGCGCTCTCGAGGTGTCAGCTGCAGGCCATCACAACGTGTTCCTCATCGGCCCGCCAGGCGCAGGAAAGTCGATGTTGGCCCGACGTCTGCCGGGGTTGTTGCCTCGTCTCAGTCCCGACGAAGCCTTTGAAGTCGCGATGGTGCACAGCGCAGCGTCGCAGACCGGTCTTGTCACCTCGAGCGATGTTCCTCCGTTTCGTGCTCCGCATCACAGTGCGTCACTTGCTGCAATCATCGGAGGTGGTACCACCGCGATGCGACCAGGTGAAGTGAGTCTCGCCAGTCATGGTGTTCTGTTTCTCGATGAGCTCGGAGAGTTTCCTCCGTCGGTGCTCGACGCATTGCGTCAACCTTTGGAAGATGGAGTTGTGCATGTCGCACGAGCCCGACACAGCGTCACGATGCCCGCACGTTTTCTGCTTGTCGCCGCCACCAACCCATGTCCGTGTGCGAACACCGCACCTGGTGCGTGCACATGTAGTCACTCCGACATTCGCAGATATCACCGTCGTTTCAGTGGGCCATTTCTTGATCGGTTCGATCTCCGAGTCGCCGTCGAAGCACCATCGCCCGCGACGTTGCTCGACACGGTGCGTGGTGAGTCAACTGCAGTAGTCGCTCGTCGTGTCGCTCGGGCGCGTCAGGTCGCCACCACGCGACAAGGTCATGCGAATGCGCACTTGACGGCCGACGAGCTCGACCTCCATGCCCCGTTGACAGATGGTGCACGACATGTCTTGATGGGGGAATTGGAATCGTCGCGGCTCTCCGGCCGTGGATATCACCGTGTGCGACGGGTCGCGCGCACGGTGGCAGATCTCGATGGGCATGACGGTGACATCACCGAAGATCATGTACGAGTCGCGTTGCTCATGCGTGTCACACTGCGCAACCCACTTCACGCATGACCGACCATCCCGACTGGGTCTGCGCGGCAGCGCTGTGTTCACTGCCGCTGCAGACTCCCGCGCGTGTGCGATCACTTCTTCGTGCCGGGTCACCGTCACAGATCTTTGAACGTGTTGCGTACCACTCAGGTCCGGTCGATGGCATCGACAGTGAGGTGCTCAAAGTCTGGCGTCGGCATGTGACTTGTGATCTGGACGTACTTCGCGACCGTTATGTCGCTGCAGATGTTCAGGTGTTGACTGAACGCGACGAGCACTATCCGTGGCCGCTGCGAGGTGATCCGGCTGCGCCGGCAGTCCTGTTCGTGCGAGGTTCACTCGACGTGCTCGACCATCGCCGCGTTGCCATCATCGGAACACGCCGGGCGAGCAACGCCGGGCGGCATTTCGCACGAGAGCTTGGTGCAGCACTCGCCGAGCGGAACGTGTGTGTCGTGTCCGGGCTCGCGCGGGGAATAGATGGCGAAGGGCATCGTGGTGCACTCGGCATTGGCGGCACGGCACGCCCAGTGCTCGGTGTCGTCGCATCGGGTCTCGATGTGGCGTATCCACCAGAGCATGCAGATCTCTGGAAGTCTGTCGCACGCCACGGACTGCTTCTCTCGGAGACCCCGCTCGGCGCACGTCCTGAGGCACATCGTTTTCCGATGCGCAATCGCATACTCGCGGCATTGAGCGAAGTTGTCGTGGTCGTCGAGTCTGCCGCGACGGGTGGTTCGATGTCGACCGTGCGCGAGGCTGAGCGACGCGGAGTGGCAGTCATGGCCGTTCCTGGCCGTCCCGGAGTGCGCACCAGTGAGGGTACGAATTCGTTGCTACGAGATGGATGTGCGCCAGTCACCAATGTCGACGACGTGCTCGTCGCTCTTGGACTCGACACTCGAAAGTCGCGACCGCGATCCGATGTTCGCCAGGTGCCGATCGGGTCAGAACAGTGTGTCGTCGCAGCGTTGTCACGTGAGCCAGGAACAATCGACTCGCTGTCGTTGTGCACCGCATTGTCGGTGGTCGAGGTGGCTCTGGCGCTCGGTCGATTGGAGTCAGCCGGCTGGGTGGCACGATCGGGAGCGTGGTGGGAACTTCTGCCCAGTGCCCACGGCCCGTGAACTGACGGAACTACCGTGGGCGCGTGGGCGGGCGGTCTCCTTCGACGCGTGCGCATGTGTACGTGCCAGCGAAGCAAGCGAAGTCGATTGACGACGCCTTTGTTCTGTCCAAGTTCGCGCGCAATGGTCGCGGCACCGAGGCGTCGAGACGTCATCGGGCCGACGAGATGGTGCACTTTGCTGCGTGGTGTCTGACGAAGTCGGTGAAGACACCGCTTCAGGTGACTGGCGACATCGTGCAGTCGTACGTGGCGTACCTCGAGACCGCTTGCTACAGCACTGAAACTGTCGAACAGCGAATCACGACTCTGCGGACGTACTTTGAGTGGCACATGCATCAGGCGCCCGCCAAACGAGGTGACCCCGCGCGGACGAATCCTGCTCGGAAGATCGTCACGGCTCACCCGCGCACATGCGAGCGATGCAAGCCACCGGGTAGTGCGCAAGCGCTGGCACGAGGTACGAGTGTGAAAAAGTCGTGTGAAGTGCGCGATGCGCGGCTTGCCGAGTGGGAACCCTCTGAATTTGAAGTCTCACTGACATCGGCATCTGCGAACACTCGTACGGCGTATCGACGAGACGTTGAATTGTTTGCCGAGTGGTTGATGGATGTCACGCCGATCACGAGACCAATCGACGTCGAGCGGGAACACGTGCGTATGTATCTCGCACGGCTACACGACTCTGGGGCAAGTTCGCGAACAGTGGCCAGGCGTATTGCGGCACTTCGGCGGTATTTCACATGGCGCGTGCGCAACGGCGAACAAGAGGTCGACCCGATGACCGGTATCCATACTCCGCAGGCGAAAGGTCGGCTTCCTCGACCGCTCGACGAACGCACGGCCGTCGATGTCGTCACCGCAGTCGACCCGACGGCGCACGATTGGGAGAGGGCCCGCGACAGTGCGGTGCTCGAGTTGTTGTACGGAAGCGGCTTGCGCGTGTCGGAAATTTGCACATTGCAGATCGACGGATTCGACAAGAAGGCAGCGTCGGTGCGAGTGCTTGGCAAGGGTTCGAAGGTGCGCATCGTGCCGGTGAGCAAGCCGTGCGCACAGTCGCTGGCCGATTGGCTTCAGTCACGTGGGGAGGTGAGCGGCACAGGGTCAGGCAAGGCGATGTTCTTGTCCGCCCGAGGCAAACCACTCACGCGACGCGATGTGGCCCGCATCCTCGATGCCGCTGCGCAACGTGCAGGGTTGCAGGGTGGCACTCATCCGCACGCCTTACGACACTCGTTCGCCACTCATCTCATGGACAGTGGTGCCGACACGCGGTCGATACAAGAGCTGCTCGGTCACACTGATGCGGCCACGACGCAGCGGTACACGCATGTGAGCAAAGAGAAGCTGCGTTCTTCGTATGTGGAAGCGCACCCACGAGCATGAACGCACGGCCACATCGCTTCACGCTCACGACCGCATGGGAGGCGTGGCACGCTGCGCAAGACCCCGATGCGCGCGAATGGCTCGTCGTCCACTACGCGTCACTGGTGAAGTTCGTCGCTGGCCGTCTCGCCGCCGGACTTCCGAAATCAGTCGACACCGGAGATCTGGTGAGTGCCGGAGTGTTCGGGTTGATGACTGCGATCGATCGCTTCGATCCGAGTCACGGAGTGAAGTTCGACTCGTTCGCTGTGCCGCGCATTCGTGGTGCCATCCTCGACGGACTTCGCGCGCTCGATTGGGTCCCGCGGTCGGTGCGGGCGAAAGCTCGGTCTGTGCAAGATGCGATTGCTGCATTAGAGCATTCGCTCGGCCGGTCGCCGACGGACGAAGAGATCGCAGTGCAATTGAAGATCGATGTCGAAGAGTTGCACGGATGGTTGTCTGACGTGGCAGCCGGAGCCGTGGGACCACTCGACCACGTCGCACTTGATGACACTCCCGCCAGTGGAGGGTCAGAGACACAGCCCGGACGCGCCCTCGAAGATGCAGAGTTGCGCGATGCGATGCGTCAGGAAGTGTCGCGTCTACCCGAACGAGAGCAGGCAGTTCTCGTGTTGTATTACGACGACGGACTCACGTTGTCTGAGATCGGTGAAGTGCTCGGGGTGACCGAGAGCCGCGTGTCGCAGATTCACTCGAAGGCCGTGCTGCAGTTACGGTCCCGCTTGCAACTCAGCGGACTCGCCTGACGACATTGCTCGCGACGAACACACATCAGGGGTGTGTTCGTCTCGACCATGGTTCTCTTCGCCAATGTGATGGCATCGTGTTCATGGACTTCATTGATTCCTTCACAGGCGACCATCACAGATTCATTCCGCGCTCCGGCATGTCAGCGCTGTCCTGGTAATCGGGGAATCGAGTTCGAGGTCAATCAC
>CAYMVM010000033.1:6014-17979 GCA_964394175.1 uncultured Bifidobacterium sp.
CCGTGTTGGTGCCCGCGGGGGCCAAGTCGGTAGTGTGTTCAACGGCCCAGTCAGAGGCCGGCACCCGCCGGTCACCCTGAACTGGCCACGACAAAAACATGCATCCAGGCCCCCTGCGGTCGCTTCGGCGTAGGCCCGGATGTGGTGAACCGCAGGAGAGGAGAACCTGATCATCATGGCTGTCGTCACTATGCGACAGATGCTCGAGGCCGGAGTGCACTTCGGGCATCAGACCCGCCGTTGGAATCCGAAGATGAAGCAATTCATTTTCGGCGAGCGCAACGGCATCCACATCATCAATCTCGACCAGACTCTCGAGCGCATCGAAGTTGCCTACGCATTCGTGCGTGACTTGGTCGCAAATGGTGGAACCATCCTGTTCGTCGGCACGAAGAAGCAGGCGCAAGATCCTGTGCGTAGTTTCGCCGAGAAGTGCAACATGCCGTACGTGAACGAGCGTTGGCTGGGTGGCATGCTCACCAACTTCGAGACCATCTCTAAGCGCGTCGGCAAGATGGTCGAATACGAGCGCATGAAGAATTCTGGCGACTTCGAGGCGATGCCGAAGAAGGAAGCACTGCTCCTGTCGCGCGAGCTCGACAAGTTGAAGAAGAACCTCTCAGGTATCCAGCACCTCACCCGTCTTCCCGACGCTGTCTTCGTGCTCGACACCATGAAGGAGCACATCGCCGTCACTGAAGCCAACAAGTTGAAGCTTCCGGTCATTGCGGTCGTCGACACGAATGTCGATCCTGATCTCATTCAGTTCCCGATTCCGGGTAACGACGATGCGATCCGCGCGAACGACCTCATGGCGCGCGTCATCGCCGAAGCAGTCATCGAAGGTCGCTTCATTGCGCAGAAGCGCAACCCTGCTGCTGCCGCTGCAGCAGCACCGAAGTCCGCTGAAGAAGTCGCTGCGTTTGAAGCACAGCAAGCCGATGCTCGTCGTCAGGCCGCACAGGCACAAGCAGATCGCGAAGCCCGTCTTGCCGCACAAAAGACCAGCCCAGCCGAAGCACCAGCAGAGGGTGGTGAGTGACGATGGCGTTCACCGCCAAAGATGTGCAGTCGCTTCGTCAGGCCACTGGCGCCGGAATGATGGACTGCAAGAAGGCGCTCGAAGAAACGGGCGGCAATATCGAAGACGCCAAGCAGTGGTTGCGCGAGAAGGGTCTCGCCGCAAGTGCGAAGCGTGACGATCGCGAAAACACCCAGGGGCTCGTCGCACTCGACGTCCAAGGGACGACTGGCGCCATCGTCAAGTTGAAGTGTGAAACCGACTTTGTCGCTGCCAGCGACGGTTTCAAAGCAGAAGGTGATGAACTTCTCAAGTTGGTCATCGCGAAGGGGGCCGACGCGGTCGCCGAGCGATCGGCGCAACTCGAAGACCTGAAGATCACGCTCAAAGAGAAGATCGAACTGGGCGAAGTCGTGCAGATGGCCGCCGCATCGGGCAACGTCGTGGGTTCGTACATCCACGTGCAGGGCGGACGCGGCGTCAATGGTGTCTTGGTCGAGATGTCTGGCGCAAACGATGAGTTGGCTCATGATGTCGCGGTGCACATCGCATTCGCGCGTCCGCGTTACCTCACGCAAGCCGACGTGCCCGCCGATGTCATCGAGAAGGAACGTGCGACACTCGAGACGCTCACGCGGAACGAAGGCAAACCGGAACAGGCCATCGCAAAGATCGTCGAAGGTCGTCTCAGCGGATTCTTCAAGGACATTTGTCTTCTCGAGCAGGCATATGCGAAGGATGACAAAGTCACCATCAAGCAGCTCATCGGTGGAGCATCCATCGTGCGCTTCGCGCAGGTGGAGATCGGCTGATGGCTGCCAGAACGACCGACCGGCCGAAGTGGTCTCGTGTCGTTCTCAAATTGTCTGGCGAGGCTCTCGCTGAACCCACCGGTTTCGGATTGCATGCACCCGTGCTGCAACAAGTCGCTGAAGAAATCAAACAGGCTCGATCCGAGCACGGTGTCGACATCGCCATCGTGGTCGGGGGCGGAAACTTCTGGCGCGGTATCAAAGGCGCCGGTCAGGGCATGGACCAAGCGCAAGCTGACTACATGGGAATGATCGCGACGGTGATGAACGGTCTTGCGTTGCAAGATGCACTCGAGCGGGTCGGACAGCAGAGTCGCGTCATGACGGCTGTCGAGATGCCCAAGGTCGCTGAGCCGTACATTCGTCGTCGTGCACAACGACATCTCGAGAAGGGCCGTGTGGTGATTCTTGCTGGAGGCACCGGCAACCCGTTCTTCACCACCGACACGGCTGCTGCGCTCCGCGCCGCAGAGATCGATGCGCAAGCGATCTTGAAGGGAACCCACTCCGGAGTCGACGGGGTGTACACCGCCGACCCGAAGAAGGACCCGAATGCGGTCCGCTACGACCGCATCAGTCACATGGATGTCATCACCAAGGGCCTGAAGGTCATGGACTCGACAGCCATCACGTTCTGCATGGACAACAACCTTCCCATCGTCGTCTTCAACCTGTTGGAGCACGGGAATGTGGTGTCCATCCTCGGCGGGGAGCCAGTCGGTACGCTGGTCGGGTGATTGACGACGCCATCTTGGAAGCCATCGAGAAGATGGAAAAGGCTGTCGAACACGTCCAGGGTCAGTTCTCCACCGTCCGAACCGGTAGGGCCAACGCCGCTCTCGTCGAGCGTCTCCAGGTCGACTACTACGGATCGATGGTTCCGTTACAGCAGTTGGCCAGCTTTCAGGTGCCAGAAGCCCGCACTCTCGTGGTGAAACCGCACGACCGCGGGGCCATGGGCGCCATCGAGAAGTCGATTCGTGAGAGTGATCTCGGCTTGCAGCCGAACAACGACGGTGTGGTCATCCGTCTCAATTTTCCGGCTCTCACTGAAGAGCGCCGCAAGGAATACGTGAAGGTCGTCAAAAACATGGCAGAAGATGGTCGCATCGCGGTGCGCAACATCCGACGCGATGCACGCAAAGCGATGGAGACCGCCGAGAAGAACGGTGATGTCTCGAAGGACGAACTCGAACGTGGTGAGAAGGATCTCGAAAAAGTCGTGCACGAGCACATCGAGACCATTGACAAGGCCGTGACTCGCAAGGAACAAGAACTCCTCGAGGTGTGAGGCCTCGAGGATCCACAATCGACCCGAAAGGGGAACAACATGAGCGACGACATTTGGCGCAGGCGTGACGACACCGATCGCGACATCACTGCTGGTGACGCGACGGGCGACGAATATGGCACCGACTTTGGTTCCGAGTTCGGTCGCATTCAGTTCGCCGACGAGCCGACGAACGAACCGGCACTCAGCTTTGGTAACGACACCACCGGGTCACTGCCGCATTGGACCGAGCCGCCTACCGGCGAAGCGCCGACATTGTCTGATGACACAGGTGGAGAGCCCGATGTGTGGGCGACGTTCCAGCAGCCAAGTGCCCCGACGCAACGTCCGGGCCGTCTCACGATCGGCACGGACCCAACCGATGAGCGTGCGCGACGCCCTGCGCCGCCGCCGCGTGACTCGTCCTTCGACATGGTGCGTGATCCGTCCTATGACATCACTGGTGGACACTCTCGTCCCCAGACACGTTCATCACAGGTCCGACGGTCATCTGGTGGTCGGGGAGGTTCTGGTCGAGACATGCCCGCGGCAGTGTCGACCGGTCTCATTCTCGTAGCAGTGTTCGTCGCGGCAGAGATGTGGCGACCAGCTGCAGTCATGGTGATCGTCATCGCTGCACTTGGCATGGCAGCAGTCGAGTTCTTCAGCAAGGTCACAGAGAAGGGTTATCGTCCAGCGACTTTCGCTGGAATCGCCGCATGCGTCGCATCGCCTTTGGCGGCCTATTGGATGGGGGACGGGTCGCTTCCGCTCGTCATCGCGTTTTCATTCATGGCTGCGTCGATTGGGTTCATCGGTGCGGGCAGTGTGCAAAGTGGACCTATGCCGAACGTGGCCATCACGACGATGAGTGTGGTGTGGATCGGTCTGCTCGGTTCGTTTGCGGCTCTCATTCTTCGTATGTCGGTCAGCGGATCGGTTCCTGCTGCAGTCGGCACTGACACCTTGTTCATCGTGGTCGCAGCCGTCGTCGCGAATGACGTCGGAGGACTGCTCGTCGGATCCACCGCGGGGCGCACTCCGCTGCGGGAATGGATCAGTCCGAACAAAACTGTCGAGGGTGCTGTCGGTGGGACACTGCTGACGATCATCGTCGTCATTCTCGTCGGAACACAAAGCGACACGTGGAACAACATGGGCGAGCTTCTGTTGCTCGCAATGGTTGTCTCGATCATGGCGCCACTTGGTGATCTGGTCGAGTCAATGTTCAAACGCAATCTTGACGTGAAGGATTTCGGTTCGATCATCGCCGGTCATGGTGGTGTGCTCGACCGATTCGACGGGTTCTTGTTCGTGTTGCCGTCGGCCTACTACTTGCTGTTGGTGCTGCAACCCTGGACATCGTGAACCCGGTACGTGTCGCTGTCGCTGGTTCCTCCGGGTCGATCGGCACTCAGACACTTGACGTCATACGTGCAGAAGGCGACGCCTATGTCGTCTCTGCACTTGCAGTGCATGCCTCGGCAGACGCTGTGATCGCACAGGCAAAGCAGTGGAATCCTGAAGTCGTAGCCGTTGCAGATGATGAAGCTCGGCGTCGAGTGAGTGAGGCACTTCCCGGACTCAATGTCGTCGCAGAGTTGGACGCGATCGTCGACGTCGCTGATGTCGTCATCAACGGTGTGGTCGGGTTCGCCGGTCTACCGGTGACTCTTTCGACGTTACGTCAGGGAAAACGATTGGGGCTGGCCAACAAGGAAAGTCTCATCGCAGCCGGGCCGGTGGTGGCACCACTTCGTTCTGTTCCCGGAGCCACCATCGTCCCTGTCGACAGTGAACACTGCGCGATCCATCAATGTCTTCGGTCATCGTCACAGCCGGCTCGCGAGGTCGCCCGACTGGTGCTCACTGCGAGCGGTGGTCCATTTCGTGGACGATCTGCCGACTCACTGAGAGACGTCACCGTCGACGAAGCACTGTCACACCCCACGTGGAAGATGGGTCCGAAAATCACCGTCGATTCGTCGACGCTCATGAACAAAGGACTGGAAGTCATCGAAGCGCACGAGTTGTTCGGTATCGATGTCGACCACATCGACGTCGTCGTGCATCCGCAATCCGTCGTCCACTCGATGGTCGAGTTCACCGACGGATCGACCATCGCCCAGCTGTCAATGCCCGACATGCGACTTCCCATCGGATATGCGCTTGGCTATCCCGCGCGCATCACATCGGCTTTCGGATCCATCGACTGGTCTGCGCTGTCGCGGCTCGACTTTGAATTGCCCGATCGCGCAACGTTCCGATGTCTCGACTTGGCCTACGCGGCTGGTCGAGCTGGCGGAACAGCCCCGGCCTGCTTGTCAGCCGCCAATGAAGTGGTGGTCGAGGCGTTTCTCGCCGGTCGTGTTAGGTGGCCCGACATCGCACATGTCACCGAGCACGTCATGGCACGCCACCAGGTCAGTCAGCCATACTCAGTGGACGACGTACTTGCCGCCGACGCGGAAGGTCGTCGACTGGCAACGGAAGCATTGACACGATGAGCAATATCTACGAGAAGTTCCGCAGTGAGATCGCAGCTGGTGGTGCGGTCGAGCAGTCCGACGGATCCGTCGATCGCAAACAGTCGCTCGTGAGCGCTGCGATCATCATCGGGCTGTTGGCTTGGCTCGGCATTCGCGATGCGTGGATCCTCGTGTTCGTCGTCGGTTTGCTCGTCTCAGTGTTCCTGCACGAGGTCGGCCATTTCGTCACCGCGCGTCGCACCGGAATGAAGGTCACGCAGTTCTACATGGGCTTTGGGCCGCGTCTCTGGAGTACCACGCGCGACGGGGTGGAGTACGGCGTTCGCGCCTTGCCGCTCGGAGCATTCGTTCGCATCGTGGGCATGAACAACCTCGACGACGTCGATCCGGCAGACGAACCGGTCACGTATCGCGCGCAGAGCTATCCGCGCAAGTTGCTCGTCATCACCGCTGGGTCACTCATGCATCTTTTGCTCGGTGTCGTTCTTTTCACATCTGTGTACGCAAGTTGGGGTCGTTACCAAGAACTCGGAGCCGTCACCATCAGCGCCCTCGCCGACGGTGAGTCGCCTGCATCGCGCGCCGGTATCCGTGAAGGCGACGTCATCGTGGCGCTCGATGACGAGACGCTCACCACGCGTGCACAATTCGTGCGAGCAATCGTCGCGAATGAACCTGGCGACACGGTCGCTGTCACCATCGATCGCGCCGGACAACGATCCGTCGTCGATGTGGTGTTGTCAGAGCATCCCGAGGTGCCTGGCTCTGCATTTTTCGGCGTGGCGAGCACCAGCTCGGGCTATGCCGACTTGGGATTCGTCGAGTCTGTCGGGCGGTCCATCGGCGACATCGGTACGACCGTCACTGAGTCAGTCAAAGGACTGGTGGCTGCTCTCAACCCGGTGAACAGCCTTGAGCACCTCACCAACCAGAATGCCGATCCTGCAACTCGACCGACCACTGTCGTTGGCATCAGTCAGGTGAGCGGATCAGTGGGGGAAAGCGACGGACTGAAGGGCATCTTGCTCCTGCTCGCCAGCCTGAACATCTTCGTCGGCGTGTTCAACATGCTTCCGCTGCTTCCGTTTGACGGAGGCCACGCTGCCATTGCGACGTATGAGCGACTGCGCTCACGACCCGGCAAGCCATATCGTGCCGACATATCGAAGATGATTCCCGTTGCCACCACAGTCGTCGTGCTACTCGCATTCCTGCTGGCCACCGGTCTGTACCTCGACCTCACCAGGCCACTTGGCTGATGGCACACTGGTCCTGATGTTCGAACGTCGTCACACACGACAGATCACCGTCGGCAAAGTGCCGGTGGGCGGAGGTGCGCCGATCTCGGTGCAGTCCATGACCACCACCAAGACTGCCGACGTCGAAGGCACGCTGCAGCAGATCTATGCCCTCGCTGCTGCGGGTTGCGACATCGTGCGTTGCACGTGCAACGAACAAGAAGCAGCAGAAGGTCTTGCACAAATTGTCCCGCGTTCGCCCATTCCGATCATCGCCGACATCCATCATCAGTACCGCATGGCGCTCGCTGCGATGGAAGCCGGAGTGCACGGGTTGCGACTGAACCCCGGCAACATTCGTAAGCCCGAGCACATCAAAACAGTCGCATCTGAAGCGCGTGACCGTGGCCTTCCCATTCGTATCGGGGTGAACGGTGGGTCGCTTGACCCATCGCTGTATGAGAAGCACGGTGGTCTCACGGCACAAGCCATGGTCGAGTCGGCACTTCAAGAGATGAATTATTTCCGAGAGGTCGACTTCACTCAGATGAAGATCTCGGTCAAAGCGAGCAGTGTCCCGCTCATGGTCGAGGCGTATCGACTTCTCGCCGACACGGTCGACGTGCCGTTGCATCTCGGTGTCACCGAGGCCGGTCCGCCACCAGCCGGTCTCGTGAAGTCGACTGCGGGTATCGCCACGTTGTTGCTCGAGGGCATTGGTGACACCATCCGCTACAGCCTCACCGCAGATCCTGTCGAAGAAGCCCGCGCCGGACGACAGTTGCTCGAGGCTCTCGGATTGCGCGAGCGAAAGAACGTCGATCTCATCGCGTGTCCCAGTTGCGGTCGCGCCGAGATCGACGTCATCGATGTCGCCAATCGCGCTCAAGCAGCGTTTGCCGACCGCAAATTGCCGCTACAAATCGCCGTCATGGGATGTGTCGTGAATGGCCCCGGAGAAGCACGTGAAGCTGACCTCGGAATTGCCGCTGGCAACAAGCGTGGTCACTTGTTCGTGAAGGGACGCAATGTGGCGGTCGTCCCCGAAGACGAGATGGTCGACGCGCTGGTCGAGTGGGCTGAGTTCATCAATGAGCATGGCGTCGACGCCGCCATTGCTCGAGTCGACACAGCTCTCGCCGAACGTGAAGCTGCTCGCGACCGGTCACAGTTGCTGAACGAAAAAGGTGACGACGCCAATCACGCTGGTGAAAAAATCATCGAAATTCGCAAGACAGTGGGGAACTGAACCCCGTCATCGTGTTCCGGCACACACGAAAACGGTGCCGCGTCCGTGAAGAACGTCATGGTCACCAGGTGACACGACAGCCGCATGACCAGGGGTGAGTTCGTTCACGTGGCCGGCGGTGCACAACACGATCCGATGACGATCCGAGGCAGGTAGTTCATGGGACCCGTCGAGATCGATGCGCTCGACCACCAACTCGTCGACCGGAGATTCATATATCGACAAGATGCCGCTGGTAGTCGGAGATTGAACCGGTTGGTCGATGGGGGAAAAGTCTGCGATCGACAACAATTCGGTGACGTCGACGTGTTTGCTCGTGAAGCCTGCGCGCACGACGTTGTCAGATGACGACATCACCTCGACCGCAGATCCCTTGAGGTAAGCGTGCACGTTGCCTGCATGGAGCGAGATGGCCTGCAAGGGACGAAGTTCGACATGGTGCAGGAGGGGCGCGACGCGGAGTGCTTTGTCGTCGGGATACGCCGATGCGAGCGAACGCAACCATTCCGGACATGCGTCCATGTGTGGTGTCGTGTCTGACTCGAAACACCAGCGCACGTAATTCTCGATGCCACGCGTCTCGAGCACGGCAGCTTCGTGTTTCCATCCGTACGACGACAAGTCATTGACGGATTGTTCGACAGAGCGAAAACCGCACAAAGCTTCGAATGGCGTGAGAGCAATGAGCATCTCAGGTTTGTCATGTGGATCGCGATAGAGGCGCATCGGATGGTCCAAGGCGAGACCAGAATCGTTTTCTCGGGCGTAGCCACGTGCAGCTTGCGAACGAGTCGGGTGTGTCTGCAGGCTGAGTGGGCGTGCCGCTGAGAGGATCTTCACCAAGATGTCGAGGTCGCCAGTGACGTCTGCAAGATCTGTCCATGTCCCGTCGATGCACACCTGGCTCGGCGCTCCGTGGTGTGTACCGAACCACAACTCTGCACAGGGTTCTCCCGTCGCCGCTTCGCCGGTGAGGGCAGGAATGAAATCGGCATCACCCCAGTCGTAGTGCCGAATCGCGCCACGCAGGAGGTGCATGTGTCAGAGCCTACGGAGTGCTGCGCGCGAGAGTGAGGACATGTGTCGCGGCGTCATCTGTGGCGACGTCGACTTTCGCACCTGTCAATCGATCGCGGACTTCGACGGTGCCCTGAGCCAACCCTCGACCGACGATGACAATTGTCGGCATGCCGAGCAATTCGGCATCCTTGAACTTCACTCCTGGTGACACACCGACACGGTCGTCGATGATGACGTCGAGCCCTGCGTCTTCGAGTTGTCGACAGAGAGTCTCTGCAAAGTCGCTCGTACCGTCGTCACCCTTACCGGCGATGACCACATGTACGTCTGCTGGCGCGACTTCACGTGGCCAGCGAAGTCCGAGATCGTCATGGAATGCTTCAGCGATCGACGCCACGGCACGGCTGACTCCGATGCCGTAGGAACCCATGGTGACCACCACTTGTTTGCCGTTCTGGTCGAGCACAGACAAGCCCAATTTCTCTGCGTACTTGCGTCCGAGTTGGAAAACGTGACCGATTTCGATGCCACGGGCGATCTGCAGGGCATGACCGCACGTCGGACACGGATCTCCGTCCAACACCTCGGCTGCTTCGATGTTGCCGTCGGCAGAGAAGTCACGACCGTGCACCAAGTTGATGACATGTGTGTCGGGCTTGTTCGCACCGGTCGCCCAGGCGGTACCGAGAGCGATCCGTGGGTCGATGAGGTAGGTGATGCCGCTCGATGACGTCGAGCCAAGTATCTGCGGACCGATGTAGCCGCGCTTCAACATGGGATACGACTCGAAGTCTGCGTCGGTGAACGGTTCGACTTCTGCTGGGCCGACGTGTGCTTCGACGCGTTTCATGTCGACTTCGCGATTGCCGGGTACTCCGATGACGAGCGGCGCCCGCGACCCATCTGGTTGCTTCAACATGACGACGACGTTTTTCAGCGTGTCCGCTGCGACCCACGATCTGTCCGCACGTGCAGCATGGCCGTTCAGGTAGTCGATGACAGCGTCGATGGTTCCGCAGCCCGGAGTGTGGACATCGGACGCCGCCGGGTGTTCAGACTTCGCGACGTCGATGGATCCGGTCGTCACTGCCTCGGTGTTCGCCGCGTAGTCGCATGAAGTGCAGCGCACGAATGTGTCTTCGCCCACGTCGAGCGGCGAGAGGAACTCCTCGCTCATTGACCCGCCCATCGCTCCGCTCATCGCTTTGACGATGACGTATGGCAGACGGAGGCGATCAAAGATGCGTTGGTATGCAGTGCGGTGAGCGTCGTATGACCGTTGCAGTCCGTCGTCGTCGATGTCGAACGAATACGAGTCCTTCATCGAGAATTCCCGACCACGCAAAAGACCCGCGCGTGGACGCGCTTCATCGCGATATTTCGTCTGGATCTGGTACAGGGACAAGGGAAGATCTTTGTAGCTGCTGTACAAGTCCTTCACCAACAGCGTGAACATTTCCTCGTGCGTCGGCCCGAGCAGATAGTCAGCACCACGACGGTCCTTCAGCCTGAACAAGTTGTCGCCGTACTCGGTCCATCGGTTCGTCGCTTCGTACACGTCGCGTGGCAACAGTGCAGGAAAGTGGACCTCTTGAGCGCCGATCGCATCCATCTCTTCGCGGACCACGGTCTCTACGCGGCGAAACACCTTCAGTCCGAGGGGAAGCCAGGTATATCCGCCTGGGGCGGCGCGGCGGATGTAGCCGGCACGAACGAGCAGTTTGTGGCTCGGGACCTCGGCGTCGGCCGGGTCGTCACGAAGCGTGCGAACAAACAGTTGGGAGAGGCGAAGCATGATGTGTGTGGACGTAAGTAGAGGTCCGCGCGACCCCGTGAGAACCTTAGTTTGCGCCGGTATAGTGGAGGGCGTCCAAAAAGTTCGTGGAACTTGAGGCACGGGTTTTGGCCCGTGCCTCTTGTTTTGTGGGACGTCATAACGGTTCACAGGTAACGGCAAGCGAGGAGGTGGTCACCATGGCAGGAGCGACGCTCATCGACACGGTCGTGTCGCTTGTCGAGCCCATCCTCGCCGACCTCGGCCTCGAGCTGTACGACTGCGACTTCGCCGGTGGAACGTTGAAGGTCACCATCGACACACCAGCCGGACAAGACAAAGGTGTCGACCTCGAAAAGCTGTCTCTCGTCACTCGCTTGCTCGGTCGCGAACTCGACCATGGCGATGTGGTGGCCCAGCGCTACACCCTCGAAGTCACAAGCCCAGGTCTCGAGCGCACCCTGCGCACGCCGGCCCACTTCCGTCGTGAAGTCGGCAAGGACGTGAACGTTCGTCTTCGTACTGACATCGACGGACGTCGTCGCCTGAACGGGGTGTTGGTGTCTGCCACCGACACCACCGCAACAATTCGTCTCCTCGACGACGTCGCAGGTGGGCCTGTCGACGTCACCGTGTCGATCGCCGACATCGAAAAGGCTCGCACCGTGTTCGTGTGGGCATCGGCACCGAAGCCCGGATCACCTGCATCTCGCGCGTCCAAGTCCCGTGGTTCCGGGCGCAGCGGCTCATCGAATCAGAACGCAACAGTTCAACCAGCGGAGGTCAGCGCATTATGAGCAACCTTGACATGTCAGAAGCAGTCCGCATGCTCGCGGCTGATCGTGGCATCTCTGTCGACGCACTTCTTCAAGTGCTCGTCGAGGCCTTGGCCACGGCATACAAGAAGCGCCCCGGCGCAGCCGATGAAGTCATCGTCGAGATCAACCCAGAGAACCTCGACATGAAGTTCATCGCCTACGACGTCGATGAAGAAGGCAACTGGGTCAACGAGCGTGACGACACGCCGAACAAGAACGAGCTCGGCCGCATCGCCGCCGTCACGTTCCGTCAGGTCATGAGCCAGCGCATCCG
>CAYMVM010000034.1:0-10513 GCA_964394175.1 uncultured Bifidobacterium sp.
AGGAAGGCCTCGGTCACTTCTCTTTCACGACGGCACCGGAAGGGGGCTTCAGAGGGTTTGTCCGCGATGACGTCGGAATCATGTCGGTGTATTCACCCGATGGTCAGACCTGGACCGCCGAGCCCGGGTACAGGGTTCTTGTGTCTGCAGTCGGTGTCGCCGGTGTTGACGGTGGTGCAGTCGTGAAGTTGCCGAACGGCAAGTACCGCATGTACATCGGTGACGAATCGTCCTATTTCCGGGTGTGCGCATCCTCCCGTCCAGTGAGCACCGTCATTTTCAGCGCGACCAGTTCGGACCAACTGAACTGGACCATGGATCCAGGGCATCGCATCGGACCCGAACTCAGCCCGTTATGCAAGCTTCATCCGCACACGTTCAGAGACAGCAACGGAGAAGTGGTTGTCGTCTTCCACATGAACAACGACATCCCAAAGGCGGTTTCTGAGTGGGGTGGGTCATGTTTCTTTGGTCGTTCAAGTGATGGCATGACCTTCAAGACCATTGAGAGAATTCCCGTCGGACTGAAAGTTCGTGTAGGACCAGAGATTTACGCAGGTGACTGCGATGTCGTCGTGATGCCTGACAAGACCCTTCGGTTGTTCTTCTCGAACTCTGGACAGATTGGAATGTCGATTGGAACGCCGACCGTGAAGATCACCTGTCTGAAAGGTTCAGCCAAGAAGTTCGTGTCTGCGCGAAATCCGAAGTGCCCTGCGGGCTATGCAAAGGTCGTCAGCATCACCTGCCTGAAAGGTTCGACTTCAAAGGTCGTGTCTGCCGTCAAGCCGGTCTGTCCGAAGGGCTATCGCAAGTCCGTCTGAGGCACTGGGGTGGGGCGACGGATCGATAGTCGAGCTGACGAAGGTGGTCGATGTCAACGACGAAAAGACCATCGACGTCGAGCTGAGCACGGCCAGTTCGAACGATTCGAGTACCCAGGGCACCGAGATGTCATCGACGACAAGCGAAGGCTCGTCGAGTTCTTCGCTCATCGTTGTGATTTTCGTTGCAGTCGTGGCTCTGCTGATTGTCGCCTTGATAGTCAGCAATCGCCGCAAGAAGCCGACAGAGTAATCGTCAGCGGTTGCGCGGAAGGCCGAGGTGACGCTCGGCGATGTTGTTGCGCTGAATCTCGCTCGTGCCACCGTAAATGGTGGTCACGGGCGAGTGACGCGCGTCGTAATCGATGAAGCCGTCGGCAGCAGCACCATCTTCATGGAAGCCGAGCAGACCAGGTTGCGCCGCGATGTTCTGAAATGAGCGGACTTCGCGCTGGTAGGCCTCGGTGGCGAACAACTTCGCCATCGAACCCTCCAGACCAGGCAGTCCGCCACTTGCTGCGATCCATGCCGCCCGCTGTGTGAGCAGGGTCGACACGTGCATGTCGATGGCGGCTTTGGCCAGTTCCACTTTCACGGCAGGATCTGAGGCGAGACCCACCTGCTTCACCCACTTGGCGAAATGTGTGAGAAGAGGAACACCCTGGTTGGTGCCACCCATGACACCGCGTTCAAACGCAAGCGCGACGGTCATCGTGCGCCAACCACCGTTCACTTCACCTAGAACGGCTTCGTCACCCACGCACACGTCGTCGTACCAGGTGGCGTTCGTGTGTTCACTTGCCATGGTGTGCACTGGCTTCACCGTGATGCCGGGTGTGTCCATCGGCAAGATGAACATGGTGAGCCCGCGATGCTTCGGCAAGTCGGTGTCGGTGCGGGTGAGCAGAATCAACCACTTCGCCACATGAGCCATAGTGGTCCACATTTTTGCGCCGTTGATGACCCATTGGTCACCGTCACGCACGGCGCGCGTGACAATCGACGCCACATCAGAGCCATAGTCGGGTTCTGAATAGCCCATGCAGACACCAGCTTCACCCGACACAATCGACGGGATGATGCGCTGCTTCTGTTCTTCGGTGCCGACTGCATTGACGACTCCGGCAATCATCAAGCTGACGGCGATGCCGTCGTACGGCGCACCCGCTTTTTCAAGCTCGTTGAACAGAATCCAAAGTTCAATCGGGTCGCCCTTGCCCATTCCGGGTACTGCGCGCTCGAGCAGACCGTGTTTGGCAAGAGCGAAGTTCAGCGCAGGCAGGTCGAACGTTCCTGTGCGGTGGATGTCTTCGATGGCTTCATCGGTGACAGTGTCGGCAATGATCGTGCGCACCAGGTCGCGATAGGCGATGGCTTCGGGTGAGAGTGTGAAGTCCATCAGTTGTCTCCGAACATTTTGTCGGCGAGAGCGACGTACTCGTTGCGTGGGTCACCTGCGATGAGACGCCAACCGCGCGCGCGTCGGTAATACATCTGGATGTCGTACTCCTCGGAGAATCCGTAACCGCCGTGAAAGTGCAAGCTGCGGTCGGTTGCATGAACAGCTGCCTCGCCGGCGAACAGAAAGGCCATCGACGCGACGACTGTGAAGTCGGTGTATTCGTTGAACTCTGGTTCGATTGATTGTGTGACGCCAGGTTGCGACGCCCATGCAGCTTTGTGAGCGAGTATGCGGCTTCCGTCGATGAGCCCGGGAATGTCGGCGAGTCCGTGTTGCACGGCCTGGAACGACCCGACGGGCACGCCGAACTGATGGCGTTCCTTCACGTACTGCACACCCATGTCGAGAGAACGTTGGGCGATGCCGACCAATGCTGATGCAGTGAGCGTCTTCCATTCAGCCACGACGCGCTCGAATGATGAAGCATCGCCAATGACCGTGCGGTCGCCATCGCGGGACGATCGATGTGCGAGCGGCTGACACGCGTGATTGCGGGGAGCAACACCAGGTGCAGTTGAACGAACGGCGACAATGTCATTGCCATCTACACCAATAACGATGTCGGCGATAGCACCAGCAGGGACAAACGACCAGCGCCCATCGGCAGCAGGCGTGAGAGCAATCGTGCCGAGCGCTGCACCTTCAACCAGGTCGGCGATGGGGTGCGTACGCGCCGCAACCATGTGTTCAATGACAGGAACCGGTGCAATCGCTGCACCGACCGCTTCAGCAACGATCACTGCATCGCTGAGCGACGCTCCGCCGCCGCCGTTTGCTTCCGGCACAGCCATGCCGGCCACACCCAATGCAAGCGTCTTTTGCCATAGGTCGGCATCGAAACCGAGTGGTTCAGCTGCGCGAGCGACTTCAGGGCGTGACTCGTTCGAGAAGAAACTGTTGAAGAGGTCAGCAATGGTCGTCTGGTCGGCGGTGAAGCCCAGATCAAAAGCCATGACGTACTCCTCTCGTGTCGTGTCTGACGCTAAGGCACGCCGCAGGGTTATGCGAAGTCGAGGTCCTCGTACTTGATCTCATTGAACATTGCGAACAACTCTTTCACTTCCCACGGGCAGTTCACCTGCATGCGGTCTTTGTTGATGTAGTAGTTGCGTTCGACTTGTCTCTCGTCGGTGACAAGCGCGAGCTTGCGGCCCTCTGTGTCCATACGGTTGTTGTAATCCCAGAAGGCTTCTTCGGTGACCTCGACGGTCTTGTGTCCGTTCTTGAACATGTGGGCGAGCGCCATTGCCACGTAGCCGGCCCACATCTGGTACCAGGTGGGAAGTGCAACACCGCCCGAGACCGGCTGCGAGTTCGGCCCGTACATGATGAAAAGGTTCGGGAAACTCGGCACCATCATGCCGATGTAGGCCCGCGGGTCTTCCTTCGCCCAACGCTCGTGCAGGTTGAGGCCACCTCGACCGACGTATTCAGCCGGCCACAGATACTTCAAGATGTCAAAGCCAGTTGCCGTCACGACCATGTCAACTTCACGCTCGGTGCCGTCTGCGAACTTGATGGTGTTCTCGCCGAGACCGACGATCTCTTCGGTGATCAGCTCGACGTTGTCACGAGTGAGTGTCTTGTACCAATCGTTGTCGACGATTGGCCGACGAAGCATTGGTGCGTAGTCAGGAATGAGACGTTCATACAGATCTGGTCGGTTGTTGGTCTCGGTCTTGATGTAGTTGATGAGGATGTCGCGCACAGCGTCGCTCATCGGGCTGATGCCACCGCCCTTGGCTTGCCACTCCGGATCGGGGATGAGGTAGTCCTGGTGGTATGTGAAGAGGTGCATGATCGAGGTGAAGCGGCACCAGTTCCAGTATCCGGGCATGTTCTCGTTCAGCCAATGGATTTCCGGTTCCATCGGTGCGCCGTACTTGTCGCGCGCACCCATCCACTGTGGCGTGCGTTGACACACGTACACCTGCTCTGCTTCTGCAGCGACGGGCTTCAACAGCTGCACGCCAGTTGACCCGTTGCCCAACACGGCGATCTTCTTGCCCTTCAAGCTCATGCCGACCGGCCATTCGGTCGGGTGCACAATCATGCCCTTGAAGTTCTCTTGACCCTTGAATTCGATCTTCTTCGGGTTCGCGAACAATCCTGACGCACTCACGATGATGTTGGCCTGTGACGTCACGAGTGACCCGTCGGGCTTGCTGAACGTCAGGTGCCAGATGCCGGCGGTCTCGTCGAAGCGGGCCTCTTTCAACGCGTGTTCAAGACGAACATGGGGCCACACGCCACGCTTCTTCGTGGTGTCTTCGATGTATTGGCGAACATCGGCGCCACGACCGAAGTACTCGTTCCACTTGTGCTTGATGTCGAAGACGAACTCGTACGACGCGCTCAGCGTGTCAACACGAATGTCGGGGTACTTGTTGATGCTCCAGGTGCCGCCGAGTTCATGGCGCTTTTCGTACAACGTGTACGGAACTCCCAGTTCCTCGAGCTGCACAGCGGTGGCGACACCGTTGAATCCCCCTCCAATGATGGCGACGCTGAAACCCTTCGGGACGTCGTTCTTGCTCATGCCCTCTGGCCAGAACTTGACGAATGGCTTCTCTTTGAAGCTGAGTAGTTCCCTGCGAATGGCAAAATCTTCCGGCGTGGTTGTCTCCTGACCGAACGCCACGTACATGAGTTCCTTCAACTTCTCGTCGTCCGGAACGTTCAACGTGAAGGTGTCGATTTCTTCGTGGAGCAGTGTGGTGAGCTTCTCGATCAGCGCCTCGCGGTCTTCGGGGCTGAGTGTCTTCACCGGACCGAATGCCTTCAACTCTGCGTCGCCGCTCGCTTGGTATGCAGCCACTCGCAGTGCGGACAAGTCTGAGAACTGAACCGCCCTACGGACGTAGTCGATGTCTACTTTCGTCATGTTTCCCCCTCGGTTGTCGAACTATGTCACGCTCGTCTCTTCACACTATTCGCCCGCCCTGAAAGAACCCATAGGCGAGAGCAGACTGGCGAGCCGACTGGTTTTTCATTGCAAATCTGGCTGTGCGGGACGCGCGCTTTCTGTCCGGCGAGCCGATTTAACGGGAAAAAGTGAGGAGGAATTCGAGGTCACCGTTGTCCTCAGTGGTGATTCCTCCGAACCCCGGGTTCGGTATCGACCAGTCAGCGAACACAATGTTGATCCTGCCGGCGACGCGGATTGCACCATCGGTGAACTCGGCTTCGAGTGGGAATGTCACCGACTTCGATGTCCCACGTAGCGAGAGGTCACCCGTTGCGTCAACGGTGAGTGGTGCACCACTCACAGCGGACTCAGGGAGTGTGATCGGCGTCGTCAAGGTGAAGGTAGCTGTGGGATATGTCGTCGTGTCCATGATGCGTCCACGAAATTGACTGTCTCGCTTGTCAGAGTCGCTCTCAATCGAAGCCATGTCAACCGTGAACTCGGCCTCTGTCACGGCACTGTCGGCAATAGTCAGCGAACCTGTCACCTGGGACGTACGACCGACACCCTCGGTGTCTTGACCGAACAACACCTCTTTCACCCGGTAGCCGACGACCGAATCCTGAGCGATGGTCCAGGCGCCCGACACCTCGTTGGTAGTTGTCGAACCTGAAGTCGATGTCGGGGCCACCGCACCTGAGGTATCCGTTGTCGATTGAAGACTTAATTCATCAGGGGCATCATCTTTTATGAGGTTGATGTACACCCATGGGCCGCCGACCACGAGCACTAAAACACTCACAACAAGTGCGATCAGCGTCTTCGTACGTTTTGTCATGTCTGAACAGTAGGGGCGACTCTTCCTCGATGCCTAGATGTGTCACACTAAATGCCTCTTTAGTCTTGGGGAGGACCCGATGAATCGTCGCATTGTTGCCATGTCGCTGTCCCTTGTGGGTGCTCTCATCGCAGCGGGTTGTGGGGGAAGTGACGACTCAAGTCGCACTCGAAACAACGCAATCATCAACGTCAACAACGGAGACTCCAACTTCACGTTCGTCGTCGATTGTTTCCAGGATGAGGCAGGCAGAGCTTCCTCGAAGGCTGCTGCGGAAGAGTCATGGAACAGCAAGATCAAGAACCTTGAAGACGAGCTCACAACTGTCAACAACATTGCGGTCATGCCTGCGCCGAGTGTTGCACTACCGCCGCGAGATCACTTCTCTGATGATGCCTCATACGAAGCCGAGGTGGCCCGCCTTCAGGCCGAGTACGAATCAGCAAAAGCACTCGAAGATGTGGAGTCAAAGTCGAAGGCTGAACGAATCGTAGGCATAACCGCTGACCTAGAGGCAGCAAAGACACAGCGCCAAGCAGAGCTTGATCGAATTGATAATCAGAAGGTGTGCGTCGGCGACCCCGGTACTGGAGGGCTATGGGTCAACCCAGAGTTGACTCAACCGTGCGTGACGTCGTCACCAGCCGACTTGTCTGGCTCAGGTGATGCGAAGAAATTGACACTTCGAGTATGCGACGAAGCAACAAAACTCTCCGTTCAGAGTTACGACGTGAGCTACAACTCACTGAATGGTTCTGAACAACCGCTTGCCGATGGAACTAACCGAACTTTCACTTTCGAAGTCACGACTGATACGGCTGGCTTCAAGACCGTTGTCTGCGCCGCTACCGGCTATCTCAACTCTTCAGTCATTTCAGTTCAGGGCCAAAATGTGACTACTGAACTAATCAATGAATCCGAACAAGCAGTAGTCACCGAATTCTGTGGTGGAACAACATCGACGCCTGACGTCGGAACTGGTGAGGAGTCCGGCTCACAAGACGCATCGACCGGTGGAGGAACATCAAACACCATTCCACGCGACGAATTCGGGTATATCGCGAAGACTTACATTGATGCAATCGCAGCGCAATGTGCACCACCCACTCCGATCTCCCTGAAAGAGAACATGTACCCCGACGGCGTGTACACCGCAATGGAACCACTAATCGCCACTTCTTCTCTACCGTGCAACATCACGACAGATGAACTTCGAAGCGTTGAGCTGCATGTGATTGCGACAAGTTCGGACGGCGACATCAAAGGCTTCATGAGTAGCCTTACTGATTCGACACCCAATGCATCAATGACCAAGTCAGCACGAATGGTGTTGCCACAAGGTGAATGGCAGATCGTCGGAGATTTCTATGTCACCTTTGTTGTGAGTGAGACAGAAGGTCAGTCAGCGGTGGTAACGACCGAACCATTGAACGTGACAGTTGGACCCGAGGTGAACGATCCCAATCGTTGCTCACTTGATTCATTCGTGCTGCAGTCTCAAGTTGAAGGTTTGAAGAGACTCGATGCTCGCTGCAACAAGGTTCTCTTCGACCTGCGAGCCGTGTCTGCGCCGATACCTGACATATCCAGTGTGATGGCGGCTCAAAAGGGGACGTTGCCGCGGATGACAGAGACAATAGGCCAACTGGTTGGTGCGGCCAGGACGGCGCACGTCGTCATTCCTGAGGCGACCTACCGCAATGACCAGTTCGTTCTCGTTTCTTGTAGCGACTCATGTACGCCTGATGAAAATCCAATAGTCAAACTTGAGCGACAGGGGAAATTAGTCAACTTGTCGGTGAATGATGATTGCTCAAATCTTGGCTCAGCGGCAGTCCGCTTCACCGAAGTTCTTTCCTTCAAGGAATTGCAGCCAGACTTGCTCGGATTTGACCACAAGGCGGAGAACTCCTATTTCATGCACGCAGCAAGTGCTGACGGTAGTAAGTCCAACATAGGTTCTTCATTCTCTAATTCTGGTAAATGGTTCCTGGTCATCACCAGGTGTTCCATTGACGGAGATGAAAACAGTGGTTTTGCCGATGCGACATACTCACTGGTGACAGTTCCTACCGACGCATCAACGACTTCCGATTCTGATGAGCAGTCCCCTCTGGATGTCGGCGAAACCAAGTCGGCACCAGCCGCGCCGCTCTCCGAGTCCATCTCAAATGGCACGTTCCGGCATCAACCCGAAGTGACCGTGATGTCAGTGACCATTGCGGATCTTCCGGCCATTGCAACCGCACTTGATTTCCAAGCAGAAAGTGTCAAAGTCGGATTTGACGAGGGGCCTGCAATCCTCGTGCCGTTGTTCGGGAGACGAGATCTTGACATTCCAAGTGATGCGAAGGTGCTTCGTGTCACTGCAGTCAATGCCAAGGGTGAAACAAAAGTGGCGGAGTTCCCAGTGCAGAACGCTGAAGTGATAGCGACGGTGCAAAGTGACGGAACGGTTTCTGTTGCAGGGGAATCATCGAGTGATTCGTTCCCGTGGCTTTGGGTTGTGATTCCGTTGGTCCTGCTTGCGGGGCTTGCTGTGATTGTGGTGCGCAGGCGCAAGCTTGCAATCGACGAGACAAACAGCGAGACGAAGGCCTAAGACAACGTCTTACCGAGGGCGTCGTAGAGGGGAATCCACGCGACGTCCCCGGGACGCTCAAGGCCGGCCATCGTCAACATCGCCATGCCGGTGGGAATGGCGAACAGGACCATCGCCACTAGCCGCACATCGAACTCTGCTCCGATTGCCCCAGCTTCTTTCGCCTTGGTGACGACGCGCTCATACATGGCGTAGTGCTCACGAATACGAGGCACGAGTTTCTTTCGTGCCTTCGGGTCGCGCCATGCGGCGTAATAGGCCTCAATGAGAAGTTTCTGTGTGGCAGTCGGACCAGTGTCACCTGCATTGCGCGGTACGAGTCCGGCGATCTGCACGAGCCAATCGCTGCGATCAGCGCTCAGGGCTGATGTCAAGAAAGCGGCGTTGCTCTCGATTTGTCTCGTGAGTGCGTGCTCAAGTGCTGCGCGGAAAAGATCTTCCTTATTCTTGAACCACGTGTATACCGAACCCGGCGTCATTCCTGCACGCTTTGCGATATGCGTGAGGCGAGCGCGTTCGAATCCGACGGAGGCGATTTCGTCGGTGGCAGCCTGCAACAACTTGTCTTGAGACGCCAGAGCCCAGGGCCGACGTTTACGGCCATCGACTGTGACAACGCGAGAGGGTGACTCCGCCATGTGACAAAGAGTACCTGCCTTGTAATGGCCTTGCGTCAATGGTTGAATGAGGATTCAGGTTTAAAGGGGAGGGCTTGCGATGGGCAAGACCATGAAATTCGCTCTGGGCCTTGCGGCTGCGTCGACAATGCTCGTGTCGTGCGGTGGGGGAGATTCGTCCTCAGGACGCACCCGCAACGCGACGATTGGTGTTGACGCCCCCGAGTTGTGCATCGACTCATCTCGAACGAGCCTTGCAGCGGATGGGAATCTCTCGATTGCATTCTGCGAGTGGGCGAGCTGGTTTGGGCTAGCAGTGAGCGATCCCAGCAAGCGCACGTTCTATGTTCCTGTTGAAAACGGCGTCGGTGTACTACCAAACATCACAGTTCAGACTGGTGAGACGAAGACATATGTGCTGAGTATTGGTAACAAGGACGAGTCGGAATACATCGAAGAAGAACTGACCATCTCTGCAGCGCAGAACAACAGCACACCGACTACGAATCAACCGGCGACATGTGCCAATGGTGGAAGGTGTGTTGCTGGTGACACGGGTCCAGGCGGCGGAGTCGTGTTCTACGTCGCACCTTCTGAGAAGCCGTGGGGTCAGTATCTCGAGGCGGCACCATCAAGCTGGAATGGTGCCGCGGCAGACCCAAAGGTGAAATTTGATTGCAAGACTGATATCGACACCAATGACGCAATCGGATCTGGGAAGACGAACACTGATCTCATTGCATCAACTTGTCCGAACAGTGAGATGATTCTCACAGTTCAAGATTTTAACAAACAATCTGACTTGGGTTGGCATGTGCCCTCGTATCAAGAAATGTTTGAACTCGCTACGTTTTTTGCCGATAAACCAAACAACGTTTCCAAACTGGTGAGTGGCAACGTTTATCTGACGTCCTCCGAGACAAACGACGATCCCCAAAGTGAGCTATACAGCCCCTTCGACCATGTCGTGGTGGCCATCATTGAGAACGGCATTGCTTCTGGAAAGATTAGTGCAGAGTTGGATAAGCCCGAGAGACTCCGTCCCATTCGTGCGTTTGGACCAACAGAGATAGCGACACCGCAAACGTCAGATCCTGTGACGGTCTACACGTTCTCTGCAAAGCAGATTGAGCGAGAGCAAAGCAGCATCCCGGAAGGATCTACTGGTAAGTCCACGACGACCGTGGAATCTACGACGACAATCGAATCCACGACGACCGTCGAATCTACGACCACAGTCGAGTCCACGACGACCGTCGAGT
>CAYMVM010000034.1:10613-17188 GCA_964394175.1 uncultured Bifidobacterium sp.
TCCACGACGACCGTCGAATCTACGACCACAGTCGAGTCCACGACGACCGTCGAGTCCACGACGACGACAGTGGAGCAGGGGAATTCTTCGGTTGAAGAAACGGACTCAGGCTCAAATCAAGCGACTAACGCCGCCAAACCTTTGAAGTCGTTCTCAGTTGAACGGGAAGTGGTTTCTTCTGGTGAGACGATGCTGAAGTTCTCTTGGGAACATGATCGAACTCCTGAAGAACGAAACGGCAAGTATTACGTGTCAGTTTCCGTCAGGAAAGCCGACGCGGCGAATATGAATCGTGGATGGGATTACGCCTACACAAGTGACGCTGTGCAAAACATGATGACTCTCGTTGTCGATGATCTAGGCAATTACGTCTTCGACCCAGATGTGACCTATGAATTCGCTGCAGCTGAGGTGCCCATAGATACACGTGTTCCGTCCACACTCAGTTCGTCACGGTTCCTTGTGGCTAGGCCAACTGTTCCCACCGTCCTGCCACCGCCTCCAGCCATCCGTGAAGACATCACGAAATGCGTCTCTATCGATGCGACCCTTGTTCCCAAGCACGATTCGAGAATCACTACCGATGACGAAGTAATCGTCACGCTGAAGACTGAGTGCACCCAGGTGAAAGATCCTCAGTATCTCGGCATTGTTCTTGAATTCATTCACCCCGATGTGACGTCCAGTGTTTGTTTTGAGGCGAGACCAGCACCTGAAAGTGTGTGCCTGGCTACTGGTGAAGAGACAACATTCACCCACAAGATGAGACTCCCTTCTGGTTTCGTGCAGGTGAATGCATCGTTGAATGCGCGATTCGATTTTGGTCCTGGCGACAATGGGCAGTACGACCACACGCAAAGCTGGGGATTCGAAGTCGTCAATGAGGCTGAATCTGTGGAAGCGAGATGTAATTACACCAACATCAGCATTCTTCAGGGTGCCATTGTCCATTCATGCCCTGAAGACCTGGCAGTCAAATTCCGTTTTGTCCAAGATGCAGAGACGCCGAACATCTATGACCTCACGAAATTCTCAAAGGACAAACTCGTGATAGAGAACATTCCTTCGGGGTACGGAATTCTTGTCGCACATGTGAATGACGGAAAGAACTTCAATCGATGGACATATCACGCGATGTGCGTGCGGTCCTGCGCCTCGTATGACAGCAAAGGACCGATGACCCTTTCGAGTGATGGTTCTGTGGCCACGCTTGACTACGCGCAGCTCACGAACCGCGAGTGTGGAGAGGAACCGTCTACGGTGATTGCAAGCATTGACCAAGCAACCGGAGATGACTACTTTCCAACTATCTTCGCCAGTGATGCGTTTTCGTACGATCCTGGCGTCACGAGAATCAGTACGCCTATAGATGAGACGGCAAATGTCATCATTGCCACTGCATGGCGCAGTTGCCCGACTGATCCGGTAATTGATGGAGTGATCTTCATCTCAGTGCTTCGCCCCAAGGACACTCAAGAGACACCCACGCCGATGGCGGTTGGTCCACTCACTGACAACACACCACTCGAGGAATCAGTGCCGGGATATGCAGAAGCTGGAAAGGTGTCCGTTGACCGGTTGATCAGTCCGAATGGCAACATCCCCGTCTTAGTGCCACCTGGCTCGGCGGGAGTGGCACTCGAAGCCTCCTCGGTACTCCAGCTGTTGAGCGAGAACAAAGATCTGACGGCCGTACAAGTACTGCAACCCGACGGCAGTTGGCGGGATGTCAGTCCGATTCTCGGGGCAGTCGTGTCGTTGGACTCAACGTCACAGGCGTTCTCAGTGCGGCTGAAGTACAAGAACGGGCGCGCTCCCGAGGTATTTACTTCGACAATCACGAAAGAGTCAGTGATTGAGCCGATTACTGCAGTCACGGTCGTCGAGGCAGGATCAATCACCCAACAGACATCGTCGACGATGAACAGTGATTCATCTTCGACTTTCCCTTGGTGGTTGGTCGTCCTTGTCCTTGCTCTGATCGTCATCCTTGTGGTGGTCACACGTCGCAATATCGGAAACAAGACTGGGTCTGCTGCATCATGAAACGCCTATTACGCATTGCTTGTCTCGTTGCACTCACCGCTTCCACAGTTGCATGCAGTGGGAGCGGTGATTCGACGAATGTCATCAAGGAGAACGCCTCGTCAGGGATGATCCCGGAAGAAAATGGGTTTTCGTTTGCGAACTTTGGCTCGCGTGCCACCCCCGAAGTGTTCAATGCCGACGATCTCGTGCAGATGTTCGGTGCCCAAGCATGTGTTGATGAGAACACCACACAGTGCGTACCTACGGCCGAGGCTGCGTCGTGGGCTCGTATGGTGAACGAGGCCCGTGCCTCTGGCCACTGTGAAGGATTGGCTGTGCAGTCGGCTGCTCGGTTTTCCGCTAAGTCTGATCCCGTCACAGTGAAGCTCGCAAATGAGGGCGATGTCACGCACGGCATCATTCGTGCTTTTGCCACACAGTTTCTTCCAGAAGTTCAAGAGGCAACAAACAACTGGGCAAAAAAGTCACTTGCAGACATCGTCAATGAACTTGCTGCAAGTTTCAAGGCCGGAAACGCGGCGTACACGCTCGGCGTCTACACCGACAAGGGCGGTCATGCGGTGCTGCCGTATGCCATTCAGTTTCCCGAAGACAATCTCGCCGTCATCAAGGTGTACGACTCGAACTGGCCAGGTGCCGAGCGCTATGTCGTCATCGACCTGAAAGAGAAGCAATGGTTCTTCTCATTCAACGGAAAAGACCCTAAAGCTGATGAGTGCGCGTGGACTGGTGGCGAAGGTGACATGGACTTGACGCCAATGGACGTGCGCACATCAGCCACATGTCCGTTCTGTGGTGACAAGTCACAAGTAGCAAAGACCGTGTTGTTGATTCGCTCGGTCGACACCGATTGGTCAGTGAAGACGAAGAACGGAACGTTCAGCCCTTCAGACTCATCTGCCGTGGATGGTGTGAGTGGTAAGGCAATTCGAACCGCGACCTGCGAAGACGTGGTTCGGATTCCCGAATTCGTATTGCTCGCTGACGAGCCGGAGATCGAGCTCGTTCTTCCGAACACGTCCTCTGCGTACATTTCGAACGGAACATCAATGGTGGAAGTGAAGACGGAGGGTAAGAAAGATCGTGCTCCCGTCAAAATCACGCGCGAGCGCATCGAGGTAACGGATTCCTCTACGAAATTGACCGTGTCCAACAACAACCTGGCTACCACTGTCGTTGCTGATCAATCAGTTGTCACAATCGATGACACGCAAATTGTTGTTGAGGTAAGTGTCGGTGGGCAGACTCAGCAGGTCGTTGTCGACCAAACAACGCCACAGGTGCAGGTGACTGTTGACAATGGTGCAGTCCAGCAGGCAACAAACAATCTCGGCCTTAACGAAGTGGTCACGGTAGTGGCACCTGAGTTGACACCGCCTGATGTCAAGGGTGTGCTTCCACCGACGGCAGAACGCGATCTGAACAACACGAACTACGTCTCTCAATTGGCAGCTGAGTCAGCCGCTCGGGCTGCAGCCGCTGCCTCGACGACAACTTCAACTGTGGCTGAGTCGACAACAACATCTTCAACGTCGACAACCTCGACGACGTTGCCCGCGGGGGCACCTAAGACAGTTCCCGCTGAGTCTGTAGTGACGTCACTGCCGCGACCGTCATCGCCACTTACTAGTGCGTCAACTCTTCTGCCTGGTCAGCAGACGACGGTGACACTCGGTGGGTTCACGCCAAATGAATGGGTGCAGCTCATCGTCGCCTCAACTCCACAAGTGCTTGATACTGAGAAGGCAGATGCATCTGGTCGTGTGACGCTAAGTGGGACACTGCCCAGCACCTTGGGTTCTGGTTCGCACACGCTCGCGGTCTATGCCCCTGTGAGTAAGCGTGGCTTCAGGCAGACAATCTCGGTGTCGTCACCGAGTACGACGGCGGGCTCGGCCACGCTCTCTACTACCGCCACCACAAATGCCTCTCTGTCAACCACAGCAACAACGTCCGGCTCGGCAACCTCTACGACCAGTGCAACGAAATACAGCGTCACTATTTCAATGTCGGATAACAGCAGCACCACGTACTGCACCATTACGAGTCAGAATCGTGATCAGTATTGGGCGGGCTACGGAAGTATGAATGGTTCTGAGTCAGGATGTATCGGCTTCGATGCATATGGCAACAAATTTGACCGGAACGATCGAATCACAGTGTTCATCGAGCGATTTACATCACCATTCACGACGAAGTGTCCCGGTGACAACGCACCTGTAGCCGCCACCCTTGCGAGCGGCCGATACTCGCGTTCGTGCAGTTTCAACATCACCTCAAACGCGACGATTCTGTACGAGTTGACCGGTGGTTCATCAACAACCGCTGCACCAATGCCGACCATTGCAACGACCACCACGACCACGATTGCGCCGACTACAACAACAGCACCAATCAACTGCGCAAGCATGCAACTGAACTCGAATGACTATGGCGGTAGTCCGGCAACCTCGTACTTCTATCTGGAGCGTGGTGGAAACTCCGTAGATCAAGAGTGCTATCCGGCAACCTTGACAATTCGGTATTACCGAGATGGCGGCAGGACCAACGAATATGCCTCGAGTTCGCAGACCTACGTCCTTGGAAGCGGTGGGCCGTACTATCACGTGTGTCCGAGTGGGGCGACCGGCTACGTGTATTGGCGGGCGACGGCGGCAAGAACCACGCCATTCAGTTATGGAACGTGGTCTGCAGCACCGTATGGGGCGAACAGCATCACCTGTTAAGAGGGAACTTAGGGCTGCCACTAAGCGTCAAACCTTCGTCGACCACGCGTCGGCGCCTCTAAATTGAGGCAGGTTCAAGGGGGTCACATGGGTTCCGTCAAGAGGGGATTAGCCGCGTTGATGGCTGCCTCGTGCTTGGTGGTCTCGGCGTGCAGTGGCGGCGGTGGCGGTTCCGTGGATATCGCCCCCGCATCAGATCTTGAGGTGGTGAACACATCGTCCGGATTGAAACCCGACAGCAATGGCTTTGCCTTTGCCAACTTTGGTTCATCCGCATCGCAGGAAGTGTTCGATGAGAACGACTTGGTCGAGATGTTCGGTGAGACAGTATGCGTCGACTCAGTAATCGACCCGTGTGTGCCGACTGAGGAAGCCGCCGCGTGGGCGCGCATGGTGAATGACTCTCGGGCCGTGGGGCACTGCGAGGGCCTCGTCGTTCAAGCCGCTCTTCGCTACAGCGCAAAGCTTGATCCTCAGACCGTGACTCTCCAGAACGAAGGTGACGTCACGCACGGAATCATGCGCGCTTTTGCAACACAGTTCCTGCCTGAGGTGCAGAAGTCAACGAAGGCATGGTCAAAGCGATCTCTAAAAGACATCGTCGCTGAGCTAGTGAGTGCGTTCAAAGCAGGAAAAACGAACTACACACTTGGTGTGTATTCGCCAAACGGCGGACATGCAGTCCTGCCGTATGCAGTTGAATTCCCAACTCCCGAGCGTGCTGACATCTTGTTGTATGACTCGAACTGGCCAGGCATCACCCGCAAAGTGGTCGTCGACCTTGCAACAGACACCTGGTTCTTCTCGTTCGACAATCCAGACCCGAATGTCGACCCCACGAAGGACGCATCAGCGTGGTCAGGTAATTCTGGGTCAATGGACATCACCCCGATGGACTCTCGTTCAAACGCCACCTGCCCGATGTGCGGAGAAGACACCATCGTTCGAGACACCATTCTCACGATTCGTTCGGTCGATGGTGACTGGTCCATCAAGACCAAGAACGGAGTCGTAACTGCCCAATCGGCCAGTGATGTAGAAGGGGTACGAGTCACGTCGTTACGCGGGGCGCTGAACAAAGTGATCGACAGTGTGGTCACAATCGAAGCTGCTGAATTTGAGGTCATTCTGAACAGCACCGCAAATGTCTATGTCAATAATGTCCATGGAACTGCCGAAATCAGGACAAAGGGCAAGAAGCCTCGTTCACCGATTTCCTTCAAGGAGAATTCGATTGCTTTTGAAGGTACCGACGCTGACATCGTCGTGGCAAGAGAGAACCTTGTTGTCAACACCCTCATCGCCGATGCGACCATCAACATCGAGCCTGACCGAATTGATGTTCTGACCACCTCCGAGGGGGCAGACCAGACGGTTACCGTCGACTCCACGCAACCGAAAGTTGTTGTCACCGGCGGTGGTGACAAGGCTCTTGTTCAGGATCGCAACAAGTCACTGAATTCCGTTCTTCCAGTCAAGGTTGATGAGCTGGCAGTTCCGGAGGTACGTGGCAATCTCACGCCACGAATTGATCGTGACCTGGCGAATCCTGCATATGTTCAGCAATACTCAATCGGGGCATCGACAACAACGTCAACCGTTGCCGAGGTAACAACCACTCAGCCGGCTTCAGCGACAACTGGCACAATAAAGAAGACAACCACAACAACTGCGAAGGCGCCGGGGACTGCCACGAGCACAACAGTCGTCTCATCGGTTACGACAGGAACGAACACCCCTTTAACAACTCAGGCACCTGTCATTGCACCCGTGACGACTGCGGCGCCGACAACCGCTGCT
>CAYMVM010000035.1:0-3895 GCA_964394175.1 uncultured Bifidobacterium sp.
TTCGCTACTCCCGTGACGGCGTCGACCCGCATCATGAAGCCGCAGATTGCCTTCATCTGCGTATGAATGAAGTCGGAAGGTGCATCGTCAAGCGACCACGGCTCTTCTTGCTCGATTTCGAACCGTGAGGTCAGTGCTGCGAGCAAGTTCCGAAAGTCCTCGGTGCTTCTGATCGGTGTGAGGCGACCTCGAATCTGAACCGAGAGGTAGTTGAGCGTTGGCACAACTCTTCCGGTCTCTGCCTTTGTTGGATAGTGACTCGGGGAGACGTATGCGATTGGGCCGTCAACGATGAGCAAAGCCTCGTGGCCCTCCTCGATACTCACCACCTGGGGGTTCGAGACAGAGAGATGTCCGTAGATCGTCGGAGAAGCTCGTTGATCATCAATGAAGAAGGGGACGACAACGCTTTCGATGCGACCGTCGACGGACGTCGTCAAGTGCCCGATTCCGGACCGTGCTGCGAAAGCCAGAGCCTCATCCTTTGACATCCTGAACGTTGCCGAGGGGTGCACATAGAAGAAAATAGTCCCATCAATTATCTCGAGCGCTCCAAGATTCAGATCTGTCGCTAGTTCACCATAGGGTTTCCAAACCCAGCCAAGGCATGCCTCCCTTTGGTCGTAGCACTCTGCTGCGTGTGTTCGTTGATCCGGACTTGTTGCAGTATGACGAGGTGTGGGCGGCTGCGGGAATGTGGAACGACAACTTCGGCGCGGCACCTTCGGACATCGTGCGCGTCGCCGGCGGTGTGGTCACCGATCTGAAATGGGTGTGACACGGGGGCGTACACTCAAGTCGTGGCCGAGTGGCAGAACCCAAATGAAGATGAACGCGGGGTTGACGTGGGTCAGATCCGCGCGCAACTCAATCTGACAGTGGCTGAACGTGTGCGCGAGATGGTTCATGCGGCGAATGTGCTCATGACGATGCAGGAGAATGCGCGTAGATTCCGCGAGATGCAGTCGCGTTGATGTTTGACCCGGTTCGAATCTGCGAGATCCTAAATGAGGAAAACGTTGACTACGTGGTTGTTGGAGGTTTTGCCGCAGTCATCAGAGGTTCATCGCTTCCGACTCGAGACATCGATATTGTCCCATCCCGTATTCCGGAAAACCTTGAACGTCTTGCGCGGGCCCTCAATCGGATGAACGCCGAGATCCGCATTGCTGGTGACTCTGTGCCTACGAGAATTGATGGAGCGTTCTTGGAAAATATGCCTTTCATGCTCAATCTCGTGACGGACTTCGGCGAGATCGGTTTGACATTTACGCCGGCTGGCAAGGCCGGGGGATACGACGGGTGGCGAGCGGGTGCCACGACTGAGATTGTCAGTGAAGGCTTGACAGTTGTCGTCGCCTCACTCGATGACATCATCGACTCAAAGCAGACCGCAAACAGGGCAAAAGATCATATGGCATTGCCATATTTCGAGTCATTGCGTGATGAACTGCGCCGCCAGACCGGCGAATAGGTTGCACAAACCAACAGCGGTGTGAGCTCTCTGTGTCGGAACAGACAGTTAGTCTTCAAACATGGTTGAAAAGAAAGCCACAGGACCTGCTTCGTATTTCCCTTCGATCGAAAAGACCTACGGCAAGCCGATTTCCCATTGGAAGTCGATGCTCAAAAAGATGAAGTCCGCTCGACATTCAGAGATGGTCGCCATGTTGAAGACTGAACATGACATGGGACATGGGCATGCAAACGCAATCGTTGCTCACTTTCGGGCCGAGGAGGGCCTGTGAGGACGCAGTCAGACCCGCGCTGACGTGGCGATTGGGTGAATGGTCACGGCGACGGCTTTGAAGGCCGGTGTCAGTGACTCTGGGTCAATGGAACGGTCCACGAGAACGTTTGCTTCGGGGTAGTACATGGCGGTGTTACCTGGGCGGATGTCGATCTCGGCGATGACGACGTCGAGGCTTCCAGTTGAGCTACGGACAGTGACAGCATCGCCTTCGCGAAGTCCAAGTTGGGCAACATCAGCCGCGGCCATCATGATGACATCGCGTCGTGTCGTGCCACGGTAGAGGTCCTCTTCTTCGTAGACGACGGTGTTGAACTGGCCTTCCGAACGAATCGTCATCATGGTGAAACTGTCGGCAGAACGTCGGTTATTGGGAATGGTCACATTGTGGAATGTGGCGCGACCAGATGATGTGGGAAAAACGCCGTCATGGAAGACGCGATTAGGGATCTCGAACTCTCGCTTGTTGGCGGCGATGTCGGTCAGAGCTTCGTACCCGGGAACGGTGTCGGCGATGGTGCGGCGTAGTGAATCATGCGAGGTGATGATCGACCAGTCGAAACGATCACGCGGAAGAATGCGCTCTGCGAGATCAGAGAGGATCGCGACCTCGGAACGCATTTCGCCGTCGACTGCCGGGTCTCCGCCGTCGGAGAGGCGAACATAGTTGAACATCGATTCCTGTGTCGTTGCTTCGGGCTCTTCGTCACGTGCGAGGACAGGAAGGATGATTGTCGTTGCCGCACGACCATTGAAGTGTCCTTGGTTCAACTTTGTCGTGAGCGAAATCGACGTTCCGATGCGTGACATCGCATCGGTGGCCCATTGCGAATCGGGGTTGCTTCCCCACAGATTGCCGCCGAGCAGAAGAGCGGTGTCGATGAGACCGCCGTTGGCTGCCTGCATACATGCGTAGGTGTCCATTCCGGCGGTGGTCGGCGAGGTGATGCCGTATTTCTCACGGAGACTTTTTGCGAAGGCTTCCTTGAGTTGCGGTGTGACGCCAACAGATCCGACACCTTGCACGTTGGAGTGTCCACGAATGGGCATGAGCCCGCTTCCCGGAGTGCCGAGGAAGCCGCGAGACATCGCAAGATTGGCGAGCGCGCGGATGTTGTCGACACCGTGCGTGTGGTGGGTGAGACCCATTGCCCACATGAAGACGGCCGACTTTGCACTCGTCAGCGACTGCACACATTCGTCGATCTGAGACTTGGGCACACCGCTGCACTCGACCAAATCGTTCCAGTCAGCGGCGAGAGCTGCTTCGCGAACTGCAACCCAGTTGTCTGCACGGTTGGTGACGAATTCGTCGTTCACCGCTCCTGCCTCGATGACACCCTTCAGCAGCGCGACCATCAGAGCGATGTCGCCACCGATATGTGGCTGGATGTAGAGATCACTGACGCGCGAGCCGAGAGCAAGGCTTTTTGCTTGTGACGGAACACGGAACCGCTTGAGTCCGAGTTCCGAAAGGGGATTGATGACAATGACTTTGCCACCGCGCTTGCGGAGATTGACGAGCTGCGTGATGAGACGCGGATGGTTGCTCGCCGGGTTGGCACCGACGACGAAGGCAAGTTCCGTGGTGGCCAGGTCGTCAAGTGACATTGACGATGTACCGCTGCCGTAAATCGAAGTGAGCGCAACACCCGATGCTTGATGGCAGTAGTACGAACAATTGTTGACGTTGTTCGTGCCGTACGAGCGGGCCACGACCTGCATCAAGAACGCCGCCTCGTTGCTCGACCGCCCACTCGCATAGAAGAAAGTTCGGTCGGGAGTGGTTGCGGTGAAGGCATCTGCGGCGAGTTTCATCGCCTCATTCCACGATGCACGACGGAAGTGGGTGTCGCTCGGTCCGCAGATGATGGGAAATGTGAGACGGCCGAGCGCTTCGGCTTGTGCACTGGTGAGTGCGGAAAGGTCGTCAGTGCTGAGGCGGCGCAGATCTTCCTCGGTGACGCTCCTGCCCATGTCGGCAGCCTGTGCCTGTACCGACTTCTTGCACACTTCGGGGAAGTGGCCTGCTTCGTTGACCATTCCGCCCAGCTGTCCGCCCATTCCGACAGCACACGTCTTGCAGGCGTTCTTGCTGCGCATGCGCTTGTAGAGCGCGATGGTTCCTACGGAGCGTCCTTTGGC
>CAYMVM010000035.1:3995-7802 GCA_964394175.1 uncultured Bifidobacterium sp.
CGAGTAAGTGCCTTCGGTATCACTTGCCAATTCACGCCCCAGCGGTCTTTGCACCAGCCACACATACTCTCGGCTCCACCGTTGTTAACAAGCGCTGACCAGATGCGATCGACGTCGTCTTGTGAGTCACATGCGACTTGAAAACTCACTGCTTCTGAGTGGGGGAATTGCGGTCCACCGTTGAGGGCAGCGAAAGGGCGGCCGAACAATTCGAATTCCACTGTGAGGACAGAACCCGCGGGTCGTTGTGCATCGGCTTGGTAGTAGCTGATCTCACCCAAGTGAGATTGGGGAAAGAGGTCGACGTAGAACTGAGCAGCGTCGAGGGCTTCTGTGTCGAACCACAAGAAGGTTGTCAAGTTCGTTGCAGCCATAGGTCGAGACTACAAACATGTTGCGATTAAGTTTTTCTGGTCGGGGCAGTTGTGCAGAAAAAAGAAATCCCGCCCCAATTCTTTTACGAAGCGAGGCGGGATCTCTGTGAATTGTTAGGGGTTGGCTAGTTCGGCTCTGATGCCGAACGTGCCTTGGCAATGGCCAAGATGGCCAAGCCGTAACCAGCCTTTGCCGTGATGTCAGCAATCGTGTAGCCGAGCTGACGAGCAGTCTCTGCGCCGTCATGCGGGTACTCGAAGAACACCGGGAACAGGTAGGTGATCGGATACACGAGCCATGTGATCAAGAGGATTCTGGTCGCGTTGTTGATCAATCCTGCGATGGTCGCGTTCTCGCGTGCCTTCACCTGCTTCATTTCGCCGACGAGTGTGTAAAGGATGTACACGAACGGAAGCATTGCGAGCACCCAGTAGAGCCACTTGGTTCCGTCGTCGGTTGAAACTTCGCCCGGGTAGCCGAGACCGATCATCAGCGCGGTTGCAGGAACGAGCGTCTTCATGAGCGAGCGACGACGTTCCGGCGATGTGCCGAGCACGATGAGCAGTTCAACGACGAGCAAGGGCACCGTGATGAGCCAGTCGGCATAGCGGTAACCCTCATTCACCTCACCAGCTGCCCAACCACTCCAGATTCGGTAGTAGTGGTAACCGGCGATTCCGACGACAACGGCAGACGCCGCAACGGAGGATCGATACTTCTTCGACACACTTGAAATCTGTGTCAAGAAGTACACAAATGCACCGAGCATGACGGCCGTGCCGAACGAGAGTGCGTTGTACACCAGGAGGTTCAGATCAGCATCTTTGATCATGTTCAACTTCTTCTTTCTGTTTTGGGCCCTTAAGAAACCAGGGCCTGCGGATGTGACCATAATCACAATTTCTGGCGTCAAGTGGAACCCAAGTCAGAAAAAGGGCTGCGCGCAGAACTGAAGTGTCAGGCAATGCCCGCAAACCCTTACCTGGCTTGTTTTAATGCATTTTTCAAGAACGTTTTGGAGAAAACATCAAGTCAGTTTGGCGACCTACCAACAGCCATTTCGTGACAAAACCGCACTGTGGTTGAATGCGCCGGTGGGTGCGGAATTCGAAGATCAAGACTTGTCGGCGTCGGTGTTCTGGGGCGTGAACCTGAAAGGAACACTCTTCCGGGACGCTGACTTTGATGATTCACGTTTCTTTCACGTGTCGATGTCGAATGTGTCGGTTGACGGGGTCATCAACGGGCTTGTCGTGAATGGCGTCGATGTCACCGCCTTCGTCAACAGCAACGACCGTTGGTATCCATTGCGAAATCAGTTGTCTCCAGATGATGAAGAAGGCATCCGTCGTGCTTGGTCGCAACTCGTTGCCGAGTGGGACGTGCTCTACGAATTCGTCAAGGTGCTTCCTGAAGCCGTGACAAATGTGTCGGTCAACGGCGAATGGTCTCTTCGCGACACACTGCGTCACATGGTGTTCGTGCATGACAAGTGGTTCAACTGGCCGTTTTTGGGCAAACGAACATTTGAGGCGATTGGCCTTCCGAACACCGGCTCGCAAGGCAATGAATGGCCAGGCCTTGACCTGATATCCGAGACAAGTTTCGACGCAGTCCTCGCGCAGCGTCGCACGCAAGTTGAGTCCTTTGGTCGATATCTCGATGGCCTCGAACTGACCCAACTCCCGAACGAAGTCGAAATCCTTGAGAACGGTGTCGTTCCTTCGGTCATGTGTTTTCACGCTGTCCTCGAGGAAGAGTTCGAGCATCTCCGATATGCCTGGAGGGACATTGAGCAAGCCACTCGCTGAACCACTCGCAGTCACTATTGATTGTGCAGACCCAGTCGCGCTGTCCCGTTTCTGGATGGCGATCATCGGTGGGACCGTCGAACCAGAGACGCTCTCAGATGATTGGGTAGGGCTACGCGATGTACCCGTGCTTCGACACGTGGGCTTTCAGCGCGTGCCGGAAGGAAAGAGCCAGAAGAATCGGGTACATCTCGACCTTGATGTGTTCGACTTGCAGCAAGCAGTGAGCTCGGCATGCTCAATTGGTGCGTCGGTGGTGGGTGAGGTGGTCGAAGAACCTCATGGTTACTTCCAGGTCATGCGCGACCCTGAAGGCAACGAGTTCTGCTTCATTCTCCGAAAGCGAAATCTCTGACGCTACGAGGCGCTGCTCGAGGTGACCCTGACGACTCAGCCGATATCGAAAATGTCACCGAGAAAGCTCGACATTTTCTTCTTCTTCGTCGGATAGTGACTTGTCGACTCTCGCTTCTTCCAGACGTCTCGTCGATCGTCGTCGTCGTCATCGTCGCGATACGTGTTGATTGCTGACGATGCACGTTCAATGACCTTGTCAAGTTCGCCACGATCGAGCCAGACGCCGCGACAATCGGGGCAGTAATCGATCTCGATTCCTTGGCGCTCGGATAGCACCAAAGATGTAGACGTACACGTGGGGCACTTCATCATGTCTCCTTCAGCCGACGGTGATTTGGCTGAAGGTCTCTCCCAGCGATAAGCCGGTGGCACCGAGCGCGGAGGCTGTGTTGACGGAACCACCCATCGAATCTCTTCGACCGGGATACTCCCCTTCAAAAATCAACATTAGGCAAGGGCGCCTCCCGGCGCCTGATCATGCGCAAGAAATTCGCCCCCAAAAGTGACGACAGCCCTCCGCCGAAGCGAAGGGCTGTCGTGCCGACGAGGGGAGACGTCGGAAGATGCGTCAGGATCCTGCGAACAAGCTGCCGACCCAGGCGGGGCCGAAGCTTGAGCCTTCAGTTGCGGTCAGGGCGAAGATGAACAACGCTCCGCCTGCCATGGAGATGTTCTTGGAGAAGCCGATGAGTTCGGCTTGCTTGGCCTGTGGGTCGGCGACGGTCCAGAAGTCATGCATCTTGACAGCCATGACCACGAGAAGCACTGCGAGAACGAGTGCTCCGAGGTCAATGTAAATGCCGGTGATCACGCTGAGGCCGCCGAGCAACATCAACAGTCCGGACAGTTGAACGGAAAGCTTCGCAGCAGGAACTTTCTTGAACTGGGCGTAACCAGCCATCGCATCTGAATGGCGTAGATGATTGAAGCCCGCGCTCACGAACATGAGTGCGAACAGAATTCGTCCGACGAGGAACACGATGTCCATGGTTGGAATCTCCTTGTGTGTTGCCCCGAGGGGCAGATAGTTGATGACGCAACTATATAGCCAGATAGTTGAGATGTCAACTATCTGGCTATAGCCTTGCCTGATGGCTCGGACCCGCTGGTTGTCTGCAGAAGAGATGCGCGCGTGGCGGGGGTTCATCTCCACGTCGCCCGACCTGCAGCTCGTCATCGAACGAGACCTGCACCAGTTCGGTCTTGACGCCGGCGACTATCAATTGCTTGCGATGCTTTCTGAAGCCCCTGGCAAGAGATTGCG
>CAYMVM010000035.1:7902-14766 GCA_964394175.1 uncultured Bifidobacterium sp.
TTCACGTTTCTGGCTGTGCGTCTCTTCATCGCTGCCGCAATCCTCTACGTACTTGCTTGGGTGATGAAGCACGAGCGCTTGTCTCGACGCGACATGGGAGTTGCGTCACTTGTGGGCTGTTGCATGCACGCGCTGTATCTCGGTGGAGTGTTTTTTGCAGTATCGCGCGGGTTGCCATCTGGAATCACAGCTCTGATTGCAGGTACTCAGCCTGTGCTCACGGCAATCGCAGGCCGTTGGTTGTTGAGCGAAAAGTTGTCATTGCGTCAATGGCTCGGAATCGCTGTCGGTCTCGCCGGAGTCTTGGCGGTTGTCATTGACAAGTCGCGGTCATCATCCGGTGAAATCACCGCAGTGGCGCTCGTGGCGATGGCGATCTCAGTTGCGGGAATGGCCGGTGGAACGTTGTTGCAACGAGCACGAGGTACCTCGATGCCGCTTCTTGCCGGAACCGCCACGCAATATGTGGCTGCAGGTGCCGTTCTCGCAGTTGTGGCAGTGGCAGACGAGGGCTGGCACTTCGAGAGCACGCTGCAGACCTGGCTGGCGACAGCGTGGGCGGTGGGGGTGTTGTCCATCGCCGCGGTGTTGTTGATGTTGTTCTTGTTGGCCCGTCAAGCGGCAGCGCGAGTGAGCAGCCTGTTCTTTCTCACACCCGCTCTCAGCACGATCGAAGGCGCGGTGCTTTTTGATGAGCGCTTGGGTGTGTACGCGGTCGTCGGGCTTGCTGCGGCTGCGGTCGGCGTGTACTTGACTACCGCTCGACGGCGGTGAGATCGGGGCCAACGACGATGTCGCCCGCAAAGTGTTCTGCGGCAAGAGCGCGCCACTCGTCTTCTTGACCAGGCGGTGGTGCTGGCACGTAGTGGGTGAGCACGAGCGTCTTCACGCCACAGCGTGACGCAGTTTGTGCGGCCTGTTGCACAGTCGAGTGATAATCGAGGATGTCGAGAAAACGTTGTTGCGTCGGCAACATCGATGCGATGGCTCGCACCATGTCCTCGCGTAGAACGGTCTGTACATAGATGTCCGCATTCGTGCACATCGCATCAAGCTCGTCACAGGGAATGGTGTCTCCGGCGATTGCGACGGCAACACCGTCGTGCTCGATGCGGTAGCCGACAGTCGGCGCGACAGGTCGATGGTCGGTGCGATATACGCTGACCGTGACATCGCCCACGCTGAACTTTTCACCGGGTCTGACCTCGTGCACGACGACGGTCATTCCACCGATCTCACGAAGGTCCTCGTGGTGATCCAGGCGGTAGTGCTCATCAGCCGACAACATCGCGAGCATGCCGTCGATGACCTTCTGTGTTCCGACGGGGCCGTAGATGACGGTCGGATTCTTCACTGGGCTCATGATCCATCGCGACGTGACGATGTCGTTCAGGTCACAAATGTGATCGCTGTGAAGATGGGTGAGAAGCACAGCTGACAACATCGGGGGCAACACACCGACGGCAGGAAGTCGCATGCCGACGCCACGACCAGCATCGATGAGGATGTTCTGTCCGCCAGCTTGCACGAGAGTTGACGGGCCCGCTCGATTCGGATCGGGAAGTGGGCTACCGGTGCCGGTCAGCGTTACCTTCACCGTCATGGGGTGGCATCGATTGCTGCCGCGGCCATTTTCACCAGCTCGGCGAATTCGCCTCGCTCCTCGGCTGTGAGCGCAGTCTCATAAATGGCAACCATCATCGCGTCGGTGTCTTCCTCAGCACGCTGGCGCGCTGGTCGAAGTGCGTCGATTCCGTCCATCGACGCGTCGGCCCATCCGTGCAATTTTGCGATGTCTGGTCCACCACCGGGACCGGTGAGCACCGCTTGCAATCCATTCAGACCGGCGTGAACCACCGCGACAATGTGTAGGCAACCCCGCAGTTCCCTCAGCACGTGTAGGCATTGGTACGCGCGCGCGGCCGTCCCACTAGGCAGTGGTTCAGCTCGCCAACCCGCAAAAAGTGAAAGTCCGGATGAATCAACAGAAGTGATGACTTTCTCAGCCAGTTGAGCAAGTCGGTCCATTCCCGCAACACCGCTCAGCCGCTTGGTTCCGAATTGTTGGCAGGCAGTTGCGAATCGTCGTCCAGCAGCTCGCGCATCTTCAGTTGCGACGCCACCGTTCCACATCTTGGTGACGATGTCTCTGTTGAAGAACATGAAAGCAGAATGGATGACATCGGCATCGACGTCACCCAGTACGCCACCTCGACCACGCATGTAGAACACGAACCCATTCGGATATCCGGCTTCGGCTCCGAACGCCATGGTCTCTGGGTGGATCATGAACTTTCCACCAATGATGCCGATCGTGCCGTCAACGGCAGCAGAGAGTTCGTGTGCGGTGAGTGCGGTCATGCGTGCCTCCGTGGCGAGAAGAAAGTGCGAATCAGTGGTTCGTAGTGTTCGAGCGGGTTGCTCTTGAAATCGGGATCGAATGCCGGCGAGTCATATTTCGCACAGAACTCTTCGGTGTGTTCGAACCATTCGTGGCCACGGAACTTCTCACGAGTGTTGCGGTCGAGACCGATGTGGTGCCAGAAGTAATACCCCTGGAAGATGCCATGGTGCTGAACCATCCAATGGTTGGCTGGTGACACGAACGGCTTCAGAATTCCCGCTGCAATGTCGGGGTGGTTGAGTGGTGCGAGTGTGTCACCGATGTCGTGTATCAGTGCGCACATCACGTACTCGTCGTCGCGGCCATCGTTTTCGGCACGAGTGGCGGTCTGAAGGCAGTGCTCCAAGCGATTCACTGGAAATCCGCCGAAGTCATGTGCAAGATGGCGCAAATTTTCGATGACACGATCAGCGACTTGTGACTGTGTGTCCTGCAGGCACACCATGATGTTGTCCCAGTCTTCTTTCGTCGAAGTCTCAAAACTGGTGAACGTGGCGCGTGCCATGGGACCTCCGTCTATATCACTCGTCAGATGTCTGTGCATCCGACGACCACACGGTAGTTCTAGTTCTGCACCTTGACGACAGTTCCGATGTCGGAATGGGTGTAGATCCACTTTGCTTCGGTCTCGAGCATGCGTACGCAACCATGTGATGACGGGGCGACACCAAGGGGCGTGGGGAATGCGACCTCACCCTGCTTGGTGACCTTGTAGGGAATGCCATGGAACCCGATGTTTCCGCCTCGGCGCCCTTTGGTGAAACGGGTCATCCAGCGCATCTTCTCTTCGGGTCGGGGGGTGTAGAAGGTTCTCGAGGACTTCGAGAACACTTTGAACGAGCCGAGTGGTGTCGAGGAATCAAGCCCGGTCGACACGTCGAACGTCTTCAACACAGCGCCGTCTTTGTCATAGACCACAGTCATCTGTTCACTGAGGTCGACGACAATCTTTCCAATGATGCTCTTGCGAGCTGGAGCTTTCGAAGTGGTGGGTTTCTTGGTGGTCGATGTCGTCGTGGTTGGTGAACCAGGCATCGACGTTGTCGTGGTCGAGACCGGTGCAGAAGTCGACGATTGATCCGCAGCGACAGTGGTTGACGTGGCTACTGAAGTGGACGTGGTTGACGTGGTTCCTTCGGCCGCGACGCTCTCACACGCAGCAGCAAGCGTGAGAGTGGTGATGAGCACGACGGCGACGGATCGCACGAACGACTTACGCATGAGAACTTTCGAGGGCCTCGAGCAACGTGTTCCAAGCGAGCGTCGCGCACTTGATTCGCACCGGAAACTTGACGACACCTTGAAGAGCTTCGAGGTCACCGAGGTTCACCGACGTGTCGATGGCTGCGTCGCCTTCTTCGATAGACATCATGTGCTTGAACCGCGAGACCAGTTTGCGCACGTCGTCAACTGATTTGCCTTTGACTGCGGCAGACATCATTGAGGCAGAACTCTGACTGATGGAGCATCCTTGCCCCGCGATCCGGACATCGGTGACCGTGCCATTGTCGACCAACAAGTACACCTGAATCTCGTCGCCACAGAGTGGGTTGTGCCCCTCAGCGCTGACGGCCGGCGGCGGAAGTTCCCCGCGATTACGCGGATTCTTGTAGTGGTCGAGGATGATCTCGCGATACAGGTCTTCGAGTCCGGGCATGGGGGTACTTCCTCGTTGCTTTCTGTCTCAGAGTGTAAAGAAATCGCCGGTGTCTGCGAGGGCATCGCAGAGCGCACGGACGTCTGATTCGTCGTTGTACAAGTAGAAGCTGGCCCGAACGGTGGCATTGGCTCCGAGAAGCCGCATCAAGGGCTTTGCGCAATGGTGACCGGCGCGGACACACACGTTGTGTTGGTCGAGCACTTGGCTGACGTCGTGGGGGTGCACGTCGCGGAAAGCAAAACTGATTGTCGCGCCGCGCATGTCGACGTCACGAGATCCGTGGATGACGATGTCGTCGCCGAACCGTGCAGTGAGTGAGTCGATGGCCACTTTGGCGATGGCGCGTTCGTGCGATCGAACATTCCCCATACCCACACTGTTCAAGTACGAGATTGCGGCACCGAGGCCAACGGCTTCAGTGATGGGCGGCGTGCCAGCCTCGAACTTGTACGGCAGTTCGGCACATGTGAAGCCATCGAGTCGGACATCGGAGATCATGTTTCCACCGCCGATGAACGGCGGCATCGCGTCGAGCAATGTCTCCCGAGCCCACAAGATGCCGATACCCGACGGGCCGCACATTTTGTGGGACGAAAACGCGAGAAAGTCTGCGCCCATCTGCACGACGTCGGTCGGCATGTGGGGAACAGACTGACATCCGTCGACCAACGCGAGCGCACCGTGCGAATGTGCTTTTGCGCACAATTCGGCAACGGGAGTGATGGTGCCGAGAACATTCGACATCGCTGTGAAAGAAAAGATCTTCGCGCCGTCGAGCAATGCATCGATGTTCGTGAGGTCGAGTTGTCCGTCGGCAGTGAGCGGAACCCAGCGCAACTCGATTCCAAGTTCTTGAACGAGCATGTGCCACGGCACGATGTTGGCGTGGTGCTCCATGTGCGTGAGAACTACGACGTCACCCTTCTTCAAGTTGGCGCGGCCCCACGACTGCACGACCAAGTTGATCGCCTCCGTGGCGTTGCGCGTGAAGACGACTTCATGGTCATGCGGAGCGTTGATGAATCGAGCCACTGATGAGCGTGCTCCCTCGAACAGGTTCGTGGCTTCAGCAGCAAGTGTGTACGCGCTGCGATTGATCGGGGCATAGCCGTTTTGGAGAAAGTCGGTCATTGCATCGATGACGGCGTTTGGTTTCTGCGACGTGTTCGCTGAGTCCAAGTACACCAACGGTTTCCCATTGATGTACCGCTCGAGTACGGGGAAGTCCTTGCGAACTCGCGCAACGTCGAGAGCCATCGTTATGACCTGTACGCCTCGTAACCCGAACGCTCGAGCTCTTCGGCCACTTCCATGCCACCAGATTTGACGATGCGACCGTCGACCATGATGTGCACGTGGTCGGGCTGTAGCTCGTCGAGCAGTCGCTGATAGTGGGTGATGAGAACTATGCCAAGTTGAGGGCGATCGACGCGTACCTCGCGTATGCCCTTGGCCACGATTCGAAGTGCGTCGATGTCGAGGCCACTGTCGGTCTCGTCGAGAATCGCGATGTCTGGTTCGAGAATCGCCATCTGCATGACTTCGTTGCGTTTCTTCTCGCCACCAGAGAAGCCTTCATTCAGATAGCGATCGACGAATGAGGAATCCATGCCGAGACGCTTCATCCAATCCATTGCGGCGAGTCGCAACTCGAGAACCGACAAGTCGATTCCTTTGCGTGCGGAGAGAGCTTGGCGAAGGAATTGGATGACGGACACGCCGGCGATCTCTTGGGGGTATTGGAATGCAAGAAACATTCCGGCCTTTGCGCGTACGTCGGTCGACCAATCGGTGATGTCTTCACCGTGGAAGTGGATGGACCCCGACGTCACCTCGTATTCGGGAGAGGCGAGCAGCGTGCTCGCGAGAGTCGACTTGCCGCAGCCGTTCGGGCCCATGATCGCGTGGATCTCGCCCTCGTTCACCACGAGGTCGACACCACGCAGGATGTCGTCGTTGGTCGGTTCATTGCCGGTGTCGTCGGCGACTGGCCGGGCATGAAGATCGGCGATGCGGAACAACTCGCTCACGGGACCAAGTGTAGAAGCCACCTGGCGATTATCACTATCTGTGTAGTGGTAATTCAGGACGCCGGATTGGGTCCGCTGGACAATGCCCGCCACAGCGACCGATATGTGGGGTATTCGCGCTGCGCGTACCCCGAGGACACCAGGTGGCGGTGGTATCTAGGCAGCGAGCGAAACGGAATTCCGGCGTCAACGTGATGAGCGAGATGGAAACCGATGCCGTACGGCACGAGGAAAAGTCGCGCCAAAAGTCCTTGCCGAACGCTGTGCGTGCTGATGCGTCGGTCATCGCCAGCTTGCATGCCACCGTGCTCGGCGATCGAACGGAGTCGATTGATGACTCGCCACACAGTCATGTACGGCAACAACCAGAACATCACCCACACCAACGGGCTGGAAACAACTGATGCGACAGTGATGAGCGCGATGTGTGTTCCGATGATCTTCAATTGCGTGTTGCGAATGCGAGCAACAGGGGAGCCAAGCGTGGCGAATTGTTGACGAAACAACTTCAACGCAGTTTGACCACTCGCGTCGCGCCACAACTTGCGCCGCAAACTGGCGCTAGACACCGGATAGTTCGCGTAGAGGGGAATGTCTGGTTCGTCTGGTCCGAACTCTTGCCGGTGATGGGCCATGTGCACTCGCCGATAAGCGGCTGTGCTGGTGAAACTCACGTATCCGAGTAACCATGATCCGACGAAGTCATTCAGACGTTTGTTCGTGAACAACAAACGGTGTGCTGCTTCGTGCATGAGCGATGTGCACTGAGC
>CAYMVM010000035.1:14866-17040 GCA_964394175.1 uncultured Bifidobacterium sp.
GGCCGTTCTGTTCCGATGGTGGTGTCTGTTCCATGACCGGGCATCACGATGGTGTCGGCAGGAAACGCGAACAACTTCTCGTCGATCGAGGAAATGATGGTGGAGAAATCTCCCCCCGGAAACTTCGTGGCGCCGGGCCCACCCGGAAACAACGTGTCACCGGTGAAGAGCACGGGCGAGCCTTCGACTTTGAACGACACCGACCCGGGAGTGTGACCCGGATTGTGGATCGAGTGCAGCCTCACCTTGCCGACTTCGATGACCTCTTTGTCATCGATGAAGACGTCGTAGCCGACCTCTTTCAGATAGTGGGCATCGGCCGACATCACGCCGACTTCATACCCCGCCTCGCGCATCTCGGCGACGGCGCCGATGTGGTCGAAGTGTCCGTGTGTCTCAAGGACTCGCCGAACTCCGAGCGTTGTGCACAGCTCGAGCAGCAATTCGTGTTCATTCGCGGCATCAATGAGGACCGCATCGCCGGTGTGACGACACCGCACGACGAACACGTTGTTGTCGTAGCCGCCGACCACCACTTTGTGCACTTCGATCGCGTCGTCGTGGAAGTGCAGAGTGGGCAAAGCCAGCGTCGAGTCGTCTCGTGACATGTGCTCAGCCTGACACAACATCGAACCCGAGCGACAGGGCGACGGGGATGTGGGCCGCATCAAACGTCACATAGGTGACATCGGCAGGCAGGCGACGTGCAGAGACCAGGTGCAATGCCGTGGAGACGCCGATGGGTTGGGTGGACATGAGTTCCACCGCATCGTCGAGGCACCGTTGGTCGAGGGGCACGATGTGCACGAAATCCCACGAGTGGCGGATGTTGTCCTCGAACTCGCGACGCAAGACGTCGTCATCGGTGAGACGAGTCACGGCTGCGAGTGCTTCAGTGAGCGCAATTGCGTTCGCGCACCACGTCGCATCACGTGACAAGACATCATGCACGACGTCGCGGGCGGCTCCGTCGATGTGCCAGGCGAGCAATGCCGACGAATCGAGGTACACGCTCACGTGCGAACCTCACGAAGGGCTTGGTCGATGCGCGCTCCCGTGCGAAGCAGAACTGGTTCGGGCCCGACATAGGCAGATCTGCGCCGGGGCGCGATCACGTGCCCGAGGCTCACCAGATCAGCCATCGACACTGCGGTTGCCGGTGCGTCAATCGGGCCCAACTGAGCGACCGGATGGCCGTCAACGGTGACCACCAGGCGCTCGCCCCCTCCCGCACGGCGCACCATGGCCGCAAGCGCGGTGCGAAGTTCTCGAATTCCGATGGTTGCCACACGACCACGCTAGCGAGGCGGACGGGAATGTGCGTACACCGGTGTACACAATCCGATTGGCACGCCCTGTGGGTCGGGCACCAGACTCAGAGACATGAATTTTGCTTTCAGTGAAGAACAGGAAGAACTGCGCAAGATGGTGCGCTCGTTCCTCGAGGCCAAGTCCGATGAATCTGCCGTGCGCGAGCAGATGGAAACCGACAATGGTTACGACGCCGCAGTGTGGTCACAGATGGCCGAGCAGTTGGGTCTGCAGTCGCTCGTGGTTCCGGAAGAGTTCGGTGGCCAAGGATTCTCCTGGGTCGAGCTCGGCATCGTGCTCGAGGAAATGGGCCGCGCGCTGTTGTGTGCACCGTTCTTCTCGACTGCAGTGCTCGCGACACACGCTCTGTTGCTGTCAGGTGACGAGGCGGCGAAGAAGGCACATCTGCCTGGCATCGCATCGGGTGAGACCATCGCGACGCTTGCAACCACCGAGCCATCTGGCAAATGGGATGCATCAGGAATCACTGCAGAGGCAAAGGGATCGGGAAGTGACTTCACGATCAGTGGAACCAAGTCATTCGTGATTGACGGCCACACGGCGAACCTCATCATCGTCGCTGCAAAAACCGGCAAGGGAATCAGTCTCTTCGCAGTCAACGGTGATGCAAAGGGTCTCACTCGCACCGCGCTGTCCACCATGGACCAGACGCGCAAGCAAGCAAAGCTCGAATTCAAGGACACGCCGGCCACGTTGATCGGCACCGAAGGTGCTGGTTGGGACGTGTTGTCGAAAGTGTTCGATCTCGCCGCCATCGGTCTTGCCGCCGAGCAGGTTGGTGGTGCACAGAAGGTTCTCGAAATGTCGGTCGAGTACGCCAAAGTTCGCGTGCAGTTCGGTCG
>CAYMVM010000036.1:0-11398 GCA_964394175.1 uncultured Bifidobacterium sp.
TTCACGAGGGCCATCCATTCCTCGTGGAAGATGGGGTCGTCAGCGACATCGACAAGCACACGTCCAAGACCCATCGAGTCGATCCACCCTCCCACTGCGCGCGGATTCACTCGCTCATCGAGCCATCCCTTGCTTCGGGCCAGGCCGATGCTCTCGGAGATGCGATCAAGGATTCCTCGATAGATGGTCGACAACTCAGCCTGAAGTTCCACGTTTCCGAATGCGCGTCCGAGTGCGTCGACACGAGCCATGCGACCTGTCAATCGCGCCGGAGCGAAAATGAGATCGAACATCTCGTCGGTCAACTCTCGGAATTCTGCAGCACTTCGCACTGATTCAAGGCGCTTCTCGAACTCCGCCACGTTCCGAGCGCTATTCAAAGCAAATCGTTCAACTTGGGCGACGTCAATCAAACCATCGAGGCTTCCGAAGTGGTGATACAGAGAACTTGGCGACACACCCGCTTCAGAAAGGATGAGTTCGAGGCGGACAGACGGCTCACCACCAGTCTCAAGAGCGCGAATCGTGGCCGATATGAGAGCTTCCTTGCTGGATTGCTTTCGCTCGCTGGCCTTTGCGCTAGTCGGCAGTTTCGCCCTGCTCATCGTGTCCCTTCACTCTGCAACGGACAACTCGCGGACACACCGCACCAATTTGTTGGGGAACAAGGACTCGAACCCTGAATAACAGTACCAGAAACTGCTGTGTTGCCAATTACACCATTCCCCAGTGCAGATGTAGAGGATAGCGAAGTGATGACAGTTTTGTCTACGTGCGGATGCGCGTCGGACGCCGTCCGATCAGCCGCCGAGGTACGCCTTGGCAAGGAAGTCGCGGGTGAAAATGCTCGGGGCGCCCTTGGCACTGATGTTGCCTTGTGCCAGAACCACAGCTTCGTTGCAGAGGTTCAATGCATTCGCAGTGCTCTGCTCGACGAGCAACACCGTCGTGCCTTTCAACACCGTCGCTAGTGCCTCGTACACAGCTTTGATGATCACAGGTGCAAGACCGAGTGACGGTTCGTCAAGCAATAGCAAGCGTGGAGCGGCGACAAGTGCGCGACCGATCGCGAGCATCTGCTGCTCACCACCCGAGAGCATCCAGCCTTCACGTTCCTTCATGCCGGCAAGTGCTGGAAAAATACTGAACACGCCATCGATATCAGCCTTCGAAGTGCGCCCACCGAGCGCCGTCGTTCCGAGCTTCAAGTTTTCGACAACCGTCAGGTCAGCGACGATGCGACGACCCTCGGGTACGTGCAACACACCTTCGCGTGCAAGACGCTCAGGCCCGAGCTTTGACACCTCTGTCCCATCAAAAATGATGGAACCTGAGTATGGAACCAATCCCGACACAGCACGTAGCAGCGACGTCTTCCCCGCCCCGTTTGACCCGAGCAATGCCGTGATATGTCCTTCCGGAACTTCAAACGACACGTCGTTCAGGGCGCGGACCACTCCGTAGTTCACCGAGACATTCGTTAGTTTCAGCATCATTGTGTCCCTAAGTAGGCGTCGACGACTCGTGAGTCATCCCAAACAGTGTCTGGCGTTCCGATTGTGATCAAGTTGCCCACGTTCAGAACAGCGATTCGATCGCAGATTGAGTTCAAGAAGTCAACTTTGTGGTCAACGATGAGAATCGACACACCTGCGGCATGCAGTTTCATCAGATACTGACCCAGGACTTCAGTCTCTGATGCGTTGAGACCGGCTGATGGTTCATCCAACAACAAGGTCGATGTCTTTCCAGCGATGGCCCGCGCTAATTCAAGGAGTCGACGCTGGCCGTACGTGAGCTGTGCGACCTTCACATCGGCGAGGTGACGCAGGCCCACCCAGTCAAGCGCATCTTCTGCAATCGCCCACCGTGCACGCTCGTGCTTCAGAGTTGCGAATGGTCTCAAGACTGCAGCTGCAATCCCTGTGAACTTGCGATCAGAGGTACTGAGTAGAACATCCTCAAGACAGGTCAACTTGAGGTAGGTCTGCGGCGACTGATATGTGCGCGATATTCCGGCCTTCTTCAATGCGTTCGCATTGCCAAGTGGAATCTGCTGCCCATAGATGGACAGCGTTCCTTCGGCGGGCACTACGCCCGTCACCGCGTTGAGAAACGTCGACTTACCCGAACCATTTGGTCCCACAAGTCCGAGCACTTCCCCACTCTTCAACTCAAGTGAAACATTATTGACTGCAGTATTCCCACCGAACCGGACAGTCATCCCTTCTGTCGCGAGAATGGTCGACTCCCCACTGTTCAAGACTGGTTTGAGACTGTCAGGAAGTTCCGTGACGACTGTCTCGGCAATCGATGTCAGAGAGTCGTCAGAGGCACTATGTCGGCGCTTGTGGACTCTTGACATCACGATGTGTTCAATGCCGATGAGACCTTCCGGCAAACGAATAATGACGATCAGGAGAATGGATCCGTACACCATCAACTTGAATTCTTCGACGAAGCTGATCAACTCAGGCACCCACACGTAGAAGGCAGCACCCAGTACCGCACCCCACTTGCTCGAGAGACCTCCGAGGATGACCATCAGGAAAACGCCCAAGCCCAACTCGAGACCGAACGTGTTGGGTGAGAGTCCCATTTTCCAATGGCAGTACACGGCGCCGACGAAGCCGGCCATAGCCGAACCAAGCATGAACATGGTGACTCGTGAGCGAAGGTGCGGGATGCCCAGAGTGTCGGCTACGGTGCGCTGGTCACGTGTCGCTTTCGACTCGCGAATGACCGGTGACCGTTCAAGCATCGCGCCGACTGTCAGCACACCGCATGCGACCACCAACATCAGCCAGAATGCGTTCTTGTCGCCGGTGAAGTTGATACCAAAAAGATTGAGCCCCTTGATGCCGTACACCTCACCGCCTTCACCTCCCGTGAACGAATTCCATTGAATTGCAAGGATGTGATATGTCTCAGACAATGCAAGCGTGCCAATTCCGAAATAAAAGTGGCTCGCCTTACGAAGTGCGAGGACGAACAGTCCACCTATGACAGCGGTAACTACGGTTGCAAAGATAATCGCGGGCACCACAGGAAGATCTCGAGAGGCCCATGCAGAGGTGTACGCACCGACCCCAGTCATAGCTGCCTGAGAGAAGGCGAATTGCCCGGAAACACCAAACAAGTAGTAGAACCCAATCGACACACAGGCATAGAACATCCACAGGTTCACCAGGTTTGCTTGGGTCAGACTGTCACCGATAAGCAACTCAAGTGCAATAGCAATCACTGCAAAAATCGCAATGTTGCGGATGTTGTTTCGCGCTCCGGGCGTCGTCTTACGACGCTCGAACGTATTAGAGACGCCCATAGCTCTCGGCTCCTCGGAAGATGCCGCGCTGTCTCACGGCGATGAACAAGAACAAGAACACGAGCGGCAGCATCTCGCGGAAGTGAGTGAAGTAATACGCACCAAAAAGCCGCTCGATGAGTGCAAGCACCAGACCGCCCACGAATGCGCCGGCAATTGATCCCCAGCCTCCAATAATGGCCGCGCAGAAGCCTCCGAGCATGATTGCAAAACCAAGCCCGATGTCAAATGACGTCAGACTGCCGACCAGCAAGCCGGTTAGACCGCAGAGGAACGACGAGATGCCGAATGCGATGATCGCCAGCCGCGTAGTGCGGACACCATGCAAACGAGCCACCTCGGGGTCGGTCGCAAGTGCACGCAGCTGAAGACCAAAGGCAGTCCGCTGAAACACGTAGTACAAGACCAATGTGACAACGATGGCAACCGCAATGATCACAAGTCGCTGATACGGAATTGCTGCTCCCGCGAAAGTAAAGAACTTTCCACGCAACGGTGAGTCAAGGCTCTGCGGGTTTGCCCCACGCCACCTTGAGATGAAGCCACGGATGATGAACGCCACACCCAGGGTGGCAATGATGACCTCATCGACAGGGCGACCCCGAAGCGAACCGTGGGTTAGTCGCTCAAATACAACACCGGCCGCAAACATGATGACGAGAGTTGCCCCGTAGGCGATGGACCAATTCCATCCTTTGTCAGTGATGAGCCAGGCACCAATGAATGCGCTCAGCGATATGAAGTCACCTTGAGCGAAGCTCACAATGTTGGTGGCCTTCAATGGCACCATGAAACTGAATGCCGCCAACGTGATCGCTGCACCGTAACTCAATGCGTTGATCAGATTCTCAATGAAAAAGCCCATGTTCCCCCTTATGAACTTTGGGGTGGTGACACCAACGTGCCACCACCCCAAATCAGCTCTCTGACTAGCGAGTATCGCCAGTAACTTACGTCACTTAGGCAGAATCACCGTCGACACGATTGTCGGCACTTTGCCCTTGTAGGAAACGATCGATGACTTGTTCACCAAAATGTTGCTGGTAACACCCGTGGACGACGCAACCGGGGAGTACCTGTCGTAACAGACACCCTTGTACTTCTGCGTCTTCATTGCCTTGAGAATGTCGGCAGGCTTCGTCGACTGAGCGGTCTCGATTGCCGCCTTCAACAAGTACATGCCATCGTAAGCCTCGCCGGCTGAATAGCCAGCCGGGTATCCATACTTCTTGGAGAATGCATCTGCGAATTTCTTGCCGGGCGTGCCCTTGGCCGATGCTGCCGGATGGCAGTCGACTGCGGCGTAGAGCTTGAAGTCCGAAGGCGGCGTGAAGGCGCCGCTCATGACAGCAATGTCACCGGATGCACCTTCCACGATTGGAAGCTTGCAGCCACGGTTCACCATTTCGTTCATGAACGCGGCGGCCGGGTTGGGGAAGTTCACCGACATGATGGCTTCTGCACCAGAGTTGCAGATCGAGGTGACCTGCGCGGAAAGATCGGTCGCCGTGACGGAGTTTTCTTCACGCTTCACGATTGTGATTTTCTGCTGATTCGCAAGGAAGCCGTAGACGTCACAGCCAGCTTTTCCGAAGGCACCCTGCACGCAGATCATGCCGATCTTTGTGAGGTCCTTACCGTTGTCCTTCTTGTACTGACTCACCATGAACTTGAACTGCTCGGCAGCAAGTGCAGACTGAGTCGGGCGAATGCGGAACAGGTTTGGTGCTCCGACTGATCCAGAAGCACCAATTGCCAGCGTCGCACCAGTATTCGCGAAGATTGTCGGAATGCCAGCAGCCTTCATGACTGGTGCAGCACCTGGGTTGTGCGCAGTGCTGATGAACCCAAAGACTGCAGTTGGCCTCTTGTCAACAATTTGACGTGCGGCAGTCTCAGCAAGTGCAGCAGTTGAGCCCACCGGAATGCGCTCATACTTGATCTTCGACTTCTTGCCCTTGATGGTCACACCACCGGCTTTGTTGATCTCGTCGATTGCGAACTGTGCACCGTCCGCCGTGTCGGGAATCGCAACGGCACTCTCGCCCTTGGTCTCGACTGCAGTGATGATGTACACCTCGTGCCCTGATGCCTGCGTAGGCGCCGTCGAACCGACGAACAGCCCACCAGCCAATGCAGCAGCTACAAGAATGCGACGCTTCGCGTGCTTCATGAATTTCCCCCTCAGTGTGATGTGACACTCCACGATCAGATTCGAACTGTCGTGGGTGGTACGAAGATACTAACCACACCGACACCGGTGATGACAAGAGTCACCCTGCGCATCTCTCTTGACTTTTAGTGCGAAAGCCGCGGTTGCAGGGCCACTCTCGGGCGCAGCTCGCTTTGCAATGAGACCTCTAATCAGTGATGCGCCAGAGTCGCTCGAACCCGATGAGACGACCGACCGCCACACCCAGGGACTCTTGAACGGCACGGGCAATCGCCCGCGCACCGACCACTGGACTTGTCTGCGTAGCGTTCCCGACCGTGTGAAAACCGACTTCTCGTGATGAAAGAACAGTTCGCTGCAGGTGATACCGGTCAGTAACGACGATGACCTTTCCGACGCCCTCAGAACGTAAAACAGGTGAAAGATTTGCCATGGACTCCCACGTTGAGGCGCCCTTAGTTTCGGCCACGATGCGCGACTCGGGCACCCCGCGGGTGCGGAGATACCGGCGGGACGCCTCAGCCTCCGTGTACCGGTCCCCTGGCCGCTTGCCCCCGCTCACAGCGATGAGCGGTGCTCGGCCCTCTCTGAAGAGCAGCAAAGCGTGGTCCAAGCGGGCTGCCAACTGAGGCGACGGTCGTCCGTCGTATTGCGCGGCACCCATGACGACGATCGCGTCGGCCGAGTCAGAGCTGTCGTTTGATCCGACGTACAACACTGAACAGAACGTGATGAACACGTACGCCGTCACCGTGACGATGGCGACCGCGCCTGCAAGTAGTGACCCTCGCAGAATGCGCACGATGCTCAGACCGATCGCGAGAGCGCGTCGTCGATACGTCGCAGAGTCTGTTCACGCCCCAGAACCTGAAGGCTCTCGAACAGTGGCGGACCAACAGTGCGTCCCGTGACAGCCACCCGCAACGGCGCCTGCAATTTGCCGAGTTTGACGGAGAACTCCTCAGCGAGTGCATCGAGATGTCCTTTGAGTGCATCGTGATTCCAGTCGATGGACACGTACGCGTCGCGGCAGCGCTCGAGTACCGGCCTCGCGAAGTCGGCTGAGAACGTCTTTGCAAACGCTTGTTCATCGATCATTGGCACCTCGAGGAACAAGAAGTCGACCATCGCCGGAACTTCACTGAGCACGGCCACTCTGGTCTGCACGAGCTCGGCGACTTCTGCGAACACTTTTTCGTCAAAGCGGTGTACTTGCCACGGCGTGTTTTCGGCTGTCAACCACGGTTGACATTCTGAAATAAAATCGTCGACTGACAATGCGCGGATGTACTCGCCGTTGAAAGCGTGCAACTTCTTTACGTCGAAGAACGCCGGAGAATGGTTCACGTCTTCGAGTCGGAACTGATTGACGATCGTGGACCACGGCACGATTTCTGTGTCACCGTGGGGTGCCCACCCCAGCGTCATGAGATAGTTCACCATCGCCTCGGCGAGGATTCCTTCGTCCTTGTACTGCTCGAGTGCGACCTTGTCTCGTCGCTTCGACAACTTCTTCCGCTGCTCGTTCACCAGCACGGGAACGTGTGCCCAGACAGGTGGCTCGTGACCGAGGGACCTCCACAACAATTGCTGCTTCGGCGTGTTCGGCAAGTGCTCTTCGGCACGCACGACGTTCGTGATGCGCATGTCGATGTCGTCGACGACGTTTGCCAACAGGAACATCGGAGATCCGTTGCCACGCAGCAGGACAAAATCTTCGATCGTGCTGTTGTCGAACTCGACGTCACCACGCACTTGATCGCGAACAACCGTTACGCCGTCGGGAACACGAAACCTCAGAACTCGACCGGGGCCAGGCTCGACACCTCGGTCGCGCGAATAACCGTCGTATCCCTGTTTCCCCGACGCTTTGGCACGCTCTTGAATTTGTTCGGGTGTGAGGTCACACCAATATGCATGACCCGATTCGTACAGTCGATGCGCAGCCTCGACGTGCTTCGATGCGTTGTCAGACTGGAAATACGGCCCTTCGAACTGTGGAGATGAACTGTCGATCCCGAGCCATGAAAGTGCGTCGATGATGCCCGTGGTCCACTCAGGACTGTTGCGTGATTCATCGGTGTCTTCGATTCGCAGCACGAACACTCCGCCCTCGCGCTGCGTGAGGGCCCAGTTGTAGAGAGCGGTGCGCGCACCACCGACATGGAAGAAACCAGTGGGAGACGGCGCGAAGCGATATCGCGGGGTGTGTGACATTCTTCCGCAAGGCTACTGGTGTCCCTCTGAACGAAGCAGCGTGTGTCACATCACCGCTAGTTTGACGATGTGGCACGCACCAAAGATCCGCATCCCGGTCATCGCTCGGTCGCTGGCGGCTTGGCGCGTGCTGCCGTGTTCGGAATCAGTGATGGCCTCACCTCGAACGTCTCTCTTGTCATCGGTTTCGCCGGTGGCGGCGTGTCGTCATCAGTCGTGCGCCTTGCAGGTATCGCCGGTGCCGTCGCGGGTGCGGCGAGCATGGCCGCAGGAGAGTGGATCTCCGTGTCTGCACAGAACGAATTGGTTGAACGTGAACTGGAAGCCGAACGCAAAGAGCTGAAAGAAAACCCCGAGTTCGAGACTCGCGAGCTCGCCGCGTTCTACGAAGGTCACGGCATGTCCAAAGAACAAGCCGCCTCAGCTGCCAAAGAAGTGATGGCCAAGCCAGAGCTCGCCCTCATCGTGCATGCTCGCGAAGAATTCGGTATCGACCCCGACGACATGCCGTCAGCGATTTCTGCAGCGGCCATCTCATTCATCTGTTTCGTCATCGGCGCGCTTCTTCCAGTCGTGCCGTGGTTCATCGGGTCCGGCACCGCAGCTGCAGTCGCCTCGATCGTCATCGGTGGCATTGCAGCGTCTTTTGTCGGTGGCGCCATCGGCGTGAGCGCGGAACGTCCGGTCGCGCGATCGGCAATTCGCCAAGTACTCATCATGCTCGTGGCATGCGGAGCCACATACCTCATCGGGTCTCTGCTCAACACGTCGGTCACCGCATGACCGAGTTCACCGCCACCGATCAGTTGAACGTGCTTGGAGAGCCGCTGCAGTCCTGCAGTTTCGACCCTCTCACCGGCTTCTACCGATCCGGCTGTTGTGAAGTCGGTGGTGATGACACCGGCGTGCACGCTGTGTGTGCCGTCATGACGAGTGAATTTCTCGAGTTCTCGAAGTCCATGGGAAATGACCTGTCAACTCCGATGCCGCAATATGGCTTCAAGGGATTGGTCGATGGTGACCAATGGTGCCTGTGCGCACCACGCTGGCAAGAGGCCTACGAAGCAGGTCGCGCCCCGATGGTGCGCCTTGCATCAACACACATGGCAGCGCTCGAGTTCTGTGACCTCGACGCACTCAAGCGCCACGCCATCGACGCGTAATCGTCAGACTGACAACGCGTCGGCGCTGAACGACATCAACAACTCGCTGTCCCCCATGACTGCCCCGCTCAGACCGTGCACCTGAGGCAGCAATTGTTCACAGAAGAAACGGGCTGTTCCGACTTTGGCTGCCACGACATCTGGCGTGAGACCGGTCGCAGAGCGGGCCAGCAACGCAGATTGCGCCATGCAATAGCCACCGACCAACAGCGACATTTGTCTCAAATACGGTGTCGCTCCGGACAACACGTCGAGAGGGTTGCCTGCATGCTCCATGATCCACTGCGTCGTGCCACGCACAGCGTTCAGCGCTGCGGACAATTCGCTACGAGTTTGCGCGAGGTCAGCATGCGTGCCGAGTTCAGAGTCGACTGAAGCGATCTCGTCGAACAATGACATGACCACTGCACCAGCTTTCAAGCCGATCTTTCGACCCACCAAGTCCATCGCCTGAATGCCGTTGGTTCCCTCGTAGATCGTCGTGATGCGAGCGTCGCGGTAGTGCTGGGCGATGCCGGTCTCCTCGATGAATCCCATTCCACCGTGTATCTGCACCGCGGTACCGGTGAGCTCGACGGCCATGTCAGTGCCCCAGCCCTTCGACAACGGAGTGAGAAGCGCGGCTAGGTCAGCAGCACGTTCTCGTTCTGCAGCATCAGGATGATGTTTGGCGATGTCGAGACAACCCGCATTCCAGTAGATGAGTCGACGCAACGCCTCGATCGTGCTCTTCATCGTCAGCAACATGCGCTTCACATCGGGATGCTCGATGATGGGAGAGCTGTCCGGACCTTGCGAACCTGGCGCCCGTCCTTGCCGTCGCTGCACCGAGTACTCGAGTGCTTGTTGGTAAGCCCGCTCGATGAGCGCAAGACCTTCGAGCCCGACTCCGATACGTGCTTGGTTCATCATCGTGAACATGTAGGTCATGCCACGATTTTCTTCACCGATGAGATAGCCCACAGCGCCGCCGTTGTCGCCGTATGAAAGCACGCATGTCGGGCTCGCTTTGATGCCGGTCTTGTGCTCGATACTCACGCAAGTCACATCGTTCTCTTTCCCAAGAGAGCCATCAGCGTTCAACAATCGTTGTGGAACGATGAAGCATGAGATGCCCTTCGTACCCGCAGGGGCGTCTGGTGTGCGCGCGAGCACCAAGTGGATGATGTTGTCGGCCATGTCGTGCTGGCCGAAGGTGATGTAGATCTTCGTGCCGCTGATCAGATACGTGCCGTCACTTTGGCGAACTGCTTTCGTGCGAACTGCACCGACGTCGCTTCCGGCGTCTGGCTCGGTGAGGTTCATCGTTCCTGTCCACTCACCACTGATCATTTTCGGCAGATAGGTCATCTTCTGCACCTCGTCACCGTGGTGCAAGATGGCGTCAATGGCACCCTGCGTGAGAAGTGGCGCCATGGTGAGCGCCATGTTCGCCGAATTCATCATTTCTTGAATCGCGATGTTCACGATCCACGGGAATCCTCCGCCACCGAAACCGGTCTCGAACCCGACCGTTCCCCATCCGGCTTCGACATAGGCCTGGTAGGCCTCTTTGAACCCCGGTGGAGTCGTGACGGTCCCGTCGTCATTGCGGTGCGAGCCGACTTTGTCGCCGACCACATTCAATGGCGCAAAGGACTCCTCGAAGAATCGTGCGGCTTCGGCCAGCATCTCTGACACCACCGACACGTCGACATCGGCGAATGCGGGCAACTGGGAGATGTCACCGAGGCGACAGAACTCTCTGAGAACGAAGTCGATGTCGCCGAGTGGCGCTTTGTACGTGGTCATTTCATGCGCCGGTGAGTGCTCGCCAGTCCGCTGGCATACGCGTGCGAACAATTGCTGGCGTCAGTCGCAATGTCGCCTCAGGCACGAGGTCGGCAAGCTCGCGAGCCTCTGCGTAGTGATGCAACGTGTTGTGCACTCCTTCAAAGTGATGCTTGCGAGCTGCAACCAAGTCCGCTGGTGCTGTCGAGTCGAGAAAACCCCAGATTGCGAGCGCCAACTCAAGGTCGGCCATCACCGGTGCTCGCCCGAACATCGACGCACGACGCAGCGCAATGAGCGAGCACCCACGAAGTGCGTCTTCGATGTCCTCGCCGGCCGTCACCACGACACGATCACGCATGTGTTTGGCCAACGTGAGCACATACCCCTGGTCCGGGCCTTGATAGCCCAAGCGAGGGCCGCTCGGCTGTCGACCGGTGATGTCGGCGGGACGCGACGGATGCCACGTGTCGGGCACGTGCTCTGGTGATTCGTACGTACGAACATCTTCGACCGGCGAGACCGGTGCATATCGAGGAGCAGCCATGAACCTGAAGACTAGGCGTGTTGCGGTCAGAGTTCGGTGTCGTGCAACAATCCGTACACGAGCGACTCTTCCAATGCGCGCCACGATGCTTCGATGATGTTCGGCGACACACCAATCGTGGTCCATGTGCGATCGCCGTTCGTCGCGTCGATAAGCACGCGGGTGACAGCACCAGTGGCCGTGGCACCATCAAGGATGCGCAC
>CAYMVM010000036.1:11498-13820 GCA_964394175.1 uncultured Bifidobacterium sp.
CGATAAGCACGCGGGTGACAGCACCAGTGGCCGTGGCACCATCAAGGATGCGCACCTTGTAGTCCGTCAGATGGACTCGCGCCAACCGCGGGAATCGCTCGAGAAGCGCCGCACGCAAAGCTGTGTCGATCGCGTTGACAGGTCCGTTTCCTTCCGACGTGTGGACGTAACGACGGTCCCCCACCCACACTTTGACTGTCGCCTCTGTGGTGAATGCTCCACTTGCGGTCTCATCGGTGATGACGCGCATCGTCTCGACGCGGAAGAAGTCTTGTGACCATCCGGCGGCACGGCGCATCAACAACTCAAGAGATGCATCTGCTGCCTCAAAGTGGTACCCCTCGTGCTCAAGGCGCTTCAAGTCGTCGATGACCTGATTGACCGCTGGACCGTCCATTGGCAATCCGAGCTCTTCGGCCTTCATCTGGATCGTCGCGCGCCCGGCCATTTCTGACACGACAAAACGAGTTCCGTTGCCCACGACTTCCGGATCGACGTGCTCGTATGCGTCTTTTGCGCGAGCAATCGCCGACACGTGCAATCCGGCCTTGTGCGCGAACGCAGAGGACCCGACATACGGAGCTTGGGGGTTGAGTGGACGATTCAGAACCTCAGCAACGTGATTGCTGACAGACGTGAGACGCGACAGACGACCCTCAGGGAGACACGCGTATCCCATCTTCAACTCGAGATTCGGGATCACGGTGGTGAGGTTGGTGTTTCCCGTGCGCTCGCCGAGACCGTTCAGCGTGCCCTGCACGTGACGCACCCCTGCACGCACCGCTGCCATGGAGTTGGCAACCGCACAACCAGTGTCGTCGTGGCAATGGATTCCGAGAGTCGCGTCGGCGCCGACGTGCGCACGGACGGCTGCGACGATGTCGTGCACTTCGTGTGGCAACGATCCACCGTTCGTGTCACACATGACGAGATGCGTCGCGCCGTTCATGACCGCAGCTTCGGCCACCTGCAACGCGAATTCCGGATTGCGTTTGTATCCGTCGAAGAAGTGTTCGAGGTCGACGAGCACGCGCCGACCGTTTCCGTGGAGGAACTTCACAGAGTCACCGACCATTGCGACGCCTTCCTCGAGCGTCGTCTGCAACGCCGACGTGACGTGATAGTCCCATGATTTCGCCACGATGCACACAGCCGACGTGTTGGCAGCGAGGAGATTGCGCAAGGTCGCGTCATCGTCGACTTTTCCGCGCGGACGACGCGTTGATCCGAACGCGACGAGCGTCGACGTCGACAGTGTCAGCTCGGTCGCAGCACGAGCGAAGAACTCTTCGTCTTTCGGGTTCGCGCCAGGCCAGCCTCCTTCGATGTAATGGACGCCCAAGAAATCGAGCTGCTCGGCGATACGCAACTTGTCTTCGACGGTCGCAGACACACCCTCGACCTGCATGCCGTCGCGGAGGGTGGTGTCGAACACTTCGACCATGTCGCCGTTGTGAGTCTCAGTTGTCGTCATATGTCACCTGGATCTTCATTGACCGTCGGACTGCGTTGGGAACGAAAAAACCGCCCCCAGAGGGCGGCTCATTCGCGCACGTCGCAACCGACGTGCGCTACCGAATAATGATGGCGGCGAACAGCCCAGCACGGAGGCTCGGAACAGTCGTCGACGTCATGTGGACAGTCTCGCCCCGCCTGTCCCCGTCGTCAACGCGTCTGGGCAAAAACTGGGGGCGAGCTGGGGAAAATTCTGTGGAAAACCGCGTCAGACGGCGAGCTCGCACCAGGCCGTGTAGCGGTCCTCGAGGCCCCGAACAACCCGACCGTACATCTCGGCAACGGCCTTTGTGACTGGCCCTGGGCACGGGATGGCGCGATCGTCGACTGAATTGATGGCGCTCACTTCAGCCGCGGTGCCGCAGCAGAAGATCTCGTCTGCCACATACAGATCGCTACGCGCCACGTTGTCGACGACGATCTCGTGACCCAAATCGCGCGCGATTCGCATGACGCTGTGCTGCGTGATGCCTTCGAGTGCACCAGCCGACGTCGGCGGCGTCACGATGCGGCCACCGCGCACGACGAACAGGTTTTCTCCTGTGCATTCACTGACGAGCCCTGCCTGGTTCAACAAGATCGCCTCGTCATACCCGGCCCTCAGGGCCTCGACTTTTGCGAGCGATGAGTTTGCGTAGTTGGCGACCGTCTTCGAAGCCGGCGGCAACATGTTGTGGTCGAGCCGAGTCCACGAAGAGATCTTCATGCGCACACCCTTGGTGAGCGCGTCATCGCCGAGATACGCGCCCCAGGGCCAGCATGCAATGGCGACATCGACCTTGCACGGCAGCGTGTTGAGACCCATTT
>CAYMVM010000037.1:0-13681 GCA_964394175.1 uncultured Bifidobacterium sp.
GCCGACAACAAGTTGTACGGCACTCTCGGACATCTGAAGACATGGAAAGACTCCCGTGAGGGACGCCAGATTGTGGTTGCAGGTTGCCTCTCGCAGAAGGACAAAGACGTCGTCCAGTCTCGAGCGAAGTGGGTCGATGTGGTGCTCGGTACTCACAATGTCCATCGCACGGCCGAGTTGCTCGAACATGCACGTACCGTCGGCCCGGTCACAGAGATCTATGACGAGGCCGTTGAAGACGACCACGTGCTTTTCCCGAGTGCGCTACCAGCACGTCGCGAAACCACATACAACGCATGGGTGACGATTCAAATCGGATGTGACAACACATGCGCCTATTGCATCGTTCCATCTGTGCGGGGCAAGGAGATTTCCCGTCCATCAGATGACATCGTCGATGAAGTTCGTCGTCTGGCAAATCTCGGGGTCACAGAGGTGACCCTGTTGGGTCAGAACGTCAACAGCTACGGCCGCGACCTCACACTTGCCGAGCGACAGGCAGGTGGCGACGTGAGAGTGCGTCCGTTGTTCGCCGATCTCCTGCGCAGTGTCGGAGCAGTTCCAGGAATTCGACGGGTGCGCTACACCAGCCCACATCCCAAGGACATGAAGAGCGACGTCATCGCTGCCATGGCAGAGACGCCGACGGTGTGTGAGCACCTGCATTACCCGTTGCAGGCGGGCTCTGACCGCGTGTTGGCACTCATGCACAGGGGATACACGGCGCAGAGGTATCTCGAACGGTTGGACGAAGCGCGCGCAGCCATGCCCGACATTGCCATCACCACTGACATCATCGTCGGCTTCCCAGGCGAGACGGAGGAAGACTTCGTCCGCACACTCGAGGTGTCGGCAGAAGCCGACTTTGATTCGACATACACGTTCATCTTCTCGCCGCGTGATGGAACGGAAGCGGCAACCATGACGGAGCACTTCGTCGAACCGAGCGTGATCGCGGATCGATTCGACCGACTGCGTATGGTGGTGGAACGAAGTGCGTTGCTGCGCCATGAGGCTCGTGTCGGGCGCACCGAGGAAATCGTCGTGGAGGGTCCGAATCGCAAGCGTGAAGGTCACTTCACTGGACGCACTCGCCAGAACAAGTTGGTTCATTTCGCCTCGCATGAACCATTGCGACCGGGCACATACGGAACAGTCGAGATCACTCGCGGCGCACCTCACTTTCTGGAAGGCATCTTCCGTGAGGTGCTCGCTGAGCCCACCCATCGCGTTCGCATTCCGGTGGCCGTGGCCGGGCACTGATGTCAGGACTTCGTCCGATCGTCATCGTCGGACCGACAGCGAGCGGCAAGAGCGACCTTGCACTCACCATTGGTGCCTCAATCAATGTGCACATCATCGCCGCAGATGCGATGCAGGTGTATCGCCGTATGGACATCGGTACGGCGAAACCGACGTTCGAAGAGCAGCGACGAATGGTCCATGCGTGCATCGATGTGTGCGAACCAAGTGAGCGCTTCACCATCGCCCGTTACGTCGAGGCGTATCGCCACGCACTTGTCACGGCGACGGAGTGTGGGGCACAGCCCGTGGTGGTGGGAGGCACCGGTCTGTACATCACTGCGGTCGTCGACGGATTGGATCTTCCAGGTGAGTGGCCCGACATTCGGGAAGAGCTCGAACGCGATCCCGATACGACGGCTCTTCACGCTCGTCTCGCTGGCATCGATCCGTTGGCCGCGACACGTATGGAACCGACGAATCGTCGGCGAGTCGTACGGGCCCTCGAAGTCACGTTGGGAAGCGGACGACCGTTCAGTTCGTTCGGAGATGGTGTCGCCACTTTTCCGCCAACGGACATTCGTCAAATCGGTCTTCGTTGGTCGCGGCCCACTCTGGCTCGGCGCATTGAATCACGTGTGCACCGCATGGTCGAGGCGGGTCTCGTGGATGAAGTTCGTGCGCTGCTTTCCGAGTCCAAGCCGATGTCGGCAACGGCGCGACAGGCACTTGGCTACAAAGAGATCATCGAACACCTCGATGGTCAGACCAGTCTTGAGTCTGCAATCGAGAAAGTCGTTCTTCGAACTCGTCAGTTCGCCGTTCGCCAAGAGCGATGGTTTCGAAGAGACCCGCGCATCGAGTGGTTCGATGCCGAAAGCGACTCACTCGAAGAAATCGCCACCCATGTACTGCGATCCCTGGCGTAGGGTGTGAAGACACCTATGGAAGTGGCACTCACCAAGCATCACGGACTTGGGAATGACTTTCTCGTCTACGACATCGCTCAAGGTGTGCCGCAGATTCCTTGGCCCGAGTTGGCTCAGCGCTGGTGTGATCGACGCATGGGTGTGGGTGCCGACGGCCTGTTGGTGTTGGAACGACTGGGTGACCGTCGCGCGTCGATGATGCTGTTCAACTCTGACGGAAGTCGTGCCGAGATGAGCGGCAATGGCATTCGGTGTCTCGTACAGGCTGCCTACACGGCAGACGGCATGACAGGTGCACACACGTATTCGATTACGACAGATGCGGGCGAGCGAGTTGTCGAAGTCCTCGGCGGCCCAGTTGATGGTCTTCAAAACGTGGTGGTCGACATGGGAGTCATTGAGGACATCGATGCACCGTCCCACTGGGACGACCTTGAAGCGCACCCAGATCGACCGGTGCGACATGTGAGCCTGGGCAACCCGCATTCGGTGGTCGCTGTCGATGACGTGGCTCTCGTCGACCTTCATGCGCTCGGGGCCAAAGTGCCCGACGTGAACCTCGAGATCGTCGAGCCGGGTCCTGAGCCCCACGCCATCACGATGCGAGTGCATGAACGAGGTGCTGGTGTGACGTTGGCGTGCGGAACCGGGGCCTGTGCGAGTGCCGAGGCGGCACTTTCGTGGGGCATCGTGCCGAGCTCGACTCACGAGGTGCTCGTTCACATGGATGGTGGCGATGCCAGAGTTCGTGTCGATTTGCAGACGCGTCGGGCGACACTGATCGGCCCGACGCAATACATTGCGACGGTCACGGTGCACGTGTGAGCAACCCATATCAGGAGGCGCTCGGGCGGACGCTCATCGAGCGCACGTTTCGAGAACGCATCGTGCTCGTCGGAGTCACACTTGCCGGACAAACAGACGAAGACACTGAAGAAGGACTCGACGAGCTGGCTCTGCTGGTCGACACGGCCGGAGCAGACGAAGCTGCTCGGGTGACCCAGCGTCGCGACACACCAGACCCGACGTTCTACATCGGAAAAGGAAAAGTCGATGAGTTACACGAAGTGTGCCTCGCTGTCGATGCCGACACAGTGGTGTTTGATGCCGAGCTGACACCAGCGCAGCAATTCAACTTGGAAAAAGTCCTCGGTCGAACGGCGATCGACCGTACTGCAGTCATTCTCGACATCTTCGGCCAGAACGCGCACACCCTCGAAGGAAAAGCGCAGGTCGAGTTGGCACTGCTTCGGTACCGGCTGCCGCGTTTGCGTCGTGGTGCCAAAGCGAAGTTGTCCCAGCAAAGTGGTGGCGTCGGTGCTCGCACGCGTGGTTCTGGTGAGACACGACTCGAGGTCGACCGCCGCGCAATCATGTCGCGCATCAACAAGCTAGAACGCGATCTGAAGGACCTGCGTAACACTCGGCTTGTGCAGCGAAAGAGTCGCGGCCGAAGCGGACTGGCCAACGTTGTCATCGTCGGATACACGAACGCAGGGAAGTCGACACTTTTGAACTCGCTCACGCAGGCGGGAGTGCTCGCTGAGAACCGCCTCTTCGCGACCTTGGATCCGACGACCCGTCGCCTCGCCCTGCCTGGTGGCGAGCCGGTGCTGCTCACCGACACGGTCGGCTTCGTGCGCAAGTTGCCCCATGGTCTCATCGAGTCGTTCAAGAGCACGTTGGAAGTTGCCGCAGAGGCAGACCTTCTTGTGCACGTGGTCGATGCGAGCGCTCAATTCCCTGAGCATCAGATCGCAGCTGTCCATGAAGTGTTGGATGAAATCGGAGCCGGCACCGTGCCTGAACTGATCGTGTTCAACAAGTGCGACCTGGCAGATGATGACGGCGCGCATCTTGTCTCCACCCACACCGGTTCTGTGGCCGTGTCGGCGTTGAAGCAACGTCACCTCCATGTCTTTCTGCGAACCCTGGCCGATCGGGTCCGGTCATTGACTGCGGTGACTGAGTTGGTGATTCCTTTCGACCGGGGCGACGTGCTCGCAGCGGTGCACCGGGAAGGTGAGGTCGTGTCCACCGAGAGCGCAGACGATGCGATGGTGGTCAGAGCCCGACTGTCTGATGCGTCGCGTGGTCGTTTGTCGCAGTTCGTTCGCGGCGCGGATGATGGGCAAGCATGGGAGCGCCATGACAGACCGTGACGCTCCAGGTTTCGAGCCGCCGCCGTATCCCTACGACCGGCTCGATGCTTTTCAGAAGGTGGCAGCGACCCACGACGGAGGTGTCATCGATCTCTCCATTGGTACGCCGTGCGATCCACCGCCAAGTGCTGTTGTCGAGGCACTGTCGACCTCGGGGGCCGAGCGTGGATATCCGCAAAGCATCGGAAGCGAGGCTTTGCGTCGTGCCATCGCTCGATGGATGGCACGACGATTCGCCATCGACATGCCTGTGTCTCGCATCGCGGCATGCATCGGAACGAAAGAGTTCGTCGCGACCACGCCGCAATACATGAAGTTGCGTCGACCGAATCGGGACACTGTTCTGTATCCGCAAACTGCGTACCCGACGTACGAGATGGGAGCAATACTCGCCGGGCTGCGGGCACTGCCGGTGCCGATGAATGCGAACGGCACGATGAATCTGGCATCAATCTCACCCGACGACGCGCAACGCGCGCTCATGTTGTGGGTGAACAGCCCAAGCAACCCGACAGGCGAGTTGGATGACCTTGGTGCAGCGGCCGCATGGGGACGCACTCACGGGGTTCCCGTGTTCAGCGACGAGTGCTACACCGAATTCACATGGTCGACCAGCTCACAGTCGATCTTGCAGCACGGGGCAGACGGTGTAATTGCCGTGCACTCACTGTCGAAGCGTTCGAATCTTGCCGGCGTGCGCGTCGGGTTCTACGCAGGCGACGCCGACATCGTGAGTTATCTGCAAGAGGTTCGCAAACATGCGGGGTTCATGGTGCCGGGGCCAGCGCAAGCGGCCGCCATCGCAGCACTCGATGATGATGAACACGTCAGAGTCCAACGCGATCGGTATCTGTCGCGCCTCGAAAAGGTCGCACAGGTGTTGAGCACATGGAGCGGAGTGTCCATCACCATGCCGGCCGGCGGTTTTTACTTGTGGTGTGACGTGGGCGATGCCTGGGGTTTCACTGAGCGCTTGGCGACCGATGGGGGAGCACTGGTGAGCCCCGGAGACTTTTACGGACCACAGGGTGCGCGCTTCGTGCGCGTGGCGGTGGTGCAACCCGATTCGCGGATCACATTGCTGGCAGATCGTTTGTCGCGTCGCTGATGCGACGTTGCGTCGTCAGATACGACGAAGGACAGTGACGACTTTTCCGAAGATGCTGACTTCGTCGGCGTTGAACACCATGGGCTGAAGTCGTGGGTTCGACGGAATGAGAGTGATCTTGTTTCCTGACTTTTTGAAGGTCTTGACAGTTCCTTCTTCGCCTGGAATACCTGCCACCACGATGTCGCCGTTGTCGGCCGTGTTCTGCTGGCGTGCAACGACATAGTCGCCATCGAGGATGCCCGCTTCGATCATGCTGTCGCCGCGAACGCGGAGCATGAAGAGCTCTCCCTCACCCGTGAAGTCGGACGGCATCGGGATGAGGTCTTCGACATTTTCTTGCGCGAGCACGTCGGTGCCGGCGGCGACTTCGCCGATGAGCGGAATGTGGCGTGAGGGACGACGATCCATGGCGACGCCGGAGTTGGTGTCGAAGCGCACTTCGATGGCGCGGGGCTTGGTTGGGTCGCGGCGCAGATAGCCGAGGCGCTGGAGTGTGGCGAGGTGGTTGTGCACCGTGGAGGGGGAGTTGAGGCCGACGGCCTCGCCGATCTCGCGCACGCTCGGCGGGTACCCCCGGTCTTGCATGCACTGCTCGATGACGTTGAGGATGTCGCGCTGACGTGGGGTGAGGGTTTCGGCCATGGGCTGAGCGTACAGGTGTTCGCCCCGCGGGTCAAACACCTGTTCGCCAAACATTTGTTCGTAGACCCCTTGACACGAACACCTGTTCGGGGCAAACTATCGAACACCCGTTCGTTACGGTGCCAACAACCCACCAGAACCCACCAGAACCGCCCAGTTCAGCCCCCGCCAGAAGGAGACCCCCCATGAGCACCATCACCCACATCGACCCCCTGTTCGCGCCGCGTCGTCCCGTCGCCCGGCCAGCTGCCCGAGTCGGCACCGGGGCGACGCCGCGACCAGTCATCGTGCGTCGACGCATCGCACTCGCCATCGCGGCACTCGCTGTGGTCGCCACAGGGGTCCTCGGAAGCCGTGCAATGGCCACCGAGCCGTCAGCCGGTAACGCGGGGGTTCCGCGCACGGTTGTCGCGCAGCCCGGTGACACCATCTGGGGCATCGCTCGCGATCTCATGCCGCAAGGCGACATCACCGAACTCGTCGATGTTCTGGTTCGCATGAACGGAGATCAAATCTCCGCCGGCCAGATCATTCGCATCCCCTGATCCCCTGTCCGTGTTCAACGCGGACAGGGGAGACAGAAAGTAAAGAAAAGCCCGCACTACTCTGTAGATGTGCATTGTCCAGTGTGTAAGCACGACGACACGAAAGTGATCGACTCTCGGTCTGCCGAGGATGGCAGCGCTATTCGGCGTCGCCGCTCGTGTCCAGAGTGTGCATATCGCTTCACAACCTACGAGCGCCTCGAGGGCGCCCCGCTGATGGTGTTGAAGCGCTCCGGTGAGCGCACACCCTTCGATCGACAGAAGGTGGCGGCAGGTGTGCGGTCGGCGTCCAAAGGTCGCGCGGTCACCGAGGAGCAAATCGACGAACTGGCCGAGTCGGTTGAGGACGAGATTCGTCTGGCAGCTGCTGCCGGAGAGGACATCACCACCTCACTCATCGGTCATGCAGTGCTCGAACGCTTGAAGGCCCTCGATGAAGTCGCGTACATGCGCTTTGCAAGTGTGTACAAGAACTTCGACGGCGCAGCCGACTTCCGTCGCGAACTTGCGTTGTTGAAGCAGTCCTGAACTATTTGAGCGTCGGCTCGTAGCGACAGAACACGAAGTCGCCGTCACGCAACACTCGCGTCAAACGAAAGTCATGTGGCACTGGTAGCTGAGTGACGATGTGATCAGTCGCACCGCCGACGATGTGGGGCGACAACGTCAAGTTGATGGCATCGACGAGACCGAGCGCCAACAATTGCGCGTTCAGAACTGCACCACCTTCGACTTGGATGAATGAACCACCGAGTTGTCGTAGTGCGGACGCAAGGTCGACAGTGCCGTTGCCTGCGCGCACGTTCTTCACGGGCACGGTCGGTGCATCGACGGGTACGACGAGAATTCCGCACCCAGATGTGAAGAGCTCGCTCGCGGTGTCGACGTCACCCCGATGACTGACGACTGCAACGGGCAGATCTGGCCGGCTGGGGCGGTGATAGTGCTCTGCCCGCACGGTTCCGGCGCCGACCAACACGGCTGACGCCGCCGAGCGAAGAGCGCTGAACGCCGCTTTGTCTGGTGGTCCACCGAGTGGCCCGGACACGCCGTCGATCGCGATGGCGCCGTCGATGCTGCTGATCATGCAGATTTCCACTTGCGGCCGTCCGTCGGCATGTGGTGAACGCTCGAACGCGAATGCTTCCTCCACGGACATCGACTCGGCGGTATTGCCGCTGAGTCGCGAGTCGGCGAGAATCACGTGCACGTGGTCAGCATACGAACGGGTGTGTCACGACACGAATATCTGTGTGGAAGGGTAAGCACATGACGGAAGCCACTCGACGAATTCCTGTCCGCACTGCGTACCGCACATGTCCGCTGTGCGAGGCCACGTGTGGTCTCGAGATCACGGTCGATGCCGATGACCAGATCGTGCGCATCCGGGGTGATCAAGACGACGTGTTCAGCAAAGGTTTCATCTGCCCGAAGGGCAGCACGTTGAAACAGCTGCACGAAGATCCAGACCGTCTCCGTCGACCGTTGGTAAAGCGCGACGGGCGTCACGTCGAAGTGTCGTGGGACGAAGCATGGCAAGTGGTTCGTGATGGTCTCGCCAGTGTCATCGACGCACATGGCAGGTCAGCACTCGCGGTGTACATGGGTAACCCCGGCGCACACAATCTTGCATCGATGACGTTCAACCGCGCCGTGAACTTGGCACTTGGTTCGTTCAATCGTTTCAGCGCGTCGACTGTCGACCAGATGCCAAAGCACGTGGCTGGTGGCTTCATGTTCGGAACCGGAATAACCATCCCTGTTCCTGACATCGACCACACGGACTACCTGTTGATGTTCGGTGCGAACCCACATGCCTCGAACGGCAGTCTGTGCACGGCGCCCGATTTCCCCGGTCGTATGCGGGCCATTCAAGAGCGTGGCGGAAAAATCGTCGTGGTCGACCCACGTCGTACGAAGACCGCTGATGCCTCAGACGAGTGGTTGCCGATCATCCCTGGTACCGACGTCGTCTTCGTCGCGGCACTCATCAACGAATTGTTTGCCACTGGTGCGGCCGATGTCGGTGCTCATGTCCGCTCTCATGTCGTTGGTGTCGACGAACTGAAAAGTGCAGTCGCACCATTCACTCCTGAAGTCGCGGCCGAGTTGTGCGGTATCGATGCAGCAACGTGTCGGCGCATCGCTGCCGAACTAGCCGCGGCACCAACCGCAGCGGTGTACGGACGAATCGGTGTGAACACGGTCGAGTTCGGCACCGCCACCGCATGGCTCATCGATGCACTGAACACCATCACGGGCAACCTGGACAAGCGCGGAGGTGCGATGTTCACATTGCCGGCCGCGGGTCCGGTCACATCGGTCGGTGGCAAGCCGGGTGGATCAGGTTTCACGATCGGAAAGGGGCACACACGCGTGCGTCAATACCCCGAGGTGTTCGGTGAGTATCCGGTCGCGGCGCTCGGTGAAGAGATCCTCACACCAGGTGTGGGGCAGATTCGCGCACTCATCTCGCTTGCCGGAAACCCGGTGTTGTCAACGCCGAACAGTGAGCAGTTGGACAAAGCGCTCGACGACCTTGAGTTCATGGTGAGCGTCGACATCTACCTGAACGAGACCTCACGACACGCAGATGTCGTGCTCCCACCGCCCTCGCAATTGCAACGCGACCACTACGACATCTCGCTTCTGCGTCTTGCGGTGCGCAATGTCGCCAACTACAGCCCGGCGGTACTTCCGATGGAAGACGGGCAATGGGATGAGTGGGAAATCTTGGCAAAGCTTGCCGGCATTTTGCAGACACTCGACACGTCGGTGTCCGTCGGTGACGTCGACGATCTGGCGGTCGCTGAGATGCTCGGCGGACTCGTCAAGAATTCGTCCTCGAACATCTTTGGCCGCGATGTCGACGAGATCCTCGGACAACTCGCAGCGGAAGGACTACGTGGGCCGACACGCATCTTGGACATCATGTTGCAGACCGGGCCGTATGGTGCGGCATACGGCTCGAACCCCAGTGGAGTTTCGGTGCGTGCTTTGCTCGATGCACCACACGGAATCGACTTTGGCGCACTCGAACCGCGCATTCCTGAGATCTTGCGCACGCCCTCAGCCAAAGTCGAGCTGTGTCCACCGTTGTTCGCGGAGAATCTGTCGAAAGTTCTCGCGCGTGTGAAGAAAAACTCAGATGACAAGTTGTTGCTCGTCGGTCGTCGTCACTTGAAGTCAAATAATTCGTGGATGCACAACATGAAAGTGTTGACCAAAGGATCTCTGTCGTGCACGTTGCAAGTGCACCCTGACGACGCCGTTCGTCTCGGCTTGTCACACGGCTCACCTGCGCGAGTGACAAGTCGCGTCGGCTCGCTAGTTGCTCCGGTTGAAGTGACAGATGCGATTCGCACCGGCGTTGTCAGTTTGCCGCATGGTTGGGGACACAATGTGCGCGGCACGAAATTGTCGGTCGCCGCAGAAAAGCCCGGCGTGAACAGCAACATTCTGACGGACGACGAGCGCATCGATGAATTGTCAGGAAACGCAGTGTTGAATGCGATTCCTGTCACTGTTCAGTCGTTGTAGCGAATTGCACCTGTCGTCCACAGGTAACCCACAACGTCATCCCCTGTAATCACGAAGAATTCCACAAAACATTTGTGGAATTCACACCGTTGTCCACTTCCAATCCACAACATTCGTCTCGTATCGTTGCGCCCGCAGTCGACCCCGAGGTCGGGTACGCATGGCAGATGGATGGTTGGATGCGAGAGGGGATCACCTTGATTTCGAGATCGCGCGGCGAGCGACGCATGGCGACGTCGCCGAAGCCACTCATGGGACTGGGCGGTCCTGAACCTATGGATCCGACCTTCGGGGTCGTTCTGCGCACCCAAAAGGTCCTTAGGCGAAGGTCAGTCGGACCTCGTCGAGGGCTTTCTTTGGAACCCGCGTCAGATAAGGGAAAGATTTCTTGAGGGTCGTTGACATGGATGTAACTACGGTGCTGTAATCTCCCAACCTCTTGTGGTGAAACCAGAAATGGGGGAGGGAAAACCACAAGATGTAGTGGTCGGGCCAATTGGCCTGCCGGCGGCCCCTCGGGGCCTCGGTGGGACGGTGACCAAGCCGCTCTACACGGTGACGATGCCGACCCATCGCCACCACAAACGCCCAGTCCACATACACATTCGCGGCTTCAACGCCACAACAATTCGCTTACAAGGAGAACAACATGTCACTCGCACCGGATCGTCTCGCCATTGGCATCCGACGCCACTTCACCACACCGGGCGTGCATCCGTACGACGAGGTGCAGTGGGAGCTTCGTGACGCACGTATCTCCAACTGGAAAGACGGCTCAGTTGCATTCGAGCAGTTGGGCGTCGAGTTCCCCGTCGACTGGTCACTGAACGCAACGAACATCGTCGCGCAGAAGTACTTCCGCGGCACCCCCGGAACACCCGAGCGCGAGCACTCCCTTCGCCAGGTCATCGATCGTGTCGCCGACACCATCACCACGTGGGGAACCGAGGGCGGTTACTTCGTCGATGCAGAAGAAGCAGAAACTTTCCGCAACGAGTTGAAGTACATCCTCGTCACGCAGCGTGCAGCGTTCAACTCGCCCGTCTGGTTCAACATCGGTGTCGCCGGTGTTCCGCAACAGGCGAGTGCGTGCTTCATCTTGTCGGTCGAGGACACGATGAACGACATCTTGAACTGGTACCGCGAAGAAGGCGTCATCTTCAAAGGTGGCTCAGGTTCTGGTATCAACCTCTCGCGCATCCGCAGCAGCGCCGAAATGCTCCAGGGCGGCGGAACCGCTTCTGGCCCGGTGTCGTTCATGCGCGGTGCCGACGCATCTGCCGGCACCATCAAGTCGGGTGGCAAGACTCGCCGCGCAGCAAAGATGGTCATCCTCAACTCCGATCACCCCGATGTCGAAGAGTTCATCTGGTGCAAGGTCAAGGAAGAGCGCAAGGCCCGCGCATTGCGTGACGCTGGCTTCGACATGGACCTCGACGGTGCCGACTCGTTCAGCATTCAGTACCAGAACGCCAACAACTCGGTGCGTGTCACCGATGACTTCATGCAGGCTGTCAAGGAAGACCGCGACTGGAACCTGAAGGCCGTCACCGATGGTCGCACTGTCCGCACCATTCGTGCCCGCGATCTGTGGCGCCAAATTGCAGAAGCGTCGTGGGAGTGTGCAGACCCGGGTCTGCAGTTCGACACCACCATCAACAAGTGGCACACCGCGCACGCAACTGGCCGTATCAACGGCTCGAACCCGTGCAGCGAGTACATGCACATCGACAACTCGGCGTGCAACCTCGCGTCGATCAACTTGCTGAAGTATCTCAGCGAAGACGACGTGTTCGACACCGAGGCGTACAAGCGCACCATCGAAGTGGTGTTCACCGCGCAGGAAATCCTCGTCGGCCGTGCCGACTACCCGACAGAGAAGATCGGCGAGAACAGCCGCATCTTCCGCCAGCTGGGTCTTGGCTACGCGAACCTCGGTGCACTCCTCATGGCTCTCGGTATGCCGTATGACTCCGACGGTGGTCGTGCGTGGTCGGGTGCACTCACGTCACTCATGACTGGGCATGCCTATGCCACGAGCGCCCGTATCGCCAGTCGCATGGGACCATTCGCCGGTTTCGCCGAGAATGAGCGCTACATGTTGAACGTGTTGCGCATGCATCGTGACGAGAACGCGAAGATCAAAGACATCGACGTCGTGCAGCCCGACCTCGTCTACGCGGCAACCGAGTCGTGGGACCTCGCAGTTCGTGACGGTGAAGAGTACGGCGTGCGCAACTCACAGGCCACGGTGCTCGCACCAACCGGAACGATCGGTCTCATGATGGACTGTGACACCACCGGTATCGAACCAGACCTTGGTCTCGTGAAGTTCAAGAAGCTGGTCGGTGGCGGCAACATGCAGATCGTCAATCAGACGGTTCCGCGTGCATTGAAGCGCCTCAATTACGAGGGCCCGGTCGTCGATCGCATCATCGACTACATCGACAAGAACAAGACCATCGTCGGCTCGCCCGACTTGAAGCCCGAGCACCTGCCGGTGTTCGCCTGCTCCATGGGTGACAACACGATCCACTACGAGGGTCACGTGCGCATGATGGCTGCAGCGCAGCCGTTCTTGTCGGGTGCCATCTCGAAGACCGTCAATATGCCGGAAGAGGCGTCTGTCGAAGACATCGAGAACCTGCACATGTTGTCGTGGGAACTGGGCATCAAGGCTGTCGCCATCTACCGCGACAACTGCAAGGTCGGTCAACCACTGTCCACTGCGAAGAAGGACGACAAGAAAGACGATGCGTCTGCCGAAGCAACCACCGCAGCGACGCAGGTCATCGAGCGGGTCGTCGAGAAGATCGTCACCAAGCCGGTGCGCCAGAAGTTGCCACGTTCACGTCGTGGTCGCACCTTCGAGTTCCGCGTAGCGGACTGCAAGGGTTTTGCGAACATTGGTGAGTACGAGGACGGCCGTCCTGGTGAGGTGTTCCTCACTGTGTCGAAGCAGGGCTCGACCCTGAGCGGCATCATGGACGCATTCGCCAAGTCCATCTCGTACGGCTTGCAGTACGGCGTGCCGTTGCGCGCGTTCGTCGAAGCATTCACCAACATGCGCTTCGAGCCCGCCGGCATGACCGACGACCCGGACATCCGTATCGCGTCTTCGATCATGGACTACCTCTTCCGTCGCCTCGCACTCGAGTACTTGACATACGACGAGCGGGCCGAGTTGGGCATCTTCAGCCGCGATGAGCGTCTGCAGCCGACTCTGCCAGGTGTCGAAGAGAGCGTCGTCGAGACATCGATGGGCTCTGAAGTGGTTGCCGACCCGAAGACCATTCCGTCAGCATCGGAACTCAGCCAACAGATCGAGCTCGGTCTCGCTCCGACGGCGCCGAGCACAGATCACTCACCAGCAGGCGGCATCGCCCGTCACAGTGACGCACCGATGTGCTTCCAGTGCGGTGTGCAGATGAACCGTGCGGGTTCATGTCACGCTTGCCCATCATGCGGAAGCACCAGCGGCTGCAGCTGACGAAACTCACATACGAGAGC
>CAYMVM010000038.1:0-12175 GCA_964394175.1 uncultured Bifidobacterium sp.
TCAGTTGGCTAGAGCGCTTCCCTTACAAGGAAGATGTCGGGGGTTCGAGTCCCTCAACGCCCACTTTTGAAAGTCACGCGGCGCTTTTTCATCTCCGCAAAGACAATCTGAGCGGCAGAGTCGCCAATGCCGTGGATGCTCTGGAATTCACTTCGAGTGATCGTCCGAAGCCCCGAGAGGTCGACGATGTTCATGTCGACGAGTCCACGTCGAGCCGGCGCTGCCAGCCCAAGTTGTCTCCAGTATTCATCGGATGACGAATATTTCGTGAGATCAACTTCGCCTCTCTTCACCGGGCACTGAGAAATCCGGGCGTCAAGAAGCTTTTTGAGAAGTACTCGAGACAGTGGGGAAGTGATGGGTACGTGGATTGCGCTCTTGGTCGTAGAGAAGCTCTTCAAGTCCGCTTTGAACAATTCAATGACTGAGCCGCTGAAGGGGTAGTAGCCGACATGATTCTTTGCAGCCTTGAGTCCGGCGATCACAGTGCCTTTCACGCGAAATGCAGGCATGCCATAGCTGACCACTTCCTCGGCGGTGGGAACAATGGCGAGAATTCGCTCGCGCATTGTCAGCATGGTCGACCTGTGCGGCATGGGTGACGCGGCGTACAAACTCTTCACCTGTTGAGGAATTCGCCTTTTCATACGTGGGTTTCTCCATTAAATGGACTAGCTGATGGGGCGAGGATGTGGCACTGCACCGACGAGAGCGGGGGACCCCTTTCTCACGGGAGATTCGGATTTTCGCTTCAGGCGTGAAGGCTAGTTTTCAGGGGATGTGGTCTTCGATTCCATCCCGACCGTCCCGTCACGTTGCGCGACGTGTGGCCCTCGCCGGAGCCCTTGTGGCCCTGTCGGCTGTCGGGGTTTCACGTCCCGTATCGGCTGCAGTCACGCCCCCGACCCAGCCCTATCTGATGGCGTTCCATACATGTGCATCAGGTGCGGCTGACTGCAACAATCCGGCAAATCACATCGTGCAGTTGGCTCAAAGTGCTGACGGCACTTCATGGTCGCTCGTCCCAGGTTGGACGTCATACAAGGGATCTGTTCCCGATGTGTTTCGTCGCGGCAACACGCTGTATGTCATTTCCACCAGCGGTCTCACGAAGGTCGACATGACTACCGGCGCAACATCGACATCATCGGTGACTCTGAGCGAAGGGAGCTTTGTCGATCCGTCGTTGGCGCAACTTCCAGATGGCCGTCTGATCTTGTTCTACCTCCCCGGAGTTCCAGGCCAAGACCCTGCCCAGTGTGCGCAAGGAGAGTCGTCGTGCGTCCGTCAGATCCGATCTGCCGTCGAAGTGGCGGGAAGTGACGGCACGCAGTTCACGGTCGATGCTGGTGCGCGTGTCACCGAGACGATCACGTCAGGTGCTTTCAGCGACCCAGACATCTTCTTTAACGGAACGGAGTGGGTGCTCTACGTGTCACGTGGGCCGTCGGTCCACGCCTACACGTCGTCGACGCTTCAAGGAACATACGGCAACAAGACCGTGGTCTCGAACAATCTTGGAGGCGTTCCAGGTGCGCTCGTGCTGGCAAATGGAACGATTGCAACGTATGTGCACACAAGTTCGGGATCATCGACCGAGATTCGGATGGCGACGTCTGCCACGGGCACCACGGCCATCGCTAGCTTCCAGACAGCACTTAGAGCTGATTCTGTAGGCCTCGGTAGTCATGCAGAAAGTCCCGGTGTCGCGCCGAATACCGCCGGTATTGCATGTGCAGCGTGTGCTGTCACGACATCGTCATCGACGACGAGCACGCCATCTGTAGCAACTCCGGTGTTGTCGAGCACACTTCCAGCCACAGCGGCGGCTCCGGTGGTGCGTATTGGCAAACTGATCAGCAGAGCGACAATCGCCAACGCTGCAGACGTTTCGATACCAGCCGGAGCAAAAGTCACGTTGACCATTGCGGCGGCATCCAAAAAGAACTGCAGTCTCTCTGGCACGTCAGTCAAGGGTCTCAAAACCGGGGCATGCTCTGTGACCATCTCTGTCACTCCGAAAGCAACCAAAACGACTCCGAAACCGAAAATGACGAGAAAGACAGTCCGCATTGCCGTTGGTTGAGCACGTCTCGTACGCGGTAGTTGAGATCAGGCAGCACGGACTCAGAGCAAACGAGGAAACGCGACGTGAGAAGCCGAGCAAGTGAATTGGAGTAAGTGACATGTACGCCACCAACCAACATGATTGGAGTGCCAGTCGATGAAACGCGTCTATACGAACGTCATTTTGCTGGCCGTCGCAGCGTCAGCAGTTGTGCTGAGTCCAGCGGGGGCTGCAACTGGTGTCGACGTCGATGAGGGATTCCTCTACGAACACCCCTCAACGGCTGGTTGGCAGGGCGTGTTCTTCGGCGACAAAGGGGAGGATTCTAGCGAAGCAGTCTCGAGTCTCTGGGGGAGACCAGCCGACGACTACGGCTTTCTCATGTGTTCCACCAACTCCGATGCGAATTGTTCGACGCAGCGGCAGGTGAACTTCACAGCGATGTTGCAACCTTGTGCAGCAACGACTGCGCTCGATTGCATCGTTGAGTTTGGTCATGTTGATGCATCTGGCACGAGAGTGCCCGCAACCTATGTCTCGAAGTTCCCGCGAGCAGCAGTGAATGAGTTCGCCGCTGATGCGGCCGCGGGACTGCCACTTGGCACAGCAGCTGGCCTCTGGCGCTTGGCACCAGGGAGTGGGTCACTCACAGATCTCCACTATGTCAATACGCGCGTGGCAGGAACCCGCGAGAAGGGACAGTCGAAGTTTGTCTTCACGAACTTCGGTGCGTCTGTGGCGCCAGTGACTCTTGTTCCCTACGACTGCTCGCCACGAAGTAACTGCTCGCCGGGATACAACATTCATCCCGATGGGGTCACGGCTGGTTTCGGATACGGCCAAGGTCGTGAAGTTGGGCTCGACTGCGTGATGACGGGCGTCGACCCGACCACTGGGACGATGTCGTGTGCGAAACGCAAGGCCCTCTCACTGACAGTCAACTACTACTTGAAAGTTCGGCTGTCTCAGTCCCCGCGTGGATGGCTGCATGGTCGTTTGAACACTCCAAAAATCTCCATCGAGGCTGTTCCTGGATCAAATGATGCGTTGACAATCGATATCCAAGGCGGAAGCGTCACCGTTCCTCAATTGAGCAAAGGAATGTTGTTCAAGGATCTCCCACCCGCACTTCAGGAGAAGTACCTCAAAGAGGGTGGATGGCCTACCGGGACTGATGGATCGGCGTCCTTCACTAGCCGTGACGGCCCGACTGTGACTACCAACGATCCCAATGTTCGCAACAGACTTTCTATTCCCCCGGCGGCAGGCAAGGTCGGTCTCGTCGAACTTGCTGCGTGGTTGCCACTCTTCAACGACACAGCCAGTGCGGACATCTCTCAGTGGGGTGTTCGCACGCTGCAAACGTGGGAGATGCAGGAGGCAAACAAGTGTTTCGTCGCCAAACAACGCCTGAACGGAGTGGTGGTGACGAATGCAACGCAGTACTCGGCTGGCCCGCCGGAGTTGAACAAGGAAACGAACTCACTGGATTACAAAGTTGCAGCTCCGCATTACAAATCTGGTGGATCTGAATTCAAAGGTGTCTACGAACTTTTCATTCGATCTGACACCGCACGATGCCTGTATGGGTTCAACAAAGCTCCCATCAGATCGTCAATTGAGGTGATTGAGCGGAACGGTGTCCAAGATGTCGCGACAACGAATATCAGCGAACGAGACGGCTGGATACAGCTGTCCGCCTATGGATTCACCCATTCATCTCCGACGCTGCGTGTTCGAATGGCCCAAGGTGTAGCAGGGTTCACGTCGGTGTCGAAGGGTAAGTCGCTCACACCCGTCGCGATCGCCCAGTCAGCAAAAGTCAAGGTCTCTGAGGGCGCGAAGGTCACTGCAGTCGTCAAATCCGGAGGAAAGGCATGCACGGTGAAGGGCGCCCGTCTTGTCGGACGAAACAAGGGTCGTTGTCTGGTGACTCTCACTATTCGAAGTGGTGGCAAGGCCACCAATAGAGTCGTTGATGTCGCGGTCCTGTGAAATTCACAACCTTCCTCATGAAGAGTGCCTTTTCAACGAGGGCCGGGCCCGCAAGCAGTGACGCCGCGACAATCATTGAGGTACTGAATCGAGTCTTCTTGGACATATGCAGACCAGAGGTCAGCCGAGACTCTTGCTCTGCCTGGCTCCAATGGGTACCGTTTGGATGTGAAACTGACGCGGATGGCGATGTCGCTCGCTGTGGTCACCGGAGTAGTCAGCTGTGTGGTCGGTGACGTCAGCGCCGCGAAGGAATTTGATCCAGGTGACTTTGAGGTCACTATGAACCGAACCAACTCGGGGATGGGGCAGTCAAAGCCGACTATGACCTGTGATGTGAGTGGGCAGAAGATGGTCATTCAGGACTACTTCACCAACGTCCTCCAGAAGTGGACGCCAGCACAGGGTCAACCAGCTCCGGTGGGCTGTGCATCCTCGCAAGAGTCCACCATGACGAATGCTGCCTTGTCGGGCACTGTCACGAACAAGACCGTCGGTGCCGGCGACATCATTCAAACCTGCGACATGCGACAGAAGATGGACACGTCTTTCACTCTTGCTGCGACGATGTCGACGACACAAGGAACGCCTCCGACCTTCGCAGTCTCAAACTTCAAGACCTCGATGGACGGTTATCAAGCATGTGCGTGGGCAATGACATTCAAGGATGCTTCCGTGACGAAGTTGTCGGGAACCATTGAGCAAACATTCGCCTTCTCCAATGACACTGCTTCAGTGACATGTCCGCAGGAATACGACGGGATGAAGTCGATGGGATCTCTCACTTGTGTTCCAATCGTGATGAATGCCAGGGTCTTTGTCACTGGCGGTGCTGGTGAATATGCAGGTACGGGTGGAACCGGCTCGTTCTCGAACACCACAATTGCGCCGATCATGGTTCCCAACTTTGGTGCGTCAAAACAGTCGGCGAGAGCCGAGGTGATGGTTGCTGCTCTTGCGCGAGCATTCGAAGTGGTGAGTGTCCGCGCGTTTGCTGGAAGAGATGGGATGAAGCTCACCCTGAAGACTGGCGCGAAGCCCGCAGTCCGCTTGGTGAGCCCCGCTCTCACCGGGACAGGCCGCATGCTCGGTGTTGGGCCAGATGGCGCAACACCGCTCACCGTGAAGTTGTCAGCGGCCCCGGGAGCCTCGTGTGGAATCCGTGCCAAATCGGGGTCAAAGGCAAAGAGCGTGCTTGCGCCCAAGCCCGATGCGGATGGAGCAATCTCGACGACTGTTACCGCGGCCTCATTGCGCTCAACATTGGGCGTGAGAGCTGGGTCCAAGGTGTCGCTTAGTGTGTCGTGTGTCGTCGGGGTACAGCGTGCCACCACGACACAAACCGTCACACTCGGCGCATAGGGGGAATCACATGGCAACGACAGTGGGTCAGTACTGCATCAATGTCACGAACATCGAGGCATCTGAGAAGTTCTACACAGAGATCGTCGGGTTGAAAGTGCAGTCACGCACCGAAATTCCCGGTGTCCACGAAATCGTTCTGGCTGCCGATCAAGGTGGTGGACGTCTTCAATTGGCAGAGCATCACGAGACACCGAAGCCGATTAATCACGGCTGGGCGCTCTGGAAGATCTATTTCAACGTCGACGATTGTGTGGCCGTGCACGATGCTGCTGTTGCAGCAGGTTTCACTTCCACGATGGAACCGAAGCGGCTTGATCGTTGGCCGGTGACGGTCGCATTCATTGTCGATCCCGATGGATACACCATCGAGTTGATGCAACACCACCGCGACTGAGTCGACGAAGGTCAGCTGCGCATCACATACGACGTCATCGACAACGAGCCGAAGGTGTAGCCCTCGGCAAATGTCGACATCTTCCGCCCCGAAGCTTCAGCAAGCCCTGCGACATAGAGGAGCGGGATGAAGTGCTCCGGGGTCGGGGCGACTGTGCGGAAGAGTCGATGTTGATGAATTGAGGCCAGGTCGGAAGGCTGGGTCGTCACGATTCGTCGCACCTCGCTGTCGAATTGCTCCGCCCATTCGAATCCGCCGTCGACCATCGACCAGTCAATGAGGCCGAGGTTGTGCACGACATTTCCAGAACCGAGCACCATCACGCCCTCGTCAACGAGAGGGGCAAGGCAGGCGCCAATCTGCATGTGTGTGGTGAATGAAGCACGTGCGTCAATGGACAACTGCACGACGGGCACGTCGGCTCGCGGAAAGAGGTGGGCGAGCACGGACCACGTTCCATGATCAAGCCCCCAGTCGTGAGTGTCGGCTATTGCATTGAATGACGAGAGCAGAGAGACGATGTCGTTGGCGAGGCCAACGTCGCCCACCGCTGGGTAATCGAAGCGAGACAGCTCGTCGGGGAAGCCACGAAAGTCATGGATCGTGTGCGGGTGCGACATCGCGGTGACTGCCGTTCCGTCGATGTACCAATGCGCAGACACGGCAACAATGGCCCGTGGCGTGGGAAGAGACGCAGACATCTCACGCCAAGCGGTGGTGAACTGGTTCGCCTCGAATGTGTTCATCGGACTTCCGTGGCCGATGAACAGTGCGCTGCCGTGTTTATCTTTCATTGATCGAGTCCGGGGTGCTTGTCCACTGTGGTGGACGCTTTTCTAGGTAGGCACGAACACCTTCGCGAGCATCATCGAGTGCCATGAGGCGAAGGTGAAGATCGGTTTCGAGGGTGTTCATCTCGTCTGGCGTCGACTGCCACGTGCTCCACAGCGCTGCTTTGCTGGCAGCAGCCGATGCTGGTGACACGTTGACCACGATGTCCCTCGCAAGCTCTTGAGCACGCGACAACACGTCGGCATGCGGGAGCACTTCACTGCATAAACCCATGCGGAGTGCGTCATCTCCGTTGAATGTCCGACCCGTGAGCAGAATGTCGGCCGCATTGGCAAAACCGACGATACGCGGAAGAGTCCAATGCGACATCGCGTCGCCGAGCATCCCTCGACGCGATTGGACGATGCCGTACTTGGCCTCTCGGGCGAAGATGCGGATGTCGCAATGCAATGTGAGGGTGAGGCCGATGCCGACAGCATGGCCATTCACAGCAGCAATCACTGGTTTGCGGACATTCCACGCCGGGAATGACACGCCAGCCGAAGAAAAGGTCGTTGGTTCACGAGGCTTGAAAGTGTCGTCTCCGGACGACATGTCTGCACCGGCACAAAAAGCTGGAGGAGTGCCTGTGAGGATGACCGCTCGGACATCGTCGTTTGCGTCGCAGTCTTGAAACGCTCTGGACAACTCGTCGCCCATTCGGTCTCCGAACGCATTGCGGACCTCAGGTCGGTTCAGTGTGATTGTCGCGATGTGCTCGGACACGTCGAAGCGAATGGTTCGGTAGGTCATGTGGAACGTACCGCCGCAAACGCTTCGACGAATTCAGCAAGGAGTTCATTGTCGGGACTGAACGCAGGAAAATAGGCGCACACACGGCTCGCAAAACCGCCGACACGTGCGACGATCTGCTCGGCGCATTGTCGTGGAGTGCCGTAGACGCCGATGCGTCCCATCAGGTCATCGGAGATGAGACCGCTCATCTCCATCCATTCGCCTCGCTTTGACATCTCGTTCAGGCGTGGTTGCAGGTCTCCGTGTCCCTCTGCATCGAGAACGGTTCGATACGAAGGTGTCGAACCGTAAAAAGCCATCAGAGTCTTGATATTGCGCGCACGTTCCAGCTCTTCATCGGTGCGACCCATGCCCACAATGATCTCGGCGATGTGTTCGATGTCGTGCTCTGAGCGCTGAGCTGCCGTGAGCCCCCGCTTGATTGCGGGCAATGTGACTGTCTCGAGGTGGCGTTGTGAATTGAAAGGCATGATGAGGATGCCATCTGACACCGACGCAGCCATTTCCGTCATTTTCGGCCCGAGTGCACCGACCAGCACCTTCGGCACGCCGTGGGGATTCGGCCCCGGATTGAAGTTGGGGGTCATCAGGGTGTGTTGGGTGAATCGCCCCTCATAACGAAGTTGGGTGCCGTGTTGCCACGAGTCGAGGATGGCTCTGGTGGCTTGCACCCATTCGCCCATGCGTGTGACCGGTTCAGACCATGTCGAGCCGTATCGCTTCTCGATGTGCGGCTTGATTTGAGACCCGAGGCCGAGACGGAATCGACCGTGCGACAGCTGCCCCAGGTCCCATGCCGCATGAGCGAGATGGAGAGGACTACGGGGAAACGCAATCGCGACGTTCGTCATCAGATCGAGCGAGCAGGCGGGTGCTGCGGCCACCAACGGAAAGAACAAGTCGTGAGCATTCTCGAATGTGAAGATGCCGTCGACACCGAGTGTCTCGAGTTCCGCGGCTCGCTGCGCGGCATTTTCGAGTGGCGCGTTGAGCCACACGTCCAACTTCATGCCACTCACAGAAGTAGACGGTAGTCCGGTGGCGTCCTGCGACAGTACGTGCTGTTGGTCAGGCGGCTTGAATACGGCGTGAGATGTCGTTGCATTCTTCGCACACCGACTCGGGAAGAATGCCGACCCGCATCATTGCGTAGAACATCTTGCAGCCGATGCAGACTCCGGCAAAGGCCTCAAGGCTCGCGGCCGCGGCGAGCATCGCGATGACGACGCGAGATGCCACACCAAGGTCGAGCAAGAACAGGACACTTGCCGTGACAGAGAACGCAGCACCAATGCCTTGTGCGAATCGTTTCGGTGGCCCTGGGCAGAGCTTGTGCTTGACGTTGATGCGGGGCACGACGACTTTTGTGGCGAGAAGACCGAGCGGGCTGAACCGCGGTCCGGAAAGGACTCGAGCGATGAAACCGTAGGTGAGGGGCACGAGGATCCATCCGTTGCCTGTTGCCACATAGGCGACAGACATCGCGACAGCGCCCGTTGCGACCAGTCGCGCAGCCGTCTCGTTGACGATGGAGGGGAAGGACAAAATCGAGGCCACGTCGTGAGCCTACGGCCGCGTTAGTTGCGCGGCACCGTGTGTCCCGGCCGCGCTAGTTGCGCGGCACTTTGCTCCATGGCAGGTCTTTGTCGGCGCGTGGCTCCCCCGGAAGGCCGAGAACTTGCTCTCCGAGGATGTTGCGCATGATCTCGCTCGTTCCACCTTCGATGGAATTCGCACGGGCGCGCAGGAACGAGTGGCGAACGCCACCTTCAGCACCGTCGACAGACACTTGTTCGGGGCGACGGAAGGTGAAGTCGTAACCGATCATCCCGTTCGCACCCATCAACTCGACAGAGAACTCGGTGACCTTCTTGTTGAATTCCGCCAGCATGAGCTTCGCGATCGAGCCTTCAGGTCCGGGGTTACCAGCCCGAGCAAGTTGAGATGCGCGTGCGTTCGTCATTCGCAAGACTTCGCTCTTGCAGTACAACTGCATGAGGCGGTCAAGTTGTGCGGCACTCTGCTGATCTGCCGGAAGGTCGTGCCAAATCTTGATTGCCTCGTCGATCGGGCCCTTGCGCTTCGGGTTGTTTCCGCCGCCCCCGCCGATTGCGGTGCGCTCGTTCATGAGAGTGGTCAGCGCCACGCGCCAGCCTTCGCCGACGTCGCCGATACGGTGCGCGTCGGGCACGCGTGCGTCGGTCATGTAGACCTCGTTGAACTCTGCCTCACCGGTGATTTGACGGAGCGGTCGAACTTCGACGCCTGGTGCATGCATGTTGATGGCGAAGTACGTCATGCCCTTGTGCTTTGGCTGGTCTGGGTCGGTACGCGCAACCAACATTCCCCAGTCAGCGAGATGAGCAAGTGTGTTCCACACCTTCTGGCCATTCATGACCCATTCATCGCCGTCGCGAACTGCTTTAGTACCGAGACCGGCGAAGTCGCTGCCTGAGCCGGGCTCTGAGAACAACTGGCACCACTTTTCTTCACCGGTGTACATCGGTCGCAGGAAACGGGTCTTCACTTCTTCGCTGCCGTGGGTGACAATCGTCGGTCCGGCAAGTGCGATGAAGAATGTGGCGGGATCTTGTGCTTTCGCACCTGCCTTACGGCAACGTTCTTCAATAAGCCTGTTCAAGTTCGGGCGAAGTCCAAGTCCGCCGTGACCCTTCGGAAAGTGGACCCAAGCGAGACCGTGGTCGAAGCGCGCACCACGGAACGTGCGATCGTCGACCGACTTCGGATCAAACTTGGTCAACAAGTCGTCAAGTGCTGCTTCAACGAGGGCTAGTTGCTCGTCTGCTGAGGTCTCGAGGAGGGTCATGCCCTCAGTCTTGCAAGAAAGTAGGTCCGAGGCTGAAACCGAGCCTCGAGTGCCATTCCCGTGATGTCAGTGGGTGGGTGGTTGTTCGTCACGCTCGAAGCGGCTGTATCGATGGATTCCCATGTCGGCCAGCTCGTGATATGCGCGCACGAGCCTGACGGGCCGGTCGAATCGTTGGTCGAACTCGCTCTGGAGTTTCTGTTGAAAGTCGACACTCCCGACCGTGTCCCAGGCCTCCATGGACTCCCAGACGAACACGATCGTCACCTGTCCCGGTCGTGAATCGTTCAGCCACACCTCTTTCGAGAGAAACGGAACACGTTCAAGTCCTTGGCCAAAAGCCTCTTTCAGGGTCCAGATTTCGTGGTCCAATTCAAGAAAGAGATCAAGGTCCTCGGGCGCGACTTCAAAGACGAGCACTTCGACAGGAAGTCGCTCTCCGTGAACGTATGAGTACGCGTCGGGCGTCGGAGATGAATGAGCACTCATCGAAGCCATTTTTCCGCACGACCGATGGCGCGCACGTCAATGTCTTCGAACATGAGAAGAATGACTGTGTTCACGCCGAGTGACTGCCAGTGGCCGATTCGTTCGTCTCGTCCACTGAGCAGGTCTTCGCTGAAGCGTTCCCACACGCTGACATGGAACTCACCGGTTCGACCACTTCGTCCGTGAGCATCGATGGCGGCAGTCAATGCCGCTGCACAGATGTCACTGGTGGCGCGGATGTTGACCCCGTCGCTCCGCTCGCCGGCGAGAGTCGCGAGAGCGACACTGTTCACTCCGATGACGACATCTGGTCGGGGATTCGGAAGAGGATAAGTGTCATATTTCGGGTCACGGTTCGGTGACCACATCGCTTCAAGTTGGTCGAGTGTCGCACCAAGAACGGCATGTCGCTCGCGAATAGTCGCAGGTGGGATCATTCCGAGTGTCGTGCGTTCGACCGCAAAATCGTTCTTCGGGCTTCCACCTGCACCGAGTCCGAGTATGTGTCGCCCGTTCGAGATCTCCTGCACGGTCGCCGCAGCATTGGCGAGAAGTCCAGGATTCCGGTTTCCGACATTTACCACGAGCGGACCGATCCGGATTCGCGACGTGATGGCGGCGAGTGCTCCGAGTTGGGTAAAGCACTCGGGCATGTTCGGAGCTTGCATCGTCGCACCTCGCAGATGATCCATCGTCCAGAAAGTTCCGAACCCGGCATCGTCAGCTGCACGTGCTGCATCAGCGACCACTCTCCACGGCTTGATGCCGGGATTCACTTGGATGTCGAACCTCACGAGGGGATGTATCCGACGATCTCGCGGAAGACACTCTCGGAGATTGCTTCATAATCACCGTGTTTGGCAACCGGCGCGAGGTGTATTACGAGTGAGAAACCAAGAGACAGAGCCTGCGATGTCGCTGTGATTGCCTGAATGAGCTCGAGCGGAAGATTCAGAACACTGAACAAGTCGATTGCAACGTTCAGTTCATCCCGGTGGACCTGACGAATGGTCCTACGAATCACACTGTTCGTGCGTGCTGCGACAAAAGCTTCGTGACGAAACCGGTGCCATTGGCGCCGATCAGTGTCGCTCGCAGCGGCGAAGTGAGCGGCGAAGCCAAACCCGAGGTCGCGACGACTCAGACCCTCGGACTCGAAATCGAGGCTCTCCTGGCGAGTTCGTCGCAGCAGCGTGTCGATCGAGTCGACAATCAAATCCTGCTTCGACGTGTAGACGTTGTAGATGCTTCCGGTGGTGAGCCCGGAGCGGCGCGCGATACGAGCAACCGTCGTGCGCTCATAGCCGACCTTTCCGATGATGTCCGCAGTCGTCATGATGAGTACGTCGCGTACGGCGTTTCCGGTGTCTGCCGATATCGACGTGTAGGAGTACGCATCTGTGGATCGAGATGATGGCGCAGATTTCGCAATCCCTCTAACCAAAGTCGG
>CAYMVM010000039.1:0-8365 GCA_964394175.1 uncultured Bifidobacterium sp.
AATCGCCAAGATCGTCGCCGACGATGGCCCCCTTCTCTTCCCCGACCTGAAGAGCTCCGCTGGAGTCCGGTCAGTGGTGCTCGATCACACCGGCGATGACGCGACCAAAGGTTGGCAGGTGTATTACGGGTTCCCTGCAGGACGTGATCCATCCTGTCTCGTCGAACACGTGAGAGGCACTCGAACCTTCACTGACTGCGACGGCAACGTCATCGACGTCGAGAAACTTGCCTTGCCTCCCGATGTACGACCCGTCGTCGAGAACCGAGTTCGGCTCTACATCGATCTGCGTGGTTAGCGAACGGCCAAGCTCTCGACGAGACGCACGGCAAACTCTTCACAATGCGCGTTGAGCTTTGCGCGATGTAGCGCAAGACCACCGATGACGTCTGCTCCACGCGACGACACGGCACGTGTCATTCCGTCGAGCGACTTGCCGGGGTTCAGAGCAAATGTGCAGAACACAGCCGCGGTCTTGCCAGCCATCGCAGGAAGAGCGCGCAGTTTGTCGATTGCCCACGGCGCTTGCCCGACAACAAACAAACCATGCACCCAGGTACCGACAAGTACGACATCGGCTTCTTGAATTCCTGCGAAGTCAGGTGACTTCACTGGCGACAACGAGGTGATCGACCAATGCTCTTGCTGAAGGTTCGCGGCGATCTTCTCGCCTGCCTTCCACGTGTTGCCCGTCAGACTTTCGACCAGAATCGCTGCCTTCATGTCTTTAAATCTAAGTGACGCGACGCCCTCTAGGCCTTTTTGAGGGGTGCCCAGGCGAGAACGAGGTGTTTCGTCCCGGCATCACGGAATCGCACGGTTGCCTCCATCTTGTCCCCCGAGCCCTTGATGTCGATGATGACACCCTCACCGAAGATCGCGTGTTCGACGTCGTCACCAATGCGCAGGCCCATTTGTGAGGGGTCGAGGTTTCGGGGTGCAGGACGCCGAGACGACGACTCTCGCGAGGAGAATCCGGACGACACGACGTGTTCTTGTCGACGGCGATACGCGGGCATCTCGTCGTTGTGCCAGTCACCCGGGGTGCGCCCGTACACGCGGTCGTTGTCATAACCAGCATCAACGTGACCTTGCCGATCGAACAGCTCGGCCGGAACCTCGGCCAAGAACCGCGACGGTGGGTTGTACTGCGTCTGACCGAACAGCATGCGCTGCCATGCGTGCGACACGAGAAGCTTCTCTCTCGCACGAGTGATGCCGACATACGCAAGACGGCGCTCTTCCTCGAGTTCTGCCGGGTCGAGCAATGCACGATTGTGAGGGAACACACCCTCTTCGCAACCGACGAGGAAGACGACCGGAAACTCAAGACCTTTCGCCGAGTGCAGTGTCATCAAAACGACTCGATTGTCGTCGTCGAGATCGTCGGTGTCAGCCACCAGCGCCACTTGCTCGAGAAATTCATCAATGACCGTGAACTCTGCGGCGGAACCGATGAGCTCGGAGATGTTCTCGAGGCGACCAGCCGATTCGACGGAGTCTTCGGCTTCAAGCTCAGAGATGTATCCACTGTCTTCTAGCGCCACTTGTAGTGCCGCAGCTGGGCCATCCTGAGCAGTGCTCGCCAATTTGTCGATGAGTGCGAGGAACGAGTTGATGCCACGCACTGCGGCCCCAGTGACACCCACGTCTGACGCACTGCGCAATGCCTGCAAGAAACTGGTGCTGTTCGCCCGAGCCCACGCATCAAGCTTGCCGATGCTCGTGTCTCCGATACCTCGTTTCGGCACATTGATGATGCGCTTGATGCTCACCTCGTCGCTCGGATTGATCGCGATCTTGAGGTAAGCAATCGCGTCTTTCACTTCCTTCCGGTCGTAGAACTTCGTGCCCCCTACCACCCTGTACGGAATGCCTTGGCGCATGAAGGCCTCTTCGACGACTCGACTCTGAGCGTTCGTTCGATACAGAACGCCGATTTCGCGCCATTGACGGCCATCGCTCTCGTGCATGTCGCTGGCTGTGCTCGCCACCCAGCCTGCTTCCTCGTGCTCGTCTTCGGCGTAGTACCGCACGATGTGATCGCCCCCACCATGGGCTGTCCAGAGTTCCTTGGGCTTTCGGTCGCGATTGTTCGCGATGACGGCGTTGGCCGCATTCAAAATGGTTTGTGTGCTGCGATAGTTCTGCGCAAGCACAACGACAGTGACCTCGGGGAACGCATTTTCGAAGTCTGTGATGTTGCGGAAGTCGGCCCCGCGAAATTTGTACACGCTCTGGTCGGTGTCGCCGACGACGCAGACGTTGTGGTGAGCCGCACCGAGCATGAGAACAATCTGGTTCTGTGCTCGGTTGGTGTCTTGGTATTCATCGATGAGGATGTGCTTGAACTGCTGCTGATAATGAGCGAGAACTTCGGGAAAATCACGTAGAAGCCTGACAGTGTTCACGAGTAGGTCATCGAAGTCCATCGCACCAGCACGCTCGAGACGCAGTTGGTATTCCTTGTAGGCCTCCGCGTGCCGACGATCGACGATGTGCTGGGCAGAATCGATTGCCACAGAAGGTGTGACGAGTTCGTTCTTCCACAAACTGATGTGAGCTTGAACGGCCTGAGCAGGAAACTTACGCGGGTCGAGGCCCATGTCGCGCACCACATAACCAGCAAGGCGCTTGCTGTCTGATGCGTCGTAGATGCTGAACGTCTTCGGGTAGCCGATCTTGTCGGCATGTGCGCGCAGCATGCGAACACAACTCTTGTGAAACGTGGTCACCCACATGTTGCGTGCCATCGGGCCGACGAGGGCAGAGACGCGCTCTTTCATCTCATCGGCCGCTTTGTTGGTGAACGTGATGGCCAAGATGTTCATGGGGTGCACACCGTTGCGAATGAGCCACGCCACCCGTTGCGTGAGGACTCGTGTCTTTCCAGACCCTGCACCAGCAATGACAAGAAGTGGCCCGGAAGGGTGTGTGACGGCGTCGAGCTGTTGAGGGTTCAGGCCCTCGTCTGACTCACCCGCTACCCCGACATTGACCATGACCGAGCCAGTGTAAGACGGGGCTGTGTCGAAGAACGATTGACCCTCCGTCAGAGAGAGTCGCGTCAGTTGTCAGCGGCGTGCGAGAACGCGAATCGGCAAGGTACGAGGACCGCGCACCTGACCCACGCTCCACTTGACCTCTTCGGACGTGTTCAGTTCGAAATCGGGGAATCGCTCGAGAAAGACGTCGACTGCGACGTTCATCTCAAGGCGGGCCAAGTTCGAGCCGACGCATCGGTGAATACCGAGACCAAATGCTGCGTGCCGATTCTCTTCGCGATCAATGATGACCTTGTCCGCGTCTTCGAACACGTTGGGGTCACGGTTGGCGGCCGGGAACGGAAGCAGGACCCAATCCTCAGCTTTCATCGGGCAGCCGTGGAAGTCGTAGTCCTCTTTGACGAGCCGAGCCATCGTCACCGGCGCGTATGCGCGAAGGAATTCTTCGACTGCAGTCGGACGAAGTGCGGGGTTCTCGACAAGACGTCGACGATCGACCGAGTTGGTTGCGAGGTGCCACAACGATGAACCGATACCACTCCACGTGGTGTCGATACCTGCGATGAGCAACAACACGATGGTTCCGCGAACATGCTCTGGAAGCAATTTGTTGCCCATGATCTCTGCGTCCAAGAGATACGAAATCAGGTCGTCACGCGGATTCTCGATGTGATCTTGCACGTGATAGTCGAGATACGCGTCAAACTCTTCGAACTTCTTTCGACGTGTCTCGGGTTCCTCATTCACTGCTTCAAGGACCAAGTGCACCCAGCCACGGAATCTGTCCGAGTCTTCGAGTGGCAGGCCGAGCATGCGCGCGATGACCATGACCGGGATGTGCTGTGCGTATTGCAGAGCCGCATCGACATGTTCTGAGTCACCCATCTTGTCGATGAGCTCATTGCAGATCTGGCGGACTTCTTCTTCCCACGGTTCGATCTTTTTCGGCGCGAAGGCTGGAAGCAACAGACGACGGGCTTCATGATGAAACGGCGGGTCACTCGTGATCGGGGGCGCGCTGCCGATCGGTGCCGGTGGCGGTGGAATCTCCATTTGGCTTGGCTTCAAGCGACTGACGACGACTGACCTGCTCGTGAAATGGTCTGTGTCGTATGCGACTTCGTGCACGTACTCGTGCGTCAGAGGCAACCACGTACCGCCGTAACGCTCAGTGTGCGCGACTGGACACTTCTTGTTCTCAAGGAGGTCGTTCCAGATTTCGTGGATGTTCTCGTTGTACTTCGGATCAGCATGATCGAAGTCGTTCTGCCAATCAGAGACGGGGCCATACAAACTGGTCATGTCGCTCACTCCTCGATCGAGATGGCGTACTCAGGGCAGTTGGCAAGTGCCAGTCGGGCCTTGTCCTCGAGGCCGGCGGGAACCACTCCGTCATTCAACTCGTGAGCGTTGCCATAGTCGTCGACATCGAAAAGCTCTGGTGCCAACGCATAGCACCTGTTGTGTCCTTGGCATTTGGCTGTGTCAACTCGCACTCGCATGGCTTCAAGAGTACGACTGAGGGACAAGAATGAGGACATCGGAGCGTCATCCATTCTCATCTTGCTTCCACCCTCTGAGGGAAAAGCGGAAGGTGGCGACGAACGGCGACCGTGGAAACCGAATTCAGGCACCTTCAGTGAGACACTGCAGGACAAGTGTCTCACCGTTGCATCGGCATTGAAGACATTGCGCGGTGGTGACACGGCACTGCTCGGGGTCAAAGGTGCGCACCTCGAACGAGCGCGACGAGCAAACACCTCGTTGATCGGTGCACCGACGCTCCCCGCGTGGCAGCGGTACACCGGAGTCGTGTGGGATCACCTCGATCTCGCATCACTCACAGCCACCGAACGAAAACGAGCGGTGACATCAATCGCGATCGTGAGCGGACTGCTGGGGCTCGTGCTGGCGAATGATCCGATACCTGATTACCGGTTGAAGATAGGTGCTCGTCTTCCGTCGCTCGGCGCACTCGCGACATGGTGGCGCCCTGACGTGACAGAGGAACTGGTCAAAGTCGCACGACGTCGTGTCGTCATCGATCTGCTGCCGCAGGAGCACCGTGGTGCCGTTGACTGGACCCAGGTACCCGGAGTCATCCGGCTCGAGCTCGTGTCAAAACGTGGCGGAGCCGTCGGTGGTCACAATGCGAAAGCAGCGAAAGGACTACTGGCGCGACATGTCTTGTTGGCTACCGGAAAGGGTGCGTCAGTCGCAAAAGGTGCGTCGTCTTTCAAACATTCCGACTACGACGTGCGTCTCGAAACGACGTGAGCCGACTGACTGGCGGTACGCGGTCAGTGCAGTTTTGAAGCGAAGAAATCGAGGACTCTCTCGACTGCCGCATCGTCGCGCTGTTCAGTCAGCACCGAGTGATCCTTCTTGTCTTTCGACGGAAGTTCGATTGCGATGAAGGCATCACCGAGCATGTCGCGCAGCGTCGAGAACCGATCGCCCACCAGCTTGTCCTGGTCAAAGCGCAGACCGAGCACCTGACAACCTGCGGCTGCGCGACGCTTCACAACCATCGCATCGTCGGGAGACAAGTTGATGTCCCGCGCACGGTTCTTGCCGACGGCGAAAGGTAACGACGGTTGCGACAACACAGGGGCAACCATGATGTCGTCGACCATCATGCCAAGTGCGAAGCCGCCACTGAAACACATGCCGACGGCACCGACGCCTTTCCCTCCCAATTCCTGATGGAGAGACCGCGCCAACGCGCGTAACCAAGCGATGATCGGAGACGTCTTGTTCATCGCCATCGTGGTGAACTCTCGGGAGATGCACACCTTCAACATTGAATTCGTCACGTAACCGCTGCTCACGTCCTTGCCGGGTGTGCCGACCAAATCTGGCATCACGACGGTGAATCCGCGAGCGACGACGTCCTCGGCAAATCGCGTGACCGCCGGCGTGATACCCGGAATCTCGTGCACGACGACCACCGCTGGCCCAGCACCTTTGCGATACGTCTCGCGCGTCAATCCGCCTGAGGAAAATGATCCCCGCGTCCATCCGGTCAACACGTCATTCGTCATGACAACTCCCTCACTGCTTGTAATGCTGATTCTGCCAGCACTTCCGTGCTCGCTTTCATCAATGCCGTGTCCTCACCCGTGTCACCCATCGCACCTTTGGTGAAGCGTGCGAACACGCCTTCGCTGATGATCGCAAGTCGCCAGCTCGAGAACGCTCGGTAGTAGCCCACATTTGACACATCTCGACCCGTTCGGTCCGCATAGCGCTGCACGAGGTCTGCGTAGTTGGGGAACCCTTCGATGCCGGATGGGTCGACCTCTCGCAACAAAGGATGCCCGTGATCGGTCCAGTAGACACCGATGTAGCCGAGGTCTGCCAACGGATCACCCAAGGTGCACAACTCCCAATCGAGCACCGCGACGATCCGTCCGGTGGCGATGTCGGTCAGGCAATTCCCGAACCGAAAGTCTCCGTGAGCAACCACCACGCCCTGTTGGGTCGGAATGTTCTTCGCGAGAATGTCGGCCACTTCATCGATTGCACTGAGGTCTCGCGTCTTTGAGTTCTCCCATTGCGTCGACCAACGCTTCACCTGCCGTTCGATGTATTCGGTCCTTTTTGCCAGATCTCCGAGACCAATGTCGTCGACATCGAGTGAGTGCAGGTCAGCAAGTACATCGATGAGGTGATGTGATGCCGCTTGGCGAAGATGCACAGGCAACTGCTCACCTTTGGACGGAGAATCAAGCACTGTCCCCTCGACATATGACATCACATAGAACGGGGCGTCGTTCACGGACACGTCTGTGCAGAGACCTAGCGTCCGAGGAACAGGTACTGACGATGAACCGATCGCAGAAATGATGCGGTGCTCACGCGACATGTCGTGTGCTGTCGCAAGCACGTGACCAAGCGGCGGGCGGCGGAGCACGACGTGTCGACCATGTGCGTCAGTGACTTTGTATGTGAGATTGCTGCGACCGCCTGCGATGAGAGTGAAGGAATACGGTGACGACAGACCGTCGATGTTGTCGTCCAGCCATCGACTGACGTTGATGTCGTTGATGCCAGCGACCACGAGTGCGAACCGTAGTACGAGCCTGCGCGTGAGAGATCAGCCGGGGCGAACGACGCCGACGACCTTGTACCAGCGCACTGGAGACACCTTCACCACATCCCCCGTCTGCGGTGCATGCACCATCTGGCCACCACCAAGGTAGATACCGACGTGGTGAATCGGTGATCCGGTGAAGACCAAGTCACCTGGCGCAGCGAGCTCGGTGGGAATCTTCGGAAGACTCGAGTACTGCGTTCTGGAACTGCGTTGCAGCCCGACCCCGGCTCGACCCCACGCATAGGACGTGAGACCTGAACAGTCGAACGCCACACCGGGCTCGCTGCGTGCGTATTGATATTTCACGCCGAGCTGACCAAGTGCCGCGTTGATCGCGGTCTGGGCACGTGCCGACACTTTGGGGATGTTCTTGTACTTCGACTGTGTCGAGGAGTACTTGCTTTCGTACCCCGCAGCGATACGGCGCGCTTCCTCGAGTGCTTGTGCGTTGCGGCGTTCACGGACTTGGCGCAACAACACGGCCAGCTCTCCCTGCACACTTCCCAATCGATCTTGATACCGCGACGCGAGAGACTCTGCGGCACCCTGTCGTTTCAGCACCGTGTCGGCAAGGTTCTGAGCTTGCTCCTGTTTTTTCTCCAGTTGCTTCCGCTGCTTGTTCAACTCTGTCGACAGCGAACCCAGAGAATCGGTCGTCATTGCTCCGGTGTTCAGCGCGATTGCAGTCAGCTCTTGGCGTTGAAGAGCATCTTGTACTCCCCCGGTGCTCGTCAACAGATTCGTGAGCGTGCTGTTTCGCCCACCATTCATGAACTGGCTGACTGCAGCGGTGTAGAGAGTGCCGCGCATCTGAGCCAATTTCGCCTCGTTCTCAGAGACCTGGAGCTTCGCCTGCTCGACTTCGACGCCTAGTTCTTCCTGCTTGGCAATCGCTTCGACGTAGTCCTCACCCAGCGTGTCCATCTGCTCGGAGAGGCGCTCGAGCTCGTCGGCGATTGCTTCAGCCTCGCGCAGTTTGTCGTCGACTCCGGTGGCCCCGACGCGCTGACCCAAGGGGACGACGACGGATGCTGCGACGAGAAGGGCGCAGACGACTCCGTTCGAGCGGACACGGTGCAGACGAGGACGACCTCGGGTGCCAGTCATGATTCGTCAAAGGGTAATGAGTACCGGGCCAGTTCGGGCATCGCCACGGAAATCCTTGTGGGGCAAAGGTTTCGAACTATTCCCACTCAATGGTGCCGGGAGGCTTCGATGTCACGTCATAGACGACGCGATTGATGCCATCGACCTCGTTGAT
>CAYMVM010000039.1:8465-11306 GCA_964394175.1 uncultured Bifidobacterium sp.
CCTTTCAGCCTCTCGAAAAAACGTTGCCCAGCATCGACATGGATGAGCTCGATTCCCATGCTCCGCCGGAAAGTGTCGACGACCTGCTCGCTTTCTCCACGACGCATCAAACCCGTGTCGACATACACGCATGTCAATTGCGACCCGATGGCTCGATGCACGAGGGCCGCCGCAACTGAGGAGTCAACACCACCGCTCAGTCCACAAATGGCTCGCTCACCCCCGACTTGGGAACGAACAGCGGCGACTTGGTCATCGACGATCGATGACATCGTCCAATTCGGACGGCAACCGGCGATGTCGACAAGGAATTTGCGCAACAACGCCTGCCCTCCGACAGAGTGCACCACCTCTGGGTGGTGCTGCACACCGAAAATTTTCCGATCCATGTTTTCGATAACAGCCATCGGCGCATCGGGTGTCGCAGCGGTTGCGACGAACCCGGCTGGAAGCTTGCGCACGGCATCGAAATGGCTCATCCACACGTCGCTTGACTCGCCCATCGCGTCAGGCAACAAGTTGCTGACAGCCGTGCGCGTGAGTGTGGCTCGACCGTATTCACCACGACCGCCACGTTCGACTCCGCCACCTAGTTGCTGGGCGACGAGTTGACAGCCGTAGCAAATACCGAGAATCGGAACGCCAAGCTCGTAGACCGCCGGGTCGAGAGTCGGCGCACCCTTGACATGAACGCTCTTCGGACCACCCGACAGGATGATTGCCTTCGGGTTTTTTGCCGCGATCTCGGCTGCGGAAAGCCGGTGAGAGACGATTTCTGAATAGACCTCGGCCTCACGCACTCTGCGCGCGATGAGCTGGGCGTATTGGGCACCGAAATCAACGACAAGAACTGTGTCGTGAGTGCCCATAACTTGTCTCACCTTAGTTGGCGTGTGACGATGGAGCCGTGCCGACTCGCCGAGCAATCACCGTGGTCACGTTTCTGATGATGTGTGTCACGTCGCCATTTGCGAGTGTCTCGCATGCATCGTCGACTCTGACAAAAAATCAAGATACGTCGGACACCACACTTCCCGTGACGGACACCACGTTTGTCTATGACCTCGAGGAAGAGCCCTCACAATGCATAGGTCTCCTGCCGAAACCAAACTGTGGGAAAAAGCCCGAACAGGCAGGTGATCGTGGAGGTGCGCTCCAGGGCCTTGTCTTCGTGATCTTGTTGGCGGCCATCGGCACCATCGCCACAGTTGTCGTGCGGAACGTGATTCGTCGCGACCGTGCGATAGCTGCACAGTTGCAGAACGAATCTGAAAAGACCGCTCCCTAACGCAAGAGATCCGCACAAAATGCGGCCGTGCCAGTGATGAACTGGTGCGGTGCTTCCCACGGCACGAAGTGACCACAGTCGCGCAACAAGAATGGCCCGACGTGGTCTGCGAAGACGAGTGCCGCCATCTTGTCGAAATCTGGATACAACACGTGATCACTCGGACCGAACAGAATCAACGTTCTTGTGTGACTGTTCGGCGCAAGTTTGACCGGGGCTGACACGACCGCACCGGGAAGTGACGTCTCGTAGTTGGCGAATGTTGCGCGCAGCTTGCGTGCATCTCCGAACGGTTCCGTGTGGAAGCGGACATCCTCGTCGGAGAATGTCCCGGGGTGTGCCCAGTATCGAGACGTGTAGAACGTGGCGATGTAGTTCCTACGCGCCTTTTCCGTCGAGAGCTCGCCCATCAACCCATCTGCATCGGTCGCCTGGCGAATGAAGTAATCCATTGATGCACGAGGTGCGCGAGTGTCGAGATGAGCCATCGTCACCTTGTCGAAGGGCACAGGCGAGTTGAACAGCACCATGCGATCGACCCATTGGCTGTGAGTGAGCGCCAAGTACTGGATGATCGGACCGCCAAGATCGCCACCAGCGAGTACCACCTTGTCGTAGCCAAGATGGTCACGCACGAGAGCGAGGATGTCGTGCGCGTGAGCAGCCACATCGTTGAATCCATCGGGTGCGGCGTCAGAGTCGCCGAAACCTCGGAGGTCAGGAACGACAACGTTGAATCCGGCGTCTCTCAGAGGCCCGATCACCTTCCAGAAGATGCGCTTTGTCTCTGGCCAGCCGTGCACACAAACGATGGTTGGTGCATGGTCTGACACATGCTCATGGATGAACGCTTGGGTGAAGCCTCGCGGTGATGCGGCGTGAACGTGGAAGTCGTCGCCCTTCACGTGAACACTCAGTTTGAACGATGGGGCGCGAAGTACCGCTCAAGAGTGGAGAGCATGTCCGCGTAAACGGTCTCCATCTTTTCTTCACGGGTCGTCTCCCACCAACTGATCCGCATCGCAAGAACGAGCAGGAATGCAAGAACCGCGGCGTCCGTCAATGCGACGTGGCTCAGCACATACAGGTCGGAGAAGGAATTGTCTGGGTTCTGTTGCCAGAACCACAGGAAGTTCGCACTTGCCTGGACGTTCTGGAGGTACAGCGCGAACGGACCGATGACTTGGGAGAGCGCCAGCCAGGTGAGGAGAATCGGCAGGAACAAGCAACCTGCGCGCACAATGTGCAACAACCGTGGTGTCTCAGTTCGAAACGGAATCAGCTGCATGAAGTTGACGTTTGACCACGATGCCAGATTGCGTTCTTCACGAATGTCGTCGGTCAATTCTCTGACGACAGGACTGATGTGATTCTTCTGCTTTGACACCTTCAACCACTGGTCGACTGCCTGTAGTGCCACTTTGTTCGAAATTCTCTCCAACGACATGTGCCGCTTCCCTTCCCTACTTTTCGCAATTCTCTTCGAGCTTTTCGCCGCTGTACACCAGGTACACGACGAGCACGTAGTTACCCGCGCCACCGACGCCGACTCG
>CAYMVM010000040.1:0-11291 GCA_964394175.1 uncultured Bifidobacterium sp.
TACATGAACAGATTCGGGTCGAGTTCCCGAAGGGCCGACGACGGGAAGGTGCCTCCCGAGATGGGCACCGTGACTTTCTTGCCGGTGCGGTCGTCGATGATGGTGATGGTGTCAGCCACTGGGATCTCCTTGTTACTGACGTTGGTTTTTCGAGGGCTTTCTCCCCCGAGGAAACTGTAGAGGAACCGGTCACCACGAACCCCATTCATCCATGTGCGCTCGTCGCTTATCCGAGGGCTCTCGTGGGCGTCGCGCCATCTGGCGTTTGGTCAGAGGGGAGTGTTGTCGTGTTTGCGCGAGACCAGGCGCTCTCGCTTGTCCCGCAACATGTGCAGTGCTGCGCACAACTCTCGTCGAGTGTCGTCGGGTGTGACCACCGCATCGACGTAGCCGCGCTCGGCCGCGATGTAGGGGTTGAGGAGTCGTTCCGAGTAGTCAGCCTCGAACGCGGCGCGTTCCTCGGGGGTGGCGCGGCGCTGCAGAATCGCTGCGGCTTGACCGGCGCCCATGACTGCGAGCTCCGCCCACGGCCACGCGAGACACAAATCGTTGCCCATCTTCTTCGAGTCCATCACGATGTAGGCGCCACCGTAGGACTTGCGCATGATCACGCAGATTCGCGGCACAGTTGCACGGCCGTACGCAAAGACCAACTGCGCCCCGTGGCGAATCATGCCACGCCACTCGAGATCTTTGCCCGGGTAGAAGCCAGGTGTGTCGACAAGCGTGATGATTGGCAAATTGAACGCATCGCAGAAGTTCACGAATCGGGCAGCTTTTTGTGACGCGGGGATGTCGAGGGTTCCGGCAAGAGACATCGGCTGATTGGCGACGATGCCGACGGGGTAACCGGCAATCGATGCCAGTGACGTCACGACATTCGTGGCCCAGCGTGGTCGTAACTCGAGTTGGTATCCGTCGTCCACGAGCGACTCGATGACGCTTCGAACGTCGTAGCTTCCGGTCGACGACTCTGGAATGAGATCACCGGCTTCGGGCGTCGAGCGGTCATCTGAGTCGCCATGGTCGACGCTCGCTGGAAGTTGATTCACGTTGTCGGGAACGAAAGTAAGGAACGACTCGACCCACTCGATCGCGTCAGCCAACGATTCGACGACCGCGGTGGCGGCTCCACTTGTTCGTGCATGGGTCGCAGCGCCACCCAATTCATCCGTGCTCACATTGATGCCGGTGAATTCGGCGACCATCGTCGGTCCGCTCACGAATGCGTAGGCATCGTTGGTCATGACGACGACATCGGCGAGACCGATGAGCAACGCCGGACCTGAGACTGCTGGGCCCGTGACGATGAAGATGGTCGGCACCACGCCAGAGCACTCGGCTATGGCACGTGCTGCGCGACCCCATCCGTGAAGTGCCGAGATCCCCTCGAGAATGTCTGCGCCAGACGACTCCATGACGGCGACGAAGGGGAGTCCTTGGGTGCGAGCAGACGTCGCGGCGTTAGCGATGACCTCAGACGCCGCGCCAGACAGTGCACCTTTGTGATGTGATCCGTCGACATTCAGCCAGACGACGGTGCGACCGTTTGAGAGAACGCGAACGTCTGCTGATGCTGCACCAGGAACTTTGGCTTGCAACGCAAGAAGATTGTCGCCCACAGCGAGCCACACTATGTGGTGCACGTCACTTGACCGAACCGCACATCGACGCGGTTGTGTCAACTATCACAACCGGAACAGGCTGTAATCGGGCTTTCTACCTTGAGTCGGTGGAACCACTCGGCAAGAATGAAGTCAACATATCGAGTCGGGCATCCCCCATAGCCCGGCCGAAAGAACCCACTGATGGTCCCCCACCATCGGGTTTAGGTTGAGAGGCCCCGCACCCCCAAGCGGGGCCTTTCCCGTTGTGGCGTTAGCCTCCCGACAATGAGCGGAGCAGCCGCATTTTTTGACCTTGACCGCACGTTGTTGGCTGGGGCTTCAGGTGAAGTGGTCTCGCGCGCCCTGCGTTCTGCCGGAGTCGTGAATCGTGACATTCCTGGCGAGTCGTTGGTCTACAAGTTGTTCACTGTCTTTGGCGAGAACCTTCCGTCAATGGCGCTCGGTCGCCAAGCAGTGCACGCATTCAAGGGACACAGTCAGTCAGCGGTGCGCACTGCGGCGGCTGCGTCGGTGGCAGAGCTCACCAAGCGTCTGCAACCGTTCGCACTCGACGTTGTGCGCGATCACCAACGACATGGTCGACTTGTCGTGCTGGCAACCACCACGCCCCGTGATTTGATCGAGCCGTTCGCCGTCGCAATGGGCTTCGACGATGTCGTCGCAACGACCTACGAGGTCGACGATGAAGGTCGATACACCGGTGACATCGTCGGACCTTACGTGTGGTCAAAAGGAAAATTGCAGGCTGTGCGCGAGTGGTGCTCTGCTCGCGACATTCGTATGGCGGATTGTCATGCTTACAGCGACAGTGTCTACGACGAGCCGCTCTTGTCGTCAGTAGGGCACCCGACGGCTGTCAATCCTGACATTCGTCTCGCTCTTCTCGCGACCGCTCGTCGTTGGCCGGTTGTCGATTTCTCGACACCTCCCGGAGTGGTGAAGATTCCGGTCGTCGGTCTGGAGCTACAGAAGCTCGCGCTCCAATTCACTCGGCCCGAGTTTTTTCCGTATGCACGTTTCGACGTCAGTGGAATTGAGAACATCCCGACATCTGGGGGAGCGCTGTTGTGCGCCAACCACCGCAGCTATTTCGATGTTGCTGCGGTCGCCATGGTCGTGGCACGAAGCGGACGCACGGTCCGTTTTCTCGGAAAGAAAGAAGTGTTCGACGCTCCGGTCATCGGCCCGATCGCAGCTGCGATGGGCGGCATCCGTGTCGATCGTGGAACCGGTAGTGATGAACCGCTTCAGGCTGCCGAGCGCGCACTTCGCGCGGGAGACATGGTGGCAATCATGCCGCAAGGCACCATTCCGCGTGGTCGAGCGTTTTTTGATCCCGACTTGAAAGGACGGTGGGGTGCGGCACGCCTGGCGTCTGTCACCGGCGTTCCGGTCGTGCCGATCGGCTTGTGGGGAACAGAGAATGTCTGGCCGCGAAACTCCCGTCTGCCGAACATCGCGAACGTGACATCACCACCGACGATCACCATCAAAGTTGGCGCACCAGTCGCGTTGTCGCGCATGTCAAGTGAAGTCGACACGTCACGCATCATGAACGCGATCATGTCGCTCTTGCCGCCCGAGGCTCGCGAGCACAAAGAGCCGACCGCAGAAGAACTTCGTCGTGCCTACCCTGCGAACTACGTGGGTGATCCAGAAGCAGAAGTGACGAGGCGGCCGGGTACCGACTGACACGAGATGCCGCTGTCACCACTCGAGACAGTGCGGTCTATTTTTGGTCGGCGACTTTCTTGCGAACGATGTTCAGCGCAGAACCAGCCTTGAACCACTCGACCTGCTCGTCACTGAAGGTGTGTTTGGCTTCGAACTCGATCGTGCGACCGTCGGCTTTGGTGATGCGACAGCTGACCGGCCGATCCGGAACAGGGGGCAAGTTCAACACACTGATGCGGTCCGTCTCCTCGATCTGGTCATAGGTCGCAGGGTCAGCGAACGTGAGCGGCACGAGTCCTTGCTTCTTCAAGTTCGTCTCGTGGATTCGAGCGAATGAGCGAGCGAAGATCACGACGCCACCGCGGAAGCGAGGCTCCATTGCGGCGTGCTCGCGGGAAGAACCCTCGCCGTAGTTCTGGTCTCCGATGGCGCACCAACGGATGCCTGCTTCGCTGTATCGCTTGGCGATGTCGGGATAACTGCGTCGCGCACCATCGGTGATGTCGAGGCCTTCACCGACTGCGCCGCCGTAGGCGTTCACTGCACCGATGAACAAGTTTCCTGAGATGTTCTCGAGGTGACCGCGGTATGTCAGCCACTTTCCGGCGGCGGAGATGTGGTCGGTGGTGCACTTGCCCTGCGCCTTCATGAGAATCGGCAACTCGACGTAGTCCTTGCCATCCCAAGCCGGGAACGGTTCGAGCAATTGCAGGCGAGTGCTCGTCGGGCTGACTTCGACAACGACCGCGGAGCCGTCTGCAGGCGGCGCTGTGAACGTGTCGACACCGGGGTCGTATCCACCGGACGGAAGAACCTCGCCGACGGGTGGATCGAGTCGCACCTCGGTTCCGTCGGGCGCAGTGATGGTGTCGGTCGTCGGGTCGAAATCGAGTCGTCCGGCGAGAGCGAGCGCGATGACGGTGTCGGGACTGGTCACGAAGGAAAGAGTGTTCGCAGACCCGTCATTGCGCTTCGGAAAGTTGCGGTTGAACGAGTTGACGATGCTGTTCGGCTTGGCGGTCGTGTCGGCTGCACGTTCCCATTGCCCGATGCACGGTCCGCAAGCGTTCGCAAGGACTGTCGCACCGATTGCTTCGAGGTCAGAAAGCAAGCCGTCTCGTTCGATGGTGGCGCGAATCTGCTCACTACCAGGTGAGATGAGCAGTTCGGTCTTTGCGCGCAGACCTTTGGCGGCTGCTTGACGCGCGACCGATGCCGCACGCGTGATGTCTTCGTAGGAAGAGTTGGTGCACGAGCCGATGAGCGCGGCACTCACCTCGAGCGGCCAATCGTTCTCGCGAGCTGCGGCACCGATGCCAGCGCCCACAGAATGTGCGCGATCGGGTGAGTGCGGCCCGTTGATGAGTGGCTTCAGTTTCGACACGTCGATCTCGAGCACACTGTCGTACTGCGCACCATCGTCTGGACGCAGGTCGTCGGCGACTTTGTCCGCAGCATCGGCAATCGACTCACGTCCAGTGGACTTGAGATACATCGACATGTTGTGGTCGTAAGGAAAGACCGAACAGGTCGCACCGATTTCGGCACCCATGTTGCAGATCGTCGCCTTACCGGTCGCTGAAATCGAGTCGGCTCCTGGCCCGAAGTACTCGACGATTGCACCTGTTCCACCTTCGACGGTGAGTTGACGCGCCACTTCCAAGATGACGTCTTTGGGGCTCGCCCAACCTGAGAGGGTGCCCGTGAGTTTCACGCCGATGACTTTTGGCCAACGGACATTGAAAGGAAATCCGGTCATCACGTCGACGGCATCGGCACCACCGACTCCGATCGCGACCATTCCGAGACCGCCCGCGTTCGGTGTGTGGCTGTCGGTGCCGATCATCATTCCGCCGGGGAAGGCGTAGTTCTCCAGCACGACTTGGTGGATGATGCCCGAACCGGGCCCCCAGAATCCGATGCCGTATTTGGCACTGACGGAACGCAAGAAGTCGTACACCTCGCGGTTGTCGTCATTCGCGATCTTGAGGTCTTTCACCGCGCCGACCTTGGCGAGAATCAGGTGGTCGCAATGCACAGTCGACGGAACCGCTGTCTGCGGGAGACCCGCGGTCATGAATTGCAACAACGCCATCTGCGCGGTCGCGTCCTGCATGGCGACGCGATCCGGATGGAAATCGGCGTAACTGCGACCGCGCTCCATTTCTTGATTGGCAGGGTCAGAGAGATGATTGATGAGGATCTTCTCGGTGAGCGTCAACGGGCGACCGAGTCGTTTGCGTCCGAGCGCGACGCGTTCGGGAAGAGTGGCGTACACCTTGTCGACCAATTGCTGCGGGGTTCCTGCGGTCACTGCCATGACGACTCCTGATGTGAAGATGAAACTGCTGTTGATGTCGAAAGAGATGGTGTCGATGATGTTGACACGTGTCTGTCGGTTGTGTATACAACTCTAATACAAGTGCGCACCATCCGCTATCACCGCATCGCCGACGAGCTCCGCTCACGAGTGCAATCAGGGGTATATGCCTCTGGGCGACTTCTTCCAAGCGAATCAGAGCTGTCGTCTGAGTTCTCTGTGAGTCGAGTCACCGTTCGTAAGGCTCTCGAGCTGTTGCGTGACGAAGGTCTCGTCGATTCGCGACAAGGCTTCGGCTGGTTCGTTGCTGGCGAACCTGTACGACAGCCGCTCGGTCGTCTCGCGACGATCGAAGATCAGATGAGGGCGAGCGGAATGACACCAGAGCGACACGTTCTCGAATTCGCCTTTGAGAAGGCGCCACGTGATGTGGCGCGCGCGCTCGGTACACCGAATGTGCTTCGCGTCTTGCGCATCAATCTTGCAGATGGCGAGCCATTCGCAGTCGTGACAGTGTGGTGTGCGGCTGAACGAGGTCAACATCTGTCTCGCGCCGATGTCGAGCGCACGCCGTTCTACGAACTTCTTGATGTTCCATTAGAGGGAGCCACCCAGACAATCGCCGCTGATGCGGCCACGAAATCTGAAGCGACTCATCTCAACGTGCCAGAGGGTGCTCCTGTGTTGCGCTGTCGGCGAGTCACGACAGGAAGTGACGGAAAGCCGGTGCTCGTGTCACACCATGTGTTTCCCGGTCACCGCACCGAGTTCGTCGTCGACTTGCCGTCAGCCGAACCGTCGATCGCCCCGAGTGGGCTTCGTCTGGTCGAATAACTGGACGATGGGCAGTCCCGACGACGGACATTCTCGATTCGAGACGACTATTAACGAAGAAACTGTGCGCGCCATGCCTCGTTGTCGCGGGCGAGCCCGTCCCGGATAGCGGCTATCAGCGGGCCGCGCAGACGTCGTTTGCTGTGGAGGTGCGCTGATCGGTCAAGCGATGCATACGACGTGGCGGTTGTCAGCGCTGAGTTCATCAATTGGTCTGGTTCGACGACCGAGTCGAGTAATCCGTTCTCGATGGCGTTGTGCGCGCCGAACACTTCGGCCAGCAACACGGCTCGACTCAATGCTGCAGGACTGACGCGCTGTCGAAGAATCTCGATGGTCGACAACGGCATGGCCATGCCGATTGCCACTTCGTTTGCGGTGTATCGATGCGCACCCTGCACTCCGATGCGAAAGTCGCAGGACAACAACAGAAAAACTCCCATCGCAATTGCATGGCCACCGCTTGCTGCGATGACTGGTCGCGGAAACTCGAGAAGACGAATCGCCAGATTGATGCCGCCGTTCAACATGTCGACAGCGTCTTGTCCTCCGGCTGCGATCGTCTTCAAGTCGAATCCCGCAGAGAAGAAGCCCTCGCGACCAGTCAAGATGACCGGCACATCGTCGGTTTCGGCCTGGTCCAGCGCCGAGGTGAGTGATTCCTGCATCGGGAGCGAGATTGCATTTGCTTTGCCGTCATCCAATGTGACGATGCCGATACCGTCGCGAAGCTCGTATGTGGCCAGTTGATTCGACATGTGTCGCGTCACCACTTGTCCCAGTGGAGGACGTTCGCCAGCGGCTCGCGTTTTGCTGGCTTGAAATCGGTGCCGATGGTGTACGCGATGGGGAAGAGACCACCTTGGCTGACCGCATCGAAAGGAATGCCGAGCAGGTCGGCGGCTTCCTTTTCTCCGTCATTCATCAGGTGGATCGTCGTCCACGCTGATCCCATTCCACGTTCACGCAAAGCGAGCATGAAGCTCCAGACTGCGGGAAGTAGCGAGCCCCACGCTGACGCCGTCATGAACGACGGGAGGTTGTCAAGGCGACCCTCAATTGCAGGAATCATCAAGAGCGGTGCTCGGTGGAAGTTGTCCGCGAGGTAGAACGCTGAATCGCGGACCGCGTCTTGACGTTCCGCGCGTGAGTCGCCGGTCGGGTAGTCGCGACCGGGAAAGTTGGCGTAGATCTCGAAGTTCCGTCTGTAGATCTCTTGGAGGCGCTTCTTCTTCGCTTCGTCTTCGACGACAATCCAGTGCCATCCCTGGCTGTTCGACCCGGTCGGAGCCTGCATCGCAAGCTCGATGCATTCTTCGACCACGCTGCGCTCGACAGGTCTGTCGAAATCGAGTCGCTTGCGCACGCTGCGGGTCGTCGCGAGCACTTCATCGGCGGAGAGGTTCAGTTTCATGCGCTTCATCATGGCATGGGAGAATTCGGCCATGTCCGATCGCGTGTCCATGAAGGTGGTCGACGGCATCGCAGATGTGCGTCTGAACAGGCCCGACAAGCGCAACGCACTCGACCCCGCGATGTTCGCCGCCCTCGTCAACGCCGGAGAGGTGCTGAAATCGCGTGACGACGTGCGGGTCGTCGTGTTGTCTGGCGAAGGTGCATCGTTCTGTGCCGGGCTCGACTTGTCGAGCATGGGTGCACTCGCCGGTGACTCCGCGACCCAACCTGCCGATCGAACCGCCGATGGAGCACCATCCATCATGGGAACTGGCGGACGAATCACACATCTCGCGCAACAATCTGCGTGGGCATGGCAAGAAGTGCCTATGCCCGTCATTGCGGCCCTGCACGGTCACGCACTCGGCGGTGGAATACAAATCGCGATGGGTGCCGACATCCGTATCGCTCATCCGGCGACGAAGTTCAGTGTGAGAGAGACGTATTGGGGTCTTATTCCCGACATGACAGGCACGTTGACCATCACGCGTCACGTGCGACCTGATGTGGCAAAAGAACTGGTGTTCACGGCCCGCATCTTCGACGGAATCGAAGCGCATGCACTGGGGCTGGTCACGTCGCTCTCAGAAGATCCATTCGCGTCTGCGATGTCGATGGCTCGTGACATATGTGCCGTTAGCCCCGATGCGGTGCGGGGAGCCAAGGAGCTCATCAATTCACGAGTGAACGAAGATGCGGCAGAACAGTTCGCTGCAGAACGCTCGGTGATCCAGTCGCTGATCGGCCAGCACAATCAGGTGGAATCCGTCACGGCGTACTTCGAGAAGCGCGATCCGCGCTTTGTCGACGCCTCCATCCGACGCTCGTAAACGCTTTGATGCCGCGCCGCATCGGCGGTAGGGTGTGACTTGCTTGGGCCAGCGTTGTCCCGGGTGAACACAGCGTCGTCTTCACCCAATCCGTAGAAACACGTGCGCTTTGCGCTGTTCACGAAGAGACAACACCATGAATCCAGACATGCCGGCCCGTAGTGGTCTCTATGACCCGCGCTTCGAACACGACGCATGTGGCGTCTCGTTTGTCGCCAACTTGAAGGGTGTACGTAGTCGCGAGATCGTGACGCTTGGAATCACTGCTCTGTGCAACATGGAGCATCGTGGTGCGACCGGTGCTGAGGCAGAGACTGGTGACGGAGCGGGCATCCTCATCCAGGTGCCAGACGCGTTCCTTCGTGGCGTGATGAGTTTCGAGTTGCCAGCCGCGGGTGCGTATGCCGCAGGCTTGTGTTTCCTTCCAGCAGATGCCGAGCGTGCCGCCGACGCAATGAAGACCGTCGAGCGAATCACGGCGGAAGAAGGACTTCGCGCACTCGGGTGGCGCGACGTTCCGGTGAACCCCGATTGTCTCGGTGCGTCAGCACGCGCAGTCATGCCAACAATTCGTCACTTCGTGCTTGACGACCCGAAAGGTGCGACGGGAATCGAACTTGACCGCAAGATCTTCATCGTTCGCAAGCGCATCGAGCACGAGTTGGTCGGCGACATGCGCACGTATTTCCCCAGCCTCTCGGCGCGGACTCTGGTGTACAAGGGAATGCTCACGACACCAGAGCTGGGTGACTTCTATCCTGACCTGTGGGACGAACGGATGGAGTCGGCGCTTGCACTGGTGCACAGCCGATTCAGTACGAACACATTTCCGTCGTGGCCACTTGCGCACCCATATCGTTACGTCGCACACAACGGCGAGATCAACACGGTGCAGGGCAACCGCAACTGGATGCGTACGCGCGAGGCTTTGCTCGAGAGCGACCTCATACCGGGTCTTGACCGTGCGTTTCCGATCATCACGGACGGAATGAGTGACAGCGCGAGTTTCGACGAGGTGCTCGAGTTGTTGCATCTCGGTGGTCGGACACTTCCGCATGCATTGCTCATGATGATTCCGGAGGCTTGGGAAAACAACGAGCGCATGGACCCACGTAAGCGCGCGTTCTATCAGTACCACGCATCGCTGATGGAGCCATGGGACGGGCCAGCAAACGTCGCCTTCACCGATGGCTCGGTCATCGGTGCGGTGCTCGACCGTAACGGACTGCGTCCCGGTCGCTACTGGATCACGAAAGATGATCTCGTCGTCTTGGCATCTGAGGCCGGTGTGCTCGAGATCGAGCCGTCGCGCGTCATTCGCAAGGGTCGACTGCAGCCAGGCCGCATGTTCCTCATCGACACCGACCTCGGTCGCGTCGTGGACGACGAAGAGATCAAGCTTGAATTGGCCTCACAGCATCCGTACGCAGAATGGTTGGCCGACGGTCTCACCAATCTCGACGATCTGCCAGCGAGAGAGCACGTGGTGCACAGCCATGACAGCGTGATGCGGCGTCAGCAGATGTTCGGGTACACCCACGAGGAATTGAAAGTCATTCTTGCTCCGACAGCACGAACTGGCACCGAGCCGATCGGATCGATGGGCACGGACACTCCGATTGCCGTGCTCTCCGAGAAGTCACGCTTGTTGTTCGACTACTTCCAGCAGTTGTTCGCACAGGTCACCAACCCGCCGCTCGACGCGATTCGCGAAGAAGTCGTGACGTCAGTGGGGACCAGTGTCGGTCCGGAGGCAAATCTTCTGTCGCCAGGTCCCGACAGCTGTCGTCAACTGACGTTGCCTTTCCCGATCATCGACAACGACGACCTCGCCAAGATCATCCACATCAACGACGACGGCAACATGCCGCACCTCGAATGCATGGTGATCAGCGGCCTCTATCGAGTTGCTGACGGGGGCGAGGGCCTTCGCGTCGCTCTCGACCGTGTCCGACAGGAGGCGTCGGCCGCGATCGCATCTGGTGCGCGCATCTTGGTCTTGTCGGATCGCAACAGTGACGAGGTGTATGCGCCGGTCCCGTCGTTGTTGTTGACCGGCGCGGTGCACCACCACCTGATTCGCGAAAAGACGCGCACACAGGTCGGCCTCATCGTCGAGTGTGGAGACGCTCGCGAAGTGCACCACATGGCCCTGCTGGTCGGATTCGGTGCAGGTGCCATCAACCCGTATCTCGCCTTCGAGTCGATCGAGGACATGATTGCTGCAGACGGCGGTAAAGGTCTTCACTCGCTCGGTGGCATGGACCCACACAAGGCAGTCAAGAACTACATCAAGGCAAGTGGCAAAGGTGTGCTGAAGGTGATGTCGAAGATGGGCGTATCGACCGTCGCTTCGTACACCGGAGCACAAATCTTCGAAGCCATCGGTCTCGCACAAGATTTGGTCGATGAATACTTCGCCGGAACGGTCTCGCGTCTTGGTGGCATCGGTCTCGATGAGATCGCCCAAGAGGTCGCGGTTCGTCATGCGATGGCACACCCCGCGCGCCCAGAGCAACGTGCACACCGCAAGTTGGAGTTGGGCGGTGA
>CAYMVM010000041.1:0-2170 GCA_964394175.1 uncultured Bifidobacterium sp.
GGTGCTCGAATGCGTCGTCAACATCAGTGAAGGGCGCGACCGTCGCATCGTCGACGAATTGGCGACGACTGTCGCCGACGACCTTCTTGACGTTCACACCGACGCCCACCACAACCGCAGTGTTTTCACGTTGGTCGGCGAAGAAGCACCGCGCACCTTGGCTCAGAGGGCCGTGGAGCTCCTCGACATCTCCCGCCACGTCGGTGCTCACCCCCGACTCGGCATCGTCGATGTCGTGCCCTTCGTCCCGCTCGGCGACAGTTCCTGGGATGACGCCCTCAGTGCTCGTGATCGTTTCGCATCTTGGGTGTCATCCGAATTGTCGATACCAGTGTTCTTGTACGGAACCGAGAAGACGTTGCCCGACATCCGCAAGCGTGCGTTCGTTGACCTTTCGCCAGACATGGGTCCGCTCGTTCCTCATCAGCGAGCAGGGGCAATGTGCGTCGGAGTTCGTTCGGTGCTGGTGGCCTACAACGTGTGGCTGCGTGACGGCGACGTGGCGACAGCTCGTCACATAGCGTCCGTCATCCGAAATCCGTCGCTGCGGGCACTTGGTCTTCAGGTCGGCGACCGCGTGCAAGTGAGCATGAATCTCATTGAGCCAATGGTGACTGGCCCGTTGCAGGCATTCGAAGCAGTGCGTCAACACGCCTCAGTCGATGGCGCAGAACTTGTCGGGCTCATTCCGCAATGGGTGCTCGATGCGATTCCGCAGTCGCGATGGGAAGAGTTGGACGTGTCGCCAGCGACGACGATTGAGTTCCGGCTCGCTGAACGAGCTCGACGATTGTCTTAGTCGGTGCCAGTTCGACGATTCGCCTGCGCGCGTTGACGACGCAGACGTCGGCGCTCGCGCTCACTCAGACCACCCCAGATACCGAACTTCTCGCCGTTGGCAAGCGCGTATTCGAGACAATCCGCACGCACGACACATCCGCGACACACTTCTTTTGCTTCGCGAGTCGATGCACCGCGCTCGGGGAAGAACAAGTCGGGATCGACCCCCAGACAGTTGGCGGAATCTTGCCAACTTCTTTCAAGGCTCAGGTCATCGTTGTGTGAATCGATCATGTTGTTGTGTCCTCCCCACAGGGCTCTTGGCTGAGCGACGCTTGTGAAAAACCAGCCCGGGAGGACAGCCACTTCGCACCTATGTCAACCAACCACTGTAATTACAACGCTGTGATTCTGACAAAAAGTTCATGAGGTTGCAAGTGGCAAGTATGTGGCGAACGTGTGTTCGCCTAGACAGTCAGCGTCTGCTGCCGGCTCGCGAGGTGTGTCGCTTGCTGTCGAGGAAGTCGACCAGCACAAAATCACCCAAGTTCTCCGGTGTCGTGAAGAACGCTCTCCCACGATTCACGCGGGTCATTTGCTCGATGAATGCCCTCAATGCACCTGTCACATCGAGCACGAACGAATTGATACGTATGTCCTCTTTCGTGCAACGCATGACTTCCTTCATGGTGGCTTCGACAGTGTCGCGAGTCGGTGGGTAGTTGAAATAAACGTCACCCGACGACGTGATGTGCGCAGTCGGCTCTCCGTCGGTGATCATGATGATCTGCTTGCTGCCGGTCTGACGCGCGAGCAACTGACGGGCGAGGCGAAAGCCATGCTGCATGTTCGTTCCGTACGCGAGGTCCCAACTGACCTCCGGTAGCTGTTCGTGACGCAAGATGTGGGCCGTCTCACTGAAACCGACGAGCCCGAGATAGTCGCGAGGGAACTGCGAACTGATCAATGAATGCAGGGCCATCGCGACTTTCTTGGCCGGCACGAAGTTGCCTCGCATCGGCATAGACATCGACAAGTCGAGCATGAGCACTGTCGAGGAACGAGTGCTGTGTTCGGTGCGTTCGATCTCGAAGTCCTCCGGGGTCAGCCTCACTGGGGTGCCACTGCCCTGCCGCGAAAGTGCGTTGCGGATCGTTCGCTGTAGATCGAGTCTGAACGGATCACCGAACTCGTACGGCTTGCTGTCATATGTGCGCTCATGACCACTGCCGTCGGTGGCGATGCGGTGCTGACCGAACTTGTCCTTGTTCAACCGTGTGAAGAGATCCCGCAAGGCGTTGTTTCCGATTGTGCGTAACCCCTTCGGGGTGAGCTCGAGGCGACCTTCGGTGCGATTGATGAGACCGGCATCTTCCAACAACTTCGAGAG
>CAYMVM010000041.1:2270-4316 GCA_964394175.1 uncultured Bifidobacterium sp.
CGAGGCGACCTTCGGTGCGATTGATGAGACCGGCATCTTCCAACAACTTCGAGAGCTCGGCCAGACGCTCGAGAGAACGTGCCGCGTCATCTCCGAGAAGCTCACGCACACGGTCGAGATCGGCCTCTGCCAGTGCCGACGGATTCGTGGCATTTCGCAAAAGATTCTCCAGCTGGTCAAGCTGGCCCATCTGCTGCATGGACTGAAGGGCCTGACCCATGTCCATCTGCTGCGACCCGTCGAAGTCATACGACTTGTTCCAGCCTTGGGCCGGATACATGGACTGCAGGTGCTGGCCGAGTTGTTGCACCTGGAACTGCAGATCCATGTCGTCGAGCAACTGCTCTGAAAGTTTCTGCAGTTGCGCCCGTTGTTCTGGCGTCATCGAATTCATGAGGGCCTGCATCGCCTGCATGCGCTGCGCCATGATGTCGAGCAGCTCATCGAGTGACTCGGGCTTTTCCGGGAAGAAATCTCCGTACTTCTCCATGAACTCATCAAAACGCGGGTCTTCTCCGCGTTCGCGACGTTCGATCATTTGATTCAACTCAGACAACATGTCCTTCATGCGGGCCATGTCTTCCGGAGTCATTTGTTGCATGCTTCCTGACAACTGGTCGACGAACTGTTGCATGAGCTGTTCTTTCAGCCGCTCGACCATCTGTTCGAAACGCTGATGTGCGTCGTCGGATTCGAAGTCGTAGGAGCTGAGCTCTTGGACCATGCCGGCAAGATCCTCGGGCAGCATGTCGAGACGAAAGTTGCGTTCCATCGCAGCGGCTCTCGCATTCTCGGCGCGCCGTTCATCACCAGATGCTTCAGCAGACTTCACCGCCTGTTCGACCGCATGACGTTCTTCGTCGACAATGTCGCGTAATTCATCGGCAATTTGGCTGTAGACGCCACCGAGGTCGCCGCTCTCTTGAATCTCGTCGCGGCGGTCACGGATGCGCTTCAGCATGTCTTGGATGCCTTCGATGCGATTGCCGTCAGGGTCGGTCATTCCCTCACGCATCAGCCTGCGCAACGCCGCGTTCACATCTCCGTGATAGAGGACATCGTCAGTCAGCTCTTTCAACAAGGATTCAGCGTCGAGATCAGCGCCCTTTTGTGTGCCGTCCCAACGGGAGTATGTGAATCGCAACCCCATGAGCGCACGCTAGTGCCGTAGGGTGTAGGTCGTCATGCGCGTGCCACGTACTTTCGCCTTCGTCGACATCTCCGGATTCACGAATTACACGACCTCCCAGGGCGACGACGCCGCTGGTCGGTTGTTGGCTTCATGGCGCAGCGTCACCCGTGACGTCGCCTCAGACACCGGCGTTCGCATCGCCAAGTGGCTCGGTGACGGATGCATGATCGTGGCTGTCGAACAAAATGACGGCATCACCTTCGCGATGGAGCTTCAGCGCCGCTCAGCGGCTGCCTGTGCCCCGCTCAGCATCCGTGTGGGTATCTCCACCGGGCTCGCATTGCTCTTCGAAGGCGACGACTACATCGGCACTGCCGTGAACACCGCCGCCCGTCTCTGCGATGCCGCAGAGCCATTCGAAGTGCTCATGCCCAAAGAACAAATCGAGACACTTCCAGAGGGTGTCACGGCCGTCGCACATGCTCCGCTCTCGCTGCGTGGTCTCCCCGAGGCCATTCCTGTCGTTCAGCTCACCGGTGACCCGGTCAACACTGCTCGGAACGATACGGGCGAGTTGTGGACTCGTTCTCCGTTCGTGGTCTGATCGACATCTGAGTCGGTCAGTTACTTCGAGCGGTACGTCGCTCGCGAACCACTTGCGTCTTTGTTGAGTCTGCGAGACAGATGAAGTCCTTCGAGCACGAACTCGATTGCACTTGCGACGACAGCTGGTGATTCGTCACCACCCGTGAGCGAGACGACTGGTTCACGCAATGCCGGTATGTCTGCGAGTAGTCGAGCTTCATCGACAGACCCAAGGTCCTCTCCGACATGTGCCACGGATCCTTCTTCGAAGGCCGTCACCACCGGCGCCGTCTTGTCGTGTGGTGCCAATTCTTTGTACACCGACAACA
>CAYMVM010000041.1:4416-11276 GCA_964394175.1 uncultured Bifidobacterium sp.
GTCACCACCGGCGCCGTCTTGTCGTGTGGTGCCAATTCTTTGTACACCGACAACACTGCAGCGGCCACGAGTTGCTGCAAGATGACGGCTTCACGACCGTCTTCAAGGGCTTCGATCTCCACTTTGCCGCTCGTACTGGCCGCCAAAGCCGAAAGGTCGCTCACGCGGGGGGCGACGTCGGTTTCGCCCGCACGCAGTGCGCGCCGCACTGCTGCTGCGCTGAGAATCTCGTAGTTCGCCACTGACAACCGCACACTGACACCACTGCGTTGGTTGATGTTGCTGCTGGCGCGCGCAAGATGCGAGAACGTCGCGATGACTCGCTCCATGAACAACGGCATGCGCACAGTCACGTTGCCGATGCTCGCCGGACGCGCTTCTTGGCGCATGATGGCGATTTCAGTGTCCACTTCAAGTGGATAGTGCGTACGAATCTGGCTCCCGAAACGGTCTTTCAGCGGCGTGATGATGCGGCCGCGGTTGGTGTAATCCTCGGGGTTCGCAGAGGCGACGAGCATGACGTCGAGCGGCAAGCGCACCTTGTAACCGCGGATCTGGACATCACGCTCTTCGAGCACGTTGAGCAGTCCGACCTGAATTCGTTCAGCAAGGTCTGGCAACTCATTGATGGCGAAGATCCCGCGATTCGTGCGAGGGACGAGACCGTAATGAAGCGTCAATTCGTCGGACAGGTAACGACCCTCTGCCACTTTGATGGGGTCGACTTCGCCGATGAGGTCCGCGATCGACGTGTCGGGGGTCGCCAACTTCTCGCCGAAACGCTGTGAGTTGTGAACCCACGAGATGGGAGTGTCGTCACCTTGTTCTGCGACCAAGTCGATGGCATGGCGTGACACCGGGTTGTACGGGTCATCATTTATTTCACTACCGGCGACGATCGGCATCCATTCATCGAGCAATCCGGTGAGCGAACGAATCATGCGGGTCTTTGCTTGTCCGCGCTCCCCCAAAAAGACGACGTCGTGGCCAGCCAACACCGCATTCTCAAGTTGCGGCATGACGGTGTCTTCGTATCCGAGCACACCCTCGAACAAGGGCAAACCCTTCGTGATGCGTTCGACCGCATTGCGCCGCATCTCTTCTTTGACAGGCCGCGACACCCATCCCGAGGCACGTAGTGCTCCGAGCGTTGTCGGAAGCGAACTCGGCACGGGAGGTACATCGGTCATGTGCGACTGAGATCCTTGCGGTTCTTCAACTTCGCCTTGCGGTAGTCCTTGTTCATGAGCGCGATGACATCGATCGAGATTTCCTTCGGGCATGCGGCTTCGCATTCACCGTGGTTCGTGCACGAACCGAAATACTCGTCCATCGTCTCGACCATCGCCTCGACACGCTTGTAACGCTCAGCTTGGCCCTGCGGCAGGCGGTTCAAGTGCGAGACCTTCGCTGCGGTGAACAGGTTGGCTGCACCGTTCGGGCACGCTGCGACGCATGCCCCACATCCGATGCATTCGGCCGAGTCCATCGCAGAGTCCGCGACCGGCTTCGGAATAGGAATGAGGTTCGCATCGGGGGCACCACCAGTTGGGGCCGTGATGAAACCACCTGACTCGATGATTCGGTCGAATGCCGAGCGGTCGACCATGAGGTCCTTGATGATCGGGAATGCCGATGCACGCCATGGCTCGATGACGATGGTGTCACCACTCTGGAACTTGCGCATGTGCAACTGGCAGGTCGCAGTGCCGCGCTGGTTGCCATGGGCTTGACCGTTGATCATGAGCGAACAGGTGCCGCAAATACCTTCGCGGCAGTCATGGTCGAACACCACGGCTTCTTTTCCTTGGTTGATGAGGCGCTCGTTCAAGATGTCGAGCATCTCGAGGAACGAGGCTTCGTCACTGATCTGCTCGATCGTGTGGTCCTCGAAGTGGCCAGAATCGTTCGGGCCCTTCTGGCGCCAGACGCGCAGGGTGAGGTTGGTCAGATGATTGCTCACTTGTAGCTCCGTGTTGCGAGGTGGACTTCCTTGAATTCGAGTGGTTCGACGTTCAACTTCGGCGACATCGCGTCGCCACCCCATTGCCAAGCGGACACGTGGCAGTAGTTGTCGTCATCACGTTGCGCTTCGCCTTCGTCGGTCTGGAACTCTGCGCGGAAGTGACCGCCACAGCTCTCGTTGCGATCGAGTGCGTCGCGGCACATGAGCATTCCCAGCTGGAAGAAGTCGTCGACACGACCAGCCTTCTCGAGTGTCTGGTTCAGGCTGTTGCCATCGCCGGTGACACGCAGGTCCTTCTTGAACTCTTCATAGAGAGCAGGCAGTTCAGATAGTGCCTTCTCGAGGCCAGCCTCGGTGCGCTCCATCCCGCAGTAGTCCCAGATGATCTTGCCCAACTCACGATGGAACCAATCTGGTGAACGCGTTCCGTTGACGTTCAAGTATCCGTTGTAACGGTCTCGTGCCTCTTGCTCGGCACGCTTGAACTCGGGGTGATCGGTGCCTGGGATCGGCTTGTTCAACATCGGGGCCAATTCGTTGCCGATCGTGTACGGCAACACGAAGTAACCGTCAGCGAGACCTTGCATGAGCGCACTCGCACCGAGTCGGTTGGCACCGTGGTCGGAGAAGTTCGCTTCGCCGGCGGCGTACAGGCCAGGGATGTTCGTCTGGAGTTCGTAGTCGACCCACAATCCGCCCATCGTGTAGTGCGTCGCTGGGTAGATGCGCATCGGTACGTCGTAGGGATTCTCTCCGGCGATTCGTTCGTACATCTCGAAGAGGTTGCCGTAGCGCTCTTCGACCACGTCGCGACCGAGACGGTTGATGGCGTCGGAGAAGTCGAGATACACGCCGTTCTTCAACGGACCGACACCGAGTCCCTTGTCGACTGCGCGCTTTGCTGCACGTGATGAGATGTCGCGCGGAGCCAAGTTGCCGAACGATGGGTACAAGCGCTCGAGGTAGTAGTCGCGCTCTGCTTCCGGAATTTCGTGAGCTGCACGGTTCTCGTCCGCATTCTTCGGCACCCACACTCGTCCGTCGTTGCGCAACGACTCGGACATGAGAGTGAGCTTCGACTGGAACTCGTCGCTCTGCGGAATACACGTCGGGTGAATCTGCGTGTAACACGGGTTTGCAAACAGAGCTCCGCGGCGGTGTGCACGCCACGCAGCAGTGACGTTGCACGCCATGGCGTTGGTCGACAAGAAGAACACGTTGCCGTATCCACCGGTGGCGAGAACGACAGCATGCGCTGCGTGTGACTGAATTTCTCCGGTCATGAGATCGCGCACGACGATGCCAGCAGCGCGACCGTCGACGACGACGACATCGACGAGTTCGCAACGGTTGTACAGGCGAATTCCGCCCAGTCCGACCTGTCGCGAGAACTGCTGATACGCGCCGAGCAGCAACTGTTGGCCGGTTTGACCACGGGCGTAGAACGTACGGCTCACCTGTGCGCCACCGAACGAACGATTGTCGAGAAGACCGCCGTATTCACGGGCGAACGGCACACCTTGGGCGACCATCTGGTCGATGATGTTGACGCTCACCTGCGCGAGACGATGCACGTTGGCTTCACGCGCGCGGAAGTCACCGCCCTTGACCGTGTCGTAGAACAGGCGATGAACGCTGTCGCCGTCTCCCTGGTAGTTCTTCGCTGCATTGATGCCACCCTGGGCAGCGATGGAGTGTGCGCGGCGCGGTGAGTCGTGGAACGTAAAGGCATCGACTTGGTAACCGAGCTCGGCAAGTGTCGCCGCAGCTGACGCACCGGCGAGACCGGTACCGACCACGATGACCTTGAACTTGCGCTTGTTGTTGGGGTTCACCAACTTCATGTCGGACTTGTAGGTGTCCCACATGTCGGGCACCGGCGCGTCCGGGATCTTGCTGTCGAGTCGCACTGTGTTTTGTGCGAGGAGTTGTTGTGTGAGGCTCATGACTGTCTCCGTCCGTCGTCTCAGTAAGTCGCATTTTCAAGGATTCCGGCCATCACCGCGACAGGGAACGTGACATTCCCCACCACGACGATTGCTGCAAAACCAGTTGCGAACGCGTTGCGCCACTTGTTGAAGCGCGGATTGTTCCAGCCAAGTGACTGGAAGATGCTCCACGCACCATGGAACAGGTGGATGCCGAGCAACACATTGGCCACGATGTAGAAGATCGCGACGACAGGTCGCTCGAAGGAGTGGACGACTGCGTTGTAGACGTCCTTCAGACGTTCGTCACCTTCCATGTAGAAGGTGTTGGTCTGGGAATTGACCACACCGAAAGTGAGGTCGAGAAGATGCCAGACGATGAACGCAAGCACGATGATTCCGCTCCAGCGCATGGTGCGGCTCGCAAAGTTGGCGATCTGGTAGTCACGCGCGCTCTGATACTTCACAGGGCGTGCCGTGCGATTCATCACAGTCAGTGAGTACGCAGCATGCAGGTGCAGGATCAGCATTCCGATGAGACCTGCGCGCAGGATCCACAACACGGTCTTTTCAGGTGCGAGCGGATACAGCAACTTCTCGAGGAAGTGTGCGTAATGGTTGAGGTCGGACGCTCCGAGGAACATCTTCAAGTTGCCGATCATGTGGAAGAGGACAAAGCCCATCATCGCGATGCCGCTGATGGCCATGACGTACTTCTTGCCGACGGCAGTTGAGTACAAATCAAGAAGGAACGGCCGGCGTGACCTCGCCTTTGCGGTTCCTGTCACCGGACCCCGCCGACTTGCAATGACCTGTGCCATGTGCGTCTCCTTCTCCTACGTTCTTCCGGTTCGATGCATTCTCCGGCTCGTGGCACTGGCCGGAGGGCTTTGGAGAGCCCGTCCGACGGTACTCCCGCCACCGGTTTGGAATGCAACTTCCGAGATGCCCTCCTCCACGCCGGAGGCCGGCCTGGACGAAATCACCTTCCTTATTGTCTCCCCATCTGGCCGGTGCCACGCCATCGTCCCGCCTATTTCGGAGTTCGGTGGCCAATTTCACTAGGGTTTCAACGTTCAACAAGGCGGGACGCCGGAACATGGCGCGCCCCCGATACCGCCGGGAGACAAATACGGTGTTTCAGATAATTGCTGCTGAAGGTGGCTACCAGGAGTTCACGCTGAAAGGTGGTGAGTGGACGGTCCTCTTCCTTTCGGCAGCGGCCGCTGTTCTCGCTCTCGCCGTTGGCTTCTACTTGGTGCGCTCTGTCATGGCTGCCGACGACGGCACCCCGAAGATGAAGGAAATCGCCGCGGCGATTCAGGAGGGTGCGTGGGCCTATCTCAAGCGCCAGTTCCGCACCATCGCGGTGATCCTTATTCCATTGGCTGCCATCGTGTTCGTCACGTCGACAGCCATCGCCAAGGAGAGCGGTGAAGAGGTGCTGAGCTTCGCGCAGGCTGGTATCTGGCGAACCATCGCGTTCTTGCTCGGATGCGTGGCCTCGGGACTCACCGGTTACATCGGCATGACACTCGCGACACGTGGCAACGTGCGCACCGCAGCGGCAGCGCTCACAAACTCGATGCCACGTGCACTCGATGTGGCGTTCCGCACCGGTGGCGTCGCTGGCATGTTCACGGTCGGCCTCGGTCTCCTCGGTGCGACCGGAATCATCATGATTTTCCAGAACACGTCGTCCGTCATCCTCGTCGGATTCGGCTTCGGTGGATCCTTGCTCGCACTCTTCCTCCGCGTCGGTGGTGGCATCTTCACCAAGGCTGCTGACGTCGGCGCCGACCTCGTCGGAAAAGTCGAAGCCGGAATTCCGGAAGACGACCCGCGCAACCCTGCGACCATCGCGGACAACGTCGGCGACAACGTCGGCGACTGCGCTGGTATGGCCGCTGACTTGTTCGAGAGCTACGAGGTCACCCTCGTCGCATCGATCATCCTCGGTGTGGCCGCGTTCAACTCGATCGGCCTGAACCCCGCTCTCGGTCTCGTGTTCCCACTTGCGGCACGTGCCATCGGCGTGGTCGCATCGATCGCTGGCGTGTTCGCAGTGAAGGCAAAAGAAGGCGAAACCAACGCCCTGAAGCCGATCAACAAAGGCTTCTTGGTCGCTGGCTCGCTGACCCTCATCGGAACGCTGATCTTGTCGCTCTACTACGTCGGCAACGACAAGGGCGTCGAAGGCGAAGGCGTGATGCCGCTCAGCGGCGCCGGTTGGCGTGTCTTCGGTGCAGTAGCTGTCGGTCTTGTGCTCGCTCAGTTGGTCAGCCGTCTGACCGAGTACTACACGGCGACACACTTCTCACCCGTGAAGGAAATCGCGGAGTCCTCAGAGACTGGTCCTGCAACCGTCGTTCTCTCCGGAACCTCTGCAGGTCTTGAGAGCTCGGTGTATGCAGTCGTTGCAATCGCCATTGCCATCGGCGTCGCACTCGCACTCGGCGGCGGAAACCTCACGTTCTCGCTGTATCTCGTCGCACTCTGCGGTATGGGCATGCTCGCCACCACTGGTGTCATCGTGTCGGAAGACACTTTTGGTCCTGTCTCTGACAATGCGGCAGGTATCGCCGAAATGAGCGGTGAATTCCACGGTGAACCAGAGCGCATCATGGTCAGCCTCGACGCGGTCGGTAACACCACGAAGGCAGTCACCAAGGGCTTCGCAATTGGTTCTGCGGTCATCGCAGCTGTCGCGTTGTTCGCATCGTTCATCGAAATTGCCGGTGCTGAACTCGGCGTCGTCGCGAAGAACCTCGCAGACGGCGTGTTCAAGGCGCCGGAACTTGCAGTCAACGTCGCTGAACCGAAGGTCTTCATCGGTCTTCTCATCGGCGGCGCTGTGCCGTTCCTCTTCTCCGCTCTAGCCATCCGTGCGGTCGGCCGTACAGCAGGCGTCGTCGTGCAGGAAGTGCGTAAGCAGTTCAAAGACGGCGGCATCATGGCCGGCACCA
>CAYMVM010000042.1:0-1072 GCA_964394175.1 uncultured Bifidobacterium sp.
TGCAGGCATTGCGTGATGTGCGCGGTTCACATCGCGTGACGAGTCAAGACCCCGAAGCACAATTCCAAGCACTCGAGCGATACGGCGTTGACCTCACCGCCCGAGCTCGAGAAGGAAAGATCGACCCCGTCATCGGCCGTGACGAAGAGATTCGCCGAGTCATTCAAGTGTTGTCACGCCGTACGAAGAACAACCCTGTTCTCATCGGTGAACCTGGAGTCGGGAAGACAGCAATTGTCGAAGGCCTCGCGCGTCGTATCGCCGACGGAGACGTGCCAGAAGGTTTGAAGACCAAGCGACTCGTCAGTCTCGATCTTGGTTCGATGTTGGCGGGAGCCAAATATCGCGGTGAGTTCGAAGAACGTTTGAAAGCCGTGCTGAAAGAGATCACCGATGCAGAAGGTGAAATCATCACGTTCGTCGACGAACTGCACACCCTCGTCGGCGCTGGTGGTGCCGAAGGCGCAATGGATGCGGGAAACATGATCAAGCCGATGCTCGCTCGCGGCGAGTTGCGCATGATCGGCGCCACGACACTCGATGAGTATCGCAAGTACGTCGAGAAGGACCCAGCACTTGAGCGCCGGTTTCAACAGGTGTATGTCGGTGAGCCCACCGTCGAAGCCACCATTGCCATCTTGCGCGGGCTGAAAGAACGCTACGAAGTGCATCATGGTGTGCGCATTCAAGACACAGCTCTCGTCAGCGCCGCCGTGTTGTCGAATCGTTATCTCACCAATCGCTTTCTGCCAGACAAGGCAATCGATCTTGTGGATGAGGCTGCGAGCAAACTGCGCATCGAGATCGATTCACTTCCCACCGAGATCGATGTTGTCCAGCGCCGCATTTTGCAACTGGAAATCGAAAAGGTCGCGCTCGAGAAGGAGACCGACGTTGCGTCGAAGGAGCGCCTCGAGAATCTCATCGATGAATTGACACGTCTGCAGTCACAAGTCGAAGAGATGAAAGGTCACTGGAATGCCGAACGTGAAGCCATTGCGGCGATCCGCAGCCTGAAGGAAGAGCTCGAATCGTTGCGTACCACTGTCGAACGCGAGCAAGATCTCGAGAA
>CAYMVM010000042.1:1172-7948 GCA_964394175.1 uncultured Bifidobacterium sp.
CCGATTGGTTCGTTCATGTTCCTTGGCCCCACCGGTGTCGGTAAGACAGAGCTGGCTCGTGCACTCGCTGAGTTCTTGTTCGATGATGAGCGTGCCATGGTGCGAATCGATATGGCTGAATACATGGAGAAGTACTCGGTGAGTCGACTCATCGGTGCGCCACCTGGGTACATCGGGTACGACGAAGGCGGCCAACTCACCGAAGCTGTCCGTCGCCGCCCCTACAGCGTGGTGTTGCTCGACGAAGTCGAGAAGGCTCACCCTGATGTCTTCAATGTGTTGCTACAGGTCCTCGATGATGGTCGACTCACCGATGGACAGGGTCGCACGGTGGATTTCACCAACGTGGTGCTGATCATGACGAGCAACTTGCCGGGCGAACCCATCGATTACTTCCGACCGGAGTTCGTGAATCGCATCGATGAAATCGTGCGGTTCCGCTCGCTCACGCAAGATGACCTTGGCGCAATCGTCGAGATCCAGCTTCAACATTTGATCGACAGAATGGCAAATCGCCGCATCGCTCTTCAGGTCACGCCGGCAGCGAGAGTGTGGCTCGCAGAGCAGGGTTATGACGCCGTGTTCGGTGCTCGACCGTTGAAGCGACTCATCCAGAAAGAAATTGCAGATCCGTCGGCAGTGTTGATACTCGAAGGCAAGGTTCCTGAAGACGGCGCCGTGCGTGTCGACGTCGACGGCGAGGTCTTGTCTGTCACATCTGTCGAGGCGATCGCTCTCAGCTGAGTCGTCGTCGGATGGCGTTCCCATGCGCAGGGAAGCCTTCATGCGCCGACAGCGCTTCAATTGATGGCGCAAGATCACGCAGCGCGCTTTCATCGGCACGGGCGACTGCCGTGCGCTTCATGAATGTCTCGACGGTGATGCCAGATGAGACATGTGCAAAACCGCTGGTCGGTAGCGACGCCGGACAACCGATCATGAAGTTCGCAGCACTGAACGGAGTGTGCTGCCCGACGAGAATTTCACCCGCATTCACGATTCCGTCGACGACGCCGTCGATGCGAGAAGCATCTACGGCGACTTGCAGATGTTCGGCTGCGAATCGGTTGGCGACCTGAACAGCGGTGTCGAGTGAGTCCACCAACACGGCACCACCATTGTCGCCAAGTGACGCACGCGCTGCTGTCGCACGAGCCGGTGGTAAGTCAGCGAGTTGTTCTGAGAGGTGAGCGTCGACCTTGTCGATGAGTTCTGCCGAATCAGTGACGAGAACGACGGTGCTGTCCGTGCCATGTTCGGCTTCGATCAACAAGTCAGCAGCCAAGAGATCAGCACGTGCAGTGGCATCGGCGATGACCAGGCTTTCGGTGGGCCCGAGCAGCATCATCGTGGCAAGTCCATGGCGTTGCATCTCGACTTGTGTGATGGTCACTGCCGGACTGCCTGGTCCGACGACTTTACGCACGCGTGGAATTGTCTGTGTGCCGAACCCGAGCGCAGCGATGCCAGCAGGTCCGTTCACTCGGAACACATCGCGAATCCCGAGCAGTCGGCACACCACGAGCACCGCCGGGTCGACCTCACCTTGGCCACCCGGAAGAGGAGGCACGATGACGACGATCTTTGGAACGCCAGCGACAACTGCCGGTACTCCGAGTTGATAGGCGACAGAGGGATAACTCGCTTTGCCGCTCGGCACGAACAGACCTGCGCTCGAGATTGGGGTCACCTTCTCACCGGCAGTGAGTCCGGGTTGAATCTCGATCGACCAGTCAGACATGCGCGTGAGCAACGCATCGTTGAAGCGACGCACATTGTCGATCGCTTCCCGCAGTGCTCGTTCGGTCTGGGGGTCGACCGTCGCGGCATCGATTTCATCCCCGGTCACCCGCAGACGTTCGGGACTGATTCTGATGCCGTCATGGGCGGCAAGTGCATCGCAGACGGCCTGGTCACCACGTGCTCGGACATCGTCGATGAGTGCGCAGATCGATTCACGTAGCCCAGTGTTGAAGATGTCGTCGAGGCCACGCCGACACAGCGCATCTCGCTGGTCCTCAGTGAGTGCTGACCACACTTGGCGTCGAAGAACCGCTGTCACCGATGGGAAACCTACCGTTCAGTGCCTTCATGCTTGAGCCGAATTACAACTGTAAGCCGCTAGAGTTCACTTACGTTCCGAAGGAGGAGCGTTCATGCCCGTCACCACAGTCGTCGGTACCCAGTGGGGTGATGAAGGCAAGGCCAAGGTCATCGATCTTCTCGCCGCCTCCCAAGATTTCGTGGTGCGGTACCAAGGCGGGCACAACGCCGGACACACCGTGGTCGTCGGGAGCGAGCGTTACGCCCTGCAGCTCATTCCCAGCGGAGTGCTGTACGGAACGGTCACGCCCGTCATTGGTAACGGAGTCGTCGTTGACTTGCCGACATTGTTCAAAGAAATCGATTCATTGGAAAGTCGCGATGTGAGCTGCGCGCGGCTGAAAGTGTCGAGCCAGGCACACCTCATCTTTCCGTGGCATCAAGCGATCGACGCGGCGATGGAGGCTGGGCGTGGTGACGGCAAGATCGGCACCACGCTGAAGGGAATCGGGCCTGCGTATGCAGACAAGGTTCGTCGTGTCGGCATTCGTGCGGGTGCGGTACTCGATCCACAGTCGTTCGAGTCTGCAGTGCGTGAGCGTGCAAACGCAGCGCAGAAGGAAATCACCATGATGGGCGGTGAACCAATCGACATCGACTCTGCAGTTGCTCAGTTCGTGGCACTTGGCTCGCGATTGGTTCCGTACATCGCCGACACGGTGAACATGTTGCACGATGCCAAAGATGCGAAGAAGCGCATCTTGCTCGAGGGGGCACAGGCGACGTTCCTCGACATCGACCACGGCACGTACCCGTTCGTCACGTCGTCAAACCCCACGTCGGGCGGCGCAGCAGCAGGCACTGGGCTCGGCCCACGAGACATGACGCGCATCGTCGGAATCGCAAAGGCCTACACCACGCGCGTCGGGTCTGGTCCGTTCCCATCTGAACTCACCGATGAACTCGGCGACAAGTTGGTCGACATCGGTCGTGAGTTCGGCACCGTCACAGGCCGACGCCGCCGTTGCGGGTGGCTCGACACTGTCATGTTGAAGCATGCGGTACGAGTGAACTCACTCACTGACATCGCACTCACGAAACTCGATGTGCTCGACACCTTCGATGAAGTCAAGGTGTGTGTCGGTTACAAGTTGAACGGTGTCGCACTCACTGGCTACCCAGATCGCAGCGAACTTCTCGACGACATCGAACCGGTCTATGAGACTCTTCCTGGCTGGAGGACCTCGCTGAGTGGGGTGTCGCGATTCAAGGACCTGCCCGAGAGCGCGCGTGCGCTGGTTCGTATCGTCGAGCGTGAGACAGGTGTACCGGTCAGCATCATCGGTACGGGTCCGGAACGCGATGCAGTCATCGTGCGCGACGATGTGAAGGTGCCGGCATGATCGACAGATACTCGCTTCCAGACATGGCGGCCATCTTCACTGACGAGGCACGCATGCAGCGTTGGGTCGAGGTGGAAGTGTCGGTTCTCGAGGCGCTCGCACAAAGTGGTGCAGCGTCACGTGAACACGCGGCAGCATGTCGCGCCAATGCACCGACGGTCGATGCGGTGTTCGTCGCCGAAGTCGCCGAGCGTGAGAAGGTCACTGACCATGACGTGGCGGCTTTCGTCGACGTCTTGCAACAGAGGGTCGGAATGCCACATGGGGCGTGGCTACACCATGGGTTGACGAGCACCGACGTCGTCGACACCGCGCAGTGCTGGGCCTTGCGCGACGCAGCCGATCTGCTGATCGAGGCACAGTCCGACCTCATCGAAGCACTCATCGAACTTGCTCGTGATCACAAGGACACACCGATGATCGGTCGCACGCACGGTATTCATGCTGAACCGACCACATTCGGGGCGAAAGTCGCGTTGTGGGCACTGCAGGTCGACCGTGATCGGCAACGCATGATGGAGGCTCGCGCGAACATCGCCGTGTGCAAGTTGTCCGGTGCAGTCGGCACGTATTCGAACATCTCGCCCGATGTGGAGGCACATGTCGCCGATTATCTCGGCCTCATCCCCGTGCCAGCGACACAGGTGATCGCCCGAGATCGTCACGCCGAGTATCTGTGGGCATGTGCATCGACTGCGACGACACTCGAGGCCATTGCTGTCGAACTTCGACATTTGCAACGCACAGAAGTCGGTGAAGTTCGCGAGGGCTTCAAGGCGGGACAAAAAGGTTCGTCGGCGATGCCACACAAGCGCAACCCCATCTCTGCCGAGACAATCACAGGGCTGTCACGAGTGGTGAGGTCGCATCTGAATGTCGGTCTGCAAGACGTCGCTTTGTGGCACGAGCGCGACATCTCACATTCTTCCGCCGAGCGCATCGTGTTGCCAGACGCGTCGTTGGCCACTCACTACATGTTGCGTCGCATGGTCCGCCTCGTCGCTGGGCTTGAAGTCGACACTCAGCGCATGCGCGGGAACCTTGACATGTTGAATGGAGTGGTTTTCTCACAGTCGGTGCTGCTCACATTGGTGGAAAATGGTGCCACGCGCGATGACGCGTATCGCATCGTGCAAGACGCGGCTTCCCAGGCGATGCAGCAATCACGTTCGTTCCGTTCGGTCCTAGAAGACAACACGGCACTCGGGTTGACGGCAGCACAACTCGATGCGGCATTCGATCTGAAGCGCGTGTTGCGACATGCATCTCGTTCAGTCGAGGCTCTCGAACACCTCGACTGAGATTGTTCGGGTTCGACCGAAGTCACTCTGGCGTGATGCCAGCCTTCTTCAGCACCATAGGTGACACGCCGAACTCGGTCCATGCACGCCAGCTGATGTCGTTTCGTTTGCTGAACGATTTCGCCACCTTCACGAACTTTGCTTCAGCCTTAGCCACTTCTTCCTTAGACTTCATCGCCTTCAACTCTGTCGTGAGGTTGAGTCGTTCTTGAACGAGACGAACACGTGTCAACGCGTCTGCAACTTCGATTTCATTTGCGATCTTGTCGAGTCGACGAGCAATTGACTCGGGCGTGCGCCGACGACCACGTCGAGGTTTTGTTGCTTCGACGATGTCGAGGTACTCACGGATGATGCGTCCTTCGGTGCGCCCGTTCGCGAGAGCCCGCTTGTGACTGTCAGACATCGCAGTCGCTCGGGCCCGCTTCTTCGCAGCGGAGGTCTTCTTTGATGCCGCGGGGCGGCGACGGGCGGTGCTCACTTCATGAAGGTAGCAAGTCGAAACTGACTATTTCATATTTAGTTTCAAGACGAAACCTATTCGCAATACTGAAAAGCACCGACAGGTAGGGTCGAACCGATGGTGTCGACCAATTACCCCCATACCCCTGCCGGGTTGCCCGACTTGGACCCTCCGCGAGCGGCCCTTCGTGACCATGTGTTCGCCCATTCGCTGAAGACGGGTGACTTCACGTTGAAATCCGGGCGCAAGAGCACATGGTTTCTCGACACCAAACAGACAGCATGTCGAGCTGACGGCATCGTGCTGGTGGCTGATGTCGCCATGTCGTTGATACCCGCATCGGCCAACGCGATCGGCGGTCTCACGATGGGTGCCGACCCAGTTGCATTCGGTGTCGCCGCTGTCGCGGCCACCCGCGGTCATGCTCTTCGCAGTTTCAGTGTTCGCAAGGAAGCAAAGGACCACGGCGTCAAAGGTCGAATCGCAGGGGCATTGCAACATGGAGACAATGTCGTCATCACCGAAGACACTGTCACTCGCGGAACATCCATCTTTGAAGCTGTCGACGCCGTGCGTGAGTTCGGTGCAAATGTCGTTCTCATCACAGTCATCGTCGATCGCGGTGGCACGTGTGCAGACATGGCAAAAGCAGCCGGCATCACCTACGCACCTATGCTGACTGCACCGGACTTGGGATTCGAGTTTGGGTCATAAATCACCCCTCTCAAAAGTGAGCCATCTCGTGAAAACTCGTTTGATTGTCGCTGTGTCCGCACTCGTGGTTCTCTCTGCGTGCTCTGGTGGCAGTGACGTCGAATCGACCGACACCACTGTCACCGCGAGTGTCGACACAACCACCGATGCAACCGTTGCGACTCCAGAGAACGTCACCATCTCGGTCACTGTCGGAGTCGACTCTGGTGCAGATCGCATCGAGCAGGTCGCACTCGGTTCAGAAGTGACCATCTCACTCGTGAATCCGAACGAAGACGACGAGTTTCATCTACATGGCTATGACCTGTCACCAGGAGAAACTCCGAAAGGTGAGACTGCGACCATCACGTTCACCGCAGACACAGCTGGTGAATTCGAAGTCGAGAGTCACCACACCGAAGACGTCCTCGTCATCATCAACGTGTCGTGAGTTGATGAAGTCATGACTCTCGCTGAACTTTTCACGCTTTCACCGCATGGTGGTGACGTGTACGTCGGACAAGGCCACGTGTATCCGTGGGGTGGCTTGTACGGCGGTCACATCGTCGCGCAAGCGTTACGTGCGAGCAGTCTCACGGTCGACGACGGTTTCGTACCGCATTCGCTGCGCGCATATTTCATCCGTCGTGGTGATTTCAATGAACCGGTTCGTTACGAAGTCGACCGCATTCGTAACGGTCGGTCGTTCTGCACACGCCGCGTTGTCGCGCGTCAGGCAATCGGCGCGATCTTGAATCTTGAAGCGTCGTTCCAAGTCGAGGAGAAATCAGCAGAGGCTGCACCAGTGGTGATGGCTTCGAATCTTCCGCGCCCCGACGACTTGGCCGATGACTCATGGAGCCCGTACTTCGA
>CAYMVM010000042.1:8048-11104 GCA_964394175.1 uncultured Bifidobacterium sp.
GTGTTCGCCGAAGACGGCACTCACGTGGCGACCGTCGCACAAGAAGTGTTGGTGCGACTCAAAGAGTCGAACTAGTCACTTTCGTTTACTCCTGGTTGAAGTGACCGCTCTCGACTTTGGGTAAACCAAGGACGAAAGAAAGGGCGACGCGTCTTGCGTCGCCCTTTCTCATCCGCTGGGGAACTTGTAGTTGCGCCTTCGAACCTGTCGAGCGGCACAATCGACATGATGTCGAGGAGGATGTCAGATGCGTCCACCTCGGCGACGGTCAGCCTTTTGTGCGGATCTGAAAGCCGCACTTCGACGCAAGCGACTTGAAGGTGCGCTTCTGAGTTTTTGTCGGCAAACCGTTCGATTTGGTCAGACCATTTGCCTCGACGCAACTCTGGCTTTGCGCGGACAACTTGGCGTATTGCTTCCAGATACCGCAGGACTTCGTGGCAGATCGCACGGCTGCTTTTCGCTCTGCCTTGGTGGCCGACGAGGAGATTCCTGCGAGAGCCGAGTCGAGGCACGACTGTTGGTCTGAGGTCAGGTTGACCAAGCGCGACGCTGGGCCACCCTTGTTGCCAGATGTTGCGGAGGCGGACCCGATACCGCTGCCAAGCAGCGTCGCAGCTGCAACTGCGGTTCCGATCAGAGCCTTGCGAATGGTGTTGGACATGGAATGCCTCCTTGAATAGAGAACCCGGTTTTCTCCGGACACACTCAATGTTGACGGATGAATCTTCGTTCTGTCGCTTGAGAGCCTTCAGATTTCCTTCAGGTGTGGTGGCAATGGCTGCCTCTTAAGCATTCCTTAAGGTTGATGCTTCATACTTCCAAAGTGAGTTCTGGAAGCACTGAGACCCGAGTGCTAATAGTGGATGACGAGGAGAACATCGCCTATCTCCTTTCTGTCGCCTTACGCAACCATGGTCTAGAAGTGCAGACGGCAACATCTGGGGCAGAAGCACTGCAGCTCGTCAGATTGTTCAATCCGCATCTCATCATTCTTGATGTGATGTTGCCTGACCGTGACGGTCTTGATGTACTCAAACAATTACGACGTGAATCGATAGATGTACCTGTCATTTTCCTAAGTGCTCGAGGTTCAGTCGAAGACCGCGTCAATGGGTTGGCGCTCGGAGCTGACGACTACGTGGTGAAACCGTTCTCATTAGAGGAGGTCCTTGCACGGGTTGACGCACAGTTACGTCGAGTCGGACGTGACAGGCGACGGGCTCGTTATGAGATTGCTGGGTTGGTACTTGATGATCCGTCTCACCGTGTATGGGTAGAAGGGGTGGAGGTGCATCTATCGCCAACCGAGTTCACTTTGTTGCGGTACCTCATGGCACACGAAGGCAAAGTTCTCCGGCGTGAACAGATACTCAACCACGTCTGGCAATACGATTTTAATGGTCAATCAACAATCATCGAGCCATTCATGAGTGGACTGCGTAAGAAGCTCGAAGGAAATGGTCGTCGCCTCATACACACTGTTCGAGGTGTCGGTTACACAATTCGAGAGTCCTGATGTCTCTGTACCGTCGTCTTCTTCTCGCCGTCATCGTCGCGACAGTGGCGATTGCGGTCTGTTGTGTGTCGGTGTACCGATTGCAAGAAAGATTTGTCTCAGAAAGAGTCGACAATCGATTAACAAAACTCGAAGGATCGGTTCAAGCAGTCGTCCGTAAAATCACCACTACGGATCGACGGCAACCTCTCATCGAGACAGCTCTGTCTGATGTATACGTCGGTGAAGTCACGGCACAGGGAGAGTTAGAGACACTTCTCGCACCTGTCGACCAGCCCATGACGAAACCGTCACTTTCTGGTACTCCTTTGCTGAATCAACCTCGGACAGTTGGTACAAATGAAGCTGATAGTCGAATGCGCATTCTGCTCACGGAGATAAATGGTGGGAAGGAGGTGGTCATCGGCATTGTTCTTGATGAGAATCTCGGGAACCTCACGACACTTCGACGGTTACTGGTGGCGTTGTTCCTCATTTCCACGGCAGTGATCCTCCTAGTGTTCTGGTGGGTTTTTGTTCTCGGCATCATGCCAATCAGACGCATGGTGGAAGCAGCGCGGGCGGTTGCGTCGAATGATCGACGAGTTCGAATGGATGTTCATCGCTCATCGACAGAGACGGCCGAACTCGGCCATGCACTCAACTCAATGATCGATGTGCTCGAGATGTCCGAGCGTCGCATGGCAAATTTTGTCGCGGATGCATCACATGAACTTCGCACTCCTCTGACAACTGTGCGGGGGTACTCAGACCTGTATCTGTCTGGCGCCTTGAACCGAGACGTAGATATCCGTGATGCGATGTCACGCATCAGCTCTACCTCGGCTCGCATGTCGGGCATCATCGAGGACTTGCTCGCTCTGGTCGTGGAGGGTGAGACCAAAGCACTCGTGCTCACGTCGATTGATATGAGCGAATTGCTGCAACAGTGTGCGGAGGAGGGACAAATTCTCGATCCATCGCGGACTTTCTCAGTGCTGTGTGAGTCGGGGTTGACACTGTCATCTGATCGTGACCGCGTGATTCGTGTCGTCATGGCTTTTGTCGAGAACGCTGTCGTCCATTCTCGACAAGGTGGAGCCATCGAAATCAAGGCCCAAAGACTCGATGATCGCATCAGAGTTGAAGTGTCCGATGATGGGCCTGGCGTACCACCATCGCTTGTCAGTCACATTTTTCAGCCATTTGTAAAGGCTGATACCGCACGCACGCAACGTGACACCGGAAGCGGACTTGGTCTGGCAATCGCTTCTCGGCTCGTGGAATCGTTGGGTGGACAGATCGGCGTCGACACGAGTCAGAACAAAGCCACATTTTGGTTCACTCTTCCGTTGTGATGCACTCGCGCGCTCACAACGACATTCACTGGTGGTCGAGACCGGCGTCGATCCGGTGACCCCACGCTTTTCAGGCGTGTGCTCTGCCAACTGAGCTACTCGACCGTGTCGCGACGACGTGGGGCATCTCTGCCGCACACCGCACGATGGCGGTCCCGACGGGACTCGAACCCGCGACCTCCGGCTTGACAGGCCGGCGT
>CAYMVM010000043.1:0-8545 GCA_964394175.1 uncultured Bifidobacterium sp.
CGACCGCCACTACACCATCACCCAGCGCGACCGCCTCGAACAGCGCGCGCGTTAGAACACCGAATCGGTCTTACAACCGATCAGACAAACCAGTCGCACGTCGAATAGGACGACCAATCGCCTGCTCGATGACTGCTTGTGATCCGAGAATGGTCAAACGCTTCGCTGCTCGCGTGACGCCGGTGTACAGCAGCTCTCGGGTGAGGATGCGTGAGTCAGGGCCGGGCAACACCACGATCACATCGTCGTATTCACTGCCCTGCGACTTGTGAATAGTGAGTGCGTGCACAGTTTCCACAGACGGAAGTCGAGTAACCGGAACCGCAGGCTGTGACTTGTCGGCACTGAAACGAGCCACGCGCTGACCATGTTCTTCACCGATGATGGCCACATCACCGTTGAAGAGACCCGTGGTTCGATCGTTCTTGGTGACGATGATGGGTCGACCCATGTACCACTGACCAGACGACGCAACCTTCAGGCGCTCTTCGACGATGCGGTTCCAACCAGCGACCCCCATTTTCCCGTTGCGGTGGGCACACAGCACTTGCATTGCGTTGTTGTGTGTCAGTGCGTCGGCAAGGTTTCCCGCACGCGCACGATCGGCGACTTCGCGTGCGTGCGCGACGACTTCATCGAGAATGGCTGCAGCGGCTTTTGCATCTGCATCGGGGTCGACCCAGCGAACGTCGGTATCAGAGCCCGAGATGGCGGCAAGAAATGCTGCTGACTCACCTTCTCGAATGGCCTTCGACGCCGCAACGATGTTCGGCTGGTCTTTGAATCGATAAGGAATTGTGAGTGGTGCAATTCGACCCGCCGGCAAGCCAGCCACAATGTCGGCAAGAACAGTTCCTGCTTCCACGCTCGCCAACTGATCGGGGTCACCCACCAGAATCAACTCTGCGGTGTCGTCGAGAGCCGCGAGAAGGTTGTGCATCATCGACAATGACAACATCGATGTTTCGTCGACGATCACGAGATTGTGTTTCAACTTGTTTCCCGCATGAAACTTGAAGCGCTTGTCGACACTGTTTGGTCGGGAACCCAGTAGCGAATGAATGGTGGTGGCGGGTGATGCGAGCACGATGTCGCGCACTGCTGCCGGTGCATTTGCTTGCGTGAGCGCTTTTGCCATTGCTTCTGTCATGCGTTTGGCCGCTTTGCCAGTTGGCGCCGCAAGCGCTACGAGAACCGTGTCCGCCGATTCCGTCGACAGACGCGCCACCAATTGCTCAGCAACCGTCGTAGTTTTTCCAGTACCCGGACCACCCGTGATGACTTTCAACTTGTCGACAGGGCGACTGCGAATTTTGTCGGCAACGGTGCACTCTTCTTGCCATGCGCGATGCACGTACAGACGTCCAAGGTCAAGAATGAACGGCTGGCGTCTCGCGTGATCAATGGAATGTGGTTCGGCCACGAGCGCCGTGCACGCGCGAAGATCGGCTTCCCACCCAGGATGATCATTCATGTCAACGCACACGTTCTGATCGCGGAATGCAGCAAGGGTGCGTGCAAGTGCCAACCAGACATTGTCGGTGAGTGTGTGTTCGAGAGCAGCGCGTTCTGACGACTCAACAGAACGCAACGCCATATCGACATACACATTGACGACGTGTAGATCGCGCTCAGCGACCTCACCAGAGTCGACGTGTTCACGCAGGTGACTTGGAAACACGTTCACAGGACATCTCCTGCAAGTCGATGAGAAAGCTGACTCCACAACCCAGGTGGCGCCTGCCAAGTGAACACACCAGAGCCCACAGGCGTGTCTGGCCCCACCATTCCTCGTATGAAGAAGTAGGAAAAACCCTTCACGTGGCTCGCTGGGTCTGCCAAGTGCGGTGCGCGCCAACGCAAGTAGCGGTACATGGCTGTGCCGTAGATGAGTGCCTGCAACGGATAATGATGATGCACCATCGCGTCGAACATCCTGACTTGCTCGTAGCCAGCAATCAGCGTGTCGTCACCTTCGGCATCGAGGCGGTTGCTCTTGTAGTCGGTGATCCACAGTTGTGGGTCGGCGTCAGTGCCAAGTTGCAGGACAGCGTCAATTGAGCCGTTCAGAAGCCCAGCCAATTCAATGTCGAATGATTCATGCTGCAACATCTCGACATACGGCGCCAAGGTGTCAGCGTCACCAAGAAGACCACTGACGATGCGGCCAAAGTCAGACACCTTCACCCCCGCCGCAAGTTCGGCCACCGACATCTCAAAGTTCAATTCAGCAAGACGACGTTCGGGCGAGATGTCGGCCAATGTGACATTGCCAAGTGATGGGCCAAGCGGCGTGATGAGCGAGAGGTGAACGCCGTCCACGATGGCATCGATGTCGTCACCGAGAAGTGCTCCCGTGATGAATTGGCGACACTTTGTGTCGACTTCGAGTTTCAAGTCCGGTGCTGCAGTGTCGATGTGTTCGTACACCTTGTGCAGCAACTTGCCGACGTACTTGCCGCCTGCGACACGTGCAAGTGGCATATGAACACCTGTCGGGGTGTCGGCGGACGCGTACTGACTGGTCGACACGAACCAATTTGCCTCTTCGTCATTGCCGGCGCCGTCGGCGTCGTACTGGGCAGTGCCCACCTTGTGGCGTTGACTCTTGTGTGCACGGGTGATGCCAGAGAACGACGTGCGCCGATATGTCTGTTCAACAACTTCCGGCCCGTCAGCAACGTGAAGTGCAGTCGTTGCTGCCCCCACATCAGCCTCGCGTTGTAGCCGTTGTGGGTTGGCCCCCTGGACCACCGGAACGTGTGTGACTCCGTCGTCTGAGACTGCTCCGAACACATTGACGTTCAGACTGCGATCAATGACTGTCTCCTTCCCCGATTGCGATGGCCACAAGAACGACAAATGATGTTCGGGTCGAGTCAATGCCACGTACAACAAACGCTGTTGTTCTTCGACTTGCGATGTCACGTACTCAGTGATTGAGTTCTGAGACGTCATGCCACATGCCCAACCGATGTCGATGATCGTCCGCGATGTGCCGTCGGCATTCGCCTGATGAATTTTCGGAATGTCACGACCATCGGTGTATTCACGCGGCTTCCACAAGTCGGCAACCACCACGAACGGGAACTGAAGTCCCTTGGCCTTGTGAATGGTCATGATCTGGACAGCATCGGCATCGGACTCGATGCGTCTACTCACGACATCGGAGCTTCCTTCGACTGTCTTCAAGTCGGCGAAGACGTCGAGAACCTCAGTCGGGGTGACACCACGGCCGTTGGTCTGCGCGTGAAGCAAGTCGATGATGTGACTGAAGTCGGCCAAGCGTCGCTCGCCTGTCGGGCCAGCCACAAAGGCATTCATGACCGCGAGGTCTGACTCTTCCGATGACACATCGGCAGACAATCGAGCAGCCAACGCCGCAACACCACCGCGCAACAACACCTGACGCCAGCCAACAAGCTTTTCCTGTATGGCCAGAATGAGATCTCGTTCGCTCTCGTCACGTTCTGCCATGTCGTCGGGCAGGAGACGCGGGTCAGCCAAGCTGAATCCGAAGAACGACGTGGTTGCGAGGTTGCGCACACGACCTGGGTCACTGATGCGCTCGAGCGCTTCGAACAAAGCCTGCAAGTCATCGGCCGTTGTGTCGTTGAACACTGACTCGGCACCACTGGCGACGGCTGGGATGCCAAGACGTTGAAGTTCGGCTTGAACACGGCGCACGACGCTGTTCGAGCCCGTCAACACGCAGATGTGTTTCGGCTCGACGTTGTGCCAAGCCTCACCAATTTTCACCTCGGCGTTGTTCAGCAGGCGAACCACTTGCCCACATGCCATGAGCGCAGCTTGCGGCTGGTTCTGCACATCGCCGATGTCGATGGCCTCAACAGGTGCGACCCCACGCACATTCGACCCGTGAGCACCTGGTCGCGCCGACACTGAGTGGTAGTCAATTCCCTTGCCAAGTGGCTTGCCTGCGAAGAGTGCGTTCAACGCATCGATGACAGGTGGGTCAGAGCGGAAGTTCGTGTCGAGCGTCGACATGTTGTTCACATCACGAGCCGCCAGGTAGGCGTACACATCGGCACCGCGGAACGAATAGATGGCTTGCTTCGGGTCACCGACTGCTGTCAGCTTGTTCGCAGCCGCGACGTCGTGCTTGGGGAAGATGTGATGGAACAAGCGCCACTGCAACTGATCGGTGTCTTGGGCTTCGTCCACGAACGCGTGGCTGTATCGCTCGGCGAATCGTCGGCGAATGTCGTCACCAAACTCGCCGCGCAATGCCATCTCGGCACGGCGAATGAGGTCATTGAACGACGGGTGTTGCTCGGTGCGCTTGTTCACCTCAGCCACGAGATCATCGAGCATGTTGGCCAAGGCACGAAGCGTCTCAACGTCCGCCGGGTCGCGAGTGTCATCGAACCACGTTTCTGCGAGTGGGTTCGAGAGCCGTGTCTGCACAAGTTTGCAGATGCGTGTCTCGTCCCAGATGCGGTCATGGGCCACCGCCTCAGACACGAGGCGATCATTCACCGCTTCCGTAACCGCACGACGTGCCAATTCTTCGGCGTCACTGTCATGGGCCACTTGCCCGGCCATGGTGAGAATGCGAGAGCACACTGCGTGAATCGTGCTGATGGTGGCGTTGTCGAAGTTCACCACCGCCCGGCGAAGGTTGCGCGTATATCGCTCGCGGCTCGCCTCATCGGCAAGCAGCGACTCGAGCACGACATCGTCTGCTTTGGGCGTGCCGGCAACAAGAGCATCGGCTGTGTCGACAAGGCGTCGGCGAACTCGGTCGCGCAGTTCAGCTGCTGCAGCGCGCGTGAAGGTGGTGATGAGAATGTTGTCGATGCGCAGGTCATCGTCTGTTGCAATGGCTCGCGTCACGAGCGCAGCAACCGAATAGGTCTTTCCGGTGCCTGCGCTTGCCTCGATGGTGTGCCCATTGGTGATGACATGGGTGGCGATGTTCAGTGGAGTCGCCATCAGAAGACCCCCCTGTGGGTGTTGGCATGTGGGAGCTTTCCGGCGAATCCGTCTGCCTTCTTCGTTGTCAGATGAAGAACACCATGAAGCTCGGCCCAGAACGCGATGACGGGACCATTGAGATCGAAGATGTCGCTAAAACGTGGGGCATCACCATAAATGCGCCGTTCTAACGACGACTTGAACTTGTCGCCACGCACCCACTTGTCGAACTCGGCCTTGCCTGCTTCAAGATCAAGACGTGCCGGGTCTTTGAAGATCTTGTCGACCGTCGTTCCAAACGATGGAACCGGCGTCGTTGATGCACGTGCCATAAGATTCACCAATTGCAACAAGCGGTCTGATGCCTCAGATGCGTCGACGTCGGGCCCGAGATACACCATGCGTGCCTGCGCCGTGAGCTGTCCTTTGTCGTGTGCGTGCACCGTGACAGCTCGACGAATGTCGGCACCGCTCGCTGCGAGAACCATCAGTCGTAGCGCTGCTTCCGTGAGATCGTACGTGTATGTCTTCGATGACTTCACGACACCAACAAGCTGTTCAGCATTCTGCACATGGGCGATGTTTCCGCGCAGCGACACGCCGTCACCCAGGGAAACCATCACAGGCACAGGCTCGGGTGCAATTGGTGTCACCGAGTAGGTCTGAGCTGTCGAAATGATCTCGTCAGCAAGCAACACCATGTCATCGATGACCGCATCGCCATATGCACCGATCGGAATGTCACCGTTCAGGCGGGCGAGCTCGATGTAGGCACCCTTGTCCCACCCTGGAACTGCCCCACTTGCTCCTGCGATGTATCCACCGATGAAGTCGCGCTTTGTTCGTCGCTCGACGTCGAGTGGGATGGTCGCTGCGGGGTCACCCGAATCGTCGACCCACGTGTTGATACCCATGACATCGTTCATGAACATCTCAAGTGGCGAACGGACGAACTTCGACAGGTCGTCGTAGTCCACAACTCCGTCAGGCCCGAGAACCCGGGCCTTGCGAGACGTCGCACTCACCTGGCGGTCGCGACCCACCCGCTCTGCCACATCACGTGTGGCCAACCCATGAGCCCAGATACGCCCCGGCACGACTTTGTCGATCTTGAAATTGCGCACGCTCGTCGCGTGACGCGGATGCAGGAATTCAATGTCGCATCCTTCGTCTTTCTCGCGGTCCGCGACGCCCAGGTCGCGCGCGAAGTCGACGAGTTCGGCAAGTGCCGTCGTCAACGGGATGTTCTGGTTGTTTTGAATACTTCGACCATCACAGGTGATGATGACTTGCTCTCCTGCAGCCAACACAGAGTCGAGCATCTGGCGACGTACATCGATTCGTGGGTCGTCGTCACCGATGAACACTTGGTGTCCGATGAGATCGTCGCTTTCAGGTTCGCCGCCACCGAACACTCCGTCGTCAATTCCAAGCAGGCACACCACGCGATACGGCACACCACGCAAGGGCTTCAATGACGTCGCCGTGACAGCTCCGGTGCGGAATGGTTGAAAACCTGGAACACCGGAGATGTCGCCCAACAAGTGCGCCGCGACATCTGCGAAGGCAACCACGGCACCCGTTCGCACTGTCGATTGGTCGGGGCGAATGAGCGTGGTCGAGCGGGCCAACGACGAGATCAGCTCGAGTGCACCAGATGAATCGTCACCCTCGCCACACAACGCCACCACCGTGTGTTCGATGAGCGTGCACCATTCGTGAATGTCGCGCTGTGCATCGCCGCGTGCATACATCTCGAACTGCTCGATGGCATCAAACACCTGCACCAGCCGTGCCAATGCATCGATGTCATCGACTGACACATCGACAAGTGGAACCACTCCGCCCATCTCGATTGCTGCTGTGTCATCGGGCAAGGCCGCACCAAGCAATGAACGCTCGAGTGCCGCTTTCCAGGTGTGCGCACTTTCGGCTTCCGGCGCCAACCCCGTGGCTGCGCGCTGTTGCGCAGACAGACCCCAGCGCACCCGTGTGCGGGCGATCTGTCGTTGCCATACCGACACCACATCGTCATCGACACCGAGGTGTTGCATGACGAGCGGTGAAGTGGCCACGGCCATGAACGAGGCGACATCAAAACGACCGGTCAGCAACTGAAGAAGTTGTGCCAAGAACTCGGCACCTGGGTTCACATGACGCAACTCGCGCTCAGCAATAGCGAGTGGAATGCGAACGTCTCGCACGTCATCGCCCACTTGCACCTTCACCGTTCGATCGAACACCGCCTCGAGAATGGGGGCGGCTTCGCTGAGACGTGGCGACACGATGACCACTTCATGTGGGGCTAAGTCGGGAACGTCGCAGAATGCATGCAACAGAGCGTCGTGTAGCACTTCAACTTGACGAGTGAGGTTGTAGCAACGATGCACTTGCACCGACAGGTCATCGGGCGAGTGAGGCACTTTCGTGACTGAACCATCGCCTCCCACGGCCGCTTGTATGCGTTGTAGCAACGTCGTGGCTTCAACATTGCCCGCAGGCTCATGTGCAGCCACCGACAGCCCTTGCGACGTCACCAGTTGTTGCAACTCTCGCGAGCCCCGCAACCACGAGAAGATGAGCGGATGCACTTGGTCAGACACTGGTTCGTCAGTTGGTCGCACCTGCAGTGCACCGCGACGTACTTCAGTGTCGGCCAGATCGTTCTGCCATGTCGTTGCCAACGATGCCGAAGGATGAACCAACAGCACATCGACGTTGCTGACATGCCCGAATGCTTCGAGCAATTCGACAGAACCCAACGACAAGGACTGCATGCCAGCCACCATGAGCCGCTCTGGCACACCAACGGCGTTGTTTCCGGCGCGCAACTGCTGCACCGCCGATGCGATGGTCACCGGCCAACTTGGCACACCGATGACATCGCGCAGCGAAGTCCAGAGTTCAAACTGCCAACGCTGTTGACCCAAGTCGCCTGCACGCCACTCACCGTCGTTGAATGAATCTGCAGTGGTGGGCGCCATGACCGGAGACCCGGCTTCCCATGCACGAATCATCATGGGACGACGCACGTGATATCGATCGAAGCGCTCAGCAAGACGACGTGCTGCTTGCAGTGCACCACCGCATCGCTTGATGATTGCGGCGTAGTCGGGGTTGTGAGCGATGACCCCGAGAATGACGCCGGTCATGGATTCAACTGACCACGGGTCGACTGTGCGATAACGCTGGGGAACAACGAAGGTTTGCAAAGAACCCAGATAACCGACTCGCACATTTGCAACCACACCGTCGGTGTTACCTGTGCGAGTTCCCACACGCTGCGCGAGTTCGGGCACCAACCACGCCTTCACGCCATTCGACGGCACCAGTAAGTGGTCGGGGTCGAACAGTGAACGACCAGTCGGCTGTTCATTCGCCCAGGCGGCGACGGGTTCGACGATGTCAGCGAGCGAGCGCACCCATCGAATATTCAGCACCATGTGATCTCGCCCTCGCCCACGTCACCCCCATTGTCTCTGAGGGGTGTAGCAGAATCCAAGATTGCCAGTGGCAATACGCAACTATGCAGTTCGATGCAATGCGCGCAGGTCAGCGAGCAGCGCTGAGCAGCCACTCTTTGGCGCGAGCGAACGCGTCGGCTGCA
>CAYMVM010000044.1:0-8536 GCA_964394175.1 uncultured Bifidobacterium sp.
TTCCCTCCACAGTGACAGCGCGACAGCATGGCCCTAACCTTGGGCCATGCTGTTCGCCAAAAAGCCTTCTCAGGTTGTGAGTGCAGCCGACGCGCTGCCTGGTCGTACCGATCAAACGATGCCGGTGCCCGAGGGGCACTTTGTGAATGGTGCAGCACTCAAGGGTCCTTGGCCTGTTGGTGTTCAGACCGTAGTTGTCGGCATGGGGTGTTTCTGGGGTGCCGAGCGCAAGTTCTGGCAAACCGACGGCGTGGTGTCAACAGCAGTTGGTTACGCCGGTGGACACACGCCGAACCCCACGTATGAAGAAGTGTGCTCTGGTCTCACCGGTCACACCGAAGTAGTGCTTGTTGCCTTCGACACCACTCGTACGTCACTCGAGACAATGTTGAAGGTCTTCTGGGAGAACCACGACCCGACGCAAGGTATGCGTCAGGGAAACGACGTCGGCACGCAGTACCGCAGTGCCATCTACTGGTCGACCGATGCCCAGCGGGTTGCTGCTGAAGCGACGCGGGATGCGTTCCAGGTACAGCTCGACAAGGCCGGCTTCTCGATCATCACGACAGAGATCTCTGAGTTGGGACCGTTCTATTACGCCGAGCCATATCATCAGCAGTACTTGGGGAAGAACCCAAATGGTTACTGCGGAATCGGTGGAACCGGTGTCAGCTGCCCTGTCGGAGTCGTGAAGTCGTAGTCATGAAGCCATGACCGCTCGGGTCATGACTCAGAAGTGACGGTGTTCGACAATGCCATCTGCTCGGTCGTCGGGCGACGGAAGAAGATGAGCATCGACAACGCGGCTAGTGCCATGCACGCCGACACGATCCACCACGAGATGTGGAATTGGTTGAGGTCGATGGTGGACACATCGAACGGCTGTTGAGTTTGCGATGCTTGTGCACGCGCGCCACCGATTTCGCGCAGCACTGGCGTGAGGACCGATGCTGCTGACGCGAGACCCAGTGCCGAACCAATTTGACGCGAGGTGTTGCTGAGTGCAGAACCCATCGCAAAGCGTGTGGGTGGCAGATACGCCGTCGCAGCACTTGAGATGGTGGTGATGCACAAACCAACTCCGGCTCCGGTGATGATCATGAACGGGAAGTAAGTGACCCAATAGTTCGCCGAGTCTGAGACGACGAGATTGAGTGCGGCAGTCCCGCCGCCGAGGAATATGGCACCGATGGTGATGATCACGTGTTGCCCGTACTTCTGTGCGAGTCGTCCGCCTGGCGCCGCGACGATGGCCGCCGTGGTGGGTCCCATGACAAAAGCCAGTCCCGATCCCGACGTGCTGTATCCCCATACGTTCTGTAGCCACTGGGTGTTCACGAAGAACATCATGAAAAATCCGATGGAGAAGAACATGCCCGCCAGATTCGCAGCAACGACAAAAGGCAACTTAAAGAGTGAGAGATCAAGCAATGGGTTCTCGCTCGTGTTGCAGCGCCATACGAAGAGTGCGAGAAGAACGACGGCCGATCCGAAGGCGATGAGCGTGCCGGTGTCGGACCAGCCCCACTCTTCAGCTTGTGTGATGCCATAAACGACGAGACCGATGCCGGGAATGGCGAGCGCCGCTCCGATGATGTCGATGTTGTGGTGTGCAGTCGTGTCGATGCTCTCGTGCAGACTCTTTGCGCCGACGACCAACGCGAAAATACAGAACGGTACGTTGATGAAGAAGAGTGAGCGCCATCCAAAGTTGTCGACCAAAAGGCCTCCGAAAATCGGTCCTACTGCTGCCGCAAGCCCGCCGACAGCACCCCAGATGCCGAGTGCTGCGGCGCGCTTTTCAACGGGGTATTCGGGCAGCACAAGTGCAAGTGATGCTGGTGCCAGAATCGCACCGCCAATGGCCTGAAGCACGCGAGCCAATACGAGGATGAAGGCCGACGGTGCAAACCCGCACAAGACCGATCCGATACTGAAGATCGCAAGACCTCTGAGGAAGCTCTTCTTGCGGCCGTAGACATCGGCGAAACGGCCAGCAGTCAAGAGGCCTGCGGCGTAGGCGATGTTGTAACCGGAAAAGATCCATGCGAGCAATTGACGTTCGCTCTCACCGAAGTCACCGACGATGTCACGGAAGGCGACCGTCGTGATACTCGAATCAAGCGACACGAGGAATGTGCCAATTGAGGTGAGAGCGAGCACTTGTGGCCCGCGACCCCATGTTCGTGGATCAAGCCCCATCGATTCCCCACCCATTTCTGCGAATGTCGTCGCCGTCTGCGTCGGCACGGCGCCCGGCCCACTTGAGAAGGCCCGGAGTCGCGGACAACTTCGCAAGAAGACCCTGCATCGGTGTTCCGTCGACAGAGACGATTGCGTCTCTCGCAGAGTAATGGGGGTCAGAGGCGATCTCGCTCATCGAAAGAATCGGACCGGCCGCGGCCTCTGCCTGTTCAAGTTCATCCATCGCTTGCTGTTGAGTACGCGTCGCACACCACTTCTGCATTGCTTCATGCAAGATGTCGCGGTGTTCGACACGCCCTTGGAAGGTTGCAAAGCGCTCATCGCCGTCGAACCCGAGCAATGCCATCACTCGTTTCGCCACTGTGTCACTTGATGTCGACACGCCAAGAAATTTGCCGTCTGAACACTGATACACACCACGCGGGACAGTGAATGGAATCTGTGACCCCATGCGCTGCTGCTCTTCGCCTCGAAGTGCCCACACAGAGATGAGTGGCCCCATGATTTGAAAGACGCTCTCGAGCAACGACACGTCGACGACCTGTCCGGTCTTGGAGTGCAACGCGACCATGGTGGCGAATGCAGCGACGATGCCGGTGACTTCGTCGGTGAGTGCGATCGCTGGCAACATCGGTGGCCCATCTGGTTCGCCACTGATTGATGCGAGCCCCGACATCGATTCGGCGACCGAGGCGAAACCTGGTCGTGATGAATATGGTCCGGTCTGCCCGAACCCAGTGACGCGTGTGATGACAAGACGCGAGTTGATGTCGTGCAAGACGTCTGGACCAAGACCGAGTCTCTCGAGGGTGCCGGGGCGGAAGTTCTCAATGAGCACGTCGGCGTCTTTCACCAGACGCACGAACACCGCACGGTCTGCATCATCTTTCAGGTCGAGAGCGATGGTGCGCTTATTGCGATTGACGAGTTTCCACCAGATGCCGGTCTCGTCACGTGGGTCACGCCAACCCATGTTCCGCAGACTGTCACCCGTGTCTGGTCGTTCGATCTTGATGACGTCTGCACCGAAGTCCGCGAGGTAACGCGCACAATTCGGTCCGGCAAGAACCGTCGAGAGGTCAAGGACGCGCAGACCGTGGAGCGGTGCGCTCGCACTCATGAGAAGGTTCAGCGATTCGGGCGGCCGCGACGCACCACGTGCGAAGTAGCCCACCAGCGTCCGCTGAAGCGCCAGTTCGTCGTGCTGCTGTTCTGAACCGTGCTGGCGACAGTCGGCCTAGGCCAGAGATGCTCGATGGCAGACACGATGGCAGCTGCTTCTTCGGCGCTCGCAGACGAATCGACGACGATCTTCACATCTTCACCACGACGGTCTTTGCAGCGCGGTCATGCCAGGTCTGCTTGCGCGGATTCCACAACATCGAGATGTAGCCGATCAGAAGTGCAAGGCCAGAGATGATGCTGACCACCCACCGTGTGAATGCACGGCGCGTGCCGATGTAGGTGCCGTCAGTCTCGTCGATGATGAGCACTCCGATGGTGCGACGCAGCGGCGTCGCACCTTGCGAGCCCGTCCAACGACAGAACATGTAGACAGCAACAACAAGGCCGATGACGTTGATGAGGTCACCGAGCCCACCACCGACGAGCGCGGCAACGATGCTGAAGGGAACTTCGACCACATACAACATGATCGCGTCGAAGATGTGAGCGACGAAGCGCCAACCGAAACTCGCATATGTCGTGCTTGGTTGTGACGATGGTTGTGACGGCTGGGGAGACGGCGGTGGCCACTCGTTCGATGAATCAGACATGTCAAGACCTCACAGTGGCATGTTGCCGTGTTTGCGGCGTGGAAGTTCTTCGCGCTTTGTCTGCAACATGCGGAACCCTGCAATGACTTTGCGGCGCGTGTCAGCCGGGTCGATGACATCGTCGACATATCCACGTTCGGCCGCGGCATACGGGTTGGCGTATTTCTCTGTGTACTCGGCGACCAACTCGGCACGACGCGCTGCCGGGTCTGCCGACTGTTGCAATTCACGTCGATAGACGATCTCGACCGCCCCTTGTGGGCCCATGACAGCGAGCTCAGCCGTCGGCCACGCGTATGCCAGGTCGGCACCGATCGACTTTGAGTTCATGACCACATAGGCACCGCCGTAAGCCTTACGGGTGATGACCTGGATACGCGGCACTGTCGCTTCGCAGAATGCGTACAACAGCTTCGCGCCGTGACGGATGATGCCCTCGTGTTCTTGGTTCACACCAGGAAGAAAGCCCGGTACGTCGACGAAAGTGAGCAGTGGAATGTTGAATGCATCGCAGGTGCGCACGAAGCGCGCTGCTTTCTCGCTGCTCTCGATGTCGAGAACGCCAGCAAACGCCATTGGCTGGTTGCCGACCACACCGACCGGCATACCGTCGACGCGCGCATATCCACACACGATGCTCTTTGCCCAGTGGGGGAAGTATTCGAAGAAGTCACCATCGTCGACGACTTCGCGGATGACCTTCTTCATGTCATACGGCTGGTTCGGCGATGACGGGAGAATGTCTCGCAACGCATCGCATGAGCGCTCTGGATCGTCGCTTGACGGTGATGCAGGCGGCTCTTCCAAGTTGTTCTGTGGAAGGAAAGACAACAAGTAACGCACATCGTCAAGACATGCTTTTTCGTCATCGGACACAAATGTGGCGACACCGCTCTTTGCTGCGTGGCTCATTGCACCACCAAGTTCTTCGAGAGTGACGTCCTCACCAGTAACGGTCTTCACCACGTCAGGACCAGTGATGAACATGTGGCTTGACTCGCGAACCATGAAGATGAAGTCGGTCATGGCCGGTGAATAGACGGCGCCGCCTGCGCATGGTCCGAGAATGACGGAGATCTGCGGGATGACGCCAGATGACTGCACGTTGCGGTGGAAGATGCCGCCGTATGACGCGAGCGACACCACACCTTCTTGAATGCGCGCACCTGCACCGTCGTTGAGTCCGACGACTGGCGCACCGACTTTCAGTGCGAGGTCCATGAGTTTGTGGATCTTCTCTGCGAAGACCTCACCGAGCGCTCCACCAAAGACGGTGAAGTCCTGGCTGAAGAGAAACACTTTGCGACCATCGACAGTGCCCCAACCGGTGATGACACCGTCGGTGTACGGACGCTCTTCGAGACCTGCCGCATGGGCACGGTGACGAGCAAGCAGGTCGAGTTCGTGGAATGAGCCCGGGTCAAGGAGGTAATCGATGCGCTCGCGGGCGAGCATCTTGCCCTTCTCATGTTGGCGTTCGACGGAGCGGGCACTGCCGGCGTTGAATGCCTGTTGCTGGCGATCGCGCAGGTCGGCGATCTTGTCCTGCATGGAGGGGGCGGCTGATTCAGTCACGTGGGAAACGCTAGTGCGGGGCGGTCTGAACGACCCACCTGCGCGACGACAACTGAGCGTTGTGAAGGTGTTCAGCCCGCCACAGTGGTGGTGGTTTCTGCGACTGTCGTGGTCGAGCCGTCAGTTGCGACTGTCGTGGTGGTGTCCACCACGGTGTCGGCTGTGGGGGTCGCTGACCCGTCGGTGATCTGGAAGTTGGCGCGCAACGTCTCCAAGTCTCCGGTCGTCGTGGTTCCAGACACCTCGACTCGCCATTGTCCGGCAGTCGGAATGCCGAACCCTGAGTCAATCGACACTTTCGCAGCACCCGGACGACGCAACGGCACATTGATGACCAGTCCGTTGATTGTCGGATCGGCGGGGATGAAACGAACTTGGAATTGTTGAATGCGAGCTGGTTTGAACAACTCGACCAACACCTCTTGCGGGCCGACTGTTCCGGGGTTCAAGGACACCGTTACGTCGAATCCGTCCTCGCTTGTCAGTCGTTGAGTGACCGCGTATTCAGTGGGGTCAGTGCGTTGGTCTGGTTGAACGAAGGGAGGCCGCATGGTGAGCAACCATGACGACATTCCGAGAATCATGACGGACAACGCAAGTTGTACTGCAGCTGGTCGCTGCAGTCGTGCCACGGCACGTGAGGGCAGCACTCGTGCGCGACTCAGCTTCTGCGTGATGAATTGTCGCACGGCGAATTCGACCAACACCAGAAGTATGACGACGAGTGTCTTCACGATCATCAAGCGACCATGGCTCGAGTTGAGAATGCTCGTGCCGTCGAGTCTCCACACTTGGAAAAGTCCGGTTCCGATGATGCCGACCATGAGAGGTGAACCGATTCGTGCCCACGCACGTAATGCATCGAGAAGATCTCGTTCTCCAGGTCCGTTCAGTACGACTCGCGAGATGAGCAGTGCACCTCCGGTCCACAACATCACGAACAACATGTGTGCGACACCGACAATTGCACCGATGATCGCGAGACGACCACCAGTTCTGTCGAATCCGAAGGAAGCGACCATCAGGAACAAGACCACGAGTGACGGGAACTGCGTCGCAGGGTCGAGGACACGTGACGGTAGCCAGGCGACTGCAGCGACGAGGAACGTGAGGACGAGTCTCACGAGGAGTGCGCGTCCGCGAGCAGTGTCGGCGATCGAGAACCATTCCGCGGGGTTGAGCCCCGAGATGAATGACGTCTCATTCGCCTGAGCAGCAGACAACGACACGAGCAACACCATGATGACGCCGCTCGCGATGGCCATGATGCGGAAGTACCGCTCTGTGAGTGCGTACTCGACACCCTCTGGCCAGGCGAGAACGATGAGGACGAGTCCACCGACGAGCGCAGAGAGCGAGAGGAATGCGAGAGTTCGAAGAAGTCCGATCGGCCCACCCAGTCGAGTCGGTTGCGTGACGACTTCACCGGTGTCGGTACCTGGCACGGTGGTCGCAGTCGTCCCGTCTGTTCCGGTCGTGCCAGGTGTGCCATTCGCCGTGGTGGTGGAAGTGACGGTTGCGTTGGTGAAACTGAATGTGCCCGTGCTGCCGTCGGGCAGCGACCAACTCACCGTGCATCGACCTGGTGAGGGAATTTGAGTGAGTGGCACTGACACCGACACGCCGTCTGCGGCGAGTGTCGGTTTGCCGAGGCCGGTGAGTTTGCCGTCGCACGCCAGCGACAGACCCATCCTGTCGACGTTTTCTTGTCCACCGAGGGCGTTCTGGAACACCATTTGAATCTGGGTGGGCGGCACTGACACGGTCTCGCCTTCGGCCGGATTGGTGGACAGGACGATGTTGTTCCCGCCGGCGGCTTGTGCGAGCGACCCGAATCCGAGGATGGGGAGCAGCAGAAGAAAGAGGAGTGCAGGCAGACGGCGCATGTTTCTTCTGCAAACGGTACTCAAACCGCAGTACCTCAACGCGTCCACTCGCCTTCGCGCACCCTATTGCTATGGTCATTTCGTGGCCACGCAATCGCTCTACCGCAGGTACCGACCGCGGCGATTCTCCGAATTGCGGGGGCAAGAGCACGTCGTCAAAGCGTTGCGCAATGCGGTCATCAACCAGCGCGAGGGTCAGGCGTATCTCTTCTCAGGTCCTCGTGGAACCGGCAAAACATCGACCGCCCGCATCCTCGCAAAGGTGCTCAATTGCCAAAATCCGGTCGATGGCGAGCCGTGCTGCGAGTGCGATTCATGCGTCTCTGTTGACACTGGCACCAGCTATGACGTTCTCGAACTCGACGCGGCGAGCAACAACGGTGTCGCAGAAATTCGTGACGTCATCGAGTCGGCTGCGCTCTCCAGCCCAGGTCGGCACCGGGTGTTCATCCTCGACGAAGTCCATATGTTGTCTCGTGGTGCCGAAGCAGCTCTTCTGAAGACGCTCGAAGAGCCACCTGAGCACGTGGTGTTCGTGCTTGCAACGACCGATCCACAAAAGGTCAGCGAAACCATTCGCAGTCGTGTGCAGCATCTGCAGTTCCACTTGTTGTCGGTCGCCGACCTCGACGAATACGTGCGCTGGGTCATCAGTGACGCAGGTCTCGATGTGTCTGATGACGTCATCGAACGAGTCCTCACACAAGGTGCGGGAAGTGCACGCGACACGTTGTCCGCACTCGAATTGGCGGTCGCAGGTGGTGGAACACTTGACGAGCCAGTGTCCATCGACGAAGTGCTCGAGTCGCTCATCGCACGTGATCAAGCCCGAGGTATCGCAGCGATCGCATATGCCGTTCAACAGGGGCGCGACCCACGCACCCTCGCCGACGACATCGTGCGCACGCTGCGCGATTGTTTCTTGTCGCTCATGGCTCCCGAGCTGGTGCAACTTCCACAGCAGCGAGCCGAGATCATCGCTGAGCATGGAAAGAATCTCGGTGCCGCGCGCGTGGTGCGCGCCATGGAAGTCATTGGTCAGACCTTGGTGGAAATGCGCCATGCACCCGATGCGCGCTTGTTGCTCGAAGTCGC
>CAYMVM010000045.1:0-5033 GCA_964394175.1 uncultured Bifidobacterium sp.
AGGGTGAAGCACTCGCGACGCTCGTGGTGAACAAGATCCGCGGCACGTTCAACTCCGCATCAGTGAAGGCTCCGGGCTTCGGCGATCGTCGTAAGGCGATGCTGCAAGACATGGCAGTGCTCACCGGTGGTCAGGTCATCAGCGAGGAAGTCGGTCTCAAGATCGAGAACGCGACACTCGACCTGTTCGGTAAGGCAAAGCGCGTCATCATCACCAAGGACACCACCACCATCGTCGATGGCGGCGGCTCCAAGGAAGATGTCGCTGGTCGTATCAATCAGATCAAGACTGAAATCGACAACACCGATTCCGACTGGGATCGCGAGAAGCTGCAAGAGCGTCTCGCCAAGTTGGCTGGCGGCGTCGCCGTCATCAAGGTGGGTGCCGCGACCGAAGTCGAGTTGAAGGAAAAGAAGCACCGCATCGAAGACGCTGTCTCAGCGACGCGTGCAGCAATTGAAGAAGGAGTCGTCGCCGGTGGCGGCACTGCGCTTCTTCGCTCGCGAGCATCCGTGCTGAAGGTCGTCGAGAGCCTCACCGGTGACGAAGCCACTGGTGCTCGCACCGTGTACGACTCACTCGTCGCACCGGCCAAGCACATCGCGGACAACGCCGGTCTCGAAGGTTCCGTCGTGGTTCAGCGGGTCGAGAGCGAGAAGGGCTCCATGGGCCTGAACGCCGCGACCGGCGAATATGTCGACCTCGTCAAGGCAGGCATCATCGACCCAGCCAAGGTCACTCGTGCAGCCCTCCAGAACGCGGCCTCCATTGCCGCCCTGGTGCTGACCACCGAGTGCCTCGTGGCTGACAAGCCAGAGAAGAACCCACCAGCAATGCCCGGCGGGGGCGGAATGCCCGGTGGAATGGGGATGATGTAATTCATCCCTCTCGGATCGCCGGGAATAACCAACCCCCCCCTCGTGGTTGTTCCCGGTACCCCCCGATGTGAGCCCGGACCGTCAGGTCCGGGTTCACGTGTTTCTCGGCCCAGGTTGTGCCCGATGACGACCCTTAGCGTGGAGCTTCGATGAACGCGACTTCGTCACACCATCAGCGCCGCGGCTTCTGGTTGCATCAACTCACGGAATATCTCGTGGCATTCGCGCTCGTCAGTTCCGCAGCACAGTCCAAAGACACCATCGTGTTGTCCGTCGCTGCTCTTGTCGTGCTCGTGAATGCAGCGACAACCGAGGGATTGCTCGGTGCTTATCGACTCACATCCGTAGCGGTGCATCGCATCATCGACATGTGTGTCGCAGGTCTGATGTGCGTCGCTGCTGTCACACTTGAGGTGACCTCATCGACAACAGTGACTCTCGTTGGTGCAGCAGTCGTTGTTGCGCTTCTCGGATCTGGTCTCATCTCTCGCTGGTTCCGACGCAACACTGCGTCCTGATCGTCGGTACGCTGACCCACATGGCATTCGAGCGACCTGCACCTGATCTGAACAAACTCATCGCAGCGTGGGAAGAGTGGGAGAAGGGGGCGGAGAGCCCTGGCCGCACTCTGGCCAATTTGAAGACCGCAGGACTTGCCGATGTGTTCGTGCAACTGAAGACCAGCGGTTGGACTCCGGCGACTCCGACTTCATGAGTCGTCGTCCAGGCGGCGATCAGCGGATTCCTCGACCAGAAGAATTCCGCATTGGTGAAACTGCACCGTGGTCCGGACGCGACCTCGATGTGCTCAAAGATTTTGACGAATGCATTCGTCGTCTCGAGTCGTACTTCCTGAATCGCACTCCGGTCGACATTCGTGCCCCCTATGCACCGGCGCAGGGAACTCGTCCGTCGGCGGTGCTGTTGCCGTTGGTGAATCGGTCCGGCACGCCACATATGGTGCTCACTCGTCGCAGCGCGAAGTTGAACAACCATCGTGGTGAGATCTCGTTTCCAGGTGGTCGAGTGGAAGACGGCGAGAACCACGAAGATGCCGCATTGCGTGAGGCGCACGAGGAGATCGCACTTTCGCCACAACACGTGCGCACACTCGGTGTGCTCGACCTCGTGACCACGCGGGTGAGCAACAGCACCATCACCCCAATCGTCGGAGCAGTCGACACCGAACCAGAGTTTTCAGCACATGCAGCTGAAGTCGAGAGAATTCTCACGTTGCCCCTCACTGAATTGGTTCGTGCCGACACGTATCGACATGAGTTCTGGACGACACCATTCGGAGAGATCACCATCCACTTCTTCGAACTCGACGACGAGACCGTGTGGGGTGCCACCGGAAACCTGCTCGCGCAATTGATCGACGCCGTCACCCGCTAGGGACCGGCATAGGCGCGCACTGTCCGGTAGAACACGAGAGCCCAACTGCGACACATCAGCCGGTCTCTCGTGGACCTGTGTGAACAATTCGTGCGCATGTCACTGAGGAACTTGTCGTCGATGCGGCGTCGAGTCGGCGCATCCCACCAGATCCCTCCGTCAATGCGAGAGAAGTTGCGGTAACTGAAGTCGTGGCGACGACAGGCATTGGTGAAGTCGAAGGTTCGTCCCGTTCCGCCGATGAGCGGTGCGGAGCATCCGTCGCTCGACCAGTCGAAGCGCGTGTCCCGCGGTGGTGTGTCGGCTAGGTCGATGAACGTCGCGAGAGACGTGGAGAACACCAGTCGACGCAACTCGGCGACTGCATCGGTGACTGGCTGTGGTGGGCTCACACCGAAGAGGGTGAGAACAATCGATGAAAGTAAAAGTGGCATCGGGCAGTCCTTTCCGATGCGGCCTGCACGGCACGCATCGAGGCGTTTGCCCGAATATGTGTGCGGTTCAGCCTTTCAGGCAGCGCATCAATTGGGCCATTTCGATTGCGCCGACGGCTGCTTCGTCACCCTTGTTGTCGATACCGGGGCCACTTCTGTCGCGGGCCTGTTGCTCAGTGTCGACAGTCAGAACGCCGAACATGATCGGCACCCCAGTCGCAAGCTGCGCATCTTGGATGCCGCGAGCTGCTTCACCTGCAACAAAGTCGAAGTGCGCTGTGTCGCCACGAATGACGCAACCAAGACAGATGACTGCATCGACTTTGCCGCTCTGGGCCATTGCCTTTGCGGCAAGAGGTGCTTCGAATGCGCCAGGAACCCACGCTTCCATGATGCCGGTGTCGGCGACGTTCAATCGGGCAAGTCCACGTCGAGCGCCGTCACGCAATGCGGACACGATGTGGTCATTGAAGCGCGCGGCGACGATTCCGATGCGCAGCCCTGTTCCGTCAAGTGTGGGGCCATTTCCTGCTGAACCAGCGCGTGTCATGACTTCTCCTTCGTCGTGGTGTGTTCGTTGAATTCGATGAGGTGTCCCATGCGCTCACGCTTGGTGCGCAAGTACGCCTCGTTCTCGGGTGTCGGCACCGTGTTCAGAGGAACGCGGTCGACCACAGTGAGACCGTATCCGCCGAGACCTCCGTATTTCGACGGGTTGTTCGTCATCAGTCGCAGCTGGTGGACACCAAGGTCAGCGATGATCTGCGCACCGATGCCGTACTCACGAGAGTCGACCGGAAGGCCCAACTGCAGGTTCGCATCGACAGTGTCGAGTCCTTCGTCTTGAAGTGAGTACGCACGGATCTTGTGGCCGATTCCGATGCCGCGTCCCTCATGTCCGCGTAGGTACACGACGACGCCGCGACCTTCTTTTGCGACGAGTGACATGGCACTTTCCAATTGCGGGCCACAGTCGCAGCGGCGCGATGAAAACACGTCGCCGGTGAGGCATTCGCTGTGCACACGCACAAGAACCGGGTCACCGTCGCTCACGTCGCCTTGCACGAACGCCAAATGTTCGACCTGATCAATCGTGCTGCGGTAGGCCACGCAGGTGAAGTCTCCGAAGTCGGTCGGCACTTTTGCTTCACCAACTCGCTCGACGAGTCGTTCGTGACGGCGACGATATTGGATCAACTCGGCAATTGAAGACAGCAAGAGTCCGTGCTCTGCGCAGAACTTTCTCAAGTCGGGGAGACGCATCATCGTGCCGTCGTCGTTCTGAATTTCACAGATGACACCGGCTGCTGAACATCCGGCAAGTCGCGCAAGGTCGACAGCGGCCTCGGTGTGGCCCGCACGCTTCAACACGCCACCTTGGCGTGCGCGCAACGGGAAGATATGACCAGGTCGTGCGAACTCAGCAAAACCGACAGTGCCGTCGGCAAGGCCACGCAGCGTGGCGGCACGGTCAGCTGCACTGATTCCGGTGGTCGTTCCCTCGATGATGTCGACCGAGTCAGTGAATGCGGTGCGTTGGCTCTCGGTGTTCTGCTCGACCATGAGAGGGAGACGCAACTCGTTGCACCGCTCTTCGGTGAGTGGTGCACAGACCACGCCGCTTGTGTAACGCACGATGAATGCGAGTTTCTCTGGTGTGGCGAACTGTGCGGCCATGATGAGGTCGCCCTCGTTCTCGCGATCTTCGTCGTCGACCATCACGACGATTTCGCCGCGTGCGATTGCAGCGACGACGTCCTCGATGGGGGCAAAGGGTTGTTCGCTCATGATGTTGTTTCCTTTCGACGCTCGAGGATGACCTCGATGTCTTGGTCGAGAACTGAGATTCCGGTGAGTGCGCCGCGCCACATGTCTGCCGCGGTGTGCGCGGGTAGGCCATCGAAAGCGGGCAAGGCGGATGGGTCGCCACACACCACAGGAGCGACGTGGAAGACATATCGATCGACGAGGCCTTGTTCATGGAACGAGCGCGCAACTTTCGGCCCGGCCTCCACCATCAGGTGAATGTCACCTTGTGCGCCGCATTGGTCAAGCAATTCCTCAAGTGGGCCGGTCCATTCAGTGCATGGCTGCACGGCCGCATCGGTCGGCACGCTTCCGTCGCGGCTAGCGAGAACGACACGTCGGGGTGAGCGTCCTGCAACATGGCGCACGTCAAGTCGTGGGTTGTCAGCGCGAACAGTTCCCATTCCGGTCACAATGACGTCGGCGTCGGCTCGCAATTCATGAACGCGACTGCGTGCGACGTCACCAGTGATCCATGTTCTGTTCGGAACCGTCGCATAACCGTCGATGGTGACCGCCA
>CAYMVM010000045.1:5133-7461 GCA_964394175.1 uncultured Bifidobacterium sp.
GTCTTCAAGCGATGTGACCACGCGCGCGACACCGGCATCGATGATCGCTTTTGTGCAGGGACCAGTACGTCCTGTGTGAGAGCACGGCTCGAGAGTGGAGTAGAGGGTCGCACCAACTGTCGAGTGCCCACCGCGCAAAGCTGCCTGGAGGGCAACGATTTCGGCGTGCGGACCACCAGGTTCTGACGTGGCGCCCTCATGGATTGAACCGTCGGAGCAGACCAACACGGCACCGACCCAGGGGTTTGGACGCGCGCGGATGCGCGCGGTCTCGGCCATCGCAATGGCGCGACGCATCAGCGTCTCGTGGTCGTTCATGTTGTGTCCTTGCTCCCATCCGGACTGTGACCGTCGGCCTCAGAATTTCACTGAGTCGGCCCCGCCACCGAGGTGACGGGGTTCGCGGGCTGTAACCGCCGGTTGGGACTTTCACCCGACCCTGCAAGGGGTGTGTTGTTGTCGGCAGACGAATCTGCCAAGACAGAGGCTACGACCAGGGGTTCTCCGCCAGCAACCCGAGCACATGTCGCCAGAACGAGACCAATTTCTCGGGGTCGTCCTCAATGCCCATAGCCGGTCCGAAAATGAGCGCACCGAACATGAGGGCAGACGAAATCTGGGCTGCCCTGATTGAGTCACTCGGTGTGAGACCGAGGACGTTTTCAAGGTTCGTAGCCATTGCAGTTATGACGGGCCGATCCTGTATTGCAAGCCGATCTGTCTCGCCCTCCAAGGCCAGCCACGCATTCAACTTGATGAGATGCACGAGATCGTCGTCAATGATCGCCGCAGGTGACACCAGGTTCTCCTGATGCGCGCCGATACGACTGGCGATACTTCGTGTGAGGTAGTCGCGCATTGCAAGAAAGAGCTCGGTCTTGCCCCCAAACCAAGTGTGAACGAAACCGTGGTTGATGTCTGCCCGTTCTGCGATGTCGCGAACGCCCACCACTGAGAACGGTTGCTGGCGAGTCAATTCGATGGCGGCATTGATGAGGCGTAGTTCACCTTCGGCACGAGATACGGGTGAGCGCCTTTTTGCCTTCTTCGGTATCCCTGACGCCTTCTTGATTCCCTTGGTAGGCGCCTTCCTCGCTGCAGCCTTACGCGGGGGAGTCCTCTTCTTTGCCGCCACGGCGCCAACTTAGCGGTGAGTCGAATGCCGACGTTCGCTCACTAGACAAAAAGAACAGTCATTGTCTTTCTATAAATAGTCACGGACTGTTCGTGCTACGGTCGTCTTCGTGCGTTACCCGAAAATTCTTGCAATAGCCGCGGCCCTCACGGTGGCGACCATGTCAGCTTTAGTCATCCAACCGGCATCTGCAGTAGGGCCGACGACTTTGTATGTCGCACGTACTGGTTCAGTCGGCAATGGCTCGAGCTGTGCATCACCCGGCTATGTCGGGTCAACACACGCTGCGATTCAAGCGGCACTTAATGCAGCGAGCACAGGTGACACGGTCTACCTATGCGCAGGTACCTATTCCATTTCCACACGGCTTGAGGTAACGAAGTCCTTGACAATCCGTGGAGCAGGCGCCAACTCGACGGTCCTGGACGGGGGTGGTAGCACTCAGATTTTGATTGTTCAGGACGCAAATCTCAACGACGGAGCATCTGGTGACGAGATTACGGCCACAATTGAGTCACTGTCATTTGTAAATGGCAATGCAACCGACATCAACGGAACGGAATGTGACGATGGCAACCGTTGTGGAGGCGCAATTTTCGTCGAAAATGAGAGCCGAATCGCGATCTCTGACGTTCACTTTAAAAACAACACAGCTGATTTTATTGGTGGTGCCGTGGCACGTTTCATTGGTCAGTATCAGGACGTTCCTTCGACGATCAACCGGTCATCGTTTGAGGGAAACATGGCAAAACTAGATGGTGGCGCAATCGCGACCCTCTTTGGATTCGGGTTGACAATCAACAGGTCGACGTTCTATCGGAATGGAATCTTGCCCACCTGGGATGCGAGAAGTGGTGCAGCTGTAATCGCTAACTTTGCTACGGCGACCATCAACGAATCGACTCTTTATGACCACGATGCCCCGTCGGGGATCACCGTGCTTTACGGAGACATCACTGTCAATCGCAGTGTCCTCGCACAAGCCTCTGGGAGCACAACAACTGTATGCAATGGAAGCCAAACGGTGTCCGGCGCTCGTGCCAACCTCGTGACCGACAACAGCTGTGGTGTGACACAATCGAAGGTGGTCGCTGGTGCAGGTAACTCAGCGCTTGTTTCACTCAGTGACTTGAAGCTGGGGGTATTTGGCTTCAACGGTTATTCAACGAAATCGATTCCATTATTGAGCGGTA
>CAYMVM010000046.1:0-7005 GCA_964394175.1 uncultured Bifidobacterium sp.
GTCGCACGAGCCCTCAGCAGACATCGTGTCGATGTCTGGTACGTCTTCACCCGGAGAGCCAGGGATCGACATGGTTGACACGAAGAAGTTTGGCCGGTACACGTCGGGCCACAAATGTGACGACTTCACGAACTTCACCGCCCCAGACTCTTGGGTGACTTTGTCGAGTGGGCACCACATAGTGCACACGTTCTTGCCTTCCACGTGGAAGTAGGGAAGGTCTTGGTGCCATGCCGTGCGCTCTGCAGTTCCGGGTTCTTTGGCAAGCACACTGTCTTCCCACAAGTTCACTTGCCGCGACCCAAGAACCACAGCAGCCACGTTCGGAAGACAGGTGCGCAGTGCGAAATCTGCGAACTCGCTGTGGGTGAGCCAGTGATCGACCCCGGCGACGAACCGTCCCTTCGTTGTATCGCCCTCGCCGTCACGCAGCACGCTCTTTCCGCTCGCAGCGAGTGCATCGCCCATCGCTGATAGGTCAGCCAATTCAGGGGTTCCGAGCATGGCAGCAAGTGGTGCTGCCATAGAGCGCACGTACTCAGGGTCGATGATGCCTCGTAAGCACACCACGCCATCGCGCCAGAACGCGTCGACTTCGTCTTGCGTGACCAATCGAAGTGGTGTCATGTGGGCTCCTTATCCGAGTACCGAGAAGCCGCCGTCAATGAGCAGCGTGTGGCCGGTGATGTATGAGGCGTGAGACGACGCAAGGAAGAGAACTGCAGGGGCGACGTCTGATGGAGTGCCGAATCGACCTTGCGGAATTCGTGACAACTGGGCGTCGGCCATTGACTCGATTGCGAGCATCGGTGCTGTCATGTTCGATTCGATGACACCGGGTGCGACAGCATTGACACGTATTCCGTTTCGTGCGTAGTGCACTGCCATGGTCTTTGTCATCTGGACCACTGCAGCCTTGGCAGCTCCGTAGCCAGGTACAAATTCGACCGCGAAGAAGGACGACAACGACGCAAGATTCACAATGCTGGCGCCACCGTCGGCGTCAGAGGATTTCAGTGCGCGATGAAGGAGTCGACTCAAACGGAAGGCTGATGACACATTTATTCGCAGTGCCTCATCGAAAACATCGGGGTCGTACTCGTTACCGCCCTGTGGCATGACTTGGCCTGCGTTGTTGACGAGAACATCCAGTCGATCGAAGTTCTCAGCCAACACTTCAAGTTGATTTGTGTCAGACATTGAACACTGGACGAAGTCGAAACGTGAAAGGTCATTGTCGTAGTCATCGGCGGAAGGGCGGGTTCCGGTGATGGTGACGCGAGCACCAGCATCTGCGAAGGCTTTGGCGATTCCGAGTCCGATTCCGTTCGACCCTCCAGTGACCAGCACAGTTGAGTCGGAAAAGTCGAACGACACTCGGTTCGACGACATCGTCAGCCCCAGACCTTTTCCCACTGGCGTGTTGAGCCACTGCGCACTATCGCTTGCGCGGTGCGAATCTCGCCAAGCGAATATCGGGCATCGGCTTCAAGCGGCTTGCCATCAAGTACGGCTGCTTCGAAGTCTTGCCATACCCCGGCGTAGCTATCCATGTAGTTACCGCGGTGAACGCATGTTCCTTGCCAATCCTTGCCGTCGAACAACAACACTTCTCCCATGACCGTGATGACAATTTCACCCTTCGTGCCACTGAATTGGAAGTGTGGTTGAAGGGCGACGGCACCCTTGGCCAAAATGACATCGAAACTCGCCGTGGTTCCGTTCGAAAAGTGCAGCAGCGAACGGACGAGAGACTCACCCTCCATCTCATCCCATAGTCGTCCGGTAATCGCCACGACTTCGTCAATTTCACCGAGCACCATACGTAAGGGGCGAATCCAGTGTGACCCGGTGTCGAGAGCCACTCCACCCCCAGAAGCCTCTGCACTGAAGCGCCATGAATCGGAGTCTGGATAGAACTCTTTGGGGGGACCATGGTGGTGCCATGCACGGGCGGTGAACACGTCGCCAATGGCGCCTTGGTCGATGAGTTCGCGCGCAGCAATCACCTCTGGCCAGTACTGGGCATTCTCGGCGAGCATGAAGACCTTCGTGGTGTCGCGCGCGGCTGCAGACAGGATGCGTTCACACGATGCGAGATCAGTCGACATTGGCTTCTCCAGCGCAACATGCATTCCAGCTTCGAATGACTCAAGCGCGAGTTTCTCGTGCAGGTGATGTGGCACCAGCAGGGCCACCGCGTCAAGCCCGAGCGTCAGCGCGTCTTTGAGTGACGCGCACGCCGCACCGCCAGTAAGCGATGCCAGATGCTGTGCTCGTTCAGCGACGGGGTCGATGCATGCGACAACGTTCGTGCGGGACGCTTTCTTCAGCGCTCTTGCGTGCCACTCTGAAATGGCTCCACATCCCACGATTCCCAAGCGAAGGGCGTTCACGACACGAGGTTACTATGAGCGCTTCGGGGCTATGGCAAGCAAGATTCGCATCACTGATCTGGGTTCTCCCGAGTTGTCCCCGTTACAAACCGCTGCCATTGAGCACTGCGAGCAACTTGCGATCGACATGTCATCGGGGTCGATTCTCGGTGAAGCCTGTGAACGAACAGGGTTCGAAGATTTCGGTTCGATGGACTTTGTGACCCGCCTCGACATGTGGCTCGATGAGGTCGGCAATGATCCTGATCGTCGTAATGTCGGACGTCTGTCTCTTCGAAATGCGTGTGTTCGATATGCGTCGAACCGGCTTCTCATCAATGATCTCTTGACACGTCATCCTGAGATTCACGACATCGAAATTCAGCGTCCGATCGTCATCGTCGGACTCCCACGCACAGGAACAACGAACCTCGTGAACCTGTTGTCTGCGGACGACTCGATGCGATCAATGCCGTTGTGGGAGAGCTACGAGCCGGTTCCACGGAGAGGCGAGGGCCCGGGAGCCGATGGGGTGGATCCGCGTTATCAGCGCTGCCTTCGCGAGTGGGATGCCATGCAGATGATGAGCCCCCTCGTTCAGTACATGCATCCGATGAACCCAGACCATGTGCACGAAGAGTTAGAGCTCATGCTGCCTGACTTCTCGTCGTACAACTTGGAGTGGATCGCGCGCGTGCCCCGGTGGCGTGACTATTACGTGGCACAAGACCAGACGCCTCACTACGAATATATGAAGACCGCATTGAAGGTACTCACGTGGTTCAGGCCACGTGCACGGTGGATTTTGAAATCACCTCAACACCTCGAACAGCTCGGACCACTGATGAAGGTGTTTCCTGATGCATGTGTGGTGATGACGCACCGTGACCCTGTCGCAGTCGTGCAATCGGCGGCGACAATGACGTGTTATGCCGCGCGCATGTCGTACCGCACCATCGATCCAGGTTGGTATGCCGACTATTGGACAGACAGAGTAGGAACTCTGTTGTCCGCTGCTGTTCGTGATGTCGATTGTGTGCCTAATGGCCAACGATTCGACTGTCACTTCAAGGACTTTGTCACTGACGAGCTGTCAATGGTGCGTGCCATCTTCGAGTGGGCTGGTCACCCGTTGACTGAACGTGCGACCAAGGCTGTGACGGGTCGAATTGAGCACAGGGCACAACACCCAGAGCCGACCATTGCCTACAACATCCGTGCAGACTTCGGTCGCACTCCAGAGGAAGTACGGGCAGGTTTCGGTTTGTATATGGAACGTTTTGATGTTCCGATTGACGTGACATAAGGGGAGCGAGCTGTGAACAAATTGATACAGGAACAAGTCGATCATGTGATCGACACTCGTCCTGGTAAAGAACTGCTTGAGCACAACTACGACAGCGAAGCATTAGAGGTGTCACCCGGCATTTTCCGCTCAGCTGGGTCGACTGCTGCGTACATGATCGTGCATGCCGAAGGTCGCATCATCGTGAACACGGGCATGGGTTACGAGGCCCCCCATCACAAGAAGTTGTTTGATGCTGTCTGTCCGGGGCCGACCACCCACATCATCACGACGCAGGCGCACGTCGACCACGTCGGTGGAGTGGCGCTCTTCCGCGAGAAAGGCACGGTCTACATCGCCCAAGAGAACAATCCGGCGTGCCAAGCCGATGATGCTCGCATCGCACGACTGCGCCGTTCTACGGCGAAGATCTGGTTCGACGTGACTGGTGCGAACGCGATTCGAATCGCAAAGGAGAATCCCGGAGTACCGATGCATCAAGACACCCCAGTGCCCGATGTGATGTTCGAGGAACGTCATTCATTCTCAGTGGGTGGTCTTGACGTCGAACTTGTTGCTGCCACAGGCGAGACCATCGACTCACTCATCGTGTGGCTTCCTGCAACTCGGGTTGCGCTCATCTCGAACTTGCTCGGGCCGTTGTTCCCGCATTTCCCGAACTTCAACACACTGCGCGGAGACCGCTATCGGTTCGTCGAGCCGTACTTGGAGACCACTCGAAAATTGCGCGCGCTTCGGCCCGCTCGTCTCATCACCGGTCGTCATTTTCCGATCGAAGGCGACGAACTCATCGATGCTTGTGTTGCTCGGCTCCACGACGCAGTCGAATACGTGCACTCCAAAACCCTCGAGGGGATGAATGAAGGAGTCGACGTGTGGTCGTTGATGAGGACAGTCACGTTGCCTCCTGAACTACGCGTGGGTCAGGGTTATGGCAAGGTCATGTGGGGGGTGCGCACCATCTGGGAGACCTATATGGGCTGGTTCAAGTTGCAATCAACAACAGAATTGCACCCGACGACCGGTGCAGATGTTCTCGCCGACTTGGTCTCGGTCACTGGTGTCGATGTGGTGCTTGGTCGGGCGCGCGAACATCTTGCTGGCGGCCGTGCAGTCGAGGCTGTGTGGCTGGCCGAAGCCGTGTTGCGGGTGTCGCCAGACAATGTGAATGCGCGAGACGTTTCCATCGGCGCACACGAATGGTTGCTTGCCCACGGGGGAGATGTCAGTTTTTGGGAATCCGGATGGATGCGTTCGCAAATCAACGATCTCAGTTCGTGAGCGGAACCACTGCGCGGATGAAGGCCATCATCATCTCCTCGAAGTGATGGTCCGGTTCGACAGGCCGCGAGAGTGCCCGCAGTGCTTCGTCGTCAATTGTCTCGTCGTGAATTCTTGACCACTCGTGTTCTGAACCGAGTGCACCCATGCGTTGCCGTGTGGTGACGACGACGAAGCCCCCAGCTGTGTACAAAAGACCGCGCATCACGTCGGCGAGGTGCTGACCGCGCAGCCCGCTCGCAGTGAGTTCGTATGCGAGTGCGGTCTGTGAAGGCATCTGCAATTTCGCCTGCATGCCGAGGTCGAGCGCAGCGCGTGAGATGTTCAAGTTGTCGATAGAGAGCGACCGCACCTGCCGGAGAATTGACATGACTCGGTCATGAGAGTTCTTTCCGTGCACCGGTGTCGTGCCGATTCGTTCGGCGAACCGAGAGACGGCTGCCCTGAGGACCTCTTCTCGCGACCCGACGTGCCAGTAGATAGTGGTGGCGCTCACTCCGACCAGATTTCCGAGGGTGCGCATCGACAAGGCTTCCTGGCCGTCTGCCTCGATGGTGGCGAGGGCCGCGTCGATGATGCGCGTGCGCATGTCAACCTTGGTCGTCTGCGACATCTGGGTCCCTCCCGTGCCCGATCAGGTGGGGGACTTGACAGGCCCCCGCATTTCCTAGAACACTGTTATAGACGGTGGTGGGGGCCATCGCAACGGCATTCGTGCCGTGTTCACAATTGGGGGGAATCATGGTTGATTTTTCGACCGTTCGTTACGCGGCAAAGCCCGAGAATCTCAGGCGTAATCGCGAACTTGAAGCAACTGGCGCGCAGACCTGGGCGCAATGTTTCGAAGTCATCTACGAAACAGACGCGGACATCATTGCCGCAGTGCTTCCGAAGCCTCTGACACCACATGCAAAGCCATATGTGCGCTTCAACATCACACAAGTCGAGATGGCTGGCGGCCTTCGTTTCGGTGCGGGCTGGTTCGGTGTGCATGCGATGCACGGAAACCAAGAAGGTGAATATCCGTTGTTCATGCCAATGACCACAGAGCAGGCGACCGTGGGTGGACGCGAAGTGTTCGGCGAGCCAAAGAAGATTGCACGCGTCGAGATCAACCGTGACGGCGACAAAGTGAGTGGGTACATCGGCCGTATGGGTCATGACCTCGTCGAAGTGAACGGCACAATCACAGGCAGTCGTGACCCGATTGAGCGTGACAGTTGCGACTTCTACTTCAAGGTGTCGCCGTCATGTGAGGTGAAGAACACTCTCGACAGCGATCCGCTGATCGTTCACAGCTACAAGCACCACATCGAGCGCAAGGTCGAACTCGTCGATGGAACAGTGACGTTGAAAGATTCGCCGCTCGACTTTCTCGCCGATGTACCCGTGCGACGCATCATCGACATGACCTGGAGCGAGCGCGCAACGGTCATCAACGCCAAGATCGTCGGCACTGCGTCACGAGCGGACATCGAGCCGTTCCTGCACCAGCGCTACGACGACATGTCGGTTCTCGGAAAGAAAGATTGATTAGGTGAGCAAGCACTACATCGTCGTCTCGTCAGACTGCCACGCAGGTCTTCACTGCGAGCAATACCGCCCGTATCTCGACTCCAGCGTGATGGACGAGTTTGATCAGTACGTCGCCGAGCGTCACAACCATCGCCGTATGCAGATGGAGATGAACGCTGACTACATCGAGAAGTGGGAGAAAGAGAACGAGCTCGGTCTCACTGGTGCATGGGATCCTGTCCAGCGGGACAAGGAACTCGACCACGACGGTGTCGCTGGTGAAGTCGTCTTCGCCGATGCCGACGCCGTCACGGGTCAAGAGTCACCGCCGTTCGGCGCCGGCCTCGCTGCCGGTCGCATTACCGACCCACGACTTGCGTACGCAGGTGCACGCGCACATAACCGTTGGTTGGCAGAGTTCTGTGCGGCCAACCCTGTGCGACGAGCCGGCATCGCCCTCGTACCAGTGACCCACGATGTGCAGCGCGCAGTCGAAGAAGTGCAGTGGGCCGCTCAACAGCCCGGTAT
>CAYMVM010000047.1:0-4077 GCA_964394175.1 uncultured Bifidobacterium sp.
GGCCAGCATGCAATGGCGACATCGACCTTGCACGGCAGCGTGTTGAGACCCATTTCGCCATATCCGTAATACGCGATCGGGCGCACGTAACACGACGACAGACCGGTCGAAGCGACAGTCTCTTTGGTTGCAGCAACCAGTTCGTCGACGGAGTATGGAATCTCCATGCCCATGATCTTCGCGCTGTTGTGGAGTCGCTGGATGTGCTCGGTGAGCCTGAAGACTGCGGCGCCCTTCGGTGTTTCGTACGCGCGAATTCCTTCGAAGACACCCGTGCCGTAATGGAGCGTGTGGGTGAGCACGTGCACTTGGGCCTTGTCCCACTCGACGAGTGAGCCGTTCATCCAGATTTTCGGGGTGGGGACCAGTGTGGGCATCGTGTGACCTTTATGAAATGAGTCGGATTGAGATACGAGTTGGTCGAAGGCTAGTGCTTGTGCAGTCGCGCTGCGATTGCGTTTCCGATGTCGATCGTGGAACCTTGGGCCGGTTCCGTGCACGCTTCACGAATGTGGTTCGCCGCAGCATGTTCACCGAGAAAATCGCACATGAGTGCCGCCGACAAGATGGCTGCTGTCGGGTTGGCCTTGCCCGTGCCGACGATGTCGGGTGCCGACCCGTGGACCGGTTCGAACATGGACGGCCCGGTGCGAGCCGGGTTCAAATTCGCCGATGACGCGAGGCCGATGCCGCCGCTGACAGCGCCGCCGAGGTCGGTGAGGATGTCGCCGAACAGATTGTCGGTGACGATGACGTCGTATCGGTGTGGGTCTTGCACGAAGTAGATACATGCAGCATCGACATGGTTGTACGCCGTCTCTACTTTCGGAAACTCTTTTGCGACTTCATTGAATGTGCGCTGCCACAAGTCACCAGCAAAAGTGAGCACGTTGGTCTTGTGTACCAATGTGAGGTGTTTGCGCTGACGTGACGCGGCGAGTTGAAAGGCGTAGCGGATGCATCGCTCGACCCCCATACGCGTGTTCACGCTTCCTTGAGTGGCGACCTCGTTGATAGTTCCTTTGCGCAACACTCCGCCTTCACCGACATATGGTCCTTCGGTGTTCTCTCTGATCACGATGAAGTCGTGTGGCCGTTCATGCCCTGGCGCAATGCCGGTGAAGGGACGTTGATTGATGTACAGGTCGAGCTCGAAGCGCATCTTGAGCAGCAACCCACGTTCGATGACTCCGGGCGGAACTTCGGGAGTGCCGACGGCACCGAGGAGAATGGCGTCAAAGCTGCGGAGTGAGTGCAAGGTGTCGTCAGACAACACTTCACCGTCGCGCAGATAACGCTGACCGCCAAGGTCAAAATCTGTGGCTTCGAAATGCACGCCTGCAGCCCGCACCACCTTCAATGCTTCGTGGACGACCTCGGGTCCGATGCCGTCGCCGCCGATGACCGCGATCTTGTGTGACATAGGAAAACCAGCGTACGAGCCGCCGATAGCCTTTCCTTTATGGCAAAACACCTGCTGTCCGAAAAGACGTACAAGCGCCTCGAAGCAGAGGTGTTCGATCTTGAGCACACCCGCTTGCCAGAAGTGGCAGACAAGATCGGCCGGGCCCGAGAACTGGGTGACCTCAGCGAAAACGGCGACTACCACGCCGCGAAAGATGAGTACGGATTACTCAACGACCGTCGCCTGCGCGTGCAGGGAATTCTCGAGAACGCTTCAATCGCTCCTGCGCCGTCGGCTGGCGAAGTGACGGTTCTCTCGCATGTCACAGTCCTCTTCGACGGTGACGACCCGAGCGATGCCGAGACATACCTGATCGGCCACATCGAAGAAGACGGGGCCGGACATGAAATCATGAGCCCGGCCTCCCCCATTGGTTCAGCGCTACTTGGTCACAAAAAAGGCGACAAAGTTTCAATCACACTCGAAAACGGTGCGAAAGTTGCTGTGACGGTGATCGACATCTCCGTCTGACACACATGACCGGAGAACCCCTGATCCCCCCGCTTCCACCCGGACAACATGTCAACTTGCCGGGACGAGGAACCACGTACATCCGACAGATAGATGGTCCGCCGGGAGCACCGACGCTCATCCTGCTGCATGGGTGGACTGCGACGGCAGATCTGAACTTTTTCACCTGCTACGAGTCACTCGGTGAACACTTTCGTGTCATCGCCATTGACCATCGCGGCCACGGACGTGGAATTCGTTCGACTCAACCGTTCAAGTTGTCTGATTGCGCCGACGATGTCGCCGCGCTTGCTGATCAATTGCACATCAACACGTTCATCCCCGTCGGATACTCGATGGGCGGGCTTGTCGCACAGTTGCTGTGGAAACGACATGAGGCACGAGTGCGTGGTCTCGTGCTCGCAGCCACCACCGGACATTTCGTCGAGTCACGCGAAGAGCGCATCGGATTTCTCGGTCTGAAGGGACTCGGCGCACTCGCTCGTCTCACGCCACGCGCAGCTCAGGACTGGATCAGCGAGCAGACGTATTTGCAGAAAAAGACATCCATGTGGGAACCCTGGGCCGTGCAGCAAGCCGCCAACCATGACTGGCGCCTCATTCTCGAAGCCGGTGGTGCCCTCGGTTTGTATGACGCCCGAGAATGGCTGCCACGCGTCGACGTTCCTGCGTCGGTCATCATCACCACGCAAGATCAGACCGTGCCGACCCCACGACAAGAACATCTCGCCAGCCTCATACCGACTGCACGCACATATCGCATCGACGGTGGACACGATGCAGTCATCGCCCGTGCTCACGACTTCGTGCCGACACTCGTCGATGCGTGCAAGCACGTGAACGACGCTGCCGAGTCGACCTTGCGAACACACGTGACTCGATGACTTCGCGCCCATGAGACACGCGATCAAATCACGCACACGTCTGCGGCGTAATGCACGCATCGCAGCACTCGGGGCGAAGGTGGGTTTAGGGCATGCCGGCACTGCGGCGCGCAAAGTGTTCGCCGGCGCTGCACGTCGTGAACAGTTGTCCCGTGACCGTGAAATGCGCACTGCACAGCAGGTTGCAGCCGAATTGGGCGACATGAAGGGCGCGCTCATGAAGCTCGGCCAAATGGCGAGTTACCTGGACGACGGTCTACCGGAGCCGTTGCGTCTGGCACTTGCACAACTCCAGGCCGCCGCACCTCCGATGTCGCATGACCTCGTCGACGAGGTTTTCATGCAGGAATTCGGGGCATTGCCATCTGATCTCTTCGTGACATGGGACCCCGATCCGATTGCTGCCGCTTCTATCGGACAAGTCCATCGAGCAGTGCTTCGTGATGGCGACGACGACGTCGCAGTCGCGGTCAAAGTGCAGTACCCCGGGGTCGCTGACGCGATCGAATCTGACATACGAACCGCCGACCTGCTCGGCACCTTGCTCGCCTTCGGATTCAAGTCACTCGACCCTGACGCGATGGTGGCTGAGATCAAAGAGCGTCTCACCGAAGAGTTGGACTACTCACGTGAAGCACGCAACCAACAAATTTTCGCCGACTTCTACCGAGGTCATCCCTTCATCCATGTTCCGAAGGTGTTCGCTTCGATGTCGACATCGAAAGTACTCACCACAGAGCTCGTGAGCGGTTCGACCTGGGCCGACGTCTTGACATGGGATCAAGACGCGCGCGACAAGGTCGCAGAGTCGATCTTCCGCTTCGTTTTTAGAAGCCTCTACCGATTCCGCGCATTCAACGGCGACCCGCATCCGGGCAACTACATCTTTCACGAGGATGGCCGCGTCTCATTCCTCGACTTCGGGTTGGTCAAGTACTTCAGCGAACCCGAGATGGACACCTTCCAACGCATGATCAAGGCAGCGGCAATTGACCACGACGTCGAAGCGTTTAGATCCATCGTCGAAGATGCCGGTCTGCTGCGAAAAGATGCGCCGATCACCACTGACGACGCCGGTTCGTATTTCTCTCACTTCTACGAACCCGTCAGTGAGTCACGCGAGATGACCTGGACCAGCGAGTACGCCACGTCCATTGTTCGACACACGTTCGATCGTTCCTCCCCCATCGCGCAATACGCCACGGTGCCGAAGTCATTCGTGTTCATTCAGCGCATCAACCTCGGACTGTATGCACT
>CAYMVM010000047.1:4177-6848 GCA_964394175.1 uncultured Bifidobacterium sp.
CTCGCTTCGAGCAACACGTGTCGACCCGTTCGTTCTGTGTGTCGTCGAGAGATGGCGACGGCTTCGCTCATGATTGAAGGTGGCATGTTGTCGAGGAGCACCAGATCGGCACCGGCATCGAGAGCAACCTGCAACTGCTCGAGGGTGTCGACCTCGATCTCGACGACCATGCCGGGTGCAGTCTGACGAACGCGTGCGAACGCTTCAGCAACCCCGCCTGCAGCAACGATGTGGTTGTCCTTCACCAACGCCGCGTCAGACAACGACATCCTGTGGTTCTGGCCGCCGCCACAGCGCACTGCGAACTTCTCGAGGCTGCGCAGACCCGGAGTGGTCTTGCGTGTGTCTCGAACATGTGCCTCGGTACCGACGATTGCATCGACCCACATGGAGGTCGCGGTGGCGACTCCGGAGAGATGACACAAAAAGTTGAGTGCCGTGCGTTCGGCCGTGAGTAGACCTCTGGTGGGCGCATCGACCGTGGCGAGAACATCACCCGGACTCACGCGGTCGCCGTCACTAAGCACTGGCGAGAACATGCACGCATCGACGCCGCACACCATTTCGACGGCGGCCGCGGCGATGTCGAGTCCGGCGACAGTTCCGCGCGCCCTGGTCGCGAACCGCGCGTGGCTCCGTTGCCCCGCAGGAACGGTGGACACCGTCGTCACATCGACACCACCGGCAAGGTCTTCTTCGATGGTTCGTCGAATGAGGTCTTCCACTTGGTCTGCATCGAGCCCGACCCGCGACAAACGTTCGCGACGTGCCACGGACATGGTGTGCAGCGTCATAGTGATTCCACGACTGTCGCATCTGAATCGACGACATAGAGGTGGCGACGCCACGAGTCGAGCGACTCGGGAACATCGGCTCGCCGGTGGCAGCCCCTGCTCTCGGTACGTGCCGACGCTGCAGCTACCACTGCTCGCGCCAACGTGAGCATGTTCGTCGCTTCGAATGAGCGACGCGAAGGTTCAATTGTCGAGTCGGTCTTTTCTTCGAGGCGAGCAAGCCGATCAGCGGCCGTCGACAAGCCGTCAGCGCTGCGCAACACACCGACATACTTCGACATCGTCGAACGAAGTTCAGCTCGAAGATCAGCGCTCAGAAGTGCCGCCGGTCGTTCGTCATCGACGGTATCGACTTTCAACGGAAGCGACCAACTCAGTGCGCGTCCGACCCGCGTTCCAGCCACGACACTCTCGGTGAGAGAGTTCGACGCCAAGCGATTTGCGCCGTGCACGCCGGTACAGGCCGCCTCACCCACGACGTACAGACCGACGAGATCAGTCGCACCGTCGAGATCGGCTTTGACCCCTCCACACACATAATGCGCAGCGGGCGCCACCGGAATGAGATCCGTCGTCGGGTTGATTCCTTCAGCGGCACACGACGCAGTGATCGACGGAAATCGATTCTCAAACTCTGCCCCGATGGAACGCGCATCGAGATACACATGGTCATCGACTCCTCCTGGTGCCTGTGCCATTCGCGCACTTATCGCTGCGGCGACAACATCGCGAGGCGCCAGATCCTCCTGCGGGTGCACACCGGCCATGACGCGCGCGCCGCTCGCATCGACGAGCACAGCCCCTTCACCGCGCACAGCTTCACTGATGAGCGCTTGCTGGCCAGTCGCTTCGGGTCCGGTCCACAACACTGTCGGATGGAATTGGATGAATTCAATGTCCGTGACGGCAACACCGGCACGTAGCGCCATCGCCACCCCGTCACCGGTGACCGCAGGCGGGTTCGACGTCGATGCAAACACTTGACCGAAACCGCCGGTGGCGATGACGACAGCCCGTGCAGTGACATCGCCGACGCTTTCGACTGCACCTGTTTCATCGAGCAACGCGACACGCACGCCAGCGACTGCGCGACGACCGTCTGGGAGACGACCGATGAGTAAATCGAGGGCGAAGGCTCGCTCGACCACACGCACTCCGGCGAGTCGAACCGATTCATCAAGCGTTCGCTGCACCTCTGCACCACTTTGGTCACCACCGGCATGCACGATGCGTCGATGCGAGTGACCACCCTCACGCGTGAGTGCGAGATGGTCGTGTGACGATTCGTCGAATGCGGCTCCGAGGCGACTGAGATATCGAATGGCGGTCGGTGCTTCGGCGACGAGAGTGCGCACTGCACCTTCATCGCAGAGGTCGGCACCCGCTGCCAACGTGTCGTGCACGTGGCTCTCCAGCGAGTCACCGGGGTCGAGCACCGCGGCAAGTCCACCCTGTGCCCAGTTGGTGCTTCCCGCATCGAGCGTGTCTTTGGTGACGAGAAGAACATCGCGTACTGGGCGAGCTGCCAGCGCGGCGGAAAGACCCGCGGCTCCGGATCCGAGCACGACGACATCGATGTCGACAGCCCAAGTGGGCTCTGGCGCGGCCAACCGAGCCGGCATGGGCTACTCGCCAGTCCGCGACGGCGTACCGATGGCGATCATTCGCTCTACCGACTGCCGTGCTCGCTCTGCGATGTCTGTTGGCACATCGACGACGTCGCGACCTTCGACGAGACAGAGCTCGAGCTTTTCGGGGGTGATCATCTTCATGTACTTACACACTGCTGCACGATTCACCGGCTGGAACTGCGTGTTCGAGTTCACTTTCTGCAACTGATGCAGCATTCCTGTCTCGGTGGCGACGAGCACCTTGCG
>CAYMVM010000048.1:0-6806 GCA_964394175.1 uncultured Bifidobacterium sp.
CTTCGAGCACTGCTTCCATGCGCTCGGTGTCGGTCACGAAGTACGGCGAGATGTAGCCCTTGTCGAAACGCATACCTTCGACGAGGTCCATGTCCATGCCGAACGTCTGGCTCTCTTCGACGGTGATGACACCGTCTTTGCCGACCTTGTCGATTGCTTCAGAGATCATGCGACCGATTTCCTGGTCGGCAGCCGAGATGGATGCGACCTGAGCGATCTGCTCTTTCGAGTCGACTTCCTTGGCGAGTGCACGAATGCTCTCGACCGCGGCAGCAACACCGGCCTCGATCCCCTTCTTCAAGGTCATCGGGTTCGCACCTGCGGCCACGTTGCGCAATCCTTCGCGCACCATCGACCATGCGAGCACTGTCGCAGTGGTTGTTCCGTCACCGGCGACGTCGTCAGTCTTCTTGGCGACTTCCTTCACCAGTTCGGCACCAATGCGCTCGTATGGATCTTCGAGCTCGATGTCTTTCGCAATCGACACACCGTCGTTCGTGATGGTGGGGGCTCCCCACTTCTTTTCGAGCACTACGTTGCGGCCCTTTGGTCCGAGGGTGACGCGCACCGCGTCGGCCAACTTGTTCATGCCGGCCTCAAGGCCGCGGCGGGCTTCTTCATCAAACGCAATCAGCTTTGCCATGTCGTTTCCTCCAGTTGAGTAACTGATGCCCTGAGTCCATCAGGGCTCTCGCACTCGGGGGGCGCGAGTGCTAGCACTCTATCGGGGAGACTGCTAACGGCTCAACCTGTGCCCCATTAGCCAACAATGGCGCGGAGAGTCTCAATTTCAGCCTGCTGGCCGCTGATGATGGCTCGGGCCAGTTCGGCAACGGCGCCATTGACGCCTCCATCGAGAACATCTTCAGCCATGGCAATGGCGCCCTCATGGTGAGCGATCATCGCAGTGGCCCAGGCGGCGTCGAATTCGGTGCCGGTACGCGTGGCCAGTGCATCGAGTTCTTCCACCGACAACATGCCTTCCATCATGGAACCGTGGTCCATGCCGTCATCGGCTGTGAGCGGTTTGCCCCACTCGGTCAGCAACGACTTCATTTGTGCGATTTCGGGATCTTGCGCACCTTTGATCTGTGTCGCGAGCTCAATCACCTTTGCGCCTGCCTGCACGGTGGGATCAAGCGCGATGTCGGACATCTCGACTGCTTGCTCATGGTGCGGAATCATCATCTGAGCGAACATCACGTCGTCGTCATTGAACTCCGTTGATGCGGCAACTGAAGCGCTTGTCGAATCTGTGGCTGATCCGCCCGAGTCACCCGACGAACCGCACGCTGCCAACAACATGGTCGATATAAATGCCGCACCAATCACTCGATTTCTCATAGTGAACTCCTGTTCTCTGCACACCCAGGCTGATGTGCGTGACCCTGTACTCACAGTCTTGTTGAGAGCCATCTGCCTGTCTTGTCAGACAGACAATTACGTGAGCGAGGCTGACACCATGGCAGCGCTGACGACCAGAACCACGATTCCAAGTCCCACCTCGATGAGCGATGCCTTCACGATCTCACGTCGGGTCGCCACCGGCCTGCCGAGGGTCCGGGACTCGGTAGTGAAGAGTGTGCGGCGGTTTCGTGCGGCCAACCAAACAATGAAGGCAAACGCAGCAAGTTTCAACAGCAGCAATCGTCCATGAGGCGTCGTGAAAATTGATCCGAGTCCACCATGTAGCCGTGCCGACTGCACGACTCCGGTGACGACGATGAGCGCCATCGACCGTTCAGCGACTTTGCCGAATCGATCGAAAACGTCGACGGCACGGACTGCGTCGCCTGCGGGCGCCACGATGAACACCACCGTCACCAGTCCACCCATCCACGCTGCAATCGCAGCGGTGTGCAACATGTCCACTGGCACACCGAGCCACGGTGTTCCCTCGGTCTGCGCATGGCCACCTAGTGACAGTGCCAACAGATAGATGCCAGAAGTAACACCGACGATCATGCTGAGTGTGCGGTCGATGAGCCCCCTGCGTACAACTTCTCGAACAATCACAAGAAGCAGACATCCAACTGTCGCTCGGAATAACAGAGTGCTTCCAAGTGTCAGAGACAGTGAATCTGACAGAGCACCACCGAATGTTCCCATTGCCCCTTTCACGTCATCGACGAACACCAAGTACTGCGCAAACGGCACCAGCGTAAGGGCAGCAGCAGATGTAATCGCAAGACGACGTCCGACTAGTGCGAGAAGTGTTCCGGGTGCAAGTACCAGTTCAGTGAACAACAACCCACCGAACAAAACAATTGCGAGAAAATTCATCAGACGAAGAGACAGTCGAATCGGTTCAGGGGTCGCCGCTACAAAGTCATCGTCATCCTCAGTGAATACCTCGACGACTTCGGCAATTGTCGAAGTGGTGGCGGTGGCACCAGGGCCGACGACGACGGTTGTGGTTGAGGCGACTGCAGCGACCTGAACCGAAAATGCCACTCGTCCTGAGATGACATGCCCGTCAGAGCCAACGAGGCGCCAGCGCGCTGACACATTGCCCGCCAATGTGGCCGGCAGATCAAACACCACTGTCTTGTCGGTGTCACCATGTCGAGGGTCAGCAAGCGTCGTTCGAACGCCATCGCCGTTCACCACGATCGCACTCGCCGAGGCAAGTGGTACAGACTTCTCAAAAGTGACGGCCCACGTCGTCGGCTGCGTGGTGAGCACGTCTCCTTCTGCTGGCGAACTACCAGAGAGTGAGTTGTGCGCCATCGCTGTGCCGGCTCCGCCGACAAGCGACATCACAATTGCAGCAAACACAACCGACAAGAGCTGTGGCAATTTCCGCAGAGACACGACGTCGCTCATGGGTGAGGTCTGCACACTGACAGTGCAGACGGCTCTGCGGTTCAGCAGCCGCCGGCCACGGCGGGAATCAGCGACACGGTGTCGCCGTCTTTCACCGGGGTGTCGAGGCCCTGCAGGTAACGCACGTCGTCGTCAGACACGAACACGTTGACGAACTTGTGCAGCGCGCCTTCGGCGTCGAACAGGCGATCTTTGAAGCCTGGGTGGGCGGAATCAAGGGCCGCCAACACATCACGCAGGTTTGCGCCGTCCACCGACACGGTGGAGGCCCCGCCAGAGAGCGGACGCATGGTTGTGGGGATTCGCACGGTGACTGCCATAGGACAAAACCCTACCGATGCAGTCAGTTTTTGTCACATCACGCGTGGAAGTTTGTCGCGCCACGGCATCGCTTCTTCTAGTTGCGATGCAAGACGCACGAGCAGATCTTCGCGATATGGCGCACCGACGAACTGCACGCCCATCGGCAAACCAGTCGACGACCAGTGCAGCGGCAAGCTGATGGCCGGTTGACCGGTCACATTGAACTGCGCGGTGTACACCAACACCTCGAGCATGTGCATCATTCCCTCTGGTCCACTGAGATGGCCGATCTTTGGCGGCGGACCTGCAATCGTCGGCGTGCACAACATGTCGAAGCCGCGAGAGCCGTCGCGCGGCAACCACCATTCCACCATGCGACGAGTCCAACCATGCATCCACTGCACTTCAGCGATGTATGCCGCAGCCGAGATCGACTTACCGATCTCGCGCATGAACAAGTTGTCGGGCTCTATGTCGTCATCCGTTAGCGGACGACCAAGGACCGATTCGAAATACGTGAGATCAGCATCGGTGCATGCCGACACGATGTTGGTGAACTTCTGTGAGTACTCGGTCTCGTCGAGGGCTGCTGGTTTGGCAACAACCACCTCGTGACCCAGAGACTCAAGCACTTTTGCCACTGCAGCAACGGACGCGCGTGATTCTGCATGGTCGAGACCGCCGAGTGTCCCTGGGTTGTCCATGAGACCGATGCGCAAACGCCCCGGCGACTCGCCCACTTCACGCGCGAGCGGACGCACGAATGGTGGCGCGGTGTAGGGGTCACCCGATTCGTATCCGCAGATCTCATCAAGTACGGCAGCTGTGTCGCGCACCGTACGTGTGACACATCCATCGATGGTGGCACCCATCCAATTTTCACCGAAGTACGGACCCTGACTGATGCGACCACGCGACGGCTTCAATCCGACGAGGCCACATTCACTTGCCGGAATGCGAATGGAACCACCGCCGTCATTTGCATGACCTACCGACACGATGTGCGACGCAACCGACGCAGCTGAACCGCCAGATGAGCCACCGGTTGAGTAATTGGTGTCGTACGGGTTGCGCGCAGGGCCATAAGCAAGTGGTTCGGTGGTGATGGTCGAGCCGAACTCGGGAGTGTTGGTACGACCAATGACCACGAAGCCGGCGCGACGGAAACGTTCCGTGAGATAACTGTCAAACGGTGCACGAAAGTCCGCATTCTTCAGCATGCGCGAACCCATGTGGTACTTCTCGCCAGCTTGTGCAGCACCGAGGTCTTTCAACACCATCGGCACACCGCGAAACGGTCCGTCGGGCAGTGTTCCAGCAGCCTGCGCACGAGCTTTGTCGTACTGCTCGTGGATGATGGCGTTCAACTGCGGGTTGACCTTCTGGGCTTGCGCAATCGCCGCGTCGACGGCTTCCACAGGTGAGATATCGCCCTTGGCGATGGCTTGTGCCTGTGCTGTGGCATCAAGATGAATGAACTCGCTCATCGCCACACCCTAGGCGCGCTTATCGTGGACGAATGCACGTGGTGGCTGCTGCCGACAAGTTCAAGGGAACCGCCACCGCCAAACAAGTGTGCGCCGCGATTGGTCATGCATGTTGGGAACTTGGTGCGGACTGCACGGAAATTCCGATGGCCGATGGCGGCGAAGGAACTCTCGACGCACTCGGTGGTGCGAACAAGACCACGCTCGTCACGGGTCCACTTGGTGACCCAGTGGAAGCTGCATGGCGTTTGCATAAAGGTGTCGCCGTCATCGAAATGGCACGTGCGTCTGGACTGTCTCTCATTGGCGGTGCGGAACACAACGATGCAATCGCAGCAAGTACAACTGGTGTCGGAGAACTCATCGACACAGCACTCGACACTGGTGTCGACAAGATCATTGTGTGCCTCGGCGGATCTGCGACCACAGATGGCGGATACGGTGCCCTTCGAGCCATTCACGCACCAGCACGTTTGCGCGGTGTCGAATTCCTCGTCGCATGCGACGTCGACACGTTGTTCACTGAAGCAGCCGAGGTGTTCGCCCCGCAGAAAGGTGCCACCAGAACACAAGTGCGCCTTCTCACCAACAGGCTCGAGCGTCTCGCGCAGATGTATGCGCAGCAATACGGCATCGACGTGAGCATGACACCAGGTGCTGGCGCCGCCGGTGGACTTGCTGGTGGCCTCATGGCTCTCGGCGCAACTCTTGTTCCCGGTTTCGACTTAGTTGCTGACGAGTTGGGTCTTCACGATGCCATTCGCTCAGCAGACCTTGTGATCACCGGCGAAGGATTACTTGACGAGACAAGTTTCCACGGCAAAGTCGTGGGTGGCGTGTGTGATGTTGGCGCGCAGTACCAAAAACGCGTCGCGACAATCTGCGGTGATGTCGACGAAGAGTTACCAAACGACATGCACGAGACCGCACACCCGTTCAGCTTGGTGAAGAACTTTGGACATGACGCATCACACTCACGCGTGTTGCAATGCATCGAAGACGCAGCGCGTCAGGTAATTCAGAGCGCACTCACGTAAAAGTGCGCCATGTGGCGCAGCGCGACGTCAGCCGGCGGTGGTTGTCGGCGCGACCGTGGTGGTCGTTGCCGGCAGCGGTACCGCGGTTGTCTGCGGCGTCGCTGCACCGTTACCGCTTGACGCAGCGCCGGCGAGTTCCTTGTTCGACAAGTCAGTGCCCAACAAGATCAACACGCAAGCCTCCTTCAAGGTGCCGGTCTCGAGCGGCACGGGCGAGGGCATGGCACCAAGCTCGACGCCTCCACCCAAGGTGTCGGCCACGTTCTGGGCGGCGGCTTCACAGCCGGCCAGGTAGAAAACTCCCGTCTTGGCGCGCTTCGGGCTGCCCGCCGACACGTTGACGGCTGGCTGCACCACATATCCGAGGGTCTGCAACTGAACGGTCATGCTTCCCGCACTGCCGGCCACTCCCGAGGCGTTTGCGACCTGAATCTTGAAACCGGTGATGACGAGACCGGTGGTCGGCGTGACTCCCCCAGCTGCGGTGGTGTCGGTGACTTCACCAGCGGGCGCCGTGGTGTCGGTGACCTCTCCGCCTGGTGTGGTCGTCGTGCCGGAATCGGCGTTGATGTTCCGTAGCACGAAGAAACCAAGGATGATGGCGACGACAGCCACCACTGCTCCGAGGGTGACGTTGCTGGGCGCGGGCAGCGAACTGCGGTTGCCTCGAGATCGTGGTTGGCTCATGTAACAGGCCTCCTGTGAGGGGGTCGTGCGATGCATGAAACGGTAGTGGCGCTCTGTTGCATTGCCTTGCCACCTTGAAGAAACCCTTGACTGACAAGGGATTCAGACTGCGAATGGAGCCGAGTGTGGGGATTGAACCCACGACCTACCGCTTACAAGGCGGTTGCTCTACCACTGAGCTAACTCGGCGCGGCTTCCAAGCCTACGCACCGAAATGCTGTGCGAGACTGCTGGCATGCACCGGACAGACATAGCAACACCCGAGGACATGCTGGCGTGCCGCGAGGCAGTTATCCGACTGGACGAGCGGATTCGTTGCGCCGCCATTGGCGTCGGATTTTTCGGTGGAGTGGTGATTGGGCTTCAGATCACCATCTATGTGATGCTCCGCGGCCTTTAGGCGGGGTTGAACTATTTCGGCTTGCGGCGAACGCGAGCCACTTCATAGGTGGCCAACGCGCCGGCT
>CAYMVM010000049.1:0-6453 GCA_964394175.1 uncultured Bifidobacterium sp.
GCTCCCCCTGCAGCACGTAACGCATCGTCTGCTCGTGACCCCGGTGCCAACACGTAGACCCCCTCATGGCGCACCGCCCCGACGACGTGCACGGAAATCGACGTGGGTGGCGAAGTGAGAGAAGCCTGTGGATTGACCGTCGACGTCACCGCGGTCTTTGAAGTGACAGCTGACGTGATGACCAAGGTGGTCGCACCGGCCTGTGGAATGGTGCTCTCGATTGGTGGTGCCGGAACTCGCACGATGAGGACGAGCACCACCGCCCCGACTGCGACTGCCAGTGCACCACCGACAAGTCGTGGCACACCGACCCACACAACCCACTTCGACAACTCAGTGAACCAGCGATGAAGTTTTTCTTGTAGAACACGCACGGCGTGGATGTGTGCGGGAGCCAGTCAGGACACCAGTACACATTGACCGGCCCTACTCGGGCAGTTGGTCAGAACAATCGTGCGGTCAGAAGCTTGCGGTACTTCGCCGTGCGTGGGTCGTCGGGCCCCATCGTCTCGAGAATGTCGAGAAACTCTTGGCGTTTCACTTCGTCCGCCTTCACGTGCTCGAGCAGCGCAGTCAATTCGGAATCGAAATTGTCGATTGGGTTCTGTGCCAATCGGGCAGCAGCAGCGATGTGCCGCACACGGTCGGTCTCTGGCAGACGGGCAAGCAGCTGCAATGCCTCTTCTGACTGACCGGCGCGCACGAGGAATTCTGCGAGCGAACAGATCGCGTCTTCATTCCCGGGCGCCAATGCGACTGCGTCGCGAAGACTTTCTTCCGTGCCGGCAGCGATGAGATCTTGCACCTTCTGGTCTGCGGGATTCGGCAACAGTGACTGAACCAACTGCTGGATGACATGTTCTGGCTGTCCACCGACGAACCCGTCGACGACAGCTCCGTCTTTCAAGATGTACACCGCAGGAATCGACTGCACGCGAAACGCGCCAGAGATCTGTGGATTTTCGTCGACGTTCACCTTCGCAAGGACGACTTGTCCGTCGGTGGCGTCGGTGGCACGTTCGAGTATCGGCCCGAGTGTTTGACACGGCCCACACCACGGGGCCCACAAGTCGACGATGACAGGGACTGAATGCGAACGGTCGATGACTTCTTGTTGGAATGTCTGGTCGGTGACGTCGACTGCCATGGCATCAAAGCGTACCGGTATCGTTCAGTCGATGAACCTTCCGCACGGCATCAGCGAGAACGTCGCCGATTGGCTGGTTCAGAATATCGACGGAGTCGCTGCGCCATTCACGTACACGATGATCGCTGGCGGACATTCGAACCTGACGTTCGCCGTCACCGACTCGAACGGTCGTCGATTGGTGTTGCGCCGGCCTCCGCTCGGACATCGACTCGCGAGTGCCCACGACATGTCACGTGAGTTTCGTCTCATCAGCGCAATGAATGCGACAGACGTGCCCGTGCCGGTCGCGCGTGGCTTGTGCGTCGACGAGACCGTCAACGAGCTTCCCTTCTATGTCATGGATTTCGTGGATGGTCACATCATTCGTGACGTCGATGCCGCTGGGAATCTGCTGACGCCAGCTGCCCGACGTCGCGCAGGAGAATCGCTCGTCGACACGATGGTTCGATTGCACGCTGTCGACGTCAACGCCGTCGGTCTCGGAGAACTCGCTCGACGCGACGCCTACATCGAACGCCAATTGAAGCGTTGGTACGCGAACTTCAAGGCGCAGCAGACTCGTGATCTCCCTGGCATGGACCTCGTCCATGCCGAGTTGTCCAAACGCATACCGACCCAGTCAGAGACCACGATTGTTCACGGCGACTATCGCCTCGACAATTGCATGTTGAACGACGACGGCGACGTCGTCGCCGTTCTCGATTGGGAGATTTGCACGCTCGGTGACCCCCTCGCCGACATCGGCATGTTGATGGTGTATTGGAACGGACCAGGCGACGACACAAGTCCGTGGTCAAATCCCACCTGCACCATCGAAGGGTTCCTCAACAGGTCGGAATTGGCTGCTCGCTACGGCGCGAAGTCAGGACGCGACATGACACATTTCGATTTCTATGTCACCTACGGATACTGGAAACTCGGCTGCATCATCGAGGGCGTCTACGCGAGATACTTGGGTGGTGCGCTCGGTCAACGGGACCCAGAGGAACTTGAGCCCTTCAAGGTGCAAGTCGACAATGCGGTGATGCGCGCGACGGCGATGCTCGAGAAGTTGCGATGAGCCCCAACTCTGGTCTCCCCTTCGTCGTCCACGGACAACTTCCCCCGTTGAAAGAGCCGACCCTTGTCGTCATGTTGAACGGCTGGATCGATGCCAGTGGTGCGGCAGGTGCCGCCATGGAGACACTCGTGGAAGCGACGAATTCAGAGGTTCTCATCACATTCGACTCAGACACGTTCATCGACTATCGCGCACGTCGACCCGTCATGGAGCTTCGTGCCGGCGTGAACACGCGTATCAACTGGGTCACCCCGGAATTGCGCGTCGGCCGCGACCGCGATGGCACCGATGTGTTGATGCTCGTCGGGCCCGAACCCGACGCAAACTGGAAGTTCTTCGCGGCAACGGTCGCAGAATTGGCGTCACAATTGGGCGTACGACGGATGGTGGGTCTCGGTGCGTACCCCTTCGCAGCACCGCACACTCGTCCCGTCGGAGTGTCGATCACCACTCCCGACGCGAACGTGGCAGACCGAATGTCATATGCCAAGAACACCGTCGACGTGCCAGCTGGCGTCGAATCCGTGCTCGAGCACGCGTTGTTCGACCGCGGAGCAGAAGTCATCGGACTGTGGGCACAAGTTCCGCACTACATCGCCACGATGGCGTACCCGGCCGCGAGCGCGGCCCTGCTGACACAGTTGTGCGACATCACTGGTCTGCACATCGAGGTCGCACCACTGCGCCGCGAGGCGACGATCCAACGCGAACGTCTCGACCAACTCATCGTCAACAACGAAGAGCATCTGGCGATGCTTCGCCAGATGGAAGCGATGTACGACGCCCAGCATGGCGACACAGTCGACCCCGACGGAACGCCGCTGACCCCTGCTGAACTACCCTCAATGGAGGAGTTGGCAGCAGAAGTCGAACAGTTCTTGCGCGACCAGACCTGACGGCGCCAACAGCGCCTCATCGCCTGAAAGGGGCTCACCATGAAAGTCGACGCGACACTTCGACCAGATCTTCATTCGGTCGCCGACGAGACGACTCGCGCAGAAGCTGCCGGTTATTCCGGGCTGTGGACCGCGGAGACGTCACACGACCCGTTCTTTCCGCTCCTTCTTGCCGCCGAACACAGCAAAGACATCGAACTCGGCACCTCGATCGCTGTCGCTTTCGCACGGAATCCGATGACTCTCGCCAACATCGCGTGGGACCTGCACGCTTTTTCGAAGGGTCGTTTCATCCTCGGTCTGGGAAGTCAGATCAAGCCACACATCACGAAGCGTTTCTCGATGGAGTGGAGCAAACCGGCCGCTCGCATGCGCGAGATGGTGCTTGCCATCCGTGCGATCTGGGATTGCTGGCTGAACGGAACTCCTCTGCAGTTCCGTGGCGAGTTCTACACGCACACACTGATGACACCCTTCTTCAGTCCGAGTGCGAGCGACATCTCGGCGTACGGCACACCGAAGATCTTTCTCGCCGGCGTCGGCGAGTTGATGACGGAAGTCGCCGGCGAAGTGTGCGATGGCTTCATGTGTCACGCGTTCACCACAGAGAAGTACTTGCGTGAAGTCACCCTTCCCGCACTCGAACGTGGACGAGCGAAGGTCGGCAAGACTCTCGACGGCTTCGAGATCGTCGGCCCGGGTTTCGTCGTGACTGGTACGGACGACAAGGAAATGTCGAAAGCATCGGCGGGCACACGTCAGCAGATCGCCTTCTATGGTTCAACCCCCGCCTACCGACCAGTTCTCGACCTGCACGGCTGGGGCCATGTCCAAGATGAGCTGAACTCGATGTCAAAGCAAGGCAAATGGGTCGAGATGGCCGATTGCATCACTGACGAGATTCTTGATGCCTTCGCCGTCGTCGCCGAACCTGAAGACATCGCTCCGAGATTGAACCACCGTTACGGCGACGTCATCTCTCGCATCAGCTTCTATGTTCCCTACGCATCAGACCCGACGCGCTGGAACAAGGTGCTCGCCGACTTGCAGAGCAAGTGACTGGTTCAGGCGCCTAGCCCCACCAACCATGCACGCACGTTGTCGCCGAGCGCCGCGACGTCATAGCCACCTTCTTGAAGGACCACGGTGGGCAATCCGAGTTGTGCGACGACTTCGCCTTGGCGGCGAAACCCGTCCGTGGTGATCGCGAGGTCGCAGATGGGGTCTGTCACGAACGTGTCAAGCCCGAGTGACACGACCAACATGTCGGCACCGAAGGCTGCGATGCGCTCGACAGCAGTCGACAACGCGGCCACATAGTCGTCGTCACCCGTCTTTTTTGCGAGTGGCACGTTCAGGTTGTTGCCAAGACCACGACCAGACCCGGTCTCGTCGGAATATCCCGTGAAGTACGGATACGCCCGTGACGGGTCGCCGTGGAGGCTCACATACATGACGTCGTCACGGTCGTAGAAGATTTCTTGGGTGCCGTTGCCATGGTGGTAGTCGACGTCAAGAACAACCACCTTCGACGACATCGTCGTGGCGACATGATGCGCCACGATTGCGGCGTTGTTGAAGAAGCAATAACCGCCGTACATCGATGTGGTCGCATGATGGCCAGGCGGACGACACAAGCCATAGGCATTGCGCTCTCCGTCGAGCACGAACTTCATCGCAGTCATGGCAGTGTCGACGGCACCTCGCGCCGCAGAATAAGTGCCTTCACATAATGGCGTCGTCGTTTCGAAACACCACCAGCCGAGCTTGCCGGTGACGCTCTCGGGCTCGTGGCCATCGGAGGCCTCTCGGCGAAAGGCCGGTCGATAAAAAACATCAGGCACCACCTCGCGTGCCGCACCGATGTCACGTTGGTAATCAGCCCATCCGGTGGTGAGGAACTTGTTCAGGCCTGCATCGTGGACGGCGTCGATAGGTGCGGTCCCCCATTCGGTCGGCGAGGTGAATTCGAACGACGCGTCGGCCTCGAGTACCTCGCGGATCTTTTCTGCGCGACCGATGTGTTCATACGGCGAATGTGCGGTCGATTTCTCGATCTCGGTGAGTGGATTGTGACCGAGGTGAGCCGGGGTGTAGACGACTTTCATCGCCCACACACTAGGCAGTTGACGCGCTGTGGCTCAGTCGAAGGACGGTGCGGCGCGGAGCGACCGCTTCAACTCGGCCATTCCGCTGGTCGTGGCGATGGTCTCGATGGCGTCCCACAATTTGAGTGCTTCTGCACCACGAGGAATGGTGCTGATGACCGGCCCGAAGAAACTCGACACCGTGTCACTGTCAGGGTTGAACGACAGAATCGGCGTGCCGACATCTTTACCGGTGCGCTGCAACGCAAGTTCGGTCTCTTCGGTGATGAGACCGTCGTATGACTCGTCGTGGACGTGCTCGGCCCACTCTGGCGGCAGACCGGCATCAACCAACAAACGTCGACTCTCGATGACCGGATCGGTGACAAAACCGACGCGTTCTTGACGGTTGTGAAAAGACATCCCGAGCATCGTGTACACCGCACCACATGCCTCATTGCCTTGTACAGCGCGAGCGTGGGCGGCCATGCGCAGTCCTTGCATGCCTGCATTGTGAACGTCGCGATAACCCTCGGGCATCTTCGCGTAATCCATCGACGAGTTCAGGACCTTCAATGAAATGAAGCGCCAGCGAACGTCATAGGACCGCAAACTCTTGACTTCGGTCACCCAGCGAGAGGTGATCCATGCCCATGGGCAGACCGGATCGAAGAAGAAGTCGAGATCGGCCACGGATCAGACCCGTTCGATCTGACGTTCCTCGAACGTTTCGATGAGGTCACCCTGTTTGAGATCCTGGAAGTCGGACAAACCGATACCGCATTCGAAACCTTCGCGCACTTCTTTGACATCGTCTTTGAATCGACGAAGAGAGTTGATGGAACCCTTCCAAATGATGGTTCCGTCGCGCAAGAAGCGGACCTTCGTACCGCGGGTGATGACACCTGTACGCACGAAGCAACCGGCGATGGCACCGATCTTCGGCACGCGGAAGATTTCGCGCACTTCGGCTTCACCGGTGACCACTTCTTCGAACTCGGGAGCGAGCAGACCGAGCATGGCACGTTCGATGTCTTCGAGAAGTTTGTAGATGACTTCGTACGTACGAATCTCGACGCCTTCAGACTCGGCAAGATCACGAGCCTTACGGTCAGGACGGACGTTGAATCCGATGAGGGTCGCATTCGTCGCCGCAGCCAAAGTGATGTCGTTTTCAGTGACGCCACCGACGCCGCGGTGAACGAACGCCAACTTCACTTCGTCACGCTCGAGTTTGCGCAGGCTTTCGCTGACGGCTTC
>CAYMVM010000050.1:0-6033 GCA_964394175.1 uncultured Bifidobacterium sp.
GAAGCACACAAGGCAGCGGTCATCGGTGACACTGTCGGTGACCCGTTCAAGGACACCGCCGGCCCGGCACTCAACCCGCTCATCAAGGTGATGAACCTGGTGTCGCTGTTGATTCTTCCTGCGATCATCTCGACCGCCGACAACGATGGGGCTCGCATCTCGATCGCCGTCGTCGCGGCGGTGGTGTTGATCGGTTCGATCATCTTCTCGAGCCGCAAGAGCGCTTCGCTCACCGCGGCATGACCTGATGCGGTACCTGAGCCTCGATTGGATCGAGGCGCTCACAGGTGCCGTGTCACAGAACGCAACACTCGCGGACCTCGCCAACGACCACTCCATCGCCGTTACCCAAGTGGTAACAGGCGGACCGGAGGGGGATGTCACGTATCACTTCGTGGTGCGTGACGGCGAGGCCGCGTTTGGTGCGGGGCCTGCAGTCAATGAAGACGTCCGAATGGTCCAGTCGTGGGACGTTGCTGTGTCTGTAGCCACCGGCGAAGTGAACGCCCAGGACATGTTCATCAACGGCTCGATCCGCATTCACGGGGACGTGCAGAAGTTGATCGGCGCCGAAGCTTTGTTTGCCGCTCTTGACTCGGTGTTCGAGTCAGTCCGCGCGATGACGACGTATTCCTGAGTCTTAGATCAGACCCAGGTCACGCACCGCCGCACGCTCTTCTTCGAGCTCGGCAACTGACGCGTCGATCTTTCCGCGGCTATAGGCGTCGATATCGAGACCTTGAACAATGCTGTAGTCGCCGTCCTTGCAGACACACGGGAAGGACGAGATGAGGCCCTCAGGCACGCCGTAGCTGCCGTCTGACGGCACTGCCATCGACACCCAGTCCCCCGCTGCTGTTCCTAGCGCCCAGTCGCGCATGTGGTCGATGGCGGCGTTTGCTGCCGACGCCGCTGATGACGACCCACGGGCCTTGATGATTGCTGCACCGCGCTTGGCGACAGTGGGAATGAACTCACCATCGAGCCATGCCTGATCGTTGACGAGCTGTGCCGCATTCTTGCCGTCGACTTCACAGTGGAAGAGGTCGGGATATTGGGTCGTCGAGTGGTTGCCCCAGATGGTCATCTTCTTCACCGAAGTCACCGGCTTGCCCACACGCTGTGCCAGCTGTGACACAGCGCGGTTGTGATCGAGACGCGTCATGGCTGTGAACTGGCGTGGGTCGACGCCCTTGGCGTTGTTCATGGCGATGAGTGCGTTGGTGTTCGCCGGGTTGCCGACGACGAGAACCTTGATGCTCTTCTTCGCGTTCGCAGCAATGGCCTGCCCTTGTGGCTTGAAGATGCCGCCATTGGCTGACAGCAAGTCAGAGCGCTCCATGCCGTCCTTGCGGGGCATTGCGCCGACGAGAAAGGCGGCGTCCGCGTCGCCGAAGGCGACATCAGCCTTGTCGGTGCAGACCACGTCTGTGAGCAACGGGAACGCGCAGTCATCGAGCTCCATGCGCACGCCCTCGAGTGCACCGAGCGCAGGCGTCACCTCGAGCAACTGGAGAACGACCGGGGTCGACGGGCCAAAAACGGCTCCCGACGCGATTCGGAACAAAATGGCATATCCGATCTGACCGGCAGCGCCGGTGACCGTCACTCGTACTGGGTTCGTCATGGCCTACAGAGTAGGCGCAGAGGCCCTTTAGCGACCTAATGCTCCGAGAATCTGGGCGATGTAGAAGTCACGACCTGCGTCACTGAGGTGTACACCGTCAGCGGCGAACAGACCCTTTCGCTCTGCAGTCAGAGCGAACCAATCGAGAATTTGCACGTTCGGATACGTCGCTGGCAGTGCGTTGATCAGGTTGTTGTTCTTTTTTTCCCACCCAGAACCCGGGATTCGATTTGTGAGCACCACCACCCGACGAACATCCGCAAGTGGTTTCATCGCCGATGTGACACTTGCCTCGCTCATCGGACCGTTCGTTCCGAGGTGAATGACCACGTTGTCGCCGAGTTCCCCCGTCGACTTCAGATAATTGAAGATCTGCAATGACTCACGGAACTGACGGTTCTTTTGTGCATCGACCGTCACGCCTTTGGCGCGTAACAAGTTCGCAGCACCGAGCATGACGGAGTCACCGACAGCCAACACATCGATCTTCGTCGATGGGCTGACACTGGGAGTGGTGACCCCCGTCGATGCGGTGGGCAGTGACGTCGTTGATGCGAGCACGTCGGTGACGGCATCTTCGTTCTCATTCAATGTCGCGGTGATGTCGTCCTGTTTCACGTCGGCAGTCGCGAGCGAAGCAACGGCAAAGATAGGCAACAGGCTTGTCGCGACGACACCAATCGTGAGACGCTGCCGAAGTTCCGGACGAGCCCTGACACCTTTCAGGAAAGTTCCACGGCGAATAGGAACTTCGATGTAACGGTATGACACCTCGGTGATGACCATCGTGACGGCCATGAGCCACACGAACTGCGACACCGTGAGTGGTTTGCCGGCAATTTTTCTGTAGGCCTGAAAGACCGGCCAGTGGTACAAGTACAGACCATACGAACGCAGACCAATCCACACGAAGAGCGGATTGCCGATGACCCAACGTCCGAGGTTCGACCGCGGATGTGTGACCGCCACGATGGCAGCGACCGACGCAATTCCAATGAGGAAGAAACCACCCTGAAAGAGCAGGTCATATCCCTGGCGACCGTTGTCGACGGTGACGACGACTTCACGGAATGTCCATGCCATCCACCCCAGTGCACCGACCGCGAGTACCCCGAGCAGATCAAGCGGTGCAGCTGCGTATGCCACTCGCCCGCCGATCAACTTCCAGGGACGCCACACACATGCGAGTGATGCACCGAGCAACAGACCGCTGGCGCGGCTGACGGTGCTCAGATAGAGGAAATCGACACGCAGCACGTCGCGACCAAACAACGAGAAGTACTGCTCTGGGGTCTGCTCGATCGTTCCAATGGTTCCGGGGCGATACATGAGCACCGAAAACACTGTCAGTGCCACCGCGATGGTGAAGAACCACAGTCCGAGTGTCGGAAGTGAACGATGACGGACACGGCGCAACAGCAAGAACATGACGAAGGGCCACACGATGTAGAACTGCTCCTCCACAGCCAGCGACCAGAGATGACGTAGTGGAGCAAATGCGAAAGCGTCGGAATAAGACGAGCCGGTCCACACCTGGAACCAGTTCGTCACATATGTGAAAGCACCAACGACATCACCGCGCAACATGCCGAGTCGGTCAGCGTCGAAGAATGCGCAGTACACAGAAATGCCCACCAACAATGTCCACAGTGCGGGAAGCAGTCGACGCGCGCGACGCCACCAGAAATTCCCCAACACGACGCCACCGGTGCGCTCACGCTCGGCGATGAGCAACAAGGTGATGAGGTATCCGGAGATGACAAAGAAAATTTCGACGCCGATGAAACCCCCGCCAAGCCACGAATGGTTGGCGTGGTACATGATGACGGCGAGGACGGCGATCGCGCGCAGACCGTCGAGACCTGGGATATACGGCACGACTGGCCCTCGGCGTGTACCCCACGCCGGCGTGCCTTCTGTTGTTGTGATGATGGTGCTCACGATGTGGTCAGCCGACAGGTAGCCCGAGTTGGGCGTAGATCTCCCGTGTCGCAGTGGACTTGTTCAGCGTGTAGAAGTGCAGTCCGGGTGCGCCAGCTTCGAGGAGTGCAGCACACAACTCGGTGGCTGCTTCAACTCCGATGTCACGTACTTCTTCCGGTGTTGCGCCTCTCTCAAGTCGTTCACGCAGCCATGCAGGAAACGCTGCGCCTGACAACTGCGCCATGCGTTCGACCTGGGCAAGATTCGTCACAGGCATGATTCCGGGCAACACAGGTTTGTGTACTCCGAGGTCAGCAAGATCGTTCACCAACGACTGGTAGTGCTCGACATCGAAGAAGAACTGAGTGACAGCAAAGTCAGCTTGCTGCAACTTCGCGGCGAGGTGACGTCGGTCGGTGGCAAGATCGGGAGACCGTGGATGGCCCTCAGGATGAGCCGCCACACCGATGGACATTGGCGCAATCGAACGCACGTGCTCGATGAGGTCCGTTGCGTACGCATAGTCACTCGGACGGGCATCAGCGCTGTCCTTGGGCGGGTCTCCCGCGAGGGCCAAGACGTTCTCGACCCCGGCACTCACGTACGTGGCGATGATGTCTTCAATTTCGGCGCGTGTGTGTCCCACGCACGTGAGGTGCGCCATGGGCGGAATGGACGTCTCTCGGCGCACCCAGAGCACAACGTCGCGGGTGAACTCACGCGTCGTGCCTCCGGCCCCGTATGTGACGGACACGAAGGAGGGGGCCAAGGGTGCGAGTTCGGCGATTGTCTGACCGAGTGAGATCTGAGCTTGCACGGTCTTGGGCGGCGAGAACTCGAATGAGAATGTTCGACCTGCTGCGAGTAGGTCTGCGATGCGCGCCACTTCGTCAGTCTACGACGGGGCCACGGGGCTGCCGTGGCAGACCAAGCTGTCGTCAGTGACGAAAATGACGCATGCCGGTGTGGACCATGGCCATGCCATGTTCGTCGGCTGCAGTCGTCGATTCATCGTCACGCTTGCTGCCACCTGGCTGCACCACGGCGGTGACCCCTGCACGTCCCAACTCATCGATTGTGTCCCGAAAAGGAAAGAATGCATCGCTTGCGGCGACGGCACCAACCGCATGTTCACCTGCACGACTGATGGCAATGCGAGCAGCGTCCACTCGATTTGGTTGTCCACCACAGATTCCGACTGCCACACCATTTTTTGCCAGAACGATGGCGTTGCTCCATGTTGCTGCGACAACTTTCCACGCCAACAACATGTCGGTCCATTCAGAATCGGTCGGCGTGCGCTTGGTGACGACTTCATGTTCATCGAGCGGTTGATCGACGTCGTCGATCGTCTGGACCAACACCCCACCGTCGATGCTGCGCACATCAAGCCCAGCGTTGTTGAACGGCGCTCCGGCCTCATACACACGCAGTGAGTCCTTTTGGGTGAGCACATCGAGTGCGGCGGAGCTGTATGACGGTGCCACAACGACTTCTGTGAAGACCTCGGCAATGGCGCGCGCTGTGGCTTCATCGATCTCACGATTGACAGCGACGATTCCGCCGTATGCACTGACAGGGTCAGCACCGTGGGCCCGCGAGTACGCGTCGAACGCGGAATCACCCAGCGCGACCCCGCAGGGGTTTGCATGTTTCACCACGACTGCTGCAGGTTCCTCGAACGAGTTCACCAACTGCCACGCCGCCTCTGTGTCGAGCACGTTGAGATACGACATTTCTCTGCCGTTCAACTGCAGCGCTCTGTCCCACCAACTCTCCACACCCGGAAGTCGATAACGAGCACCTGCCTGGTGAGGATTCTCGCCGTAGCGCAGTACTTCATCGCGCTCAGCAACGATCGTGAGCAGCGTCGGTAGTGAGATGTCGACGGTCTGATCGAAGTCAGAACCCATCCACGCAGCAATGGCCGCGTCATACGCACTCGTGATGCGGAATGCCTTCTGTGCGAGTTGACGACGCGTGTGAACACTGAAATCACCATGACTGAGCATGTCGAGCACGGTGGCGTAGTCGGCAGGGTCCACCACGACACCGACTCGGGAGAAGTTCTTTGCTGCCGCACGCACGAGCGCCGGACCACCGATGTCAATCAAGTCGACACTCGGATTCGATTGGAAGGGATACAGATTCACGACGACGAGATCGATCGGCTCGATGTCATGGCGAGCCATGTCAGCCTTGTGGTCCGGATCATTCAGGTCAGCGAGAATGCCGCCGTGAATTGTCGGATGAAGCGTCACCACACGGTGTCCGAGAATGGCAGGCAGGCCTGTCACATCAGCGACATCGGTGACCGGGACACCAGCATCTGACAAGACCTTTGCGGTCCCACCAGAGGAGAGCAACTCCCAGCCGAGTTCAACCAGCGACGTCGCGAATTCGACGATGCCGGACTTGTCGTAGACCGAAAGGAGTGCGCGGGGCACTCAGCCAAGTCCCTTCACGATGTCTGCCATGAGCGA
>CAYMVM010000051.1:0-3215 GCA_964394175.1 uncultured Bifidobacterium sp.
GGGACGTCGTTCATCCAGTCGGGTTACGTCTTGATGACCTTCCTCGTGGCCATTCTCATGGTGTTACTGGTGGTGGTCGAATTTCCGTCGGCCGCTATGTCCTGGATCGCACCTGCAGCCCTCGGAGTGGCGTATTCCTATCTACTGCTGCTCGTGAAGGACGTCGACAACCCGTTTGGCCATGCCGAGAATGATGGAAATGGAAGCGGAGCAGACGTTGACATCAGCCCGATCGAGCGGGCTGTCGCACTGTTGGCGAACTAAGCGCGTATCAGAGCAATCGCAGGTCGTGGACCGGTAACGGGAAAACCACCTGCTCATGTTCAGGTCGTGCCGCAATGGTGCGGGAATACGAGCCGTAGATGCGCTTGGCGAGCCACCATTTGCCGTCGTGTCGTTCCAGTCGATCGTGGTACACGCCGAATGCGTCAGTCCGACGTCCATCGGTCACGTTTTGTCGCGCTTCCTGCATGTACATGCGAGCGCCAGCCCGTGCCCCGTCGTCGTCGATGTGCACGACCGAGTTCAAGATGACGAACTCAAAGAACGAGAATTGTTCGAGCTGCTCGCTGATGAACGCACCGATGGCGACAGGACCATCAATTGACATGGTCCGATCGCCGAGGTTGAGCGTGAGCGAACATGTGGGCAACATGATGGTTGTCAGCTCGTCCCATGCTCGCCGAGTGACGATGTCTGCGTATGCAGCGTGCACGCGTTGGATGGCGATGAAATCGACCATCTCGTCTATCGGACTGCGCACCACGATGGTCAGGCCCTAGGTAGGTCGAGTTTGAACACGTCGATCGCGTTGTTGCGCAGAAATTTTGGCCATGTCTCGGGCTTGAACGGCACGTGCCCCATCTCTTCAGCAATGCGATCAAGCGACAGTCCCATCGGGTAGTAGCCGGCGTACATGATCTTCGAAGATCCTCTGGTGTTCGCGTAGTCGATGATGGCCTTTGGGTAGTACTTCGGAGCAAATGCCGATGTCATGTAATAAAGACCTGGCCACTTCAACATGAGTTTCACTGCGGTCGCTTCCCACGGCTCCGCACCATGTCGCATGACGATACGAAGCTCGGGGAAGTCGTAACACACCTCGTCGAAGTGGTCGACGTGCTGACATGCCATCGGCACCCGCGGCCCCGGCACACCGGCATTGATGATCATCGGTATGTCGAGATTGATGCATTCGGCGTACAACGGATAATGGCGACGATCGCTGACAGGAACCTGCGGCATGTATCCGGCAGGAAACGACGTGACAGCCTTGATTCCCCAACGGGAATGAGCGTCGCGCATCTTGCGCACAGAACCCATGATGTCGTTTGGGTCGATCTCCATGCACGGGATGATGCGATTGGGGTGCTCGGCAAGCGCCCGTTCAGATTCCGGCGAGCCCATGTGCAGCATTCCCATTGCGACACCGCATCGATCCATGTCTGCGATGAGCAACTTCACCGGGTCGGCTTCGTCGCCGACGTCTTGGGGCACATCTTTGAACATGTACTGCGCCGGCATTCGCATGTTCTTCGACTCGTCATCCTTCAAGGCATCGCCCATGAACTTGTAATGGTCAGATGCGTTTTTCTTCGGCAAGCCGATCATGAGGTCGATGACGCCGATGCCAGATGGAAAAGCCATGGTCTGAGAGTAGCGACACTGCCATCGACGCCAATCCTCGGCGCCGCCCGACTGACACCTCGGCGGTTGTTTGCAATTACGATGACCTATGACGCGTCAAGGGGGAACTATGGCTGTCAAGTTCGGAATTCACATCGGTCAGCAAAAGGCGACAGTTCAACAGCTTCGTGAGTTGTGGACCTATGCCGACCGTGCCGGTGCCGACTGGATCTCGTTGTGGGACCACCTCTATGAAGCTCCGCCCGAAGGTGGAACCCAACCCCATTTCGAGGCGTTCTCGCTACTTGGGGCACTTGCCGTCGACACACAGCGCGCCCGTCTCGGCTGTCTTGTCTTTTGCTCTGCGTATCGCAACATCGGTGTGTTGATGAAGGGTTTTGTCAGCCTCGACCACCTCTCGGGTGGTCGATTCGAGCCCGGTCTCGGAAGTGGTTGGCACGACGGGGAAGCGAGAGCATACGGAATTCATTTTCCGTCACAAGGTGCGCGATTCCGCATGCTCGAGGAGCAAATTGAAGTGGTCGACAGGTGGAAGCGTGGTGAGGAACGAGTGACGTTCTCGGGTGAATACGTGACTCTCGAAGAAGCGAGCATGTTGCCCGCACCAATGGGGAAGTTGCCGTTGTGGATCGGCGGAGTGGGCCCGAACAAGACTCTTCGCATGGCGGGTCAATATGCGCAAGGTTGGAACGCGGCCTACATCACAGCGGAGAAGTTCGGAGAGTTGAACGGCATTCTCGACGGATGGTGTGAGAAGGCTGGTCGCCATCCGTGCGATGTCGAGCGCAGCATCAACTTGACGTTCAGCATGAGCTGGGACGACCCGCACGTCGTACGCGAGCGCTTGACCGCGCAGTGGGGCCCAGGAGCTGAGCGCATCATCGGTGGGTCGTTGATGGGCCGACCCAGTGACGTGATGGAACAACTTGCTCCCTACGTCGAGAACCGGGCCGACCTCATCAACGTTGTGATCCGACCACCGTGGGACCAAGAGCTCTTGGCCGCGTACTTCGAAGAAGTGGTTCCACAGATGCGCCGCGAATGGTCTTAGTGCTTGCTGATCGGAATCCGACGTTCATGTGCTTGGGCGCCGTTCATCGGAATATGAACTTCAAGAATCCCGTCGTCATACTTCGCCTCAATATCGCTGTCCGAGGCTCCGACAGGTAGTGCTACGAGCCGAGTGAATGAGCCATATCGGAATTCAGATCGGTAATGCCGGGCGTCGCTGGACTGGTTCTCTTTTTGTCGATGAACCATGAGACGAAGGACTCCGCCAGACACTGAGAGCTCGACGTCCTTGTCAGGGTCGATGCCTGGTAATTCGGCACGAATGACGTAGTTCTTGTCGACTTCATATTCCTCGACCCTGATTGCTGCTTCGTTCAGCAAATCCATCCAAGCATCGGACCGCTCAAATGGTGCCCATTGGGTCATCCAATTCGGCCAGTCGAGGTCAAAGAGTGATCGTCGTGTGAGTGACATGTCGCATCCTTTCGGTGCGAGAGACCGAGTGTCTCTCGTTGAGTGCGACGGTACGTCGCTCGTGGGAGTGGGGCAATGTTTGA
>CAYMVM010000051.1:3315-5905 GCA_964394175.1 uncultured Bifidobacterium sp.
TGTCGACCTTCGGTCATTCGGTGGCGAATGCTGGTTCGGCGACGTGTAGCAAGGGCGGCGCATGCAAAGTGGGCGATATCGGACCTGCAGGCGGCGTTGTCTTTTATGACGCCGGGTCACTTCAATGGTGGGGCCGCTATTTGGAGGTTCCCCGCGGCATGCCCGTCGGCACGAATCTCACAGGTTTGACGTGGAGTCCCGATCCGACTGTGTCGGTGTATGCAGACACCCCCGACATCTCGGCACGACGTCAACGAATCAGATCCCGCCTTGTCGGAATGGGGAGGGTCAACACCGAACGAATCGTCGCCGCGCACGGCGACGGTGACTATGCCGCTGCAGCTGTGGCACGGCTTCGCATCAATGGGTTTGATGACTGGTTCCTTCCATCGAAAGACGAACTTGATGCTTATTACAACTTCCGTCGTATGTATCGACGAACGGCCCCGTACGTTGCTGCGCCACATTGGACGTCAACTGAAAGTTCACCGAGCTTCGCGTTCTATCAATTGTTCCAAGATGGCACCCAGTACACGGATGAGAACGGACTCGTGAAGGGCATCTCAGGCAACAAACAGTTCAACCGCAGCAACATGCATTCAGGCTCCGGCTTCCCGGCCATGCGCATGCGCATCTTGCCGATGCGGGCATTCCCCGTCGGCTCAGGAATCATTCCACCGTTCGAGCCACGTTCATCGACCGACAAGACCTGCGCACTTGGCGGCGTGTGCATGATCGGTGATGTCGGGCCCGCTGGTGGAATCGTCTTCTACGACGCGGGTGAGAAGAAATCGTGGGGCCGCTACTTGGAGGCCGCACCCCTCGAAGCCGAGGGGCAGCGCTTGCCGTGGAGGCCGCGTGGCAATAAAGCGATGTTGTACACGAACATCAGCGGTGGTCTCACAGCGGCAGAGCAGCGAGTTGCAGGAAAAGCGGTCGGAATGGGTGCAGCCAACACAGCTCGGATCGTCGCCAAAGTCGGTCGTCGAGCCGAGTATGCCGCTCGATATGCCGATGAGTTGGTGTTCGGAGGGAAAGACGATTGGTTCTTGCCATCGAAAGACGAGTTGGACCTCATGTTCAAGTATCTGCACACGGCAGAGACGCCACGTGGCGGATTCACCAACGGCTTCTACTGGTCATCCAGTGACTACAACAACAGCACTGCTTGGCTCGAGACGTTCACCACTGGTCAGCAATGGGACATGGAGCAGTGGAAGTTTCAGATGTTGACTGCGGCTGCGAAGCCGTACTTCATCAGACCGATCAGAGCGTTCGGCTGACGTCAGTTCAGAGTGTCCCGTACGGGAACTTCGCACGGACACCGCCGTCGACCACGATGGTCTGACCCGAAATGTGCGAAGCATGCTCACTCGACAGGAACAGAGCAGTCGATGCGATGTCTTCCATGCGGCCGATACGCCCGAGTGGTGACACTGCTTCGTTCGCACGGCGCTGCTCAGGCGTGAACGCCGCATCCATCCGTGGCGTGAGAATCGTTCCGGGGGCAATCGCGTTCGCCCGAATCTGATGCGGTCCGAGTTCGACGGCCAGGGATTGCACCCAGGCCATGAGCGCAGCTTTTGCTGCGCCGTAGCCAGCGTGCATCGGGGCTGACGTCTTGCCACTCACCGAGGCGATGAACACCATCGTGCCGCCACCATTGTCGATCATGTGACGAGCGAACTCTTGCGATGCGAGGAAAGCATGACGGAAGTTGATGTCAAGATCGCGCTCAAGCATCGAGTCAGACAGATCGAGAAGTGCGGCCCATTGCGCCATTCCGACGATGTCGACGATGCCGTGAACCCGACCGAACGCGTTTGCGGCGTCGGCGACGAGACGCTTGACTTCGTCACGTTTGGTGATGTCTCCGCTCCATCCGAGGCCGCCGGAAATTTCGGCCGCCACACCGTCGGCGCGTGCACGATCGATGTCGACCACCATGACTCGTGACGCACCAGCTTGAGACAGCGCATGCACGGTCTGTCGCCCCATTCCGAGGCCACCGCCGAGGACGACGTAGTTGCGTCCATCGACACGACCCCGCTTGAGATAATCGGGTACTGGTGAGTTGTCTTCGGCGCTCATGCGACGTCCCTTCCTCCGTTCAGTGCGGTCGGAGCACGACCGCCTGTTTGTTTGGTGATCACCGTCGCGGCTCCGCGAACCTCTTCGGCGATCTCTGATATTTCCTCAGCGGCAAGGCCGGATGGAAGTCCGACCACCGTGATGGCGACTTCGACCCGAGACGAGTCGTTGAACACCGGAGCGTAGATGCCAGCGACGTCATAGCGACGACCGGTCTCCATCGACCGGAGCATGTAGGGGGAGTGTGCGAGGTCAGTCAACAACTCGACAGCAGTGCCACGGTCTGTTCTGTCTCGGAACACCTCGCCGAGGGCTCGCCGAGCGGGTGATTCAAGGGCCACGCCATAACCGCGTTCGCGTACTGCCTCAAGCAGCGCCATCTGATGTTCGCGCTCCTCCGGCCCGAGCGCAGGTTGTGCGCTGTTCAGCCATCGTTCGACGCGTTCGTCACTTTCCCAGGCGAGAAAGATCGTTCCGAGCGGTGGAACCAGCGGCACGA
>CAYMVM010000052.1:0-2030 GCA_964394175.1 uncultured Bifidobacterium sp.
GACATGGGGAACATCGGCATCGTCGGTTCTGGGCTCGTCGGATCACGCGTGGCTCAACACCTCACCTCATACGACCATCCGATCGTCGTCACTAATCACTTCAACGTGAGTGAGGTGCACGGATGTGACGTCGTCGTGCTTGCGCACGGTGCACCGCATGTAGAACTCGCAGCAACCCTTCTCGGCCAGGGTTGTCATGTGGTCAGTTGTTGCGACGACCTGGAAGACACCATGTCGATGCTCGATCTTGTTCCACGAGCCACATCAATGGGTCGGTCTCTGGTCGTTGGGGCCGCATGTTCTCCTGGAATGACCGGTCTCTTGGTCAGTCATGTGTCGCGCGCATTCGACCTGATGGACGAAGTCCATGTCGCAGTACATGGCACGGGTGGCCCGCGTTGTGCGCATCAGCATCACAAGAACCTTGCCGGCACATCGGTTGGGTGGCATGAGGGTGAATGGTTGCAGCGACCAGCAGGTAGTGGACGTGAGTTGTGTTGGTTTCCAGACCCAGTGAATGCGCGTGACTGTTATCGACACGCATCTGCCGAGCCGATTCTCGTTCAGCGCATCGCACCACAGTTGCGGCGCATCACGGCGCGAGTGTCAGCGACACGGCGTGATCGTCTCACTGCGCGTCTTCCAATGTTGTCACCACCTCACAAAGAAGGTGGCATTGGTGCATTGCGTGTCGAGGCACGCGGGTCGCGCAACGGTGTGCGACATGTCGAGATTGTCGGCATGGCCGAGCGCATCGCATCGGTTGCTGCAGCAGTGGCAGCCAATGTCGCTCATGTGCTCGCGACAAAAACGATTGAACCGGGTGTGCACGCACTTGGCGCACCAGAGCTTCCGAACGCAGACATTCTCGACGGTGTTCTGGCAGCTGGTCACACGTTGCATCAGTTCGTCGGTACCTGAGCAATTCGACCCAGTCCTCACGGCATTTTCTCACTCGTTCTCAGATAGCGTCCGGTGCATGTCCACGCGCCACCGCCATGGCAAAGCCGCAAATGATGTGGCCGCGTTGCACACCGAAGCGGCATCACGTTTGGCTGCTGTCGGCCAGCGCTTCACCGGAAACCGTCGCCAATTGGTTGACGCACTTGCCCGAGCAGATCACCCGCTGTCCATTCCCGAACTCCTTCACGCGACCGGTGACGTGGCGCAAAGTTCCGCCTATCGCAACTTGTCGGTGCTCGAGCGCGCAGGTGTCGTGGCAAAAGTCGTCACGAACGATGAGTGGGCACGCTACGAATTGACCGAAGACCTCACCGGTCACCACCATCACCTCGTGTGTGGGTCGTGTGGCGCCGTGCGTGATGTCGTGGTGCCGGGTGATGTCGAAGCAGACCTTGACCGTGCGTTGGCGATGCTCGCCAAACGCGAAGGATTCGTTCTCCAACACCACCGACTTGATCTGGTCGGTGTGTGCAAGAAATGTTCGTGAGGTAGATGATGGACATTCCGTTTCTGTTACCTAGCAAAGTCATCACGCTGCCAGGCCGTGGCGAGATGGTGGTGCGCCACCACCAACACCCCGATGCATCTGCACCGACGATTCTTTTGTTGCACGGCTGGACGGCATCGTCTGACACGAACTTTTTTGCGGCCTATGAAGAGCTTGCTGCGAAGTACTCAATCATCGGGGTCGACCATCGCGGGCATGGTCGCGGTCTGCGACCCAATGAACGGTTTTCTCTTGAAGCATGTGCCGATGATGCGGCCGATGTCGTACGTGCACTTGGTGTGAACAAGGTGATCACCGTCGGATACTCAATGGGCGGGCCAATCTCGGCACATTTCTGGAGTCGCCATAAAGCACTCGTCGAAGCGATGGTGTTCCAAGCAACGGCAATGGAGTGGAATGCGACGCGCAAAGAGCGCACGTTGTGGAAGTTCGGACGCGCGTTCTCACCACTTGTGCGTGTGTTCGTGACGCCCCGCGTGATCACATGGGGGGTCAAGCGCAGCGTCTCTCGAGGCCATGAGTACCGCAAGTACATTCCTTGGCTGGTCGGTGAGGCACG
>CAYMVM010000052.1:2130-5870 GCA_964394175.1 uncultured Bifidobacterium sp.
CGGTCGCGGTCTTCTTGCCTGTTCTGGGCGAGAAGAATGAGCGGAGCCGCATATGCGGCCTGCAGTGACAACGCCAACGTGAGCAAGATGAACGGGTACTTGTCGAAGCGCCAGCTTTCAATGAACACGTTCAGCAAGACCCACACGATGACGATGACGCTCTGCAACACGAGGAATCGTGCGGTGCCCAGCCAACGAGCAATCGCTTCGCTGAATTGACCGAAGGCATCTTGGTCGTAATGGATGCCGACACGGCGTCGCTGACGCGGAGTGGAAAGGTCGCGCACTCTCATGACGCCACCTGCTTCTGATGACGACGCCAGCCGCGCGGCAACATGCGGTCGAGTACGTCGTCGACGGTGATCGCGCCAAGAAGACGACCTTGGTCGTCACACACACCGACGGACAACAAGTTGTACGACGCAAGGCGCTCAGCCACTTCGCGCTCGGAAATATCGGGAGAGATGGTGGGCTCTTTCGACAGACAGCGCGACAATTCGCTGCTCGGCGGCTCACGCAACAGCCGTTGCATGTGCACGACACCGAGGTACGTGCCCGTCGGCGCCTTGAACGGCGGCTGTACGACGAACACCTGTGCAGCGACCGACACCAACCACTCGGGGTCACGAACTTGTGCGAGAGCTTCAGCGACCGTGTTGTTCGGCCCCATGATGATGATCTCTGGTGTCATCAGCGAACCCGCGGTGCCCTCTGCGTATGACAACAGTTGACGCACGACCGCAGCGTCATCCTCGTCCATTGCTTCGATGACACGTGAGCGCTGGTCGCCCGGCATCTCGGCGAGCAAGTCGACGAGGTCGTCGTATTCCATTTCGTCGAGAACGTCGACGAGTCGATCAAGGTCGAGTGACGCGATGAGATTCAACTGCTCATCTTCTGGCATTTCTTCCAACAAGTCGGCAAGTCGATCATCGTCCATTTCGCGGGCGAGCAATTGACGTTGGGCAAGAGGCAGTGCGCGCACCACTGCGGCGACGTCGCTTGGGTGCATGTCGCGCAGACGCGCAGCTTCAGCCGCCATCTCGGTTGTTCCGGCAAACATCGCACCGACGTCGTGCCAATCGACGAGTCGATAACTGGCGCGACGACCAAGGACAGCGCGACGAGCAAGACGCACCTTCGACACCTCCCAACCGTTCTCGCGGTTGTTGGTGGTTGGTCGCAGTGCGACGTCGCTGATGGTCTCGTCACCGAAACGCTTGTCGATGATGTCGGCGGCCAACAAGTGTTCGCCAGCACGTGGCTTGAACGGGTTCAAGTCAACGTCCCAACTGCGTAGTCGCACACCGTTCGGGTCGAGCCCAGAGAGGCGTGCGGCGTTGACGAAGATGCGGCGGCGCTGGCTGGTGGCGACGAAACCCGTCACCCGTGGGGCAGCACCGGGGCGACCGGGCACGATGACGATGTCGTCGATGCGGCCGATGGGTGAGCCGCCTGCGTCAAGCAGCGGCAGGCGCATGATTCGGAATGCATAAATGAGGTCGCCTGCCATACGGGCAAGGGTACCTGTGACTTCTCGGGCTGTGGCGGTGCTTTACGCACTGTTCATCGCGGCGTTGACCGCGTCACGCACCCGGTCCTTCTGGATCTTGCCCATCGGGTTGCGTTCGATCGCAGCGATGGGAACGACCTGGGCAGGGCACTTGTACTTGGCCAACCCCAGCGACACACAATGTTCGGCCAGTTCAGCCACGGTCACGGTGTCACCGTCATCGAGCACCACGGCAGCGACCACTCGCTCACCAGTGGTGGTGTCGGGGAGACCGATGACCGCCACATCACGAACCTTCGGATGGAACAACACGGCCTCTTCTACTTCGCTGGCGGAGATGTTCTCGGCATTGCGAATGACCACGTCTTTCAGTCGACCAGTGACCTGAATGTGTCCGCGCTCGTCGATTGACGCGAGGTCGCCGGTGCGGAACCAACCGTCCTCGGTGAACGCTTCGGCATTCAAAGACTCGTCGACATAACCGAGGAAACCTTGCACACCGCGTAACTGAAGCTCGCCGTTCACCACCCGTGCCTCACACCCCGGACCGATCGGTCCGACGTCGAGCCCCAACTTCTCGCTTTGCCACCATTCACCAGTGACGTTTGGGAATTCGGTGAGGCCATAAAGACCCGCTGCACCACGGACACCGAGCACGTCGATCAACTCTTGATTCAACTCTTGTGGTGTTGGCGCACCACCGGCGACCACGAGACGCACATGAGGGAAGAGGCGTTGTTCGCCGATGGCACGTTGCGCAGCGATGTACGCACGAAAGAACGGAAGTGCAGAACCAAGAATGGTCGGCTGATGTTCTGCCATGCGAAGTGGTGTGACGGCAGCATCGAAGGCATCGAACAACACGAGCTTCATTCGTGTGCGTAGCGCAGTGGTGAGCATGGCGATACCGCCGATGTGGGTGAATGGCCACGCAATGGGGTACACGTCGTTCGCGTCGAACTCGCAACGCTCGATCATCGCAAGAGATGCAGACATCGCCGAGGTGTCGGTATGGCGAACACCTTTCGGGGTCGATGTGGTGCCAGAGGAGTAGTACACCCAGCGGCATTCATCAGCACGGGCAGGTGCTGGCGGCAATGACATGGCTATGTCACGTGGAAGACGCAGCGGCGTCGAAGCGTCGACCGGTGCCTCGTAGTCGAGAGCGACATGTCTGATGCCAAGGTCGTTCGCCATTTGTGCATGGTCGAACCCGCGCCACACACGTGGCACCACCAACAGCGCGGTGCCGAGTTGCGCACAAATGTGACCAACCTCTTTGTGCCGCAGAAGTGGGATGATCGGGTTGTGCACCACACCCAACCGTGCGCCGGCAGCCAACATGACGGCTGCCTCAAGGGTGGTGGGCAACTGCCACGACAACACATCACCTGGGCGGACTCCGTGTGACACCAGCCCACCTGCAACAGCGAGCGCCTCATCACGAAGTTCCAGGGCTGTGAGCCGTCGGCCATGGTCGTCGGCAACAAGCACGGCATCGGGCGAGAGCGTGGCGACGTCGTCGACCAGTTTCCAGAACGTCTCTGCCACGGCGCCACTATGGCACGAGAGACCCGCCCCGCTAGCCTGTGCTTTCCCTTGGGGACGTAGCTCAATTGGTAGAGCGCCTGCTTTGCAAGCAGGAGGTCGTGGGTTCGATTCCCATCGTCTCCACCACTGTGAGTACGCCCAGCTCCACGGTGTCAAACACCGCCGTTCTCCTCATTGCCTGCCCCGACCGCGCGGGCATCGTTGCCGACGTTGCAGGTTGGATCACCGCCGTCGGCGGCAACATCGAAGATGCCGAGCAGCATCGCGATGACCAAGACGCCATGTTCTTTCAACGTGTGGTGTTCACCCACGACACCGCACAATCAGTGACGGAACTGTCGTCGGCATTCGGTTTGGTAGCGGCGAAGTACGACATGACGTATGAATTGCATTCGTTGCCGTGGCACCCACGCACAGCCATTCTCGTGTCGAAGACCGTGCACTGCCTGTCGGACTTGTTGACTCGTTCGCGATATGGCGATCTGGGGCTTGATGTGCGCGCAGTGGTGTCGAACCACGACGACAGTCGAGGCCTTGTCGAAGCGTTCGGATACGACTACCACCATGTGCCCGTCATTGACGGCGGGCGTGAAGCACAAGAGACCGCACTGAGCACGTTGCTTGATTCGATGAATCTCGACTTGGTGATCCTTGCGCGTTACATGTTGGTGCTGCC
>CAYMVM010000053.1:0-5826 GCA_964394175.1 uncultured Bifidobacterium sp.
TTCATGGCATCGACCGCGAGAGGTATCGACAAGCCGCTGTAGTCGCGCCACGCGAAGATACCGATCAGCGCCATGACGATTGCTCCGCCGAGTGCGGGGCGAAGCGGGTGCCAGGAGATGGCCGTGGTCATGGCTGTGCGCACTGCGTGAGTGGCCCACACGAAGAGACGCGCGACGATTCCGCAGAGAATCGCCAAGACGATCAGTTGCAGTGCGAACGTCCCGCTCCAGTCGACATCGCCAAGCTGTGGATACGTCGAATGCTCGACACCGACAGAACGAACTGTCGCATCTCCGATGAAGCTCGCCATCACCGCTGTGACGATCATCGACAATGTCGGCCGGTGTGGTCGGCGCACCTCGAGAGCAAAGATGACGCCGGCGAAGGGAACGCCGAACACCGCGCCGAATCCCCCGGCGACCGCTGCTGTCAAGAGTTCGGTGCGACGTGTTGCGTCGAGCGTGAACCGACGTGCGAGTGGGTCGGCGATGCCGGCTGAAATCTGCACTGCGGCACCTTCGCGACCCGCAGACCCACCGACGACATGTGTGATGACACTGCCGATGAACACCAACCAGGAGAGCCGAAAAGGGACAGGTTTCGAAGTGACGCGAAGTTGTTCGACGACGAGCCCGCTTCCTCGCTCAAGGCCAGGTCCTAAATAGTGGTAACCGAGACCGACGAGAAGCCCACCGAGGGGCAAGAACCACAGGAGCGCTGTGTGAGATTCGCGGGTGTCTGTCGCCCAATCAAGTGCTTCGATGAATGCTGCAGAAGCGAGTCCGGCAAGCACGCCGACAACAACGGCAAGTAGCGCGGTGCGAATGAACGACGATGTCGATGTGCGCATCTGACGTCATCGCGTTGTCTTAGAGACTACGGACGATGATGGCGTCTCCCTGACCACCGCCACCGCACAGTGCGGCAGCACCGACTCCGCCACCACGTCGCTTCAATTCGTGAAGGATGGTCAACACGAGACGGTTACCGCTCATGCCGATGGGGTGACCGAGTGCGATCGCGCCACCGTTCACATTCACGATGTCGTCCTTGATACCTAGTTCGCGCATCGAGGCGATTCCGACAGCGGCGAATGCTTCGTTCAACTCGAACAAGTCGACGTCAGAGAGCTTCATGCCAGCGCGGTCGAGCGCCTTCATGATCGCGCGACTTGGCTGATGCAAGAGAGATGCGTTGTCGGGTCCTGCAACCATTCCGTAGGAAAGGACTTCACCGAGTGGCTTCACGCCGCGTGCTTCTGCTGCCTTCTTTGACATGACGACGATGGCGGAACCACCGTCACTGATCTGGCTCGCATTTGCTGCAGTGATGGTTCCTTCTTTGTCGAACGCAGGCTTCAGACCGCCGAGTGACTCCATCGTCGTGTCGGCGCGCACGCCTTCATCGTCTTTCACCATCAACGGGTCGCCCTTACGTTGCTTCACTGCGACAGCGATGATTTCGTCGGCCAAACGTCCGGCAGCGATGGCGGCAGCTGCACGCTGGTTGCTCTTCATCGCGAGGTCGTCTTGCTCATCTCGGCTGATGCCGCCACCGGTGTAACGCTCGGTGCCAAGACCCATGAGACATGCATCAAATGCACACCACAGTCCGTCCTTGATGATCGCGTCAGCAAGTTCGGTGTGTCCGTAGCGGAAACCGCCACGCGCACCGGATGCGATGTACGGAGCATTCGTCATGCTCTCCATGCCACCGGCAATGACGATGTCAGCCTCACCGGCCTGAATCATCTGATCGGCGAGATACACCGAGTTGATTCCTGACAAGCAGACCTTGTTCACGTTCACGGAAGGCACGTTCATTGGAATGCCGGCGTTTGATGCGGCTTGGCGAGCAGGCACCTGACCCTGTCCAGCCATGAGCACTTGCCCCATGATCACGTGATCGACCTCGTGCGGGGCGACCCCGGCACGCTGCAGTGCTTCTTTGATGGCAAATCCACCCAAATCGGCGGCGCTGAACGACGACAGCGCACCGCTCATCTTGCCAATCGGTGTGCGTGCTCCAGCGACGATGTACGACCCGGCCATGTGTGTCCTCCAAAAGAGCCCGTTATGTGGGATGAAGGAATCAGCGTAGGGGACAGGCCGAGCCTGCTCGCTATCGTCAGCCCGCATGGAGAAGATCCGCGAAGCAATCCTGAACGGCGCCACGGGCGAACAGCTGGCGTCCTTGCCCTTACCGAGCGAGTACCGAGCCGCCCACATTCGAAAGGCCGACGAGGGAATGTTCGCTGGTGTCTCGAGTGATGACAAGGATCCGAGGTCATCCATCCACATCGGCGACGTTCCGATGCCTGAGTTGGCACCGGACGAAGCTGTCGTTGCAGTCATGGCTTCCTCCATCAACTTCAACACGGTGTGGAGCAGCATCTTTGAACCTGTGAGCACGTTCGGGCCAATGGCTCGTCTCGGTCGCGAGAGCGAATGGGCGAAGCGTCACGATCGTGATTACCAAGTCATCGGTAGTGACGCATCTGGTGTCGTGTTGCGCGTCGGCAGTGCAGTTCGCAACTGGAAGCCCGGCGACAAGGTCACAGTTCACTGCAACCACGTGGATGATCAAGACCCGACGTCGCACGATGATTCGATGTTGGGCGCCAACCAGCGCATCTGGGGTTACGAGACGAACTTCGGTGGTCTTGCCGATGTCGCAATCGTGAAGGCCAATCAACTCATGCCGAAGCCCTCTCACTTGTCGTGGGAAGAAGCAGCGGTGAACGCATTGTGCAACTCGACGAGCTATCGCATGTTGGTGTCACGTAACGGTGCGCACATGAAGCAGGGCGATGTCGTGCTCATTTGGGGTGCCACCGGTGGCATCGGTGCGTACGCGGTGCAGTACGTGTTGAATGGTGGTGGAATTCCGGTCGGCGTGGTGAGTTCGCCTGAGAAGGCCAAGATTCTCCATGACCTCGGGTGTGAGGCAGTGATCGATCGTCGCGCAGCCAACTACAAATTCTGGAACGAAGACGACACGCACAATGAGTCAGAGTGGCGCCGCCTCGGCGCAGACATCCGCGCCCTTGTCGGAGAAGACCCGGACATCGTTTTTGAACACCCGGGTCGTTCCACGTTCGCCGCGTCGATGTATGTGGCAAAGAAAGGTGGAACAGTCGTCACCTGTGCAGCGACGAGCGGCTTCATGATGGAATTCGACAATCGTTTCTTTTGGATGCGTCTGAAGCGACTCGTCGGCAGTCACTTTGCGAACTACCGCGAAGCGTATGAAGCGAACCGTCTGATTGCGAAGGGCATGATTCACCCTGTGATGTCACAGGTGTTCACACTTGAGAACACCGGCGAAGCGGCATACCAAGTTCACAAGAACATGCACGAAGGAAAACTCGGAGTTCTGTGTCTTTCGCCAGAAGAAGGACTCGGAGTCGACAATGTCGAACTTCGACAGAAGGTCGGCGAGAAGAAGTTGCGCGCGTTCCGACGCGCCTGAACAAGGTGTCACCACAAGGAGAGGAACAAACATGTTGTTGACTGAAATCGACCATGTCGCCATCGCAGTGAAAGACCTCGAGGCTGCCATCGACTACTACCGACGTGCGTTCGGAGCAGAAGTCGACCACCGTGAAATCGTCGAACGTGACGGGGTCGAGGAAGCTCTCTTGAAAGTCGCCGAAAGTTACGTGCAGTTGCTCACGCCGACGCGTGACGACTCCCCTGTGGCAAAGGCAATTGAGAAGCGTGGTGAAGGGCTTCATCATGTCGGCTACCGCGTCGCCAATTGCGCGGAAGCTCTCGAAGCCATGGTCAAGGCAGGTGCCACGCCCATCGACAAAGAACCTCGGCCAGGTAGTCGCGGCACGACGGTGGCGTTCATTCACCCCAAGGGCAGTTACGGCACGTTGATCGAACTGGTGCAGGAATAACCGTCAGGGCGGCAACATGCTCCGACTGATTGTCTGGGCGTTCATCGGATTCGTCTTCGGTTTCCGTTCCACTCAGCGTGCGCGCACGCTCATCACCACTGCGCAGGCACGCGGTCTGTCGTATGTCAACGGCACGTGGCACACGACGAGTAACTACACGTTCATGGGAGCCATCGTTGGATTGATTGCGTACTGGTTGAACGCCTCGACGTTCGATTCAGACCTTGCAGTTCTCGGCTTCGGCGTGTTCACCTCGGCGTGCATTACCCATGCGCTCGTCGACATCGACACCCACTTGCTCGTACGGCAGGTGACGACCCGCGGATGTCTCCTTGGTCTTCCACCATTGATCATTGCTGCAATTGTCGACGAGACTCCTCGGCAGTTGCTCACTGCGCTCTGCGGCGTGCTGCTCGCAACTGCCGTCATGGTCGTGTGGCGTGCCCTGTCACGCGGTCAGTTGGGAAGTGGCGATGTCGCCGTGGCACCGATGCTCGGGTTTTTTCTCGGGTGGATCGGACTTGACGTCGTGCTGGCGGGGCTGCTCATCGCGGCATTGCTCGGCGGGGTGTTCGCTCTCATCGGTCTCCTCACACGTCGGCTGCGTCGTCATTCGTTGTTTGCATTCGGTCCCTTTCTGATGGTGGGGGCGCAGATCGCGGTCTGGACCTCGTGAGCGGGGGCGTTATCGGCTCAGATGAGCCACAATGAGAACGTGATTGTTCATCTCATCGACGGCACATACGAGCTGTACCGCCAACATTTTGGGCAAGCGGTACGTCATCGCACCCCACCACCACTGGCCGCGACTGCGGGTGTCGTCACGTCGACACTGCAGTTGCTCTCGGGTGGGGCAACGCATGTCGCGGTGTCGATGGATCACGTCATCGAGAGTTTTCGTAACGATCTTTATGACGGTTACAAGACATCTGAAGGGATGGAAGAAGAAATTCTCAAGCAGCTGCCAATCGTGCAAGAGGCATTGCGTGCACTCGGTGTTCCAGTGTGGTCGATGGTGAAATACGAAGCAGATGACGGACTTGCTGCTGCTGCGCATCTCGCGGACGCGGACAAGCGTGTCGCACAGGTGCAGATTCTCAGCCCTGACAAGGACATGGGTCAGTGTGTGAGTGGTAATCGTGTCGTTCAGTTCGACAGACGAAACGATGTCATCATCAACGAAGACGTGGTACGTGCGAAGTTCGGTGTCGGTCCGTCTTCGATTGCTGACTGGCTGGGTCTCGTCGGCGACACCGCCGACGGTTTTCCGGGGCTTCAAGGTTGGGGCGCAAAGAGCGCATCATCGGTGCTGTCTGTGTACGAGCACATCGAGGACATTCCCGATGACGTGGAGAGTTGGTCTGACGCCGCCCGTGCCGTGCGTGGCGCTGCGAAGTTGGCAGCGACGCTTCGCGACAGTCGTGAGTTGGCACTGCTGTTCAAGGACATCGCCACGGTACGAACCGACGTCGCAGACGATGTCGACATCGGAACAGTCGACAGTTGGCGTTGGCAGGGTCCGACATCGGCACTCGAGTCGTTTGCGAAAGACCTTGGCATCGCACAACTCGTTGAGCGTGCTGAGCGCGCAACTGTCGGACGAGAGTGACATTCACGACCGATGAGTCGTGTGCAGTGAGGTAACGGCCAGGCGATCTGCGGCACACGGGTGGTACCGCTGAGGGCTGCTGCCTTCCGACCCTGACCCGATTCACGAGCACCCGTCGCACAGGACCCGACCGTCACCTCACCGAACACGCATCGCGTATCGGTGCGGCGATGGTTCCACGATACCCCTGCGGTAGCCTGCGTCACTCGGCGACATTCACGAATGTTGCACCAGGAAGGGTGCGAGAGCGGCCGAATCGGCAGCACTGGAAATGCTGTGACCTGCAAGGGTCCGTGGGTTCAAATCCCACCC
>CAYMVM010000054.1:0-5794 GCA_964394175.1 uncultured Bifidobacterium sp.
CGACCGCCACTACACCATCACCCAGCGCGACCGCCTCGAACAGCGCGCGCGTTAGTACTTGCTGTCGAGCGTCTCGACTGGCTGAATGCTCCATCCACGACTGTTCGTACCATCGTCGAGCCACTGACGTAAGTGCCGCGTCGCAAGAACGTCGTCAGCGTTGTAACGCAACAACTTGTCAGCCATCGCTTGAGCATCGGGGTGGTCTGGGTTGCTAGCAGTCATGAACCACACGATGGAGTTCGCTCCCCCGGCATCCTCTGCATCCCATTCGAAACCTGCGAGGCGCGCAACGTACTTGAGCCCGACTGTCCGAGTCGGCCATAAGTAGTTCTTGGTGATCTTGTGCATGTCGACCCACCACGGCTGCTGACCGAGCTGTTCAATGTCAGTGATGGTCGGCATACCCGGGTAGTCAGGGTTGCGAGACACGGCTTCTTTCATACGAGGAAGTTCAGCGAAATCTCCTGAGTAGCAATACACAGCAATTGACTTTCCAGCAGCTTCCGTGCGCGCCACAAGATCATGCAGCCAACTCCAGAATGACACCAACGTGTGGGCTTCGACCTCCGGGTCCGTGCGGTCGAACGTATGAAATGACACGTATTCACCAGCGGTCCACTCGTTGTCAGACACTCGCTCTGAAACATGACATCCGTAGAGATACACAAAGGCGTTGCGGTCATTCTCGATGTCGAAATCGACCTCGACGTCGGCACGAGGCACAGGCACCAATGAGCCGCCACGCTTCATAAACGGCACCGGAGAGTTACTGCGAAACACCCGAGCGGCATCGATTGCCGATGCCAGTGTCTTTGTGAGTTTTAGTGACCCAATAGAAGAGGCATTGGGGTCGCACGCCGCGAGCTCGGGAATGAGGTGAATTCCGACTCCGGCAAGTGAGCGAACCGTTGCTTCGCCTACTCCGCTCAACAACGACACGTGCTCTTCCTCCACCACGATGTCTTCGCAATAGTCCCGCCACACGCACTGGTCGCAATTGCTGTGAAGAAAGGGCCGTGTCAACGCCTCACCGCCGTCGCGCATGGAGTTGATGGCCAGCCATCGCCGACTCCATTCCTGTCGTGCAAGTTCAAGGTATGAATCGCCCGCCGCATCGAGCTCGCGCCACACAAGTCCGAGCTCGGGGTTGATGGTTGCGCCAATCGGAGCAATCGGCGGCGCATGCCCTAAGTCAACGAGCATTAACCAGTAGTGCGCCAACTGCAAAGAGTGATCTGACTTCGGTTTTCCTTTGCCGATTACTGATAGCGCCGCCTCAGTAACCCACGGCTCTTGAAGGCTTGACACCAACCATTCACGCTCTTTGGCGGAGCCCTCGAGTGGCTGCGAGTTCTTCACGTCGACAGGCAGGTATGCCCAGTTGCCGTTCGGCATCGGTTCGTCACCATGGCGTAACAGCACGTCTGGCTTTCCGCTTCGATGATCAACAGTTGGTAGAGACAGCCCCACGATGATTCGGTCGCCCCGCTTCATGGCGGCCACTGTTGCCTCTTCAACGTCGTCATTGTCTCTCAAGTTCGGACAGCGATGAATGTTGCACAGCTGCTCAAAAATTTCGTCTTCGAACGCCAGACCTTGGTCGATGAGTTCCTGAGCAAGGTCGTCAAGCGGAACTCGCTCGACAGTTGCAAGCGAAGGGTTGTGATCGTTGACGACGCGATGCTCACATCCGATGATGAAGCGGCTGCCTCCGGTGTCACCTGCGCGTGGAGTGCTGTCAGACAATGAGACCCCTCTCAAGGTGGTGTTTCCAGAAGTCGGTGTGCTGTTTGTGCCCGCGACCCACAATGTCAGATCGACCAAGCGCCTGATCGGCAACTGGCAGATGGGTATCGAGAGTGGTTCCTACGTGGTCGCGGGTGACGAAAATGCAAGCTGAGCGGTGCCGGGACGCCATCACGCAGAGCCGACCGGTTTCTAGGTCAAACGAACTGGGCAGGGTGACGCCAGAGAGCGGATGCACAGCGATCATCACTGGCCGCTCGAGGCCTTGCCACCTCTCGGGTGTCGTCACCCGAATTCCCTGTGGTCCACGGAGTTTTCTGGGCAATGCCTTCTCGATTGCAGTGTTCATAAGGTTGTGCGTCGACACGATGCCAATGTGTTGTGGTTCGAGCTTCTGGGGTTTCGTGACCTCGTTGGGATGCGCCGAGAACACACAGTCGAGCGTGAACAGTCGATCAACGACCCCCGCCACTGCGTCAGCAAGTTCGCTATCGGGTTCTGTTGGTACGCCCTCATCACTTGTGGGCAAGGTGACAATGACGGTTGAGTGACCGTCGAGTAAGTGCACAGCCTTGTCCACGGTGATTGACATATCGAGCTTCTTTGACGGACGGAGAAAACGCTCACCGGGCTTCGCTGCCGCCCTGAACGAGAAGTCGTAGAAACCTTGCACTAAGTCAACCGAGTCAGCTGGAAGACGATGGCAGGTAGGTAACTCGAGAATGGTGGTGATGTCACGCAATTCAGCGTTGTTCAGCACGACCTCCGGAGCAGGTATGTGCGGTGCCGATAGCGAAATTTCCCAACGGTCAACGGCAACTGTGACAGTTGGTGGAATTTGGCCTGGGTCTCCGATCATGACGTATCGTCGCGCTACATCGCGAAGAGTGAGGAAGTCTGCCCATGTCATTTGCCATGCCTCATCGATGAACAACAAATCATGAAGGTTCGGCATGTCGACAAGTCCGAGCTTTGCGACAGTTCCGATGACGATGCACGGACCACCGGGTAGATGTTTCTTGTCAAGCACGACGTCGATGTTCGGGTGCAGGTCAGCAGGTCGCTGATATGAGTTCGACGAAAACCGCACCACGGTCTGATCGGGATAACGCAGCACGAGTCGCTCACACAAGTCGTCAATTTGATTGTTTGTCTGGGCAGCGATTGCGATTCGGAAACCATCTTCAACAGCAGAGTCAAGAGCCTCAAGCAGGTTGTATGACTTGCCAGAGCCAGGTGGCGCTTTCACCACACACAGTCGGTCCTCTCCACGCAAGAACTCACGTAAGACCTCATATACCGGTCGACTCATGACACGTCCGCTTCTTCGGGCGCATCGACAACAACACGGCCTTCAAAGTCGTACGCCGCATGTCGGCGGGCGTTCTGGCCCAGCAAGTTGACGATGTCGTCATCGCCAAACTTCTTCCCCGTCGTGACGGCTTTGCGTTCTGTCAGACCATGGGCGGCATCGTCGAGCAACACCAAGTGACGGCCTTTCCAGCGCCCGTCATCGGCAGCGAAATATCGCTGCCCACTCACATTCTTCTCACGACTCCACTTGGGTTTGAGCTCCAACGTTTTCGAATCGAGATCGACGCTGACCACCGCAAGAACCAAGCTAGGCACACCGGCAATAGCCAAGTTGTCGGCCTCTTTGAGCGTTGGTAGCTCGGGGTAGGTCCAAGTCACTGTCCAACGCTTGTGCTTCACATCGACAGCTGTGACTGTGCCGATAACGCCATGCCCTGCAGCAAGTTCTTCACGCTGTAGTTCACGATCGCCATGAACTAACAAATATCGAGCTTTCTGGGCAGACGCATTGCGCTTCTGAAACTCTCGACCTGCAACTCGCGTGTTGTTGTCGCTGAAAACGTTCGGCCAATACGGCACCTCGCCAGCAGCCTCACGCAATGCACGCTCACCCCAAGACTTGAACATGTACTTGTTGCTGTCCTGCACCAAGTCACGAAGGCCTACATTTCGTTTTCGACTGTCTGCATTGAGATATTCGACTGCGTCTGCCGTCTCCTGCCACCTCGCCCGCAATTCCGATGTGAGCGCATCGTGTATGCCCTGCGCTTCCGTTGCCATCGCATTCTCGTCGTTGGCCTTCTGCGCCAGCCCCCATCGCTCAACGAGCGGTTGGAGCACATCGCGCTCGACGTCGGGGTTCAGAACAGTCGCCACGGACTTTTTCTCGGCCGTGCGAGCACCGTTTAACCGTTCGTCGCGAGAGTCGGCTGGCTTGAGCCAACCGAGCAGATGGCCGAGGTGGCCTTGTCGAATGTTCGCTGTCGGAAACACGTAACACTCACGTAGTGCGTCGGTGGCAGAAATGACTGTCTGTTGACCTGGTCGCTGATTCTCGATGAACAGTGCATTGCACAGGTTCCCCAAAGACCTCAACGTGTCGATGTCATCGCGCTGCCATCGCGACCGAGCATAAGCAGCGGCAATGTTCTGCAGCATCTCAATGTGTGTACCCCCTGGCAGCCACACCTGACGAATGGACTCTCGGTACTCCGTGGGCCCGATGTCGCTGTAATCAGGGTGATCAAAATGTGAAAGGAGTAGATGGCCGACGTCAACCATCATGTTGCCGACCAATTCACGATTGCGCGCCTCAGGCGCAGTGAAGAACTGTGGCCCCTCTGCCAAGGTGCCGATAGCAACACCCCACGGCCGTGACTCACCACCCATACGCAAGAACGTAAGTATCAGTAGGTCTTCTGGTTCGGTGATGTGAACATTCAGCACATCGCCGCGTGGTGTGGGCTTGCCATCTCGCCACGCATGAAGTCTGCGAATGGTCTCCAACGACAGTGTCACGGCAGCACCGGAAGAGGATCATTGGCGCGAATAAGAAAGTCGCGCTCAGACGCATTCGCTGGCGATGCACCGCCGAGAAGCGCCGTCGCCCGGTCAAGCGTGATGCCGTTCAAGAACCGCTCCATGTCGTCCCCGAGCGCCGCCCCTCGGCCAGAGTCAAGTGCAAGTCGAAAGCATGCGTCAGCACGTTCGCAAAACGACACACATGATTCTTGGAAAGACGTCTGCGCATGCAAAACGAGGTCGAAGAGACTCTCTGGGTCGTCATCATCGCCTGCGCCATATTCACCGTTCATAAGGTGTGCAGCATTCTCCATGAGGTCAAACCCACGACGCGCACGCTCGAGTTGGTAACGCAAGTCTTCTCCGCTGCGCACACTCGGCTGATTTGAACCAGGGTATGTAAGCACGAGAAAACCCGAACGAGACACGGCAACGCCACCAGCAAGCCCCAGACCCTCGAGGGTCACTTCAAGTGCATGCACATACAAACCCATCTGCGCGCGCGCAGCTGCAAGATCTCCTCGACTGGTGTGCCCACCAAGGTCGGCGTAGGTCTTTACTTCGCCAACTTCGAGTGTGGGAACACCACCGATGTACCGCACTGCGAGAACATCGATGATGAGAATGGCCTCAGGCAACATGATGCCGCGTGGAATGCGTGCGGTGAAACTTGACACCGCACCGGACAGCGCTTCGCCTGCTGCAAGTCGATGCAACAATTCATTGCTTTTCTCGATGGCCTCTTCGAGGTCATGCAATGGCCCGTCATTGGCTGCGATTCGATGGTCAAAGAATGTGTGGTTGCCAGTTGGCAGTACCTCGGCACCAACCAATGCGTCGAGCAGCATTGCTCCTGCATCGCGAACCAAAGAAGCTTCGAAAGTTCGCCCACGCAGCAGCGCAAATACAGATTGACCTTCACGTGGCGCAGCCGGATTCTCACGACGAGCAACTGCGCCCATTTTCACGTTGTGCACTGCAGAGATGACATTGGCATGACACTCGGGGTTTCGAGCCCACTGCTCAAACCGTCTGCGCGTCTCGCGTCGCGCCCGCTCTCGCTTGTCAGTCATTCCTTGCGTGATCTTTCATTCCACTTGTCGTGACCCCAGTTCTAGACGAGGGGTGCACCAAGGCTGCCAGGGCGTTCAGCGAGCAGCGCTGAGCAGCCACTCTTTGGCGCGAGCGAACGCGTCGGCTGCATCGTCTG
>CAYMVM010000055.1:0-5792 GCA_964394175.1 uncultured Bifidobacterium sp.
CGGCAGCACTGGAAATGCTGTGACCTGCAAGGGTCCGTGGGTTCAAATCCCACCCCTTCCGCCATGAACCATGACGTTGCAATGACCGCAGCTCTGGACGAAGCACGTCGAGCACTCGACCACGGTGACGTTCCGGTCGGCGCGGTCGTGTTGCACGAAGACGTCATCATCGCGTCGCGTCACAACGAGCGCGAAAAGACGAACGATCCCACGGCACACGCCGAGTTGCTCGCGCTTCGTGACGCATCAGCGCATCTCGGTCGATGGCGATTGAACGACTGCACTCTTGTCGTCACACTTGAACCCTGCGTCATGTGTGCTGGCGCATTGTTGTCAGCTCGTATCGGCACATTGGTGTACGGCGCGGCCGACCTGAAGGCTGGCGCCACCGCCAGTCTCTACAACGTGTGTGCGGATCCCCGACTGAACCACAACCCACCCGTGGTGCACGGCGTTCTTGCGGGTGCTTCTGAAGAGTTGCTGCAGCAGTTCTTCCGTTCGCTTCGCTGAACTCGCCGATAGCCTCGCCAGACGGAAGGGTGCCAGAGCGGCCGAATGGGACGGTCTCGAAAACCGTTGTGGGTTTGTGCCCACCGTGGGTTCAAATCCCACCCCTTCCGCCATCACGGCCTAGTCGTGCGTCGTACGTCAGCGTTCGTCGCGCACGAACGGAATGCCGAGCGACTTCGGCGCACCCAGTGCGTTGGTGCTACCCGGTCGACTCAAGGCAATCAATGAAATCAGTGTCGCCACGTACGGCACCATCTGCAAGAACGCCTGTGGAATGAATGTGATGTTCTCTGCCTGCAGTGTGTAGGGAAGCTGCAGCGTGAAGCCGAACAACACTGCGCCGATGACGAGACGAATCGGTCGCCAACTAGCGAACACGACCAGTGCAAGTGCGATCCAACCGACACCGTTCGTCGTTGCCGCCTGGTGCCATGCCGCACTCTCCGCAAGCATCAGCCACGAACCGCCAAGTCCCATCACAAGCCCACCGAACAAGGTGTATCGAATGCGAATGGTCGACACCATCAAGCCTTGTGCATCGACAGTCGCTGGGTCATCACCTGTCGCACGAACCTCGAGCCCTGGCCTGGTGCGAAACAGATACAGCGATGACACGACGGCGGCCAAGAGCGCCAGGTACGTGATGATGTCCTGCTCAAAGAGAATCGGTCCGAGAAGCGGAATGTCGGTCAAGGGACCGAACGTGAGGTCGGTCAACTTCACCGAGATGGTCTTGCCCTCATACGGCTTGCCCAAGTAGTTCGCGAGACCCGTACCGAAGATGACGAGTGCCAGGCCAGACACGATCTGATTGGCGCGCAACACCACCGCAAGCACCGCGTGAATTCCGGTGAGCAATGCACCTGCAAGTGAGCCGACGATGAGACCGATCCACACACTTCCTGACGAGTCAGCTGCGATGAACGAACTGATCGCAGAGGTCAGCAGGACTCCTTCAACGCCAAGATTCAAGACCCCTGATCGTTCGGTGAACAGTGCGCCGAGTGCAGCAAGGATGAGAGTCGTTGCGAGCGCGACGGAGTCACCCGTCATCAGCACCCAAATGTTGTCGTTCACGCCACCACCTCCGCTCGTGCACCAGGTGTCCGCACCACACGGATCTTGTATCGGCGGAACGCTTCACCGCCGAGAGCGAAGAGGAGAATTGCTCCCTGCAACATGACGCCGATGTGACTGGGAGTGTCGGTCGAAATTTGAAGTTTGTCTCCGCCAGAGCGAAGACCCGCGAACAAGATGCCGCTCACAATGACGGCAGCCATGTTGTTCCTCGCCAGTGCCGCGATCACGATGCCTGCGTAGCCGTAGCCGAGCGTGACGATGCCCGGATCGAGACGCTGGAAAGAACCGACGATCAATGTGGCACCACCGAGGCCAGCAAGTGCGCCGGAGATGAGCATCACCTGCACTGTGGTGCGGCGTGCACTGATGCCGGCATAACGCGCTGCTCGAGGAGAGTCACTGATGACTTGAATGCGGTATCCGAACTCTGTTCGCCGCACCATCCAGTGAAGTGCGAGCGACAACAAGACGACGACAAAGAACGTTGGGTACATCTTGGTGTCGCCGATTGGGGAGAGCATCGCCGAGTCTGGAACCTGACGACCCTGCGGGAACATCGTGTTCGGTGCGCGGAAGTAACTGCCGGATCGATAGATGAAGTGGTTGACAAGACTGGCTGCGACGTAGGTGAGCAACAAAGTGGTGACGATCTCGCTGGTGCCGAGGCGGGCCCGTACCCATGCAGGAATGGCGATCCAAGCCGCACCACACAGCGCACCACCGAGCAGCACGATCGGAATCATGAGAAAGCTCGGGAGATTCTCTCCGAAGTACAGACCGAACCATGTGGCGCCGATCATGCCAACGTACAACTGCCCCTCGCCTCCGATGTTGTACAAGTTCATTTGGAACGCGAACGCGGCTGCGATTCCGGTGCAGATGAGCACGGTGGAGAGCCCCAACGTGTCGGTGATACCCGTCGATGAGAAGAAACCATCGGACAGCATGTTCGAGTAGGTGTCGCCGACGGAATGACCAGTGGCCAACAGGAACAACGCACCAGCGATGAGTGCAGCGAACACCGAGACGACCGGCACGAGGATGCCCAGACGTTTCGGTGTCTCTGTGCGTTGTTCAAATTGCAAACGGAATGGTGCGCGCATCAGGCACTTTCTTGTGTGAGACCAGCCATGGCCGCACCAACCTTTTCGAGCGATGCTGTCTCACCGGGAGTTTCGTGGACGATTGCACCGCGATAAATGACGAGAACACGATCTGCGAGCGACATGATCTCGTCGAGATCCTCGGAGATGAGAAGAATGGCTTGACCAGCACTGCGCGCGTCATCGAGTAGGCGTCGGACAGTTTCGATTGCGCCGACGTCGAGGCCACGTGTCGGCGAACACACCACGAGCAACTTCGTGGCCGTGCGACCACCTGAGAGCTCTCGTGCAAGGAGAACTTTCTGAGCGTTGCCGCCGGAAAGCTTGCGCGCCATGTGTTCTGGTCCATTTGCCTTGATTTCGAATTCGTCGATGAGTCGGGTCGCTTCGGGCTTCACACTCGCGCGGTCGACCACGATGTTGCGATCGCGCGTGAGAAGAAGGTTGTCGAGAATGCTCATGGAGGGGACAAGCCCGACGCCGAGTCGATCTTCCGGCACGTAGGCGAGCCCCAGCTCGCGAGCAGCGATCGGCCCACGATCAGTCGACATTGCGCCACTGATCGAGATCGTCCCACTGGTCGGCGACAGAAGTCCGGCAATCACGTCGGCGAGCTCACGCTGGCCGTTTCCTGCGACACCAGCGATGCCGACCATCTCGCCTTCGTGGACATTGAACGAGATGTTCGACAACACATCGACACCATTCATCGTGAGATTCACATCGCGAATTTGGAGAACTTCGTGACCGATTGGGTGCGAGGCGCGTTGTGCTGCCAAGTCGATGTCGCGACCGACCATCAGGCGAGCAAGTTCTTTCGCGTCAGCCTGGCCCTTTCCTGAAACGTGTCCGGTCACGCGACCGTTGCGCAGCACGGTGACGCGATCAGAAATACGGGCGACTTCACCGAGTTTGTGACTGATGAAGACGACCGATTTTCCGGTCTGTGTCATTGCATGGACATTTTCGAAGAGTTTTTCGACTTCGGCTGGGACCAGCACCGCTGTCGGTTCGTCGAGCAAGAGAATTTCGGCGCCTTGGTAGAGGGCCTTGACGATTTCGACGCGTTGACGTTGACCAACGGAGAGATCGCCGACTGTTGCTGTCGGGTCCACGGGAAGTCCGTACGTGTCCGCAACTGCGGCCACTGCGTCGTTCAGTTCGCGTCGATTGAGTTTGAACGACAAGTCGCGCGATCCAAGCACGACGTTTTCCGCCACTGTGAATCGATCGACCAGTCGAAAGTGTTGGTGCACCATCGCGATGCCGTGTTGTAGTCCGGCTCGTGGTGACGGCAGTTCGATGGGGACACCGTTTCGCAGTATGCGCCCGGCGTCGGGTTGGTAGAGCCCGCACAACATCGATGCGAGCGTGCTCTTTCCGGCCCCGTTCTCGCCGAGAAGTGTGTGTACTTCACCGGTGCGGATGTCGAAGTTGACATCATCATTGGCGAGAACACCTGGGAATCGTTTGACGATCCCGATTGCCTCGAGTGCTGCAGGGGCCGCATCACCTGAGTGATGCGGCCCCTGGGCGCCTTCATGTGCTGAAGACGTCATGTCGTGTGGGATCAGCCCTTCGGCGATCCGATGACGCCTTCGACGAAGTAGTCCATGCTCAACAGAGCGCCAAGCTCGGCCTTCACGCCAGCTGCCAACACCTCGTCGCCGTCCTGATTCTTGATCGGGCCGGTGAACGGAGCGAAAGAGCCGTCCTTGATGGCTGCGGTCTTGGACTCGATCTCTGCAACTGCATCAGCATTGACAAGCTCTGACGGCTCGGCAAGGGTGACCATTCCGTCAGCCATGTTGCCGTAGTACTCGTCGCTCGGGCAGGTTCCGCCCTTCACTGCTTCGATGGTCTTTGCGTAGAACGGACCCCAGTTCCATGTCGGAGCAGTGAGGAACGCCTTCGGTGCAGCTTCGCGAACGTCGGAGTTGTAACCAACCCAGAACGCACCAGCGGCCTCGGCTGCGACGCCGGGCTCAGTGGTGTCTTGGTGCTGAGCGATGACGTCGACTCCAGAGTCGAGCAATGCTTCAGCAGCCTGCTTTTCCTTGGTGGGATCGAACCAGGTGCTGGTCCAGCTGACCTTGACGGTTGCTGATGGGTTCATTGCGCGCACACCGAGTGTGAATGCGTTGATTCCACGGATGACTTCTGGGATTGGGAACGCAGCAACGTAACCAATTTGGCCGTTCTTTGTGGCCTTGCCGGCTGCGAGTCCAGAGAGGTAACGCGCTTCTTCCGCTGCGCCGAAATAGGTACCGAGGTTCTTCGGAACGTCATCGAAGGTTGCGTACTCACCGCCGCCATCTTTAGTGAGAAGGAACTTCGCACCGGTGGCCCACTGATTGCAGACTTCTGGATACTTCGCCGCGACCTTGGCCATCGGCGCGCCGTAACCGAACGATGTCGCGAAGATCAGGTTGTAACCCTCGCTGGCGAGTTGTTCGAAGGTCTTTTCTGAGTCGGCGTTGTCAAGCACGTTCTCTACGCGCTTGATGGTCACGCCGGTCTCGGCTTCTGCAGCGGCGATGCCCTGCTCGTGTTGGTAGGTCCAGCCCTTGTCGTCTGGAACACCCAAATACACGACTGCGACCTTGATGTCTGATGTCTCAGCCGCTGCTGCAGTGGTGTCAGGCGCTGCTGTTGTGTCAGTTGATGAATCGCTACCACCGCACGCTGCGAGCACCATTGATGCTGCGGCTGCGACGGAAGCGAACTTCCACATTCTCTTCATGAAGTTTTTCTCCCTTATGTCGGCACCACGTCTGGCACCGTCCGCAAATGAAACTAGTCGGCGAGAGGTGACCCTCAATTCGTCGCACGGACGCAGCCTGGCCATTCCACGTCGACGAACGACATCTGACCTGTGGATAACTTGGAAGTCCCAACAATGCAGTGCCTGATTAGTCTCTGAACGATGAAGTGGCCGCTCAGATGGGTGGGAGTTGGGGCTCTCTTGGTGACTGCTGGTCTGGTAGCACCTCAGGTGGCCGCTGGAGACGGGACCGTCGCCGATTGGACCGTGCTCGTATACGCAGCTCATGACAACAATCTCGAGACGTCGCTGTACGGCGACCTTGTCGAGATGGG
>CAYMVM010000056.1:0-2674 GCA_964394175.1 uncultured Bifidobacterium sp.
TTCGTGAGGGTGGTCGCACTGTTGGTGCGGGTCGCGTCACGAAGATCATCAAGTAACTCAGACTGACGAAGAAACGAACTAGGTAGCAAGGAACGGCCATGGCCAAGAGCGACAAGAGGGTGAAGATCACGCTCGAATGCACAGAGTGCAAAGAGCGGAACTACATCACCATGAAGTCAAAGATCAATGACCGCGAGCGTCTGGAGATGAAGAAGTTCTGCTCCCGCGATCGTCGTCACACGCTTCACAAGGAGACCCGCTAACACCAGGTTTCTTTGTGGGTAACGAGTTCCATCCCGATGGGGCTCGCCAAGGGCAATAGCTCAGTTGGTAGAGCATCGGTCTCCAAAACCGAGGGTCGGGGGTTCGAGTCCCTCTTGCCCTGCAAAGAACGAACAACGCGGAAGCACACCATGTCAATCGAAATGAACCGTGAACAGAAGCGCGCGATGAAGCGCATGGGCGCCCTCAATGAGAAGGGCAACCCCGTGCGTACCCAGCCGCAGGCGCGTCCTCAGGGTCGTGACGAAGACAAGGTCGGCCCGGCGCAGTACCTGCGCGAGGTCCGCGACGAGATGAACAAGGTGGCATGGCCCAAATGGCCCGAAATCCGCCGGTATTCACTCATCGTGCTGGCCACCGTGATCGTGTTCACCACGTACATCGGTGCACTCGATGCGGTTTTCGGCGTGTTTTCCGGTTGGCTGTACAAGGACTGACGAGACGACATGAGCGACATTTTCAACCCCACAACTGAGACAGACGAAGAAGCCCCTGAGGTCGTGCTCGACCTGTCAGGCGACGACGTCGTCGACGGCGACTTTGAATCCGACGAGGAAGAAGAGGAAGAGACCGAGAAGCCGTGGATGAAGCCCGGCTCTTGGTACGTCGTGCACACCCAGTCCGGTTACGAAAAGAAGGTTGAAGTCAATCTCCGCTCGCGCATCCAGTCCATGGACATGGGCGACTCGATCCACGAGATCGTCATCCCCATGGAAGATGTGGTCGAGTTCAAGCAGGGTCGTAAGCAGACCGTCGCGAAGAAGGTGTTCCCTGGCTACTTGTTGGTCCGTTGCGACATGAATGACCAGACCTGGTTCTGCATCCGCAACACCCCAGGTGTCACTGGTTTCGTGGGTCAAAGCCAAAAGGGTCAGAAGCCGACACCGTTGTCACGTCGTGAAGTCGAGACCTTCTTGTCCGCCAAGGGCGATGGTCAAGCTGCACCGAAGCGCAAAGCACCGAAGCTCGAGTACGAAGTGGGCGAGAGCGTGCGCGTGAAGGAAGGTCCGTTCGCGGACTTCAGCGGAACAGTTGCAGAGATCAATGCCGATCACATGAAGTTGAAGGTGCTTGTCAACATCTTTGGTCGCGAAACATTGGTCGAAATGGACTTCAGCCAAGTGGCGAAGCTCTGATCGCGAACAAAGAAAAATTCGAAGTAGAGAACCGTAAGTAAGGAACGAACATGGCAAAGAAGAAACTCGCAGCAATCGTGAAGATTCAGATTCCAGCTGGCAAGGCCACGCCTGCGCCGCCGGTCGGTACTGCACTCGGACCGCACGGTGTGCAGATCATGGACTTCGTCAAGCAGTACAACGCTGCAACCGAAGCACAGGCCGGAACCATCATCCCGGTTGAGATCAGCATCTTCGAAGATCGTTCATTCACCTTCATCTTGAAGACTCCGCCAGCGCCAGTGTTGCTTCGCCAGAAGGCTGGCCTCGACAAGGCATCACAGACTCCTGGCAAGTCGGTGTGTGGCACCGTCACCGAAAAGGACATCGAAGAAGTCGCCAAGATCAAGATGCCCGACCTGAACGCATACGACCTCGAAGCCGCCAAGCAGCAGATCCGCGGAACCGCACGTTCCATGGGTCTCCAGGTGGTCTGAGAAAAACCAACACATACATCCGACGCGCCGGGAGTACCTCGCCCGGACGTCCATAGAAAAGGAGTGAGGGAGCCGACATGGCACAAGGAAAGAAATACAAGGCCGCGATTGCATTGTTCAATCGCGATGACCAGTTCACACCGACTGAAGCAGTTGAGTTGGTGAAGAAGACAGCGTCAGCGAAGTTCGATGAGAGCGTCGATGTGTCTATTCGTCTCGGTGTCGATCCGCGTAAAGCTGATCAGACCGTTCGCGGAACCGTCGCTCTGCCAGCTGGCACCGGCAAGACCCTGCGCATCGCAGTCGTTGCTGCCGGTGATGCAGCCGCCGAAGCGCGTGCCGCAGGCGCAGACCTCGTCGGTGCCGACGACCTCGCCGCTGAAATCGAAAAGGGCAACATGGATTTCGATCTCATGATTGCCACTCCCGACATGATGCCGCTCGTCGGTCGTCTTGGTCGCGTGCTCGGACCGCGCGGTCTCATGCCGAACCCGAAGTCGGGCACCGTCACGCAAGACGTCGGTCGTGCCGTCAGCGAGTTCAAGGGTGGCAAGGTCGAGTACCGCACCGATCGTTACGGCAACGTGCACGTGCGCATCGGTAAGGCGTCGTTCTCGGCTGCCGACTTGGAGTCCAACTTCCGCGCCATTGTCGACGAAATTCAGCGTGTGAAGCCCGCATCGGCAAAGGGCAAGTATCTGAAGAAGATCTCGCTATCCACCACGATGGGTCCTGGCATCAAGGTCGACACCAACAGGCTCAAGCCAGCGGCTGAGTAGC
>CAYMVM010000056.1:2774-5575 GCA_964394175.1 uncultured Bifidobacterium sp.
CCCTTTCGGCCTTAGGCTTTTGTCCTTACAACTACATCTCTCGGTCACTCGCCAGAGACATCCGGTCCGGCTTGCCGGCTAAGGAACCACAACGGTTCGCCAGACGAGGCGGATACCACATTCGTGTGCGCTGTTGCGTGCTCGGTGCGGCGTTCGTTTTCAGCGAGCGCCCCGAGACCAACAGAACAACCGAGGAGGTGAAATGTCAATCGTTCGTCCCGAGAAGGTCGCCGTCGTCGACGAGGTCAAGGCGAAGTTGAGTGGCTCAGATGCCGCCATCATCACCGAGTACCGCGGCATGACGGTGTCTGCACTTGCGGAACTTCGCATCAGCCTTCGTGGAGTGGGCGCCGAGTATCGCGTGTACAAAAACACGCTTGCTCGTCGCGCTGCCCGTGAAGCAGGTGCGGAAGGTCTCGATGAATTGCTCGTCGGTCCAGCCGCCATCACATTCGTGCATGGTGACGTGGCCGCCACTGCGAAAGCATTGAAGGAATTCTCAAAGACCAATCCGCTGCTCGTCATTCGAGGAGGAGTCGTCGCCAACAAGGCGATCTCTGCCAAAGATGTCGAAGTGCTGGCCGATCTTCCGCCACGCGAGGTGCTACTCGCGCAGTTCGCAGGTCTCCTGCAAGCTCCGCTCGTGCGCACCGCCGGTCTGTTGCAGGCACTGCCACGCAACACCGCGTATGGCCTGAAGGCCCTCATAGATCAGAAAGAAGCTGCGTAGCAGGTTCTCAGAACACAGAAGCTGCGTAGCAGGTTCACAACAACATTCATTTTTGTAACAACAGCCAACAAGTAAAGGAAATAGAACAATGGCTCTTAGCAAAGACGACATCCTCGACGGAATCGCAAACCTCACCGTCATCGAACTGAAGGAACTCCTCGACGCGTTCGAAGAGAAGTTCGGCGTGACCGCAGCCGCTCCGGTTGCAGTCGCAGCAGTTGCAGCCGGTGGTGCAGCCGCCGGTGGTGCAGCAGCAGAAGAAGAGAAGGATGAATTCGACGTCATCCTCGCCGACGGTGGTGCCCAGAAGATCCAGGTCATCAAGGTCGTGCGCGAGCTCACCAGCCTCGGTCTGAAGGAAGCCAAGGACCTCGTCGACGGTGCACCGAAGCCCGTTCTCGAAAAGGTCAGCAAGGACGACGCCGCCAAGGCGAAGGCCAAGCTCGAAGAGGCCGGCGGCAAGGTCGAGGTCAAGTAAGACCCGATATCCATCGCGATCTGCGGCCCTCGCACCTCGGTCACCCGAGGGGCGAGGGCCGCTTTCGTTTCCCGTCACGGCCGGCCCAGGGCCAGAGTCCGCCCCGACAGTGCTTGACGAACCGGGGGATGGGGCGTACCGTGCCCCCCAATCGGGCGGGCCCCCTTCGGGGGTCCTACTTTCTGCTTGTCCATGAGCCGGATTCGCCGGTAGCGTTGGAACCTGCCGTGCGTCACCCCCTGAGTTTTTGCCGTCCCCAAACACGGGTCTGCATTCATTCATGGTGTCTCACGGTGCCCGCCTTGCTGCCCAGGAGTTTTTCGTGACCTCTCGTTCGTCGTCCCGTGAGCGCTATTCGTTTGCAAACCTCGAGGAGTCCCTCGAACTGCCCGATCTCATCGCCATTCAACGTGAATCGTTCGATTGGTTCATGCGTGAAGGTCTGAAAGAGACCTTCGATGACATCTCACCGATCAGCGACTACAGCGGTGGACTCACTCTCGATCTTGAATTCGACCCGAACGATGAGGACCTGTGCCCAGGACCGAAGTTCACGGAAGCAGAGTGTCGCGAACGTGAAATGACATTCGCATCGCCGGTGTTCGTGCGTGCACGTTTCGGTAACCGCGAGACCGGTGAAATCAAAGAGCAGATCGTCTTTATGGGTGACTTCCCGAAGATGACCAACAAGGGAACGTTCATCATCAATGGCACTGAGCGCGTCGTCGTGTCGCAGCTCGTGCGTTCACCCGGTGTCATCTTTGAACCGGGCGAGCGTTACCGCCTCCGTAACTTGTCAAAGCACCAGTTGGTCAAGGGAACTATTCACCCCTACCGCGGTGAGTGGCTCGAATTCGACGTCGAGCACAAGCCAGGTAAAGACGTCACCGCCGGAACACGTGTCGCACGCAAGCGTCGCATGGGCGTGTTCACGCTTCTCCGCGCACTCGGCTTCGACGAAGAACACGCACCAGGGTTCCTCGAGCGTTTCGTCGCGTACTTCGATTTTCTTGAAGGTCAGTGGGAGAAAGAGCGCAACGTCGCAACCACGCAAGACGAAGCACTCGTCGAGATCTACAAGCGTGCACGTCCAGGTGAACCACCGACACTCGAGTCGGCACGTTCGTACTTCGATGGCGCGTTCTTCGAGAACCGTCGTTACGACCTCAGCCGCGTCGGTCGCTACAAGTTGAATCGCAAACTCGGTGGCGAAGTCGCCAAGCTCACCGAATTGTTCGGACTCACCCCTGAGCAGCTCGATCTTCCGACCGACGACCAAGACGTGTTGTCACGTTGCGAAGTTCTCGCGGCGATCTCGTACATGCTGCACCTCGTCAAGCAGGCACCTGGTTACCGTCTCGACGACCAAGACCACTTCGCCAACCGCCGTATTCGTTCCGTGGGAGAGTTGATCCAGAACCAGGTCCGTATCGGCCTGTCGCGTATGGAGCGCGTCGTGCGCGAGCGCATGACCACGCAAGACACCGAGGCCATCACGCCGCAGACCCTCATCAACATTCGCCCTGTCGTGGCTGCCATCAAAGAGTTCTTCGGAACGTCGCAGTTGTCGCAGTTCATGGACCAGGTGAACCC
>CAYMVM010000057.1:0-5272 GCA_964394175.1 uncultured Bifidobacterium sp.
TTCGGCATCGCCTTCATCGCACCCTTCGGACGCTCGCGGTCCTTCAGGTACATGTTGAGTGGTGAGGTGAAGATGTGGCGGAGCATCGTGATCGGCAAAATTGCGAGGAACGCGATGAATGACACGACGTGGAAGATCCACATCGCTTGATGCCAGTTCTCTGCTGCACCGAGCGACAGGCCGTCGACCGTCTGTGACAGCGGATATCCGATGAAGCTCCACTTTTCGAACGACATGTCCTTGCCGCCGATTTCAGACACGGCGATACGGAACATTTCTGCGAGATATCCCGACACACCGATGGCGAGCAGTACCCCCAAGATGATCGCGTGTTCCGGCTTCGACTTGATGCGGATGCGATATGGACGCTGCACGTAGCGACGCACGATCGCCCACACGACACCACCGGTGAACATGAGACCTGCAAAGTCGCCGATGAATGCATACGCCTGGTACACGCCGCCGTGCAGGAACTTCAACGACTCAGGCAACTGGTGATCGATTTCCAACGTCGTCGTGACACCGAGCAGCACGAGGAATCCGAAGTAGATCATCGAGTGCATGAGACCTGCAGCACTGTCACGCAACAGCGTGCGCATGTAGACACCTGCGCGGTAGTCAGCAAGACGACGCTTCACGTTCTTCGGTGTCGTCTTGCGACGGTCGGGCGCTCCGCGCTCCCAGTTGCGCATGCGATCAGCGAAGCGGAATGAACCCCACACCAACATCACGGGGATGACCGTGTAGAAGGCCGCCTTCAAGGCACTGGGGATGCCTTCAAACACATGGCGTGTGACCTCAGATTCGCTGTGCCACTTGGTGAAGTTCGGGATGACACCTGACATCAAGGTGAAGACACCCATGAAGAGGCCGATACCGATGGAAATCTGATGCGGACGAAGACGCTTCTTCTCTGTCGAGGCGGCTTCTGGGGATGCAGTGTGCGTGCTCATGGCATAGAGAACGCTAGTCCCGTTAACTGTCGGGCTCGGCAGTTGGCGAGAGGATGTGCTGTCGTGAAAACGGCGAAATCAGCCGTAATACGCGCGATCGAGGTCGCGAATGCGTGTGGCGAGGGCGGAGAGCAACTTGTGGGCCACTGACGGCACCTTGTCGATGACGCCGTAAAGGTTGCGCTGGCTGATCACGAGCAAGGTGCAGTCGGTCTCGGCACTCACCGATGCAGTGCGCGGGCCGTGGTCCAACAGTGACAACTCACCGATGACCGAACCTTCGCTGAGCGACGTGACCTTCTTGCCGTTGCGACGCACGACAGCGACACCTTTCAACAAGATGTACGCCTCACGACCGGTTTGGCCTTGGTCGACGATCAAAGTGCCGGCCTTCACGCTGACCTCGTCGGCTGCTTTCGCGATGCGCTCGAGCTCCTTGTTCGAGCACGACGAGAACAACGGAACGTTGCGAAGATGTTGAAGCGACGCTTTGAGACTGGCCATATGGAGGACTATACGCCCATTTCCGAAGCGGGTGGTCAGCCCTTCGTCTGATTCGCCACTGCTTCTGCCGCTTTGGCGATGGCATCTTGATCGCCGAGGTAACGCGCAGAAATCGTCGACACCTTGTCACCCGTGACGGCGAGTTGGTAGTGACGTGGAACACCAGTTGGGATGTTCAATTCGGCGATGTCGGCCTCAGACACATTCTCCAGTTGCATCAGCAATGCACGAAGTGAGTTGCCATGGGCGGTGACCAACACATTCATGCCCGCCTTCAACTGCGGCACCACTTCGGAGTGGAAGTACGGCATGACTCGTTCGACCACATCCTTCAGACATTCCGTGGCGGGCAACGAGCGAGAGTCGACGAAGCGGTACCGAGAGTCATTGCGCGGGTGTTCAGGACTGTCGTCGGTGACGGGAGGGGGCGGCACATCGAAGCTGCGTCGCCAGAGGTGTGTCTGATCGGCGCCGTGTTTTTCGACCGTCGCCTTCTTGTCCAAACCCTGTAGTGCCCCGTAGTGCCGTTCGTTCAGACGCCAGTCACGTTGCACGGGGAGCCAGACCTGGCCCATCTCCTGCAACGCGAGGTGGCAGGTCATCACGGCGCGGGTGAGTAAAGAGGTGTGGGCGATATCGAACACCAGGCCCTCGGCAGCCATGGTGGCCCCCGCGGCCGTGGCCTCGGCTTCGCCCTGGGCGGAGAGGGGTACGTCGTGCCACCCGGTGAACAGATTGAGCTGATTCCAGGTGCTTTGACCATGGCGCAAGATGACAAGGGAGCCGACCACGCGCCCATCGTATGTCTGTGCCCCTCTGGGGGGCGGAAACAGCGCACAAGATCGGGGTCTGGAGAAACTTAAGTCACTTTCACTCAAGTTTTATGACATACGAGTTGCCAAGTTCAGGGGGCAGGTCTAGTCTGACGCCGTATCCCCCCGCTGGGTCACCCCCCGACCCAGTTACTTACGAAAACGGAGACCCCCATGGCAAAAGCAGTCGGTATTGACCTCGGAACCACCAACTCAGTCGTGGCCTTCCTTGAAGCCGGTGACCCGGTCGTGGTCCCCAACTCCGAGGGTGCCCGTACCACCCCGTCGGTCGTCGCATTTTCGAAGACCGGTGAGGTGCTCGTGGGCGAAGTGGCGAAGCGCCAGGCCATCACGAACCCCGATCGCACGTTCCGCAGCGTGAAGCGCCACATGGGCGAGAACTGGAAGTCCGACGACATCGACGGCAAGCAGTACACGCCACAGGAGATCAGCGCACGCACGCTCATGAAGTTGAAGCGCGACGCCGAAGCGTATTTGGGTGACACAGTCACACAGGCGGTCATCACTGTGCCTGCGTACTTCGACGATGCACAGCGCACAGCAACAAAAGAGGCGGGGCAGATCGCAGGGCTCGAAGTGTTGCGCATCATCAATGAGCCAACCGCAGCTGCACTCGCTTACGGACTTGACAAAGCATCACAAGACGAGACCGTGCTCGTGTTCGACCTCGGTGGTGGAACCTTCGACGTGTCGGTGTTGGAAATTGGTGACGGTGTGTTCGAAGTGAAGAGCACACACGGTGACACCCATCTCGGTGGCGATGACTGGGACCAGCGCATCATCGATTGGTTGGTGCAGCAGTTCAAAGGTGCCCACAACATCGACCTCGCACAAGACCGCATGGCAGCACAACGCCTGAAGGAAGCAGCAGAGAAGGCAAAGATCGAACTGTCACAAGTGCAGCAGACTCAAATCAACCTTCCGTTCATCACGGCAACTGCAGAAGGCCCGCTGCACCTCGATGAGACATTGTCGCGCGCGAAGTTCCAGGAAATGACCGCTGACCTCATCGAACGTTGTCGCGTCGCATTCGAACAGGCCATCAAAGATGCCGGTCTCACCAAGGGTCAGATCAATCACGTCATCTTGGTCGGCGGTTCCACACGTATGCCGGCGGTACAAGACCTCGTCATGGCACTCACCGGAAAGGAAGCGAACAAGTCGGTGAACCCCGACGAAGTCGTGGCCGTCGGCGCTGCAATTCAGGCCGGTGTCTTGAAGGGCGACGTGAAAGACGTGCTGCTCCTCGACGTCACTCCGTTGTCACTCGGTATCGAAACGAAGGGCGGTGTCATGACGCGTCTCATCGAGCGCAACACGACCATTCCCACGCGTCGTACCGAAGTGTTCACCACTGCTGACGACAATCAGCCGTCGGTTGAAATTCACGTCTTGCAGGGTGAGCGCGAAATGGCCAGTTACAACAAGACACTTGGCAAGTTCCAGCTCGTTGATCTGCCACCGGCACCACGTGGTGTTCCGCAAATCGAAGTCACTTTCGACATCGACGCGAACGGCATCGTTCACGTGTCAGCAAAGGACCGTGCCACGAACAAGGAACAGTCGATGACCATCACCGGTCAGTCGTCGTTGAACAAAGACGACATCGACAAGATGGTGAAAGACGCCGAAGCACATGCCGAGGAAGATCGTCGTCGTCGCGAGGAAGCGGAAGTGCGCAACAATGCCGACTCGCTCGTGTACCAAACCGAAAAGGTGCTGCGTGAGCAGGGTGACAAGGTCTCTGCCGACGAGAAGGACGCGGTCGAAGGTCCACTCGGTGAGTTGAAGACTGCGATCGCTGGCACAGACGTCGAGGCCATCAAGTCGGCGACTGAGAAACTCATGTCGGCAAGTCAAGCGTTCAGCCAAAAGTTGTACGAAGCAGCAGCACGTGACTCGAACGCCGCCGGTACGTCGGCGTCGGGTGCCGGCCAAGTGAACGATGATGAAATCGTCGATGCTGAAATCGTCGACGAGAAGTGATTCGGTAGCGAACCATGGATGCAGAAATGGTCGATGAGCCGACTGACACCGACGAGGCGAAAGACGCCAGTTCAGACGAAGTGTCAGAGGCGGTCGAACACGACATCGACGCACTGCTCGCAGAGCGTGACGAGTTCAAAGACATCGCCCTGCGTTTGCAGGCAGATTTCGAGAACTACAAGAAGCGCGTCGCTACCACTCAATCTGATGAAGTCGATCGTGCGACCGGAAAAGTTGTCGAAGCGTTGCTGCCCGTGCTCGACGCCTGCGAGGCTGCGTTCTCGCACGGTGTCGAAGGTGTCGAACCCGTGTGGAGCTCGCTCATCGGGGCATTGCAGAAGCAAGGGCTCGAGGCACTCGACTTGCTTGACAAGCCGTTCGATCCCGCGCTCGCTGAAGCTGTGGCAAGTGAACCCGGCGATGGTTCAGAGCCCGTCGTCGTCGAAGTCATGCGCACCGGTTATCGCTGGAAGGGCAAAGTTCTGCGCGCCGCGATGGTCAAGGTGAGGGGCTAGTCGTCATGGCAGCCCAACGCGAGTGGTTCGAGAAGGACTACTACGCGGTCCTTGGTGTGTCGCAATCTGCGTCACACAAGGACATCACCAAGGCGTATCGACGACTGGCGCGCGAGTTCCATCCTGATGCGAACCCGGGCAATGCCCAAGCAGAGGAACGATTCAAAGAGATCTCTGCTGCCTACGACGTCGTTGGTGATGAGACCCGACGTAAGGAATATGACGAAGTTCGGCGCATGGGCCCGATGGGTGGCTTCGCCGGACCCGGTGGTCAGACGTTCAACTTCGACACCGGTGATGGCCTCGGTGATCTTCTTGGTCAGATGTTCGGTCGCGGCAAGCGCAGTGGCGCAGGTGTCGGACCACAGCGCGGCGGTGACATCGAAGCGAAGTTGACACTCGATTTCATCGATGCAGCGCATGGTCTCACCACGTCGCTGCATCTCACGGCAGATTCTCAGTGCACGTCGTGCAACGGATC
>CAYMVM010000058.1:0-5196 GCA_964394175.1 uncultured Bifidobacterium sp.
GTTTGACCCGATGCTTGACCGTTACGTAGGCGCCAACCATCGGCGTATCCCGTGGTCGCAGTTCCAGTTGCGGAATAGGTGAGGTGGTACGAACCAGTCGATTCAAAACTTGCCGTCGTAGACGTTGGTGGACCACTCATCGAATATGTCTGAATCGTCATACTCGGAACTGTGACCGAGAACTTGTTACCAGAGACAGTTGGCAGTGTGCCTCCTGAAAAACTACGCGGAGCGTAGTAAGGAGCGTTCATTCCGCCGGGCTGGCTCGGAGCCAGTTGCTGGGTGGTTGGCGCGACTGTCACTGAAACACTTGAGAGCCCATTTGCGGGAACGCCGTCGAATGTCACGACGACACCATTGGCTGTGTAGACGGCTGTGACGGTTGCACCGGTCACGTCGTCAGCCTCGACTATTCCGTACTTGAGCTTGGTGAGAAGCGGACGAGCCGTCGTGTTGTTCTGTGCAAGTTGACCAGTTGCATTGCCACCCCAGCACCACACTGTGAGGCATGAAAAACCGTCGGTGACAGAATTGCCAACTGCCATACCTCGATGGTTGTTGCTCGAGCCGCCCAGGAGTCCGTTGGTGAAGTTCTCTGCTGAGTTGTCAAGAATTCGTGTGGGGCGGTTCTTGTTCACCAGTGTGTTGTCGCCGACTTGTCCGGCGTTGTTCGCACCCCAACACCACACGATGAGAGCTGAATCCACTGCACAGGCGGTTTGTCCACCAGCGACAATGGTACTGATTCCAGAGTTTGTGAACGATCCGTTGTTGGGAATCGCAGTTGGAACCAGAACATCGGCAGACAGTCCGTTAGCCATCTGGCCGTTCGCGTTTCCACCCCAACACTTGAGAGCACCGGAATTGTCTTTCGCGCAGGTGAAGTCAAGGCCTGCCGCCATGAATGAGGTATAGGTGCCTCCGGCACTGGTGCCCGTGAGCGAAGTTGAGACCGGAGTTGAGCTGTCAGTCGTCGAGTTGTTGCCCAACTGACCATTGCCGTTTTCTCCCCAGCAATACACCGCGTAGTCCGATGAACGCGTTGCACAGGTGTGTTCAGCCCCTGCGGCCATTGCCTGTTTGAAACGAACACCAGTAGAAAACACTCCGGTTGATGAAAAGACACCTGCAACCGCGACAGCAACATTGCTGTTGGAGTTGGTCGTGTCGCCGAGTTGGCCCTTGTCGTTTAGTCCCCAGCAGTACATCTTGTTGACACTGCTGACATTCTTGATGGCGCACGTGTGGTTGTCACCCGCGATAACACCCAAGATGCTGCTGTTTGTGAAGGCACCGCTGTCTGCGACCATGACAGGAACACTTGAGTTGTTGTTGTTTCCCGTTCCCAACTGTCCGTACTGGTTGCTTCCCCAGCAATACAGCGTGCCTTCGCCAAGGTTTGCCGCGCCAAACCCGGCGATGGCGCACGCGTGTGACTTGCCAGCAACAAGTTGATGCGCGCTTCCAAGTTTGTTCGTGTCGGTCACTTCTTTGAGATAGCTGCGATTAGTTGTCGTGCCGTCGCCCAACTGCCCGACGTCGTTCTTGCCAGAGCACATGACTGTTGTGTTGTTGTTGGCGCTGACAACTGCGCAAAGGAACCCATCGCCTGCCGCAGGCTTCTCGACATTCGTCGGCACGGCGATTGTCAGCGATGCTTGGGCCGCTTCAGGTGCGAAACCAGGCGCATGTCCGACGGTGATGATGCCGACGGAAAGGCCAACGACTGCAAGGGCACGAGTGAGGGTAGATCTGCGGTTCATGTGGGCTCCAAATAGGTAGTGAGACGCAACCGTAAATACTAGACAAATCATATTTCTAGACTCCTCATTCAGGCGGCGGGAACCCCCCTCTTTCAGAGGGCATTTCGGCCAGCATGCGCAACGTGCGGCGAGAGGGAATCCCGTGTGAAGTGACTCCTCCGGGGAAGAACGCGTCGACGAACACTCGTGAATCAATGTCGGCAAACACATCGGCCAGTTGTTCTGCGGTCCATTGCCCTTCCATCGACCAGTGTTGGCTGACACCAGCGGGTCGATACAGCGCAACATCGGGTCCTTCGATTGCGAACACGCGTCCAGTGAAATGACACAGCGAACTCGCGAGGTAGACCACGAGGGGTGCCACATGTTCCGGCGCGTGACGATCAAAACCCTCGGTCTCCGGCATGAGTGCCAACACAGCGGGCGAATGTTCGACCATGCGCGTGCGTGCGCATGGTGCGACGGCGTTCACCCGCACGCCGTATCGAGCAAGTTCTTGCGCGTGGCTCACTGTGAGTGCTGCGATGCCGGCCTTTGCTGCTTCGTACACGCCTCCACCTGCACCCGGGTGTAGTCCGACTGATGATGTGGTGTTGACGACGGCACGACCAGTTGCGGGACCAACAGTTGACCAATGTTCTGCAGCGAAGTGACTGACGGCGAGGGTGCCTTTCACGTGAACCGCTAACTGAGAATCGACGTCACATTCGGTGAGATTGACAAGTGAGCTCGGCCTGTTGATGCCTGCGTTGTTCACCACGATGTCAAGCCGACCGAACTGAGAAATCGCAACATCGATGACGGACTGGGCGCCAGTCCATTCAGCCACGCTCGAGGTGTTGGCATGCGCCGTCCCGCCGTGGTCGAGTATCTCCGCGACGACAGCGTGTGCAGCAGTGTCAGATTCGCCCTCCCCATTCACGGCAGAGCCGACGTCGTTCACGACGAGGGATGCGCCTTGTGCGGCGAGTGCTAGCGCATATTCACGACCGAGCCCGTGACCGGCTCCGGTGACGACGGCTACGCGACCCTCGAGAAGTCCCACGAGTGCTGACCGTATCGGCTGGGGAACTAAACCTCGGTCGTCATCGTCAGAATGGCCGAGTAATTAGGGTTGCTTGGGGAAACACACAAAGGGAGCGACCATGTCTCGCATCTTGAAATCGACGCGTCTTGGCGCAGTGCTGACAGCTGCCGCATTGGTCATTGCGGCTTGTGGCGGAGGGTCTGAGTCAGCCGATGACTCAATGGATCGCAACACCGCGATCTCAGCGCAATCGCTGCAGCGCTTGCTGCCCGTTGGTTTTTCCGTGGCCCCAGGCGAGAAAGCAGCCGTCGTGGTCGGAGGAACCGATACCGAGATCTGCGTCATCGACCATCTTGGGTCATTGTGGTGTTGGGGTCGTTCAACATCAGGATTAGTTCAGAACCAAGCACCGGGTGTGTCGCCAGCGCCCGTGCGAATTCCCATGCCGAACAATCAGTATGTGACTGCCGTTGCATCTGGAAACGGCGATGCGATGTGCGCAATCGCTGGAGGTGAAGTTTTCTGTTGGGGTCTGAACTCAACCCGCATCGTTGATGCGCAATGGGGCGGTTACATGATCGTGCCGACTCGAATACCCAACATCGGGTCGCCTGCGGTTGACATTGCTCTCGGAGCCTTTGTGGCATGTGCGGTCGTCATCGATGGATCCGTTCGCTGCTGGGGTGATGGTCGCGGTGGAGCCATGACGGCAGAGTCGTTCGTCGATGCCAGTATTCGCGGGCCGGTGACGTTGCCGTTCGTCCGTAACGCAGTGAAGATCACCGGGGGCGCCAACAACTTCTGCGTGATAGATGCAAGTTCGATTCTCGCGTGCTGGGGCGCAAGTCCGCAGGGGCAGCTTGGTCTTGGTGCAGCGGGCCCCACATTTGCTGCGCGATTTCCGCTGGCAGATCAACAAGTTGTGGATGTCGCAATGTCAGTGTCACACACATGTGCGGTTCTGGTGACCGGAGTCGTGAAGTGCTTCGGCGATAATTCGTCATATCAGTTGGGCGTTGACAACGTACTCGTGCCTTCATCTGCGACTCCGCGAACCGCAGATGGGCTGCGTGTCCGCGCCGTGTCGGTAAGCGTTGGTGCAGGTCAGTCGTGTGCGAACGACGTGGAGGGCCAAGTGTGGTGTTGGGGGCAATATCCGGGGACTTTCGGTCAGTGGTGGGGTGCGCAGAAGGTGCCTGGCATGACGAATGTGATGGCACTTGGATCAAACAGACGCAATTCCCCTGCGGTGTGTGCGGCCACATGGGCTGGTCGACTGTTGTGTGCTGGGTATGACTTTGACGGGTCGGTGGGCAATGGACTTCCAGTGAACTCACACACTGGTTCTGCAGTGACACTTGCCGGCTTCGGGATCACTCTTGCGCAGAACGTCGCGACAACGGCACCTGCAATGACAACTACTACCGCTGGTCAAGTGACCGTTCCAACTGTTCCAGCAACTGTGACAGTGCCGACCGTTGCAACCACAGTTGCAGTGACTGTCGCAACCACGACACCATCATCTGACGCTGCACAAGCGCAAGGCTCTCCATCAACGACCGCGACATCGTCTGGTGCGAGCACAGCATCGACAGCTACAGCAGCACCGCAAACGACGACCGCATCGTCATCAAGTGACGCATCGTCTGTGACAGTGCCGCCGGTGTCGTCACCATCAACAGTTCGTCGTGTGTTGTCAGTGAAGGTGGGCAAGAAAGTCGATTCGAAGACGATGAGTGTCTTTGCCGGTATCAGTGCGCCGAAGTCGTCGAAGGTGAAAGTGGTTGTGTCGAAGGCCGGCAGTCGTTTCTGCAAGACGAGCGGTACGAGCGTGCAGGGCAAGACGGTCGGCGTGTGTTCGGTCACCATCGGAGTGACGCCGAAGGGTCAGAAAACTCGTCAGCGCACGATCTTCGTGAACGTGGTCGCATAATCAGCCACAGATCCAGCCGGGGCGCGTACGGTTTCGACGAATCACCCGCAGTGGAAATCGCCGCCGCAATTAGGTGCCATAATACGGTGCATGACAAAGAGACGTCTTGCAGCTCTTCTCGGTTCGTTGGTTGTAGCAGCTGTGACCGTGAGTCCTGCTGGGAAAGCTGCTGCGACAGACACCGTCACGTACTCCTGGTCCGATCCGACGTGGGTTGTCACGTGGGAGTTGATGGGCGAGACCGTAGGCGACATGAAGTTTGCCGGGGTGAACTCTGGCGGATTCATCGACAAAGCAGGCAACCTTCGCGTCATCTTCTCGAGTGGTGATGGTGCGCGCAAAAAAGTATCAGTCATTTCGCGCGACGGTGGTGCGACGTTCATTGTCGACACAGCTTTCTCGTTCCCGACTGGGTTGAAGGAAGGCCTCGGTCACTTCTCTTTCACGACGGCACCGGAAGGGGGCTTCAGAGG
>CAYMVM010000059.1:0-4903 GCA_964394175.1 uncultured Bifidobacterium sp.
CGACCTCCGGCTTGACAGGCCGGCGTGAACTCCAACTTCACCACGGGACCACGTGTTTGACCACGATGGTCTTGGCACCCCCAACGGGATTCGAACCCGTGCCGCCACCTTGAAAGGGTGGTGTCCTAGGCCGCTAGACGATGGGGGCAAGGACGACTCCGGTTGAGAGCGAAAGTGACGCTATCAGCACACGGAAGAGTTTCCCCCTACGACATTCCTTCGGGGTCCAGCCCCTCGTGGAGGCCCGCAACGACCCATTCGAGCAGCCATCCGATGTATTCATATAAGTGGCGCTGACCAGCCAGCGGATCGTCATCGTCAATGTCGCCGTCGTCTTCGCCGACATCGAGCATCGTGCCGAGCACCAGCCGAAGACCGTTGAGTGTGGTCATGAGCTGGAGCATGTCGGCTTCACTGACGGTGTCATCGATCGCCGACTGCATGATGCGGCGACTGGTGTCGAGTGATGCGCGTTTCGACGTGACGAGGTCGTCGTGCATGAGACGTTGGAACTCACCGTCGTTTTCATGGTCGTCGTGGTAGGCGACAGGAAAGAGACGACGGAGATTGTCGTCGCGTGAGTCTGCATTCAAAAGTTCATCGAATTCAGAGAAGAACTTGATGAACGCAGCGCGTTCGTCATCGTTCAAGTTGATGGTGAACGTGCCATCGACACGTCGTGTCACAGGACCAGGTGGTCGACGTCTCACCACGGAAGCACCGTTTTCACTTGTCTTGCTGCATGGTCGCCCAAAGACCATGTTCATGAAGTCGGTAGACGTCGACTTCTGCACGCTCACGCGTGCCCGTCGAGACAACAGCGCGACCTTTCTCGTGAACATCGAGCATCAGTTCGGTCGCTTTCTCGAGTGAATAACCGAACAATTTCTGAAACACGAATGTGACGTACGACATGAGATTGATGGGGTCGTTCCATACAAGGACGATCCACGGGGTGTCGAGGTCGACTGTGGTGTCGACTTCGTCCTTTTCTGTGACGTCAGGTTCGATGACCGTCGGTTGGCTCGCTATGACGGGGGTGGTCACACGAATAGTCTGCCTGCGATTGGTCGTATCGCAGTCGCGCTCGTACCATAGGTTCCGATGTCCCTCAATGTGCGCCCTGTGGTGCCGTCTCGCATCGGCGGAGCACATTCATCGTCGCGCGCTCCGCGGTCGGTGATCGGTGGTTACATCGCACTCACGAAGCCGCGCATCATCGAATTGTTGCTCATCACCACAGTTCCGACGATGGTGTTGGCTGAAGGTGCATGGCCGTCATGGAGCCTCATCGTGGTCACCCTCATCGGCGGGTCACTGGCTGCAGGCGGAGCAAACGCCATCAATATGTACATCGACCGTGACATCGATGCACTGATGGAACGAACGAAGAACCGCCCGCTCGTGACCGGGCTGATCTCGCCGCGCAACGCAATGGTTTTTGCGTTGTCTCTCGAGGTCGCCGCGTTCGCACTCTTGTGGGTCGGTGCCAACCTCTTGTCTGCGGTGCTCGCCGTGTCGGCCACCGCGTTCTACGTGTTCGTGTACTCGTTGTGGCTGAAGCGCACGAGCAAGCAGAACATCGTCATCGGTGGTGCAGCGGGCGCGGTGCCGGTGTTGGTGGGCTGGGCTGCCGTCACCAATTCACTCAGTTGGTCTGCCGCCCTCCTCTTTCTCCTCATCTTCCTGTGGACCCCTCCACATTTCTGGGCCCTCGCCATTCGCCACGCCGACGACTATCGGGCTGCCGGTGTGCCGATGCTGCCTTCGGTGGTGTCGACAGCCGACGTGGTGGCATCGATGACGCGTTACTGCGTGGCCATTCTCATCACCTCGATGGCACTTGTCCCCGTCGCTGACCTGGGATGGATCTACGGCGTCACGGCGGCGGTCCTCGGCCTCGGTTTTCTCATCGGCACAATTGCACTTGGTCGCCGACCGTCAGCCGGCGCGTCGATGCGACTTTTCTCTTTCTCCATCACATATGTGTCGTTGGTGTTCGTCGCGCTGACCGTCGACGTACTCGTCGCGTAGCGACGACTGTCACCTCCTCGTTCACTCGTGCTCGCAGGGGAGTTCGGGCCCACCGAGCCCATGTGGATAGTGTGAAACACGGAAATATCAGCGTTGTGTGCCCCTGCCTTGACCCCCAAGGTTGAGGGGTACGGGAGACCTACCACGACATGACAACCATCGAGACGCACGCGCAGGCAACCACTGCCTCACAGCGTGATGCGGTGCCCCAGTTGCTCCTCGGCATCGCCGATTGGGTCAGCTCTTCAGATCACAAAAAGATCGGCCGACTGTTCGTCGCGCTGTCATGGTTGCTCGCGCTGGGCACTGCGGTCGTAGCCGCTCTCCTTGGTGTCGAACGCATCACACCGTCAACTGCACTCATTGACGCTGACGCGGCACCTCAATTGCTGGCCGTCTTCCGCTTCGGGCTTGTGTATGCCGTCCTCGCGCCGACGTTCGTTGGTATCGCTGTCGCAGTGGCGCCACTTCAAGTCGGTGCTCGTTCCATTTCGTTCCCACGCCTCGCACAACTTGGTCTGTGGTTGTGGATAACAGGCGTCGCCACCGTCATCATCGCGATTCTCGGTAACGGCGGACCTGCAGGTGGCAATGCCGACATGGTCGATCTGTATCTCCTTGGCCTTGCTGTTACCGCAGCTGGCCTTGTCGCAGCGGCGACGTCGGCAGTCGTCACCGTTCTCACCGCACGCGCACCCGGTATGTCGCTCGAACGTGCACCGTTGTTCAGTTGGTCAGCACTTGCTGGTGGTTTCGCAATTGTCGCGTCGTTGCCGGTCGCGATCGGCACCGTCGCGTATCTCTATGTCGATCACACGTACGCACGCGTCGCGTTCGGTGGCAACTATGCAGTGAACGATCATCTCGGTTGGTCGCTCACGCAGCCACTCACGTTCGTGTTCGTCGTGATGGCTGTTGGTGCGTTAGCCGACATGGGACCAGTTGTGTCCGGTGGACGTCAGCCGTTGCGTGGCGCAGCGCTCGCGGGCATCGGACTCGTGACCACCGCCGTACTGGGTTCCGTCACTCAGTCACAGCACGTCCTTTTGTGGAACGGAAGTGTGGGCGACAAGATTCAGTCACTCATCACGTTCGGGTTGTTCAACCTGCTGCCGGTTCTCGGTGTGTTGGTCGTGTTGGCGCTCGGTGCACTTGGTGCAAAGTCCGGCAAGATTCGTCCGAATGCGGCATTCGCGCTCACGTTCCTCGGAGTCGGCATGATTCTCGTCGGAATGCTCGGCAACGCACTTCTCAACATTGACGCTGCCGACCTCACTGGCACTGTGTTCGAAGAAGGCGCGACGGTGTACGTGTCGTACGGAACATTGCTCGCAGGTCTCGGTGCGATCACGTTCTGGGGCCCGAAGTTGTGGGGTCGAAAGATCGCTGACAAGAAGGCACTCGGAGCTGGCACGTTGGTACTTCTCGGAACCGTTCTTGCTGCGTTCCCGCAGTACATCGCAGGCTTTCAGGGCCAACCGAATGGTGCGGTCGCGTCATTCGACTACGACGGACCGGTGTCGCTGTGGAACGGCGCATCTGCCGTCGGGCACGCCCTCGTGATTCTCGGCCTGCTCGCATTCGTCGGCGCAGTAGTCAAGGATTTCCGATCTGGTGAGCATGCAGGTGACGATCCGTGGAACGGACACACGCTCGAATGGGCGACGCCATCGCCGGCTCCGCACAACAATTTCGCTGAACTCGCAGTGGTCGGCTCTGCCGAACCAGTTCTCGACTCGAAGGGGGTGTCGGCATGACTCTCGCTCTTCCTTCAGCGGCTGCACCTGCACCGAAGCGCCAAGCAATGGTCGCTGCCGGTGTGTTGTCAGTAGCCGCGATCACATTGATGGGTGGCATGTTGTCAACGTGGTTGCGTTTTCGTGCAGCTGCACCAACGCGTGAATCGTCAGACGGTCTCTACATCATCAAAGATTGGTTGCCTAAGGACATCGCAATTCCTGAAGTGGCTGCGAACACGATGCTCGTCACGTTCTTCGCTCTCTTGTTGATGGTGCAGTGGGCTTGTTACAGCGCGAAGCGTGGTCACGATTCACATCGTTCGCTTGCATTGCTCGTGACGTTTGGTCTCGGCGCCGCAATCGTGAATGCACAAATCGCTGTGTATTCGCAGATGGGCATCGGAGTGCGCGACGGCGCATACCAGTCGATGTTCTATGCGATCACGGCGACGATGTTGCTTCTCGTGGTTGTCGGAATGGCGTTCACCGCAGTCGCATGGTTCCGCTCGGTCGGTGGACGTCGCGACGACATCGAAGTCGTCAATGCCCACGCTCTCTATTGGTATGTGCTCACCACGATTTTCGTGGCGCTCTGGTTCGTCGTGTACGTGCAGAAGTAGGCGAGAGATGATCACCACAGGTTCCAAGTACTTCTACGGCATCACAGCACTCGCGACCATCGCGATGGTGCTGTACATGGTGTTCGTCAATCCGAACGACATCGGTGCAGTTGCACTCGGCTCACTCGCCTCTGCCGCGGCGTTGCTCGGTGGACTCACATCGTTCACCCGCGACTCGACAACTCACTCCACGAACGAAGCGTCCGCCGCAGCGACACAACCCGCGCCAGCTGCCGTGTGGCCGCTCATCGTGGCAGTCGGTGTCGTCATGTTGGTGTTCGGACTTGCGACCAACCCGATTGTCTTCGTGTTGGGAATCGTCGCGCTCGTCGCCGGTGGTGTCGAGTGGCTCGTCCAGGACTACGCCAGCCGTGCCTCTGCGGACTCGGAATTCAACAGCCAGCTGCGAGGCCGTTTGTTGCACCCACTCGAGTTTCCAGTCGCGGCCGCAGTGATCGTCGGAATCATCGCCATCTCGTTCTCGCGCATCATGTTGAACATCTCGAAGTC
>CAYMVM010000060.1:0-4894 GCA_964394175.1 uncultured Bifidobacterium sp.
CGCATCATCGAAGCCAAGAGCCGCGGTATCTACGAGGCGCCTGGCCTCGCCTTGCTACACATCGCCTACGAGCGACTCGTGACGGCCATCCATAATGAAGGCTCAATCGACAATTACCGCACCATGGGTCGTCGTCTCGGCCGTCTTCTCTACGAAGGACGCTGGTTCGATCCACAGTCCCTCATGTTGCGCGAACCCCTCATGCGTTGGATCGGCACCGCCATCACAGGCGAAGTGACCATCGCCCTGCGGCGCGGTGATGATTACACGATCGTCGACACCAAGGGCCCGCACCTGACATACGCACCTGAGCGGCTCAGCATGGAACGCGTCGAAGACGCAGCGTTCGGACCAATGGATCGCATCGGTCAGTTGACGATGCGCAATCTCGACATTGATGACAGTCGGGCCAAACTCGACGTCTATCGCGCAGCGGGAACGCTCGGCAAGGGCTCCATCTTGTCCATCGAAGACAAAAGCTGACACATCTTCGCCACGAGCGCGGCTCTCGACGCGATCGTCGACACGATGATGCATTCATGAGTGGTGTGCGCGCCCTCGCCGACCGCACCCATGCCGTCGATGGTGTGGACTCCGGCTTGCGCCGTGAAGTTTCCGTCTGAACCACCGCCCACGGCGACACCATCGATGTTCATACCCAATTCACGACCAACAGATGTCAATAACGAGAACAGTTGACGTGAAGAGGATTCGTGCATCGGAGGCCTGTTGATGCCGCCGCGGATGGTGATGGTCGCACCTCTCACGTTCGTGACGAGCGACGCCATTGCTGCTTCGACCCGTTCTTTCTCACCTGGTTCGACGACACGCACATCAACGGTGCAGATGGCTTCATCGGGAACGACGTTGTCTGCCGTGCCAGCCTTGGCCATCGTCGGCGTCACCGTGGTTCCCTTGGTCACATCTGCGATGGCAGCGATGTTCGGCAGGATTTCTGCGAGCGCCATCAGCGCATTGACACCTTTCTCCGGCTCGAGTCCGGCATGAGCTGCCTTGCCAGAGACCACCACTTCGAACGTCCCTGTTCCCTTACGTGCGACCTTTGCGGCGCCACCGTCGGCACTCGGTTCCAGGACTATGACCGAACCAGCGGCTTTCGCACGTTCCACGATGAGATCACGTGACGCATGGGATCCGACTTCCTCGTCGGCGGTGATGAGTATCTCGATGTGCGAGCGATCCGCAATCTTCGAGACGGCGTGGAGCGCCTGCACGATGCCGGCCTTCATGTCAAAGATGCCAGGGCCAGATGCCGTGTCCCCGTCGACGGTGAACGGACGTGCCGCTGTCGATCCCGCCGGGTGCACAGTGTCATGGTGGCCGACGATGAGTACGTGAGGATCTCCGCCACCACTCCAATGCACATGCGGACCCGCGGCAGATTCGATTATGCGCGGTGCAGACCCAAGCAGGCGCGTCATGAGTGTCGACAACACGTCAGCCGAGTGGGCAAGGCGTGCGACATCACGTGATGGTGATTCACACATCACGAGTCGTTCAATGTCGCCGAGCATGTCAGCCGACGAGAAGTCGGCTGCCGTGATGTGGTTGGTCATGGATGACCTGAAGCGACCGCGGCACGGACGAGAAGAGCGTTGAGCTCGTCCACGCCTCGCGACACATCGCTTGATGCTTTGCGCACATGTTCCGCAAGTTCGTGAGCTCCGACATGTTCGAGCATGTCGGGTAGTCGATGGCGAACCCTGGACACGGTCCAGTCAAGCGGGTCACCTTCTGCGACGTTGTCAAAACGCACGACGATGTTTCGTCCCTCTGCGGCTCGGATGTAGTGATAGTGCGGCTCATTGTCGAAACAGTCGAATCGCAAGTACTCGACTCGATCATCGCTGCCAAGAACGTGCAAGCTGGCCCCGCCATCAAGGACGTCGTAATCGTGGTCGATGCCATCTGACCGTCCCTGGACTACCTCGTTCTGGATGATCGCCTCACGGGTGAGGTTTCGGGCCTCGACCACGAACGTCACGGGACCCGCGCCGACCTCGACAGAATTTGACCAGTCAATGGCGATCGGCATGACCGTGTATTCGCGGCCGAGCATGTACGCCTCGACGCCACTCGGCTGGCGGTCGTCACTGGCGCTTGTTCCGGTATTCGGCATGCCTCGAGAGTACTCGCAGGTGTTGCCCGCCGGACGGGGCACTACTACGGTTACGACGGGGAAGAACGGGTCGTTCAGGTCGAATCCAGATGATTCGGGGCGACACGCAAGGGGGAATCATGAGCGACGAACGTCTCATCGTCATCTCGGCCGACGGTCATGCGGGTGGCGACATCCACGACTACCGGCCGTATCTCGCCAGCAAGTGGCACGACGACTTTGACGCGTGGGCGAAAGACTTCGTCAATCCGCATGAAGACTTGATCGGCGACCTCGGCAAACGCAACTGGGATTCAGATCGCCGTATGCGCGACCTGGAAGCGGATGGCCAGGCAGCGGAAGTCATCTTTCCGAACACTGTTCCGCCGTTTTATCCGAACTCGACACTCACCGCTCAGCCCCCAACGATGACGCGAGCGGACCAAGAGCGTCGTTGGGCGGGACTGCAAGCGCACAACCGCTGGCTGAAAGATTTTTGTGACGCGTACCCCGGACGTCGCGTTGGCATCGCACAGATCAACTTGCACAACATCGAAGAATCAGTCAAAGAAATTCGCTGGGCGAAAGAAAACGGACTCACTGGCGGCATCGTGCTTCCGGGAACACCTCCGGGTGGTGACTTGCCGCAACTTCACGAGCAGTATTACGAGCCGCTCTGGCAAGTATGCGAAGAGTTGTCGATGCCCGTGAATCATCACACCGGTTCGGCTGCTCCCCCGATGGGTCCAGAGCCGGTCGATGCGATCATGTTCTTGCTCGAGGTGTCGTGGTACGCCCACCGTGCGTTCTACCAACTGATACTCGCCGGAGCGTTCGAGCGTCATCCGAACTTGCAACTCGTGTTCACCGAGCAAGGCACCGGTTGGGTTCCACAAGAGTTGATGCGACTTGACTACATGTTCGATCGCATGAGCCAGCCAAATGGTTCACAGGAAGCGGTGTGGGGCGAGATGGTCATGGGCAACTTGTCGTTGAAGCCGAGTGAGTACTTCCAACGTCAGTGCCACATCGGTGCAAGTTTCATTCGTCCGATGGAAGTCGGCATGCGACACATGGTCGGCGTCGAGCGCATCATGTGGGGCAGCGACTATCCGCACAAAGAAGCGAGTACTCCGTACTCCCGTGAGGCCATTTCGCTGAGCTTCGCCGGGGTGCCGCTTGAAGAAACAAAGATGATGTTGTCTGGAAACGCCGCTCGTCTCTACGGATTCGACCTTGAATTCCTTCAACCGATCGCTGACCGCATCGGGCCGCGTGCTGCAGATGTTTTCGCCGGACTACCGCCACGAGTAGCCCCGAAAGAAGCGGACAAGTGCCCAGCATTCATCGGTTACGAGTTCGCTGCCTGACGGCCGATGAACGACACTGAAGCACACAGCTAAACGACCTACAACGACATCAACCAGTCCTAAGAGTCAAGGAACACACCATGGCAAAGACAACACTCACCACTGCAGACTTTGCAGACAACGATCCATATCTCATCATTGCTGCTGACAGTCATGCCGGTCTGCCGACTGCTCAATACAGGCCGTATCTCGAACAGAAATACATTCCACAATTCGAGGATTTCCTGAAAGAACAGCATGAACTCATCGAAGCGTCGACGCGACTAGGCGTGCGTGACGAGAAGTTCGCGAAGAACTGGTACGAAGAGCACGACGACGAACTCGCCGGCGGCTGGGACGCAATTCGTCGCGATCAGACGCTCGACGCAGACGGAGTGGCAGGCGAAGTTGTCTACCCCGATGCTGACGCCGTCGAATCACGCACTGCGGTTCCGTTCGGCGCGGGTCTCGGTTTGTCTGGCGACCTTGATCCGGAACTCGGACTTGCTGGCGCGAAAGCACACAACCGTTGGCTCGCCGATTTGTGCTCCGTCAGTCCTGAGCGCCGTTGCGGTGCGGCGCTCGTTCCGATCACAGGAAATGTGGAAGATGCACTCGCAGAGATCACATGGGCGAAAGAGCACGGCCTCGGCGCCATCATGATTCCGGCGCGTTGGTGCAACCAGACGCCGTATCACGATCGTCGATATGACCCGATCTGGGCGATGTGTCAGGAGTACGACATGCCCATCGTGACGCACTCTGGCTCTGCTCCGCGTGAGGAATATGGCGATCATCTGGGCATCTACGTGAGCGAAGTGACGTGGTGGCCAGCACGACCGATGTGGTTCATGTTGTGGTCAGGTGTGTTCGAGCGTTATCCACGCCTCAAGTTCTGCGCGACCGAAGGTGGTTGCTGGTGGTTGCCACAGTTGCTGTGGTTCTGGGACCGTCTCTGGATGGGTCAGAAAGGATCAGAGAAGCTCGGCTCAGGCGCATTCAAGGGCAAAGTCGAGATGTTGCCGAGTGAGTACATCGACCGCAACTGCTTCACCGGACTTGCGAACGTCAAGCGTCGCGAACTTGGTCAGCGCTACGAGATTGGCATCCAGAACATGTTGTGGGGCACCGACTTCCCGCATCCCGAAGGAACCTGGCCGCGCACGAACGAATGGTTGAAGAAGACATTCTTTGACATTCCGATCGACGAGACCCGCGTGATGCTCGGTTTGTCGGCTGGCGATGCGTTCGGATTCGACATGGTCGAGTTGCGCAAGATCTCTGAAAAGGTCGGCCCGACACCGGAAGAACTCGGTCAGTTGGGCGAGGGCAAGACTGCACAAGACCTGCTCGACAAGTGGGAGCCCGTGCGCAAGGTCGGCCGTCACTGGCTGACTGGTCACGACTTCTCTGTCATCGGAAATCT
>CAYMVM010000061.1:0-4796 GCA_964394175.1 uncultured Bifidobacterium sp.
AGACCATCAGGTGAAAAGAAAGCCGGGTTCTCGCGTGTGAGAAGGTTTTCGTCTTCGGGATACGACACGACGCCCAGCTCGGGGAGAAGTTCGATGATGTTGTCACGGTACGACATAGGTGGGTGAGTGCTCCTTAATGAAACTGAGTGGGGAGGAATTTCGAAAACAAGTATGAATGAAGGGTGTGTCTGAGTACGGTGACATTGCATTGACAACTATCGACCGCCGACACGGAATTGCCCATTGACAAAATTCGAGTGGGCGTGAGAAACTAGGGGTGTAGGCGCAATCACCGCAGCGTCTATCAAAGACTTAAATCATCAAGAAGATCCGAGGGGCTGAGCCCGATGACGATCTGCCAACCCGGGTGGTGCTGGGTGGAAATGCTTAGCCGATGAGCCGAAAGGAACAACATGACCACAATCCACATACCAACTCCCTCTGCGCACGTTGCAGAGACACCCGATCAACCGACTCTGCCGGGCTTCTCGCCCGTTTGGCTCGAGTTGCCCACCCTCATTGAGGGCCATTTCAACAGGCTCGTTGGTACGGGCTTCGTCGACGGACTCGTCGAAGCGTCGTTGCAGGCCATTTGGCACATCATCTTCGGAGATGAAAACGAAATCATCGTCGTGCCGAATCCGAACGACGCTGCTCAGCCATTCCACCAGCCTGCAGACAACGTCGTCACGGTGTTGCAGCTCGAGCATTTCGTCGAATTGCTCATCGGCGAAATGGTCGGAGTCGTCACCGAGGCCCCCAAGTTCGATTGGCGCGACGTGAAGGTTTCGCGTGACACTCGCGCTGACCTGCACATCTTCCTCGAGTCGATCTTTGGGTCCGAGCGCGCCGCTGACGTCCTCATGGCGCCTGCCATCGAAGCGATTCAACGCACCTACACGGGCGACGTGTATGTCGATGTCACTCTCCCTGATGGCGTGCATCATGCAGGCCTGCCTGCGATTCCCGCGTGGAAGATCTTTGAAGACTGGGATCTCGGGTATGTGTGGGCCCAAGTGCTCGAGGACAACGAGTGACATGGTCGTCAGTCGACGAACGGTTGCCGCGTCATGTGCTTCATGCGCTCGTAGGTGAGCACTGAGTGAGACGCAAACGCACCGACGCCTCGCTGCACGTGGTAGTCCTCTGCGTTGGTTCCCTCAAGTGCTCGTTCGATGAGTGACATCGTCAATTCGACGAAGTGTCGGTTGTAGAGCATCACCGCCACATCACCAACTTCGAACATGGTGCAAGAAGAACCACTGACGAGGTCAGAGTCCACCATGATGATCTTCAATATGGTGCAACCGCACTCCATCACGATGAAGACATCTGGGTGGTCATTGTCAAAGTCGACGAAGTACTGCCAGTCGCTGGGTGACGTGAGTGAGGTGGGACGGGGGATGTGGTTGGTGCTGTTTTCTGTGTTCATACTTAGTAGACGTATGGCGGCCCGTGACCTTCACGATTTCGACGGGCCACTTCGCTGACTACGCTCACCCTGTGGCCACCGAACGCCGTCAACAACGAGATGCAGAGCGCGACCTCATGGCTCGACGAGACCTCGTCGAGCGAATTGTTCGCCAACTGGTGAGACGAGAGCGATGGGCCAGCCTCTTTGAGTTCGATCTCATTGCTCATGGTGTCGACATGCTCGAGCGCAAGCATGCCGACGGGCCAATTCCGAACGAAGAGGCATATCTTCGCCGAGCCATCCGCAATCGCATGCTCGACTATGCCCGTGTCATGGAGACTGATGCCCGCCGACTTGAGCGTCTCGCTTTGGTGGCGAGCCGAGTGAAGGTGTCCAAGACTGCAGGTGACGGCCAGTTCGATGTCGCCGAGCACGGGGCACCGATTGGTGGGCTGTCGCTGCAATTCATCGCCACCGAGGAAGAAGCGATGTTGTCGCTGCAAGCTTCGATCGCCGCTGCGTGCTTGCCCGAGGTGAGCGATCAGCAATTGTTGCGTGACAAGTTTTTCGACCCCTCTGAGCCGACCCTCGAAGAACTGGGCCGGCGCCATGGGGGCAAGAGCGCTCCGGCCATGGCGAATTACCTGCGAAAGTTCTTCGGTTCCGATGACCAGCCCGGGGCTGTGGAACCGGCCGTGGTCCTGGTGGGTCGCATGTCGCTACCCATTGCTCGCGCATATATAGAGGTGATGCAGAACTTCGACCACTACGACGTTCTGTCCGACCCCTTTGCTGCTGCGATCGGCCATTTGGAGTTCGCCGGCCGGTTCTCGCCTGCCCACCGGAAGTACGCGGCGGAGGGCAAGGCCCGCCTGCAGTGGCTCGAGCGTCACATGCCGTCGAACCGGGGCCTGCCAAACAAGGTGCTGCGCCGGTTGATCTTGGCGGGGTGCTTTTACGTGGTGAAGCACGACGACGCGGCCCACGACCAGTGGCACCCCCAAGGTTTGGCCGACGATGTGCGGGTTTTGAAGCGGGTTTTCGAGGTGGTGAGGGACTACTCAGCGAAATCGTGAATGTCGGGCATTGACATTCGTCTTCTTAGTGAGGGTTCGGAAAAGGTCCGAGCCACACACCGAAAGGAGACATGTCAATGTCCACTTCATTCCTATCCATCGAGCGTCCGGTCCGACCGGACTCTCCCTTCCACCAGTGGCGTCAGATCCACTGGGTCACCGACCAGATCGCACTGAGCGGCGATCTCCCGTCCCGTTCCTCAGCGGCTCTCGAGCAACTTGCTCGTTGGGAAGCAGAAGGCATCACCGACGTGTTCGACATGCGAGGCGAATGCGACGACACCAGGTTCGTCGAAGCGAACTCGACGATCCGTTCGCACTGGTCCGGAGTCGACGACAACGGCACCCCTCGTAGCGACGAGTGGTTCGCGAACTTCGTGGTGAAAGCTCTCGAGGTTCTGTCAGACCCGACGCGCAAGATCCTGGTGCACTGTCACATGGGTGTGAATCGCGGTCCGTCAGCGGCATATGCGATTCTTCTCGCTCTCGGGTGGGATCACCTCGATGCTCTGCGGGCAATCCGCACAGCTCGACCAATCGCAGGCATCATCTACGCAGTCGATGCAGTCAACTGGTGGGCACGCAACACCGGGTGCACCTCTGATGAAGTCGATGAGATGTCGTTCGACGTCGAGTCGTGGCTCGAGCGAAACCCACTCGATCTGCACTACGTCATCCGTTGCATCGGAAATCGGGTGGCGCAATGACCGCGACACCCGGTACCGCAGCGATGCGCGTCTACTTCTCACCGGACTATGTCGTTGGCGGTTACGGCGTCGACACCCGTGAGAAGTCAGCGCTCATCGCGCGGTCACTCATCGAAGACCCCATTCCGGGGGTCGAAGTGCACGAACCGCAACTGGCAACAGTCGAGCAAGTGGCAGTCGTGCACGACCGCGAATACGTGAACGCGATCAAGACCGGGCGACCAGAACACTTGGCGTGGAAGAACGGACTTGGTGAGTGGTCACCAGCACTGTCTCGCTCGGTCTTTTCCATGACGGGCGGTGCAATCGACTCGGCAGTCCACTCGTTCACCCACAAGGTGAACTCGGGATCGCTCGCAAGTGGTCTGCACCACGCAAAGTTCGACCACGGTGCGGGGTTCTGCACCTTCAATGGTCTTGTCATCGCGGCCAGACAGGTTCTTGCACTCGGTGCGAAGGTGGTTTTGATCGTCGATCTCGATGCACATGCAGGCGGGGGAACAGCACAGCTCATCCGGGGTATAGACGGCATCGAACAACTCGACGTCGCAGTGTCGGAATACGACATGTACGAACCCCGCGACGACTCGCGTGTGATGCTCTCGAACGGCAAGGACTACCTCCAGGACGTCGAGGATGCATTGACAATGGTTCCCCTGAGTGCGCATGTCGACCTTGTGATCTACAACGCGGGAATGGACCCCCATGAGCGGTGCTCAACCGGCGGGGCAGCGGGCATCACGACCGAGGTGTTGCGCAAGCGCGAAGAGATGGTGTTCACCTGGGCTCGCGAGCACGGCTACCCGGTCAGTTTCGCCCTTGCGGGTGGCTACTCGGGCGGTCGACTCTCCCGCGAGGAACTGGTCGATCTGCACCGCATGACCATTCAGGCGGCAACCCTGTGACACCCCTCAGCGACACTCACTCATCCACCTCTCTCAACACGCTCAGAAAGGAGCACCCCATGACAACTGCATCCGCAGCTCCCACCACCCACATCTACATCCTCCTCGACCGTTCCGGTTCGATGGAGTCCATCGCCACCGACATCGTCGGCGGATTCAACAGGTTCATCAAGGACCAAGCAGACGTCGGCACCGACGTGCGCGTGACGTTGGTGCAGTTCGACTCTGAAGACCCGCAAGAGGTCATCGCAGCGTCCGCACCAATCACCGAGATCGCACGACTCGACCAGTCAACCTTCCAGCCACGTGGAAGCACCCCGTTGCTCGATGCGACCGGCAGGCTCATCGGTCGGGCACGTCAGAACCAGGAGCTGCGCGCAGCGAACGACCTTCCTGCCGAGGACGTGGTCTTTGTGACCATCACCGACGGGGAAGAAAATGCCAGTACCGAGTTCACCCTCCAGAAAATCCGTCGACTCATCGCAAAATGCGAGAAAGAAGGTTGGACCTTCGTGTTCCTCTCAGCAGCTCTCGATGCCTACGGTGACGCAGAGCGCATGGGCATGAAGATCGCGAACATCCAAGCGTTCGACGCGTCTGGTCACGGGACCGATCTCGCGTTCTCAAGTCTGTCGAAGAACCTCACCGCACGACGCTCGAAGCGCGCGAGCGGCATGGTCGTGATGGACGATGA
>CAYMVM010000062.1:0-4558 GCA_964394175.1 uncultured Bifidobacterium sp.
TCATCGAACCAACCACGAATACCCGTGTACACCTGTCGCACGTGGTGCTCGACCAGGCCATAGTGCTGTGTGGTGAAGTAGTCGTCGTCTGAACCTGGTGGAAGCTCCACCAAGTGTGCGATCTCGTCCATGGTGTGTCCGCGATTCATGAGGCGAACTGTCTGGTCCCAAATCAGTTGAATGACATCGCGATACTTGGTGACACGTCGTTGAATGTCTTCGGTCCCCGAAAGGGGAGGACCGTGAGTGCAGACGAGGTGTTCCGGATTCAACGACAGCACGTGGTCGATGCCGGGCAACATGTTCTGTGGGTTGCGGTACTCCTCGCCGCGAATCGCATACACGTTGAACACAGCAGGCCACACGTTGTTCTGCACACAGACGCCGAGCTCCGGGAACCAGTAGGTCAATGAATCGTCGGCGTCAGATGGGGCAAACGCAGTCTCGACTCGAAGGCCGGCGACAGTCAGAACTTCACCACCACGCAAAGTCTTTGTTGGCGGAATGAAGCCTGGTGTGAATGGGCGATGTGCCGGGTTTCGGTAGTACAGACCGAGCCCCACGTTCACGATTCCGTCGGCGCCATCGAGTGGCAACGCAGTGCCGAACTGTTGCACCAATCCGCGGGCGTACGCAGGGCCGATCTCACCAGCGGCTCGGGCAATGTTCCCGACGATGCGTTCATGTCCATAAATAGGTAGTGCGGCACCGAGGGGGGAGTCGATGGCTGACGTTCCAGCCACGTAGTGAAAGTGGGTGTAGAGAACCGCCACAATCGGTACATCTGTGTGGTTGCGCAATTCCGCAAGCGCTGCTGTCATTTCTTCGACACATTCACCTGTATCGATTGCAATGATGCCTTCCGGGCCCTGGACAAATGTCTGATTTGACAATCCGTTACCAACGAAGGTCCAGACACCTTCGCACACTTTGTAAAACGTCTTAGTCAGCCGTTCTGACTGTTCAAAGGAGCTGCGATGGGCGAGCTGCCCTTGCGAGCCACTTACAACATTCGAGTAACTCGAGAATGACCCCGTTTGCTCGCTCACCGTGTCATTCTGTCATCGTGGGTCACGTCGCCGAAAAGGGTCCTCGGTCGGGTTCACGACGGCACCACCCACATCGACAAAGACTGCGTGGCATCGGATATTTCCAGCGTGTCGGCCCTGGCCTCATCACAGGCGCTGCAGACGATGATCCGTCGGGTATCGGCACCTATTCACAAGTGGGAGCGGCATTCGGATTCTCGCTTCTATGGTCAACCATCGTTGCCTTGCCGCTTGCGATTGCTGTGCAAGAAGCGACGGCACGTCTCGGCCTGATGTCTGGGCGCGGGCTGGCTGCACTCATCAAACGTGAATTGCCACGGTGGGTGTTGTACATCTCGCTCACTTTGGTGGTGAGTGCCAACACGTTCAACATCGGGGCGGACCTGGGCTCGATGGCCGCTGCGACAGGCATGTTGATTCCGTTGCCCGAAGTAGTGCTGGTCATCATTTTTGCCACCGTGATGATGTCACTAGAGATCTTCATCCCATATCACCGCTACTCACAGGTTCTTCGCTGGTTGTGTCTCTCATTGATTTCTTATCTCGTTGTCATGTTCGTCGTCGATGTCGATTGGGGTGACGTCGCCTCGTCGGTCTTTGTTCCGTCGTTTTCGATGTCGCGAGAGACGCTCGCAGCCCTGATTGCACTGTTCGGCACGACAATCTCGCCATATCTCTTTTTCTGGCAGACGAGTGAGGAGGTCGAGGAATTACAAGACCACGCTCTCGATGCTGACGATGGATCAGATTCGGCTGCACACTTGCGCGCAATGCGTGGCGATGTCTTTGCAGGTATGTCATCGGGTGTGCTCGTCATGTTCGCGATCATGGTCACGTCGGCTGCGACACTCGGCAAGGCCGGCATCACATCGGTGAGCACTGCAGAGGAAGCTGCGCTGGCACTCGAACCTTTGGCGGGCAGTGGTGCTCGGTTGCTCTTCACGCTTGGCATCGTCGGCACGGGCTTACTGGCGGTGCCGGTGCTAGCTGGGTCGACGTCGTATGCCATCGCTGAGACATTCGGTTGGCGCGAAGGGCTCGGGTTGAGGGTCTCGCAAGCTAAGGCTTTCTACGGGGTGATTGCTTGCTCGATGGTCATCGGGTCGGTCATGAACATGGTCGGCACGAACCCAGTGCGGATGCTCTATTGGGCGGCGATCTTGAACGGGCTGGCAGCGCCACCGCTGATTGTCGTCATCTGGATCTTGTCCCGTCGTCGACGTCTCCTCGGCGACAACGTGAGTGGACCGGTTTCCAGCGCGCTGGTGGCACTCGCAGCCGGTATCTCGGCGGTGCTTCCGCTCTTTTATCTAGTAGCCAAATAGTTGAGATAGAGCCTGTGCACACTACTCACGGTGCGGGCTATCGTTAAGGCACCATATTCCTCGGGGAGGGGTCGTCATGAACATTCGTCGCATCAAGGGTCTGCTCGCTGTCGCGACAGTCGTCGTCGGTGGATCAGTTGTGTTGTCCGGTCAAGTTGAAGCCGCATCGAAGACAACCACCATCAAAGCGTCGCTCGCCTCGAACTATCGATTGCTCGCAGTTGCATCGTCGGGCAAGGCGTATCTCGCACGTTCAAGTGGTGGCTCAGTGTCTCTCTCCGGAATTCCGAAGTCGGACACGAACGGTATGACATTGTCGGTGCTGAACTCTGACGGCGCATACGTCGGACCGGTCATGTTGGGGTACACAGACTCCAAAGGCAAGGCCACCACCGCTGCAAAGGGAACAAAAGGTCTCACCAACTTGAAGACCGCCACTGGTTCAACAGTGAGCCTCGGTGCCATCAAGGTGTCGAGCGATCAGACATTCGCAAGCCTCGCAAAAGCAGCGCCATCGTCGGCGGTGCTCAGTCGATCAATTGCAGTTAGCGGCGGAAAGCCACCTGCACGTGCGAACCTCGGCAAGGGGACGGGTGTCAGCGGTGCAGGTGTGCGCAAATTTGCTGACCCCACTGAGAACAAGGCCGGCGCCGACGCAGACAATGATGGACTCCCGTCATTCGTCGACGTCGATGATGACAACGACGGAAAGCTGGACCTCGTCGATGACAAGTTCTTCAACACTGCACAGAAAGACGACGGCTCACAACTCGGTGATGCGCTCATCGGTACTGGTCTTATCTGTGGTGGTAACTGCGTGAACTTGAATGCATTCAATATCACCTCACCATCAGCGAGCCCGACTGTCGCCACGGCACTGAACACGATGATCAGCACCTTCCAAGGTGTGTTCTTCATCTACAACACCGCCGCAATCCAGAAGAACTTCACACTTCCCGCGACAATGTCGACCATCGGCTACTTCAACGTCGACTGCACCGGCATCAAGTGGTGCTCAGGGTCATCCGCGCAGGCCGCGACAATCTCGCCTGACTACCCGACAGCGACTCAACAAGGCTCGAACGCACTTCCCGACACTGACTACACAAAGTTGTGTGGTTCGAAAGTCATCGCACCGACGAACACCGTGACGAATGGTCAGGTTCAGAAGTCGAAGCCTGCGACGTGGCCAGCAGCATTCACGTGGGATGAGGCCGCATCAATGATGACTGAATGGTTGTTCACCAGCTGCGACCCAGACGGTGACGGTTTTTCCAACATCATTCCGAGTGTGGCGACGCTGCAATCAGGTTCAGCATGGACCAACGAGATCAAGCCGCGTATGTCCGGCCCAGACGGCCTGAAGGTGGGAGACACGTTCAAGTACACCGTCACCAAGTCGAACAAGACGGTTGTGCACTCATCGACGCAGGTCATCTCGGCAGTCATGCAGACATCGCCGAATGTGCGCAGTTGGGGTTCGACCACCTTGAATTACGCGACGAGCGCGAACCCCTACACGACTGACATGATCTCGCCGTCAAGCAACACGGTCTCGTTCACTTTCTGGAGGCCGCAGCGCATGCCAATCGGAACGAGCGAGAGCACGTGGATGGATGTCGGTGGACTGACGTACAGTTTCTCCGGCCCATCCGGCGGTTGCACGATCACGAGCGCGACAACTAGTTCTGGTGCGGCGCTCACGGTGCAGTCAGGATCGAAAGGTTCAACCTTCATCGACACGGCAACCGACGCGACACCGAACCCGGCAAATTTCATCTCGGTCACAGCCGATGTGAGCACGTGCAAGGGCACGATGGGTCAGTGGTCGGTGTCAGCAGCAGACCGTGCGATGAACAGCAGCCACTTCAAGTGGATGTCGAATCAGGGCGGTGCCGGAACACCTGGTCAGCCCGGAACACCTGGCCAACCTGGAACACCTGGTCAGCCGGCCCCGCCGTGTCCCCCGACACCACAGGGAACCCCGGGCCAGCCTCGTCCGGCCCCGACAAATCCGTAGGGCTTCAGCTTCGCTGAACTGCAGGACAATCGTCGGGGTGCAAGGGTGCACCTTCGACGAAGTTGACATGGTGTGCCTTGAGTGGGGTACCAGGGCGCTCGTGATACACCACGTCGTCACCGCAGTAGCGCAAACTGATTGCTCGGCGCCATCTCTCTGAAGTG
>CAYMVM010000063.1:0-4449 GCA_964394175.1 uncultured Bifidobacterium sp.
ATGAACGTACGGGGCGTCATGGGGTACGAAGGTCATCTGATGATGGTCACCGACCGTGTCGAGAAGCAGCGACAGGTTCATGCTGCGATGACGACGCTCGCCGCTGCAGCCAACGTCGTGGGTGGTGACATCATCTCTGCTGGTGGCACCGGAACTTTCGACATGTTCGCCGACACTGAAGTGAACGAGGTGCAAGCCGGCAGCTACGCGTTGATGGACACCCAATATGCACTGCTCGAGTTGCCGTTCGAGCAAGCCATGTGGGTCGTGGGAACCGTCATCTCGGCGAACGATCAGTGGAAGGTCATTGATGTCGGCTTGAAGTCACTCGGCATGGACCATGGCAATCCGTCAATCACCGATGGTTCTGTTTGGTTCTGCTCCGATGAACACATCACCTTCTCGGGCACCACGGCACGCGTCGGTGACCGCGTTCGTGTGACACCTGCTCACATTGACCCCACGATGGCGATGCACTCGGTCGCCCATGTGATCCACAATGACACCGTCATCGACACCTGGCCGATCGATCTGCGCGGTTGGTGACCGCGCACTGTCCTCACGGTATGAGTTGACATGATGTGGTGGCTTTCAGCCGCGGGCTGGACATGTGTCGCCATCACTCAGGTCGTCGTGCTCTCGATTGCACTGGACGTCAGTCGATCTGCTGTCTTGGCCATGTTTCAAGCCGTAATCCCGCACGCAGCGGCCATCAATTTCGCTCTCGGTCTTCTCTTCGTCGCAACGGGCGATGTGACACTCGCTGTCGCTTGCCTTCTTCAGGTTGGTTGGGTCGCGTTCATCGTCGCCCATCCGGTGTTGCGCCATCGTCGCGACCGACCGACGATGTCAGCCGACAGAGAAGCGACCTTTCTGCTTGCTCACGCAAACGTGCTGTACCTGAACCCCACACCGACGCATGCGGCACGCGACTTACTCGCAAGTGACGCAGACATCATCGCGCTGACAGAGCTCACCGCCGAGGTCCACGAGGCTCTGCTCGGCGACGAACAGGCATCACGATGGCCGCACAGATATGTCGCGTTCGGACCAGGCGCTGACGGCATCGGCGTGTGGAGCAAGCATTCTTTCTCCAACGTCGAAGAACACCGGCTCGTCTCCAAGACATCGTTGCTCACGCAGGTGCAGACGGACGACGAACATCACATCTACGTTCTTGTCGTGCATCCCATGCCACCGGTGAACAGGGTGAAGACTCGCGATTGGGCACCATCGCTTCACGCCATCGGTGATGTCGCATTGTCGACAGACGCACCGACGATCGTCATCGGCGACTTCAACACCACGTTCTGGCATGCCCCGTTACGTCGATTGTTCCGTCGCGGCCTGAGATCTGCCCATCTGATCCACGGGAAATTCTTGTCAGGCACATTCCCCGTCGGACGCTGGCGACGTCCTGTCGTGCGCCTCGATCATGTTCTAGTCAATGACAGCGTGGCCGTGCACGCGGTGTGTGACTTCACCGTCACCGGCAGTGACCATCTAGGAATTGTCGTCACGGTGTCGACAACAGCGCACGCAACGAATTGATCGCCCGCGCACGGTGGGATACTGCGTTCTTGGTCGCGAGCCCCATCTCGGCGAATGTCCGACCATCGCCATCGTCGGGAATAAAGACGCTGTCATAACCGAAACCATCTGAGCCACGTTCTTCGTGTGCGATGACTCCCTCGCACACACCCTCGACCAAAATCTCTCGCCCATCTGGATACACGAGTGCCAACACGGTGCGGAAGCGTGCGGCGCGTTGGGTCGCACGTGCAAGCTCGACCAACAACTTCCTTCTGTTCTGGGCATCGTCTGAGGTCGGTCCTGCGTATCGCGCGCTGTGCACACCCGGCCGACCATCAAGGGCGACGACTTCAAGACCCGTGTCATCGGCAAGTGCCACCGATCCCGTGTGCGCGCTCACCGCACGCGCTTTCAGTAGTGCGTTGCCTTCCAGAGAATCAGCAGTCTCATCGACCTCACCGAGGGTCGTTGGTCGCGGAATGAGCGTCACGATGCCGCCGAGCAACGACTCCATCTCGGTGACCTTGTGTGCATTCGCAGTGGCACACACGATCTCCAGCATGACAACGGAACGGGTGTCAGCGTCCGAGGGGACGCGGCGGCGGAGCGACGGACAACAACTCTGACTGCAGGTCAAAGATGCGGTTCAGGCCACCGTTTGCTAATTCGAGCAGCGAGTCAAGCTCACTCCGTGTGAATGCAAGTCCTTCAGCGGTTCCCTGCACTTCGACAAAACGCGCTTCGCCGCCGTCGCGAGGGCGCAGCATCACCACATTCATGTCGACTTCTGCGCTGCTGTCCTCGATATACGGAAGGTCCAACACCGGAGTTCCTGAGTGCACACCGACAGATATCGCTGCACACTGCGAGTGCAGCGGATGATTCTTGATCGATCCCTGCTGCACGAGGCGAGTCAATGCGTCGTGCAACGCGAGGAAACCTCCGCAGATGCTCGCAGTGCGGGTTCCCCCGTCTGCTTGCAACACGTCACAGTCGACCACCACTTGGCGCTCGCCCAACACCGACATGTCGCATGCGGCACGCAACGATCGTCCGATGAGACGCTGGATCTCTACAGTGCGGCCACTTTGCTTGCCTTTGGCGGCTTCACGGTCGACACGCTCGGGTGACGAACCGGGCAACATCGAATACTCCGCGGTGACCCAACCTTTGCCACTTCCCTTCATCCATCGCGGCACGTCTTCATCCACCGACGCCGTGCAGAGCACGCGCGTGCGACCGAACGACACCAAGACGCTTCCTGCTGACATCTCGGTGTAATCACGTTCAAAAGTGATCGGGCGAAGTTCGTCGTGTGATCGTCCGTCTGGTCGTGCCATGGTCAGTTGCTCCCGTGTGGATGTGATTGTTGCCAGTGTCGTGCCTGTTCCAGCTCTGGACCAAGTAGGCGACGACCGAGGTCTGCAAACCATGCCACATCGCCAGATGAAAAGAATTCATGGTGGCCGACATGAGAGTGACCACGCCGAAGATGCGCAGCCCCCAACAATCGGCGAAGTTCGAACGCGGTCTCGTCTGCACTGCTCACCAACACGACGTCGGGACCCATCACTTCTGAGATGACGCGCGACAAATACGGATAGTGCGTGCACCCGAGCAACAAGGCATCGACGCCGGCGTCTCGCACCGGTGCAAGCAATCGTTCGGCGAGCAACATCACTTCGTCACCCGTCGTCTGCCCGCGTTCGACGAACTCGACGAACCCGGGACATGCTGCAGCGGTGAGTTCAACGTCGCCACCCAGATCTGCCAGTGCCCGCTGGTACGCGCCGGAGCCGATCGTGCCGACCGTACCGATGACGCCGACATGGCCGTTGCGCGTCGCCAGCGTCAACGACTTGACACCTGGTTCGACCACACTCAGCACCGGTACGGAAAGTTCGCGCGACAAGTCATCGAAAGCAGCCGCAGCAGCCGTGTTGCACGCGATGACAACGGCTTTCACATTGAAGTCTTCGACCAGGCTGTGCGCGATCTCGCGCGCGTAACGCCGCACCTCGTCGGCCGGCTTCGGCCCATAGGGGTAACGAGCGGTGTCGCCGATGTACACGAGGTCTTCTGCCGGAAGCAGGTCGATGACTGCGCGCGCGACGGTCAGCCCACCGAATCCGGAGTCGAACATGCCGATCGGGCGTTCGACATCGGCGGTCATGGCGTCAAGGCTAGGCGTGGGAGCGATGCGCCCTGTGGGCATCTGAAGCCGCGTTAGGAACGGCGGAAACAGAAAGGTCAGAAGTAGATGATCTTTTCGGCAGCCGCTTCGGCTGCGTCGAGGTCGTCGGTGTACGCACCAGTGGAGAGGTACTTCCAACCACCGTCACACACGATGAACACGATGGTTCCTTCGTCGATCTCGCTCGCAACTTTCAATGCTCCTGCTAGTGATGCGCCAGAGGAGATGCCGGCAAAGATGCCGCACTCAGTGACGAGACGACGAGTCATCTCAAGTGATTCACGAGGACGCACGACACGCTTGCGATCAAGCAACTCGCGACCATTCCAATGTTCGAACACTGGCGGGATGTATCCGTCGTCCAAGTTGCGAAGACCTTCGACACGCTCACCAAGGGGCGGTTCGACGGCGACGATCTTGATGTCGGGATTCTGCTCTTTCAGATATCTTCCCGTGCCCATGAGAGTTCCGCTTGTGCCGAGCCCCGCCACGAAATGCGTGATCTCGGGGCAATCGCGGTAGATCTCGGGACCAGTCGTCTCGTAGTGCGCACGTGGGTTCGCATCATTGGCGTATTGGTAAAGGAAGCACCACTCCGGGTGTTGCGCAGCCATTTCTGTCGCGCGACGAACGGCTCCGTTCGAACCTTCTTCACCAGGTGTGAGGATGATCTCGGCGCCGAACACTTCGAGCATTTGACGTCGCTCGATGCTGACCGACGT
>CAYMVM010000064.1:0-3851 GCA_964394175.1 uncultured Bifidobacterium sp.
GTACCTCGACCACCACGGCGACAAGTTGGTGCGCCGCTTCGACGCCAACAGTTACTTGTTCATCGGCAAGGCCATGGACTTGCATGACGTCGGGCGCAGCCGAGGAGGTGCAGCAACGGCTATGAAGCGCATCTCGGCGCCGGTGCTCACCATCGGAATCGACAGTGACATCTTGTATCCGGCCTATCAACAACAGACGCTTCACGGTCACGTGTCCGGAAACGACCCACGTACTCGATACGTCGAGATCTCCAGCCCCGAAGGACATGATGCATTTCTCATCGACAGTCATGCTGTCGGCCGAGAGATAGAGGCGTTCTTGTCAGACGTGTGACGTCCTCACGAAGCGCCACTGTGGCGGCCACGTGCAAGGAGATCATTCAGACGTGCCGCGGCGCGGCTCGACGCAGGCACTCGTAGCGCAACCAGGTGCTCGTTTCGCAGGAGAAATATTCGCGAGCGCTTCGGTCCGACGGTCATCAACTCGACCACGCGCCACTCCTTAGCAAGATTCCGATGTCCGAACCCCCGCGGAACGATGGCGATGGTGTCGTTGCCAGTGATCGTGCAGCGAACTTCCCGCCACCGAGATGGGGTTCCGCCGTGTTCGTTCAGCACCTGGACACGGCAGATGAATTTTGTACCGTCTTTGCTGCTCCAGTGGGGGTCGCGAGAGCGCACCAGCCACGTGAGTCCACCCAGGAGGGCGACAAACGCCACAGTTGTGAGGGCGTTCAGCATCGCCCAATGATTCCACGACGGCACGACATCGAGTGGGAGCCAGTCGGGAAACCCAGAGCGTGGCTGTTCGACATGGGACAATGGAGAGGTGTTAGCGGCAAACCTCCTCGTCAATGTGATCGCCGTGGGCCTCATCGTGATCGGTGTCGGACTGTTGTGGGTGACGTTCTCGTATTGGAAGAGCGCCACGCCCGACCATGCGGCACTGGCGACGCTGGAGATCATGGAAGATCGCCGATTTGGTCGCGCTGACGACGGCAAGCGTGTCGAGATGTTGAACAAGGTCAGGCCATCTGGTGAAGAGCCCAAGGAGCGAATAGAAGACCCACCGGTGCTGCGACGTGAGCCACGATCCACGAAGCCGACGAAGGATGATTCCGCCGAGAAATCCCGTCCAAAAGAGTCCCAACCAAGTGCCCCGATCGACCCGTTGTTGTCGCGTCATGCAGAAGGAGAAAAGTGAGCGATGGCTACGTTCGACCCCAATGAGATGATTGCTCGTTTTCGTGACAGAGCGGCAGCGGTGAAGAAGCGCCCCTTGCCCCCAGTGGCAGGCGAGGAGCGAACGCTGTTCCTTGAACAGGCCAGGGTTGACTTCCAAGACTTCGCCATCATCGGCGATGCCGAGGCGAAAATTGAAGACGGCGTGTTGGTGTTGCGCATCGACATGCGGCCCCAAGCAAAGTGACCTCCTCGTTGGCGCAAGCGCGCCAAAATCTGCGCGGACGCGACGACGTCTATGTCATCGCCGGCGCAACCGCAGTGTTCGCGTGGAGTATCGGGCCGCTCATGACGCGCGCCATGTCGGTGTCACTACCGGCACTCATCTTCTGGCGCATGCTGATCGCGATTCCGTTGATGACTGCAATCGCATATGCCAATGGAGGAAAACTTGACAAGGCAATTCTGAAGCGAGCGTTTGTGCCGTCGATTTTCTTCGCCACGTCGATGATCGTCGGCTTCGGTGCCGTGCGTGAGACGTCAATTGCGAACGCAACGGTCATCACTACGATTCAGCCGGTCATCGTCATGTTCATCGCGCCGAAATTGTTCGGCGAGCGTCTACATGCTCGGCAAATCGGCCTGTCGGTGTTCACCTTTGCAGGAGTCTTGATGGTGATCCTCGCGGCCGCCGACACGAGCGGCGCAACGTTGTATGGCGACATCCTCGCGTTGATGAACACGTTGCTGTGGACCACGTACTTCCTCATGTCGAAGCGTCATCGAAACGACAATGTCCATTCGTGGTCATTTCTTGCAGCTGTGTTCCTGTGGTCGTCTGTCATCTCCATTCCTTGGGCTCTCTTCACCGCCGATGACATCGGAGGCATGAAACCGATCGACTGGGTGTGGGTGATGGGAATGGCGTTGCTGCCTGGCGTGGTCGGCCACGGACTCATGACATGGGCATCGAAGTCACTGGATGTGTCGCTCGCGTCGTTGCTTGGACTGATGAGCCCTGTGATCTCGTCTATAGGTGCATGGTTCGTCTACGACCAGGCACTCGGTGTGACGCAACTGCTGGGGGGAGTGCTCGTACTCGGGTCGCTTGCCCTCATTGTGCGCTTGAACAGGGCCACTGCACGGGCTGAGACGGCAGAGTTGTTGTCTCCTCCGCCCGACCCGTTGGTATCCTGACGGCTCACGCGGACGTGGCTCAGTTGGTAGAGCATCACCTTGCCAAGGTGAGGGTCGCGGGTTCGAATCCCGTCGTCCGCTCCACTAGGTCCTATTGGTACTCCGCGGCCAGCGTCACTCTCGCTTCGTGGATTGATCGGTCACGAATCTGGAGATAGGCCACGCCACGCGCTGGTTCTCGTACTCTGACGACATTGGCGACGTGAGTCCAGCCTTCAGGATGCCCGATGAATTCCTCGGTGAAGCGGACGATTCGATACAAGGTGTACACCTCTCCGTTGTCGGTGACCTCGGTGAATTCGATGTCGTCTACGAGTTCGGTCGTCGGCAATCCCTCAGGTAGCAGACGAGATTTGTGATCGCTCATGGCGAAAGTAGTCGCGTGAGGGTCAAGCGAAGTCCGGTATGACAACGTGCGAAGCTCGTGCAACTGCGAGATGGGTCCGGGATGCCAAGTCATTCATGTGGAGGAGACCTTCGATGACGTTGCGTACTTGCTGGATGCTCATCCCGAGCGTTTCGCCAATCGCGACATCGTCGAGTCCGGCTCCGACGAGATCCATCACTTCTGAATCAACCGAGCTCGACGTGATCAAGGACCGAACGAGTAATCCCGGTGTGTAATTGATTTGGCCGAGAATCGGTTCGTCGACGAGTCGGTGTTCACCATTGACGATATTCACGAGTCGCTTAGCGGTGGAGGAGACCTGTTCGGACATTGAGACGACGCCGTCGAATCCGCACGCGAGCGAGCGAACGATGACCGGCTTCGAGATGCCATCGGCAGCGAGCACCATCGTGGGGGTGCTGTTCAGAGGAATATCGGCAGAGAGCCGGATGGTGCGAGCCAGGTCGGCGAATTCTTCGCCAAAGAGAAGGGCATCGAGGGACGTCGAACGAATGGCGTCGACGGTCTCGCGGCCATTTGCACCTACTCCGACAAGATCAATTTCGGGATGAGAGTGCAGCGCATCGACGAAATCACCACATGGCATGCCCGGTTTAGTTGCGGCAAAGACTTTCACCATGGACGGAGTGCCAGTTGAGTGCCGAGACGAACCATGCATGTGACCCTACTTGACCGCGCGTCTCTTATGGCGCTACGTGTGTCGCTGGCGGGTTGCTGTGGCGTAGTTGCAGACGTATGCGTTCGCGAGTTGCATTTGAAAAAAAGAGTGCAAGTGACGTGCGATTGTGGAAGCCACCGTCCTGCAACATACGACTGATGCGATTTCGAACGGTGTGGGTCGACAGACACATCGATGCCGCGATGTCTTTGTCGCTCAGTCCGTGGGCGATGAGATTCAGAATGCGCATGTTGACCTTGTCATCGCGGGTGACTGCGCAAACGGTCGTGGTGGATTCAGCCCACATTGCTCCGGCGGCAGTGCTCGCAGGTGAGACGGCGGTGGCAGTAACGACCTCAATAATGTGTCGAGCCAGATCACTTGCCGACCGGGACAAGTCAAGAT
>CAYMVM010000065.1:0-3787 GCA_964394175.1 uncultured Bifidobacterium sp.
AACACCTCGGTGAACGTCCAGTCGTCGCCGTCATCTACACCCACTCACACGTCGACCACTTCGGTGGTGTGCTCGGTGTGACCAGCCAAGAAGACGTCGATGCCGGCCGCTGCAAGGTCATCGCACCAGAAGGTTTCCTGCGAGAAACAGTCGGCGAAAACATCATCGCTGGGCCCGTCATGGGACGACGTGCCATGTACCAGTTCGGAGCCGGGCTACCAGCCGGCGAACGACAGCACGTCGATTGCGGGCTCGGGAAGATGACCCCGACGGGAGCACCTGGGCTCATCGCGCCCACACACGAGATCACGCGAACAGGTGAGGAGATGATCGTCGACGGCGTACGCATGGTGTTCCAACTCACTCCAGAGACTGAAGCACCGGCAGAAATGAACTTCTTCTTCCCCGAGTTGAAAGCGTTGTGCATGGCCGAGAATTGCTGCCACACCATGCACAACTTGGTTCCCATTCGCGGTGCCCAAGTTCGCGATGCCTTGCAATGGTCGAAGTACATCAACGAGGTGATCGAGTTGTTCGGCGCTGACACCGAACTCGTCTTCGCGTCACACCACTGGCCACGATGGGGTCGCGAGGACGTCCGTGAGTTTCTCGTGCTGCAACGCGACTTGTACAAGTGGATCCACGACCAGACGATGCGGCAAGCGAACCACGGTCACACAGCTCCTGAAATTGCCGCAATGCTCGAGTTGCCAGAGGATTTTCTGGCGAACTCACACACTCGCGGGTACTACGGCGACCTCGTGCACAACGTGAAAGCCGTGTACCAGCGCTACCTCAGTTGGTACGACGCCAACCCAGCGCACTTGAATCCGCACCCGCCGACGGAAGCGGCGAAGCGATACGTGGAATTCATGGGGGGTGGCGATGCATTGCTGACGAAGGCACGGATGGCATTTGATGGCGGTGATTATCGCTGGGTCGCTGAAGTGGTGAATCACTTGGTGTTCGCCGACCCCACCAACGCGGCGGCACGCGACCTTCAAGCCGATGCCCTCGAGCAACTCGGCTACCAGACAGAGTCATCGACATTTCGCAACGCGTACCTCACTGGGGCATACGAGCTTCGTCACGGCGTACCCAATCTCGGCGATGCTCGCGCACGAGGTAAAGGAATGATCCGTGCGATGACTATCGAGCAGATGTTCGACACACTCGGCATACGACTGATCTCAGAGAACGTGAAGGGCGTGCGAGCGGTCATCAACTGGCACTTCACTGACATCGACGAACGCTGGGTCCTCGAGCTGTCACACCACACACTTCACGCAACTCCGAACAAAGTTGCCACCGATGCCGATGTCAATGTCACCATCGCGCGAACAATGATCCTCAGCATCATGAACCAAGAGACCACGTTCATGGATCAAGTGCAAGCGGGCACCGTCACGATCGATGGTGATGCAGCAGCACTACTGACGGTGTTCGGAAACTTGGACCTGTTTCTTCCAGGGTTCGCGATCGTCGAACCGTGACCTGCGCATCAGTCGCGCAGCAACACGTGCGATCCGGCTGACAAGCGCTCCTCGCGACCCCACACGCGCGCGACAATCGGCACGGGAGACGTGACACGTACTTCGTCGGCACGAACATCAACATCGATCGAGCCGTGCGGGCTCGGCACGCTGGCCTTCGCCCATTCGAGATCCCCAAGATGTGGCTGCACAAGCACCGCGTCGAAACCCGGTGCAGCGGGCATGACACCGACGATGCGTTGCACCATGTCACGTGTCGGGGTGCTTGACCAGCCGTGACAACGAGTGCCGCCGTACCACGTCTCGCTGAATGAGGTGTCACACCTGTCGATCAACCACTTCCAATCGCGAAGCAACCCCGCCAGTCGGTCCCCCTCGCCGACAGCCACCATTGCATCGTGCACCACGTACCGAAAGAACGGTTGTGCTCGCACGACCTGCTCATTGACGTTCCACCACGGCGTCGGATGACCGGTGAACAGATACACGCCACCCAAGTCCGTCTCGGTGCCGGGGTCGCTCGGTCCGTCTGGTCGCGCAAATGCTGCGTGCACCAATTTCGACTCGTCGCACAACGCCTCGACCAGTCGCGACCAGCGTGAGCGCGGTGCGAGACCTCCGACGATCGCGGCTGCCTGCCCGTGTTGCGACACCATGGGCTGCGGAACACCGTTCTCGATCGTGTCGATGTACACACCACGCTTGTCGTCCCAGAACTTCTCGAAACCTTGTTTCAACTTCTCGTGGGTTCGTCGTGCCCACGACGCACGGCCGCCGTCACCCAGCCATTCACTCATTTCTGCGAACTCGAGAAGTGCTCGTCCCCACAGACCCGCGATGGTGGAGTTGGCACCGTCGGAGTACACCGAGCTCCAATCGATGAGCACCCAACCCGGCATGTCGTTCGGCAATCCGTCATCGTCGCAGTACTGAACGAACCAACGCACAACAGCTTCGACCACGTGCATAAGGCGCGACACGCGTTCTTTGTCGCCGGTGTACATGTAGACGTTGTGCACCGAGTGCACCCAGTGCAACGCCCAGTCAGGGATGATCGACATGTCTTCGTGCTCGATGTCACCGGCGACAGCCATTGGCAACATGCCGTCTGAACGCAAGGATGCCGCAAGCACCGGATGCCACAGCGCCAGCGTCCAATCACTGTTGGTCGTCAAGTCGATCATCTGATGCACGACCGAGTCACCCGTCCAGGCACGTTGCTCCCTCGTCGGACAATCGACGTATGAATCAAGTGAGCAGATGGACACCGTGCGTCGTCCCACCGAAAAAATGTCGTTCAACGAGGCGTCCGAACATTCGAATCCGTGTGTGCCTGTGACCGGATGTAGGCGTTCACGCACCGAGAGACCGTGTACCACCACTCCTTCGTCTGCACTCACCTGTACGCCGTGCACACCGAACAAATTCACCGATTCGATCGTTCGGCGATGGCCGTCAAGTGTGAGCACGAATGCCGAGTCGTAGGCCTCGGTCGTTGGCTCTCCGTGCGACGACAACTTCTCTGCGCCTGTGAACGTGACGGTGGCGCCAGCTGGCCCTTCCACATCGACCACCAATGTGCCGACCACGATGCGGCGATGCGCAAAGTTCGACTCACCCGTTCGAGAAAGCTCAACGTGTGTGGGAACCACTTGACTGATCGGGCGTCCGGACAGCGGTCCCACCGGAAAGGTCGGGCCCGTGCGTCGCCCAGAGCCACCGAACACCGTGGCGCGACGCAGTCGAACATTCGGCCACGCGTCGACCAGAGCTACATCCGTTGCCCAGCCATGTGGCAACGAGCGTGCGTCGCACAATTCGTCGCCCCGCTTGAACAACCCTTGATTCTGCGTGCACGACCAGCCGGAGAGAATCGTCCCTTTCCATGTGTCGTCTGCGACAAGCAGACGGCCATCTCCCAGTTGCACCTCGCATGCCATTGCGCCGGTGCGCAGGTCACTCGCCTCGGGCAGCGGCATCGACCATGCAGCAGCGACCACGTCGACAGTCACCAACATCGCGATGGTGTTGGTTCCGACTCGAAGGTACGGAGCGATATCTGCGTCTTCCCACACCATGCGTTGGGGGTTCACGCGCACCGGCCCACGGCACACCTCGTGGCCGTTCACCCAACACGTCACACGTCCCACGGTTGCAAGTCGCATGGGTGCTTGCGATGGGACGGTGTCTATGTCGAAGGTCGTGTGCATTGCTGCACTGCGCCGCGGCGTCGGTGCATCCCAGTCAGTGGATCGTTGTGGCCAGATCCACGGCGACGTCCACCGCACCGGCCA
>CAYMVM010000066.1:0-3291 GCA_964394175.1 uncultured Bifidobacterium sp.
GGTGTCCCATCTGCCACAGTCACGACACCGCCGACGAGAACTCGCACGATTCCGACTGACTCAGCATGCATTCGAGGTGCACCACCGGGAAGGTCGCGAGCGATTGTCGGTGGGGCGGTGTCAACCGTCGTCGGGTCGAACACGACCAGATCAGCTATCCAGCCTTCGCGCACCTGTCCGCGGTCACGTAGGCCGAGATGGCGTGCCGGCACGTCTGTCAGTGCCTGTACTGCGCGCTCGAGGCTTAGCAGTCGTCGCCCCCGCAATGAATCTGCAAGCAGGCGAGTGGTGTATGAGCCACCACACATTCGGTCGAGGTGTGCACCCGCATCGCTGCCACCGAGAACCACATCAGGGTCTTCCCACAGTGTTCGCCGCAAATTCCAGTGTGCGTCGTCATCATCGGGAGCGCTTGGCCACAGCACTGTTCGCAGATTGTCAGCGATGACGATGTCAATGAGGGTGTCGAAAGGTTCGGCATCACCGCGTTCTGCCGCGATGTCACGAACTTTGCGACCTGAGAGACCCTTGTTCACATCGCTGAAGGTGTCACCGATGACGTAGTCGGCGAACCCCGCGAGTCGCCGGAACATCCCCGCCTCATCGCTGTCAGCACGCGCGACCATCATGCGTCGAGTCGCGACATCGCGCAGCTTTTCGATGCGTTCTGGAATCGGTGCACTCATGATCGGGCCCCAACCAGGCATGAGGTTCAATGCGCAATAGTTGCCAAAGCTCATGTTCATCGGAACGATGACAGGCATGGTGAGCGCAATCACGCGCCCACCAATTTCACGTGCGCGCTTCGACACGGCAAGGTGACGATTGATGCGATCAGGGTCACGTGCATCGACCACGAGCAAGTTCCAGTTGAGTGGTCGATTTGCGCGGACAGACATTGCCGGCAAGAGGGCGAGTTCATGTTCGTCAAAACCGTCACTGGCCCCGTCGAATATGCCTTCGAGGGTTGTCCCTGGCCATCTCCCGGTCTCTTCGCACAGGGCGAGAATCTCATCGTTGTCCGCGCCTCTCGCAGGAACGGGGTCGCCGTTTCCATCGCTGTGCGAACTTGAGCAGTCCATTGACAGCCCGAGCGCGCCTGCTTCGAGTGACTCACCGAGCACGCGGCGCATATCCTCAAGTTCTGTTGGCGTTGCTGTGCGGAAGTTGGCCTCATCTCCAAGCACATAACGGCGCAGTGCACTGTGTCCGACCATGAACCCGGCATTCACTGCGATGCCGCCGTCGAGTGCGTCGAGAAACTCACCGAAGCTTGACCACGACCATGGCACTCCTTGTTCAAGCGCGGCAAGTGGCATGCCTTCGACCTTTGCCAACATGCGCCTGATGTAGTCAGCATCATTCGGCTGCACGGGAGCGATGCTGAAGCTGCAGTTGCCACCGATCACTGAGGTGACACCGTGAATGTTCGATGGCGCTGCAAACGGATCCCAAAACAACTGCGCGTCGTAATGGGTGTGTATGTCGACAAACCCAGGACAGACGACGAGTCCAGTTGCGTCGAGTGTGTCTCGCGCATCTTCGTTCAACGTGCCTGGTTCGACAATCGCCACGATGCGACCGTCTCGAATTCCGACGTCGGCGCGATGTGCGGGTGCGCCAGTGCCATCGACGATCGTGGCTCCGATGATTCGATAGTCAAGCACGGGCCCCCCTTGAGTGCTTCTTCGACCGATGTCCAGCCGATCAGTGATCGTACATCTACGTCTCCTTGGGAGAGACAGGTGAGTAAACGACGCTCTCCGGTGCATCAGACCGCAGCTCCGCCAAGGGGATATTTGAGATTCACACTTGTGGCTCCGCAGTAACGTGGGCCCTCATGCAGTCGCCTTACACACCAGATGAAATCGACATCATCGACGTTGACAGTCATTACTCACCTCACCCAACGTTCTGGCAAGACCATGCTCCGACCGCCTTCAAGAACCGAGTTCCGCGAATTTGTGAAGACGAAGCAGGACTACCCGAGTGGCGAGTGGATGACAAGCCGTTTGACTCCATCGGCTTCAACATGATTCGCCCAGATGGGTCAAAAGCACAGGGAAATATGCGGGCACTGCCACAATTCGATGACATGCACGCTGGTTCCTATGACGTCAAGGCTCGCGTGGATTGGCTCAATGAACATGGAATACATCAACAGATCATGTATCCCAACATCGGTGGGTTCAGCAGTCAGATGTTCTATACAAAAATCGCTGATCCCGAATTGCGGAACGTCTGTATTCGAACATACAACGATGCGGCATCGGCGTTACAGGCAGAAAGTGGTGGTCGACTGGTTCCATTGTCCCAACTTCCATGGTGGGACATCGATGAGGCAGAGAAAGAACTTGAGCGGACAGTCTCAGAATTGGGTTTGCTGGCCGGCCCAACAATGTTTTGCGCACCAGAGATGCACGGCATGCCATCTTTCAACCAACCGGAGTGGTCCCGCTTTCTCTCACGCTGCGAAGAATATGGAGTTCCTCTTAGTTTTCACATCGGAGTGCCAGGTGGCGGTGCCCAGAAGCCATGGCTTGAATCGAACCTTGATGTCACGACTCAATTGACGAAGGGGCGCGGCATGCACCTTGCGATCTACACCTGTAATTCCTTCCTCAGTAATTCATGGTTGATAGCCAACCTCATCTTTAGCGGCATATTCATACGACATCCACGATTGAAGGTGGTCTCTGGCGAGTCGGGAATTAGTTGGTTGCCGTTTTTCCTAGAAGCGATGGATTTCCAATGGCATGAAAATGTGGAGACCCAGGACAAGCGTGAGATGTGGAACGACATGGCGCCAAGTGACATCTATCGGCAGAACATGTTCGGATCCTTCTGGTTCGAAAAGACGGCTCTGGCAGAAAACATCGATTTTCTTGGAGCCGACACGGTGATGTTCGAAACGGACTTTCCACATGGAACGTCGTTGACCGACAGAATGACGAAGGACGTTGCAGCGACACTCTCGACCTTAAGGCCAGAAATCCGTCGGAAGGTTCTTCACGACACAGCAGCTCGTGTTTACAACTTGAAGTGACGAGGCGTCGAAACTTGTTCAGCAATTATGAGATGAGCGAGTCAGGCTTTTTCGAACACCGTCAATCGGTGCCCCTGCACAGCTGAATTGGTGGGGGAGGGAATAATCGCCCCTCTTCTTTCCTCTTGTTGCTACCCCGAGTAGCCTTTCGCCAGATGACGCGGCATGCGGGGCGAATTTCGCACCACATTTCGCACCATCCCCGCCTCCGTAGCTCAGTGGATAGAGCAACGGTTTCCTAAACC
>CAYMVM010000067.1:0-3243 GCA_964394175.1 uncultured Bifidobacterium sp.
CCCCATCACGTTCCATCAACGTGGTGATGCGATGAGTGATGTCCATCAGCGCACTCGGGGTGTAGTTGAAGTCCTGACCAGACAGCATTCCCACGAACACAGCGAGCAATTCCTCAACGGTGAAGTCACCGAAGTGCAGCACCTTGTCGAAACGACTCCTTAGACCAGGGTTCGAGTCGAGCAACTGATCCATCGGCTCGGGGTAGCCCGCCATGATCACCGCGATCTTCCCGCGATTGTTCTCCATGAATGTGAGCAACGTGGTGACTGCTTCTGCGCCGTAGTCCTTCTCGACACCAAAGAGGCTGTAGGCCTCGTCGATGAAGAGCACCCCACCGAGCGCGTTTTCACACACCGCCTTGGTCTTCGCCGCCGTGTGCCCGATGTACTGGCCCACCAGATCGACGCGCGTGACCTCGACGACATGGCCTTTCTCGAGCAAACCGAGTGCCTTGTACGCCTGACCCATGAGACGTGCGACGGTGGTCTTGCCCGTACCGGGACCACCGGCGAACACCACATGTGGCGCGACAAAGTTGTCGACAAGACCCTGTGCCACCCGCAGACGTGCCATGCGAGAACGAGAGAGAAGGTGACCGGCGAACTGCTTCACAGACTCGAGACCGACTAATTGGTCAATTGCTTCCATCGCCTCAGCGATGTCTTCTTCTGAGCCGTCAATGAGTCCGCCGTCGCACTGCTCTGCCTCTGGGGCCTGATCGGTCGCAAGTCGCCTCATCTCGTCACGCTCCTCGCGCGAGACACGTGCGTCTTCGCGCTTCACCCATGAGCGAACGCGATTGAGGTTCTCCTGCCAAGCACGCAACATGGCTATCACCACTTCAGAAACGACTTCTTCACGCAGGCCGTAGAGAGGAAGAGTGTGGCGCACCACCACCTCGTACTCCCACACGTCACCCGCGAGAACAGCCGGAACGTTCACCGTGCCGAAGGCATTCAACTCGTTGTCATTGGCGAGCGATGCCCGCACGGTGCTCAGTTCGTGACGTGAGTCTTCGCGATTGCTTCGAATCATGATGCGCATGACGGGTGTGCCCGTGTGTAAGCGGGCGAAGTGCACCGAACAACGTGCGTCCTGTGGCCCGTCCTCATCGGGGTATGAGGTAGGGATGAACATGCCGTCTCGCGTCTCGAGAATCGACTCCACTTGGTACACATCGGCAACTTTTGACAGCCCCGCCAACACTGTTGCTCCAACACTCATTTAGTCCCCCAATCGTTGTTCAAGAAATCATCGAAGTCGGTATTCCATGTCGCGTAGTGCGGCCACCGCGCGACAATCCAGTCATGCGCTTCGTCATGATCGACGCCGTAGCGCTGCATGTACCACGCCTTCAGAATGAACCCGGTGCGGCTGCGTCCACCATGGCAGTGCACCAAGACCTGACGTCCCTCCGAGAGGAACGCTTCGATGGTGTCGACTGCATCTTTCGTGATGGCGGCGAGGTGTGGGTTCTCACCACCACCCCACTTGTCGAGGATGTAGAACTCGCGACGATGCGGCACGTGATGCAACCGATCTTCCATGCGACACAATGAGACGATGCCAAAGCTCGAGTCAGCCTGCTCTGCCCCGAGCAAGTTGCTCGCGAACACACCGACGTCATGAATCTCCGTGGCGTCGATCACCGGCTCTGGTGGAGTCATTGGTCGTGCCGCGTGGCCAAGCAGTTGACGCGCAAGCACCAGCAGGTCGTGATGGCGATATGTCACCATGCGACCGTCGGGCTGACGCACCGTGCCGTGCAAGTACGTGATCCATCGCGCAGGAATGCGTTGAATGCCATACAACGCTCCGGCAAGACCACCACACACCGCGGCGACTGTGTCGGCATCGTCACCCAAGTTCACCGCCGCAATGAGGGCGTCCTCGAATGACGTCGTGCTGCGCACCGCCCACACCGCTTGTGCGAGACACACCAGAGCCGATCCGTTGCCGAACCGATAGTGCAGATGCGGATTCCAATTCGGTGCCAACACCTCGTCGAACGTCGCGAGATGTTCCGCGTCGACCACTGAGAGCGCACCAAGAAGCGCCTGCTCGAAGGAATCACCCAAGATCAGTGCGCGAATGGTCTCGGCCGCGATGGCAGACGACCACCGAGCGATCTCGTCGTGGTGCGTGAGCGCAGACTGCTCGCGGGCGATGGCGATGGTCTTGTCGCGACCCCAGCGCACACCGAGCAGCCCAAGCGGAGCTGTCCGCATGACACTGCCGTTGCTTCCCGATCGACCGAGCGCTTCGTGAGCTTCGCGTGCGGCGGTGCGATAGTCCGAACCACGTAGCGACATGGCGGTGGTGGTGCCGATGTCAGTTGCCTGCTTTGACCACGCCGTGAAGTGTTCCCACACGGTTGCCGCCTCGTACTCACCACCGTGCCGCAGGAAGGCCTCGGCGAGAGCGATGGCCATTTGCGTGTCGTCGGTGAATTCACCAGGGGCCCAGCCAAAGGAGCCGCCCCCGATCATTTCTCCGATGCCGCCGATGACGGGCTGTGGGAACCGAGAGAGATAGGTGCCGGCGGGTTTGAACTCGAACGGGGCGCCGAGTGCGTCACCCGCGGCAGAGCCCAAGAGGGCGCCGATGGCGGCCTGGGCCTGTTGGTCGGTGAGGGTATGTGGCTGGACTGCAGTGGTGGGTATCAACGTGGTTGACGTCCTTTCGGTTGGTTTTCGAGCCGTATTGCTCGAAGTTTGGGGGTTGGTGAGTATAGCAATTTTAGTTTTTTGGCTTTTTGAGTGATTTCGCCTGTTGCGCGGTTGCGACGTTGATGTTCTGATCGCCGTTACGTGAGACGTGTTGGATGTCGTTCAGTGAGTTGCAAGTAGCAACTTGATTTACAGATACATCGGGCAGTCGCCCTCATCGGAGTGTCTGTGAGCTTCGTAGCCGCAGTTCTCACAGATGTCGTCGTCGCAGATGTCTGCATCGAACTCGGCGTGGCGCTTGCGTGCACGATTCTTCGCGACTTTGTATCCGACGAGAAAGCTGAAGAGTCCCATGGCGTTCCTTTATGAGACGACCCGAGAATTGCAGGGGCTGTTCATCGGGAGATGATCACCACATGGCCGCAATTGGGGCACTCGACCTCTTCGCCGACCTCACCGACGAGTGGGATTTCGTAGCAACTCGGACACAGGTCGGCGCTGCGAATCTCTTCTTCTTCGTCGTAGAAATCAGACATGCGTCCATTATGGCGAGGGGGTGTAGCAGGGTTTCCC
>CAYMVM010000068.1:0-3191 GCA_964394175.1 uncultured Bifidobacterium sp.
TCAAGAGCAACTTCCGTGAAGGCCTCGAAACTCTCGAGTACTTCATCGCCACGCCAGGTGCACGTAAGGGACTCGTCGACACCGCACTTCGTACCGCTGACTCGGGATACCTCACGCGTCGTCTTGTCGACGTCGCACAGGAACTCATCGTGCGCGAAGAAGACTGTGGTGCACACTTGGGTGTCTGGATTGAAAACGTCAAAGCTGACACCGGAACATTCCGTGGTCACCTCGACACGAAGCTGTTCGGACGCACGCTGTTGAACGACGTTCCGCTGGCGAACGGCAAGGTGCTCGAGAAGAACACCATCGTCGGCGACGACGAGCTCGATGCACTGCGCGACGATCCGTCAGTCGAGCGCGTGCAGGTTCGTTCGGTCGTCACGTGTGACGCCGTCCTCGGTGTCTGCTCGTTGTGCTACGGACGTTCACTCGCCACGGGCAAGCCCATCGAACTCGGTGAAGCTGTCGGTGTCATTGCGGCGCAGTCCATTGGTGAGCCTGGTACTCAGCTCACCATGCGTACGTTCCACACGGGTGGTGTCGCAGGCAAGGACATCGCCGGTGGTTTGCCGCGCGTCGTCGAACTGTTCGAAGCTCGTACGCCGAAGGGCACCGCACGTCTCGCGCGTGCGACAGGTGTCGTTCGCATCGGCGAAGACGAAGGCAAGGGAATTCCTGTCAATGTCATCGATGACAAGGGCGAAGAACATCCCATCGTGTTGCCGACCGGTAGCCGTCTTCTCGTCACCGAAGGACAAGACATCACAGCCGGAGAGCCGATCACCGACGGACCATTCGATCCGAAGGAAATGATGGAGATTCTCGGTACCCGTCGCACTCAGATGTACCTCATCGAAGAAGTGCAGAAGGTGTACCGCGACCAGGGTGTGTCGATCCACGACAAGCACATCGAGCTCATTGTTCGCCAGATGACGCGTCGCGTCGGCGTGCAAGAGCCTGGCGACACCGGCTTCTTGCCCGGTGAGCGCGTCGATGCGAAGGTGTTCCGCGACACGAACCGCGCCATGGTCGAGTCGGGCAAGCGTCCCGCCGAAGGTCGCCCAGAAATCATGGGCATCACCAAGGCATCGCTCGCGACTGAATCATGGTTGTCGGCGGCGTCATTCCAAGAGACCACTCGCGTGTTGACCGAGGCCGCCATTGACGGCCGCGCCGACAGCCTCGTGGGCCTCAAGGAAAACATCATCATCGGCAAGTTGATCCCTGCCGGTACTGGCATGGAGCGCTACCGCGACTTCGATGTCGACGCCCCTGACTACGTGCCCATGGAGTACTTCTCAAGTGACGAGGCCGATCCGGCCGCGTTCTTGGCTGGTATCCACGGCAGCTACCAAGCAGACGAGACCGAAGCGGCCCCCGAGGTCGACTTCGGTTCCTGAACCACCGAGAAATCGCACCCCACTTTGGGGTGCGATCGGGGGTTGGGAGTGGGGAAGAACCACCCCTAACCTTGCAGGGTTCTCGAATGACCGAACTCCAAGAACGAAACGAACGAAGAAGGTAAATACGTGCCCACAATCCAGCAGTTGATCCGCCAGGGTCGCAGCTCGAAGTCTTCCAAGACCAAGACTCCTGCGCTCAAGGGTTCGCCGCAACGTCGCGGCGTGTGCACGCGCGTGTTCACCACCACTCCGAAGAAGCCGAACTCGGCGCTTCGCAAAGTTGCCCGCGTCCGTCTCACCAGTGGTGTCGAAGTCACCGCGTACATTCCGGGCGAAGGTCACAACCTGCAAGAGCACAGCATCGTTCTCGTTCGCGGTGGTCGTGTGCGCGATCTTCCAGGTGTTCGTTACAAGGTCATCCGTGGCGCACTCGATGCCGCCGGTGTGAAGAATCGCAAACAAGCCCGCAGCCGCTATGGCGCGAAGCGCGAGAAGTAGAAGGAACCGTCATGCCTCGTAAGGGTCCAGCCCAACGTCGCGAACTCGCCGCCGATCCGGTGTATCGCTCGCTGATCGTCACTCAGCTCATCAACAAGGTCATGCTTCACGGCAAGAAGAGCACAGCTGACCGCATCGTCTACGACGCACTGAAGATGGTCGAAACAAAGACCGGTTCCGAGCCGATTGCAACGCTGAAGCGTGCAGTCGAGAACGTGAAACCGCCACTCGAAGTGCGCAGCCGCCGCGTCGGTGGTGCCACCTACCAAGTTCCGGTGGAAGTGCGCCCACGTCGTGCCACCACACTCGCCATTCGTTGGATCGTTGACTACTCGCGTGATCGTCGTGAAAAGACGATGGCCGAGTGCCTCGCCAACGAGCTTCTCGATGCAGCCAACGGTTTGGGTGCATCAATGAAGAAGCGTGACGACATGCAAAAGATGGCCGAGTCGAACAAGGCCTTCGCGCACTACCGCTGGTAGCCGTCGCTTCTTCACGACAACCAAAACCCCTCGCATTCGCAGCCACGAACTCGTTCGTTGCTGCGCGTGCAATTTCCTTGACAATCCAGATCCCGACGAGACCCCCAGACAACAGGTGAACACACATGGCCAAGCGCGAATACCCACTCGAGAGAACCCGCAACATCGGGATCATGGCGCACATCGACGCTGGCAAGACCACGACGACAGAGCGCATCCTGTACTACACCGGCAAGAGCTACAAGATCGGTGAAGTGCACGAAGGTGCAGCGACCATGGACCACATGGTCCAGGAACAAGAGCGCGGAATCACCATTACCTCGGCGGCAACCACCTGCATCTGGAATGACCACCGCATCAACATCATCGACACCCCTGGCCACGTCGACTTCACCATCGAAGTTGAGCGCTCCTTGCGCGTGCTCGACGGTGCCGTCACCGTGTTCGACTCGGTCGCCGGCGTCGAGCCCCAGACCGAGACCGTGTGGCGCCAAGCCAACAAGTACCGCGTGCCGCGTATGTGTTTCGTCAACAAGATGGACCGCATCGGCGCGAACTTCTACCGCACTGTCGACATGGTGCGTGACCGTCTCCAGGCTGTGCCGCTCGTCATCCAGATTCCTGTCGGGGCTGGTGGCCCAGAGAGCAACAAGCCGTTTGTCGGTCTCATTGACGTCATCAAGATGAAGGCCCTCATCTGGCGCGACGAGGAACTCGGCGCGAAGTGGGATGAAGTCGACATTCCTGCAGACCAGATCGACGAAGCGAATAGCTATCGCGAGCAGATGCTCGACACCATCGCGAC
>CAYMVM010000069.1:0-3181 GCA_964394175.1 uncultured Bifidobacterium sp.
AGCGTCCGTACTCGTCTCGATCAGTTGAAGAGCCGCCTCTAGGTCGGCATTCGGAAAGAAGAACAGGAAGAAACATGGCAGAGCTCACACTTTCCGCCAGCGACATCGCATCTGCAATTTCTCGCAGTCTCGAGGGTTACACACCGTCGCTCGAGGCCCGCACCGTCGGCCGCGTCGAAGAAGTCGGCGACGGCATCGCACGCGTGTCGGGTCTGCCCGATTGCGCCGTCAACGAGTTGCTCGAATTTGAAGATGGCAGCATCGGTCTGGCCTTGAACCTCGACGAAGACCGCATCGGTGCAGTCGTTCTCGGCGATGCCGATGGAATCGAAGAGACGCAGACCGTGAAGGCCACTGGCCGAATCTTGTCGATTCCGGTCGGCGATTCGTTGCTCGGTCGTGTCATCAACGGACTTGGCGAGCCAATTGACGGCAAGGGCGACATCGTCGGTGCGCCCCTTCGCCGTATGGAGATCCAAGCGCCTGGAATCATGGGCCGCAAGCCAGTGCACGAACCACTCCAGACGGGAATCAAGGCAATCGATGCCATGACCCCCATCGGTCGTGGTCAGCGTGAGCTGATCATCGGTGACCGTAAGACGGGGAAGACTGCAGTCGCAATCGACACGATCCTCAACCAGCGTGGTCTCGGCGTGAAGTGCATCTATGTGGCAATCGGTCAGAAAGGTTCGACTGTCGCACAGACCGTCGAGACCCTTCGCCTTGCTGGCGCTCTTGAGTACACCGTCGTCGTTGCCGCTCCGGCATCTGATCCGGCACCGTTCAAATATCTCGCCCCGTATGCCGGTTGTGCACTCGGTCAGCATTGGATGGAGAACGGCGAACACGCGCTCGTGGTGTACGACGACTTGTCCAAGCAAGCCGAGGCCTACCGCCAGTTGTCCCTGTTGCTCCGCCGTCCACCAGGTCGCGAGGCATATCCCGGAGACGTCTTCTACTTGCACTCACGTCTCCTTGAGCGTGCGGCGAAGTTGAGCGACGAGAACGGTGCAGGTTCACTGACGGCTTTGCCGGTCATCGAGACCAAGGCTGGTGACGTGTCGGCCTACATTCCGACCAACGTCATCTCGATCACCGACGGTCAGGTGTATCTGCAGGACAACCTCTTCAAGTCCGGTGTTCGTCCGGCCGTCGACGTGGGCATTTCGGTGTCGCGCGTGGGCGGTGCCGCACAGACCAAGGCGATGAAGAGCGTGTCCGGAACACTGAAACTCGACCTCGCACAGTTCCGTGAGCTCGAAGCATTTGCCACGTTCGGTTCCGAACTCGACGCGGTGTCGAAGGCACAGCTCGAGCGCGGTTATCGCTTGGTCGAACTGTTGAAGCAGCCGCTGAACAGTCCGATGCCAGTCGAAGAGCAGGTCGTGTCGATCTTCGCCGGAACCAAGGGTCACCTCGATGACATTCCGGTCGCCGACGTTCGTCGTTTCGAGAACGAATTGCTCGAGTACGTCCGTGCTCGTCACGGCTCGATGCTCGCCACCTTGCGTAGCGACACGAAAGCCGACGTTCCCGCTGACTTGGGAGACATCGTGAAGGCGTTCAAGGCGCAATTCCAAGTCTCTGGGACAGCGACCGGTAAATCCGATGTCGACGCCGCCGAGATCGGTGACGCCAAGAGCAACAAGACACTGGCGACGGAGTGATCTAAGTGGCTGGAGGTCAGGAACGAATCCTGCGCGGGCGAATCCGCTCGGTGCAGGCGACGAAGAAAATCACGCGAGCGATGGAACTCATCGCTGCGTCGCGCATCGTCAAGGCACAGCAACGTGTTGCTGCCGCTGTTCCGTACTCCGAGCTCATCACGGAAGTTGTCAAAGATCTTGCCGCTGCGGGTGCAGGGAAAGACAAGCCATTTCTCGCTGGCCGGCCCGATGTGAAGCGCATCTGCTTCGTGCCTATCGCTGCCGACCGTGGCTTGTGCGGTGGATACAACTCTGGTGTGCTTCGTGCGACAGAAGGCGAGATCAAGGCTGACACCGGGGGTGCAGTGGAGCATCTCGTCGTACCGGTCGGTCGAAAAGCTGAAGGGTACTTCCGTTTCCGCGGTTACAACCTCGGTCAGGGTTTCGCCGGTTTCACCGACAACCCGCCATATTCGGTGGCGAAGGAAATCGGCGAGTACGTCGTCGACATGTTCCTGAAGGGTGAGGTTGACAAAGTCGTCCTCATCTACACCCGTTTTATCTCGGCAGGTTCGCAGGAAGTCGTCATTCGTCCGCTCGTTCCACTCGACAGAGGAGTGGTCGAAGGTGGAGACGGCAAGAACGCCGCAGGCGCTGACTACGAATACGAACCCGATCCTGACCTCATCCTCGACACATTGCTTCCGCGGTATGTCGAAGCTCGTGTGTACGCGGCGCTGTTGAACGCAGCAGCCTCCGAACACGCATTCCGGCAGCGCGCCATGAAGTCGGCGACTGACAACGCGGAAGAACTCATCAAGAACCTCTCGCGCATCATGAACCGTGCACGTCAGGACTCGATCACCACCGAGATCATGGAGATCGTCGGCGGTGCCGAGGCACTGGCGGGCGATGACGATTCGACACCACGCCGTGTCGAGTACGTCATGGCTGATGCGAACCAAACCGGCGGACGAGTCTGAGCAGGAGAATGCCATGACCATGACAGACAACAACACCCAACATGACGGTCGAGTCGTCGCAATTGCGGGGCCGGTCATCGACGTCGAGTTTCCTCGAGGTTCGCTGCCTGAGTTGAACACGGCGTTGCAGTTCACCGTCGACGTTGACGGCAAGCCGAACGTGATTCTCGCCGAAGTGGCTCAGCAGCTCGGTGACAGCCGCGTACGCGCGGTGTGCCTGAAGCCGACTGACGGACTTCGTCGCGGTACACCGGTGAAGGACACCGGTCACGGCATTCAGGTTCCAGTTGGCAACAAGACACTTGGACACGTGTGGAACGTGTGGGGCGACGTGCTCGATGGCGACCCGAAGGAGTTCGAGAACGTCGAGCGTTGGGACATTCACCGTCCGGCACCGGCGTTCGACACTCTCGAGCCGTCGAAGCGCATGTTCGAGACAGGCATCAAGGTCATCGACTTGCTCACGCCGTATCTCGCTGGAGGAAAGATCGGTCTGTTCGGTGGAGCCGGAGTCGGCAAGACCGTTCTCATCACCGAGATGATCAACCGCGT
>CAYMVM010000070.1:0-3013 GCA_964394175.1 uncultured Bifidobacterium sp.
ACCAGCTCCATCACGTCGGCAACACACACGGTGGGTGGCGGCTTGTATAGCCAGCCGTGTCGCTTCATCGATACCGAGGGCACCACGTGTCAGTTCCCATACATGGTCATCAACCCGAAGTCATCCACGATGCCCATGGGTGAAGTCACGGTGCGATTCCGTCGCCCCATGGATGACGCACCCACCTCGCGTTTCGGGTCGACCATCGTGAATGGAACTTTGGTGTCCTTTACGCCGGCCGAGAAGGGGTCAGGTGATGTCGCCTCGGTGACCGCCCGTCCCGCCGAGTTCCAAATCGGATCGACTGGTTTCTGTGTCGGTTTTTCAGTTGCAATCGACACGTGCACCATCAGTGAGACCGCGACACGCAAAGTGTCGAACCAAGTGAACGTGTTGCTTCTGCCCGGGTTTCGTAGTTCTGTCGTTCCTCCTGACGTGAAAGACCCCAGCTGTTCACCAACAGTGCTCGATGCATCTTCGTGCATTGTCACTATCTATGACAGGGACAGCCTTGGCGGATGGGTCGACACGAACGCGTCGGTGTTCGGGCTTGCCTCAACCGATCGCTTCACTGGTGCAGCACAATTGAAAGTCGCAGCACCTCACTACAAACTTCCCGACTACGAGACCTCGCGCACCGCTAATGCATGTCCGCACCTTGCCTCGATTTGTGCAGGACTACCCGCAGGAACCTGGGGTTACACCGAAACCACGACCCTCAAGAACCCCGACGCAGCAAAAGAGTTGAACCTCGCGTACTTCCGTATGTTCATGTCGTCGGGGTTCCTTATGAACTCATTCGGGTTGAAGCCAGCTGAGGCCAATGCAAAAACGCTTTCGGTGAAGCGCACAATGGGGGCCGAGTCGACCATGCCGCAGACCACTTACACACCGTCAGCAACAGGTCTTCTTGTCGACTCGCAGGGCATCGGTTTTTCGGCACCCGTCATGTCGGTGTCGCGTGTCTTGCCCGTGAAGAGGGGTAAGACAGTCACAGCAGCCGCGATCATCAAAGCTGCAGGTGTAACAGCTGCGTCGAAGTTCGGAACGCCGACAGTGCAAGTGAACACCAAAGCTGGCATGGGTCGAGTCGGGAAGAACTACCGATTCAACAAGGCTGGCGAGGTATCGGTGACAGTGAAGTACAAGTCGTCAAAGACGACGAGCGGCACTCGAATACTCCAAGTGCAAGTCGGCTAGCTACCGACAAATATCAGACAGGTTCAGCTTGGGTGCGACGGCGGCGACCAGCGGGAATAAACAACCCGACAAGCACGGCCAAGACCAAGAGAACACGAACAGCAGTGCTCGACGAGATGCGAGCAACGAGAGACTCGCGTTGAAACTGCACCCGTAGCCCGAAAACAGTGTCCGCCACAGCGGGTAGGTCACCAGAAGCAACGAGAGTGTGATCTCCGGGGCTGAGAGAGTCGGGTACGAGCCATTGCTGTTGGCCGGCGCCTGTGCTGTCTGCAGTGATTGTGCCAAGTGCAGTTGGGTCAGAGAACACCGCTACGTTCACGTTGCTTCCCGGTCGAAAGCCTGAGACAGTCACTTGCACCATGTCACCTTTTCGAACAACAAAACGAGATTCACCGTTCAAGGCAAGTTCATTTCCATTGGCATCGAAGCACCGAACCTCAACTGTCGCATTCAAGTAGCTGAGTGACACAGACGAAGCTGTCGTCTTCATGTCGAGCGCAACGGCGTTGCCATCGACGATAATGGCCGCACCACGAGCATCCTCAGCTTTCTCAGCCAGCATCGAGACGTTGTCAGTTGACGTACCGACAAAGTCTTCTACTAGAGCGACTGGGTCTGGCGCAGGTGGCGTTGTCGTCGTGGTTGTCGATGTCGTTGACGTCGTAGACGTCGTAGAAGACGTAGAAGTCGTTGATGACGTAGACGATGGTGTGGATGGGCGAGTGGTGGTGGTTGAAGAACGCGCCGTTGTACTCGATGTGAACGGAACAGTGGTCGCAAATGCAATTGTGGTGGTCGGTGTTCCCGTAGTAGTCGCGCGGGTAGAAGTCGAGCTAGTTGTCTGCGTGGCCGGGGCAGTTGTGGCTGGGGCGATCGTTGTCGAGGTAGTTGTCGTCGATGATGTGGGGGTGGAGGTCGAGACCGTGATGACCGGTGCGGTGGTAACCAGTACGGGGCCGGTGTTTGAGTTCCCATCGACAACCGAGTTTTGAACGAGGTCGAGAATGACAGTTCCGTCTGATGCACACGACACAGACACGGTGATAGATGTTGAAGTGGATGCTGCTGATGGAGAGATCGAGCACCCCGTTGCATTGCCCAAGTTTGCGAAGTCACTCGAAGAGATTCCCGATACTGCTTCGCTGAAAGTCAGCGTGTAGGAAAGGGTCCGGCTTGATGATGGAGACGATGGCGCTGTCCAGGTAGCCGAAGGGGCTGTGCCATCGGCTGTGGAGTTGTTGGTGAGCGAGCGACCCGAGAACGACGCGGCGTCGTTGCCCACCGCGTCCTGCACAGCGGCATTCGAGGTTGCGGAGTTTGTGGCAGGTGCGGTGTAGCTGGCGGTAACGGCAACAGAGCCTTCGAGTGTGACTGGCAATGTCAACTGCACAGACGAACCAGACGCCGACACTGCGGTTGGCGTGTAGTTCACAGCCACCGCAGTCACTCGGTAGGCACTGGCCGGGGCCGACGTGGCATTGAGTGCCTCGTCGAAGTTCAACGTGACCGTGCGACCGTTGGCTGCGAGAGATCCGTTTGTCATTGACGGGCCCGTTGCATCGCGTGTGATGGTGCTGGTTGCCGTCGCAATTGCTGCGGGCCCTGTGGTGCTCGAGGAATTGGTCGCACCGTTTGCTGCAAATCGTGGCTGCACGGTTCCCTCACCGCATCCGGTGACAGTGACTGTTCGTGTTGTCGACGATGTGTCAGTACCGGGGTCGAAGCTGCATCCGGTGGCGGTTCCGGCGTTGGTGAAGTCACCACTGGCAACACCTGTGACTGCTTCAGAGAAGGTGAGTGCGTAGGTGAA
>CAYMVM010000071.1:0-2894 GCA_964394175.1 uncultured Bifidobacterium sp.
GCACACCGTCAGCCGTCTCGTCGGTTCGCCTCCCGGCTACGTCGGATACGAAGAGGGTGGCCAGCTCACCGAGGCTGTGCGCCGTAAGCCGTTCAGCGTGGTGTTGTTCGACGAGATCGAAAAGGCACACCCCGACGTGTTCAACACGCTGTTGCAGATCCTTGAAGAGGGTCGTCTCACCGACAGTCAGGGTCGCTCAGTCGACTTCCGCAACACCGTGCTCATCATGACGTCGAACCTCGGAACATCTGACTTGCGCAAAGCCAATGTCGGCTTCAGCAAGGCTGACGAGGCCGTGTCATACGCGCGCATGAAGGAAAAGGTCAACGACGCGCTGAAGCAGCATTTCCGTCCAGAGTTCTTGAACCGCGTCGACGAGACCATCGTGTTCCACGAACTCTCGAAGAGCGAAGTGGTTCAGATGGTCGATCTCATGATCAAGCGTCTTGCCACGCAGCTCGAGAGCCAAGGCCTCGGCATCGAACTCACCCAAACTGCCAAAGAACATCTTGCTGAGAAGGGCTACGACCCGACACTTGGTGCTCGTCCGCTGCGTCGCGCCATCCAGCGCCTCGTCGAAGACGTGTTGTCCGAGAAGATTCTCTACAAACAGTTCGCTGCTGGTGAGATCATCGTGGTCGACTGCGAAGACAACCCCGAGGAACCAGGCACAAAGCATCTGGTGTTCCGTGCAGTCGAAGGCTTCCAGCCGCCGAGCAGCATCGAACTTGCCGGCGACGGAGCCGGACCTGCCGAGTGACGTCCTCGTCACGCACACGTCGCCTCGCTGCGACGACAACATTCTTCCTCTGCGCACTGTTGTTGTCGTCCTGCCGTGTCGACACCAACATCGGATTGTCAGTTAAGCCGAACGGCTCTGGTGACGTGACTGTCGAAGTCATCGCTGACGCCGATGTCGTCGCGCAAGCACCAGGGCTTGACACCGACTTGCGCCTCGACGACGTCCGCAACAGTGGCTGGAAGACAGACGGTGCGAAGAAGCTCGAGGACGGCAGCATGCGCTTGCTGCTCACTCACCCGTTCGACAACCCTGTCGAAGCAACCGCGATCCTGAATCAGTTGAATGGGCCGAAGGGTCCACTCAAAGGAATCGTTCTTGCACGCACCGGAAAAGACAACGACTCGACCTGGGACTTCACCGGACAACTCGCCATCAACGGTGGCACCGAGGCCTTCGTCGACGACGCGACACTTGAGCTGATCGGTGCAGCGCCATACGCCGGCGACATCCGTCGCTCAGGTCAAGAACTCGGGCAAGCAATCGGTGTCACCTTGCGTGTGTCGCTACCCGGCGACATCGTCACCACCACAGCCCTGCAAGAAGAGGGCAAGCTGGTGTGGCGCATCCCCATGGACGGGTCCACCACCGAGATCGCCACGCAAACCAAGGCCGTCGATGTCGCATCCACCGTGTCGCGGTTCTTCAAGCCGGTGCTGTTGGTCCTGCTTGTCGTGTGGGTGATTGCCATGGTCTTTCTGTACACGGTGGTCTCCAGTGCCCAGCGTCGAAGGTCTGCCACAGGCCGCTTCTAGAGTCGCTCCGTGGCCAAACTTCGTCTCGTTCATCGCTGCTCTGATTGCGGAGCGACCCACCCCAAATGGTCGGGCAAATGCACGGCGTGTGGGGCATGGAATTCGCTCATCGAAGACGTCGAGGGGCCCGATGATTCCCTCGTGTCACTCGCCGCTGGCATGGCTCTTGTTCCCGCAGGTGAACCGGCTCCCATCGACTCCATCGACGCATCAATCGGCGCTCCCGTAGCAACAGGCATCGCCGAGCTCGACTCGGTGTTGGGTGGCGGGCTCGTGCCTGGTTCTGTCACATTGCTGGGCGGCGAACCCGGCATCGGCAAGAGCACACTGTTGTTGCAACTACTCGCAGCGGCACAAGGAAAGACCTTGTACGTGACAGCGGAAGAAAGTGCACAGCAAGTTCGCCTTCGCGCAGAACGCCTCGGTGCGCTGAAAGAATCTTTGTGGTTGTTGCCCGAGATGTCACTTCCTCACATCGTGCGCGCCATCGACGATGTGCAACCAACTCTCGTCGTCGTCGACTCGATACAAACAGTTGCCGATCCCGAACTTGGCTCGACGCCGGGTTCCGTGGTGCAAGTGCGTGGCTGTGCTCACCGTTTGGTGCAAGAAGCAAAGCGTCGCAATCTTCCCATGGTGTTGGTCGGCCACGTCACCAAGGAAGGTGGTCTTGCCGGACCACGTGTTCTCGAACATGTGGTCGACACTGTGTTGTCGTTCGAAGGCGAACGCCACCATGCACTGCGGTTGTTGCGTGCGGCGAAGCATCGCTTCGGTCCCACGAACGAGCTGGGCCTGTTCGAGATGACCGAAGCAGGTCTCGTTGGTGTGCCCGATGCAAGCTCGCTGTTCCTCGCAGATCGTCGCACCGGTGTTCCAGGTTCGGTGGTCGTTCCCACGCTCGAAGGTCAGCGTCCGTTACTGGTGGAGCTTCAAGCACTCACCAACCCCCTCAGCGGTGGCGTGCAACCGCGACGCAGCGCACAGGGTGTCGATCATGGTCGGTTGTCCATGCTGTTGGCTGTGCTCGAACGCCGTGCGCGAGTCAGTCTTGCGCAACACGAGGTGTACGCGTCGGTGGTCGGTGGCATCAAACTGAACGAACCAGGCGCCGACCTCGGCTTGTGTCTTGCACTGGTGTCAGCAATCACCAACACTCCGTTGCCAGCCGATCTTGTGGTGTGTGGTGAGGTTGGGCTTGCTGGCGAAGTGCGCCAGGTGGGCCACATCTCGCGACGCATCACAGAAGCAGCACGGCTTGGTTTCACACGAGCGATCGTGCCGGGGAATTCACCCGACACGCAGTCCGGAATCAAGTTGCAGAAGGCAACGACCTTGAG
>CAYMVM010000072.1:0-2760 GCA_964394175.1 uncultured Bifidobacterium sp.
CTAACGCGCGCGCTGTTCGAGGCGGTCGCGCTGGGTGATGGTGTAGTGGCGGTCGCGCTGTTGCAACCAACCCAAGCGAATGAAACTGGCGATGGCCTTGTTCACGCGCTCACGTGACGCACCGACCATGCCGGCGAGTTCTTCTTGCGTGACCGGAATGGTGAATTCGTCTTTGCCAGCCGACAACTCGAGCAGGCGCTTTGCCGTACGACCAGTGACATCAAGAAACACCGAGTCGGACAATGCTTCGTCCATTGCGCGCAGACGCTGGGCGAGCAAGCGAACCACGTTCCACATCAGCTCTTGGCTGTTCTGCAGAATGGGCAACACGGCCGAGTTCGGTATGCGCAGCACAACCGACGATTCGAGCGCGCGAGCCGAGGCGCTGCGAAGGCCACCATCGAGCAGGCCAAGATCACCGAAGAGGTCGCCTTTGTCCATGAGCGCAACGACGCTCTCGCGATTGTCGAGCGGCTTGTTGCCGATGGCAATTGCGATGCGTCCGGCGAGTACGACATAAATGGCATCGGGCTCTGCACCCTCTTCGAACAACACGTCACCACGCGTGAGGTTCTTTTCTGATGCGGCTGCGCCGAGCGCGCTCAGCACGCTGGCAGGGGCATCGCGAAAGAAATCGGTGTTTCCTAGTACGTCTTCGTATGCCATACGGAAATCACGGTACTACCCTTCACGCCATGTCCCACATTGAGAACCATGTTGTGTGGACCATTGTCGTTGCAGCGGGCTCAGGAACCCGTTTCGGTGGTGCAAAGCAGTTTGCTCAACTGGGCGCCGGCACCGTGGTCGAGTGGGCAGTGCACGAAGTGGGGAAATGGTCTGACGGCGTGGTGGTTGTTGTCCCGCCTGGATCGGTCTTGAGCGACGGACAGGTCGAAGGAGGCTCCACGCGCAGTGAATCGGTGCGAAATGGTCTCAAAGCTGTGCCTACGGAGGCAACCATTGTGTGTGTCCATGATGCGGCGCGACCGTTTGTGACCGACACGGTGTTTTCTCGTGTGGTCAATGCAGTGGTCAACGGAGCCGACGGCGCAGTACCCGGTATAGAAGTCGCCGACACGGTGAAAGTCATTGATGCGAACGGCCAGGTGGTGTCGACACCAGATCGAGCCACGTTGCGCGCTGTGCAGACCCCGCAGGCCTTCCGTGCCGCAATGTTGCGTCAAGCCCACGATCACGATCTGCAGGGAACCGACGATGCCGCCATCGTCGAGTCGCTGGGTGGCAAGGTTGTGGTGGTGCAAGGAGACCCATTGCTACGCAAGATCACGTCGCGTGACGACTTGGACTGGGCCCGCATGACAGCACACAAAATGACGGAAGGTGAAGTGTGATGGACATTCGAGTGGGGAATGGCTTCGACATCCATCGCTTCTTGGTCGATGGAAATGACGGTCGTGTGCTCACACTTGGTGGCGTCAAGTTCGCCAATGAGCGTGCGCTCGCTGGTCACAGCGACGCTGACGTCATCGCTCATGCCATTGCAGACGCTTTGTTGGGTGCTGCAGGTCTTGGCGACATCGGAATTCATTACCCCGATACCGACCCCGCATGGAAGGGCGCCGACTCGTTGATGTTGTTGCGCGATGTCGTCGTGAAAGTGCGTGGTGAAGGCTGGGGCATCTCGAATGTCGATTGCAGCATCGTGTGTGAATCGCCGAAGATCGCACCAGTGCGTGCAGAAATGGAGACCAACTTGTCTGCTGCAGTGGGAGCACCTGTCTCGGTGAAAGGTCGACGTGCAGAGGGCCTCGGTGCCATCGGTCGCGGCGAAGGAATCATGTGTTTCGCATCGACGGTGTTGGTGCGCGCATGAGCAAACCAACCGGTAACAAAGGACGCAGCAAAGGCGCCAAGCCCGGTCGTGCACGCGGCGCTGCACCGCGTGGTGGTGCGTCACGCAGCGCAGGTGGGCCGCGACGTGATGTGCGAAGTGGTGGTCGCGGTGCCGCACCCCGCGGAGCAGGACGTCGCGAAGGTGCGCCAGAGAAAAAGAAAAGTCTTGGTGGCGACCAGGTGGAAGGTCGTCAGGCTGTTCGCGAGTTGCTGATCGCGCAAAAGCGCAAAGTTCGTGAGATCTGGATCTCAAACGAAATCGACAACAGCGACATCGTGGAAGACATCGTGCAGTTGGCCACAGCCTCGCGGGTGCAGATCATGGATGTGCCTCGTCGCACCATCGAAGACACTGCTCGCAGCGAGGCACCTCAAGGTGTCATCGCCTTCGCGCAACCATTGCAAGAACACTCACTCGACGAGCTCACCTCCACAGAAGGTGGTCGCAAGCCGTTCTTGGTGGCTGTCGATGGAGTCACCGACCCAGGAAACTTCGGTGCATTGCTTCGTTGTTGCGACGGAGCTGGTGTCACCGGAGTTGTCGTTCCGCGTCATCGTGCCGTGCACGTGACACCGACAGTGGCGAAGGCCGCTGCAGGTGCGGTGGAACACATACCGATGGCAGTGGTGCAGGGGTTGCCTGCAGCCATGGGCGACATGAAAAAGGCTGGTGTGTGGTTGGTGGGCCTCGACGACGAAGCCGACACGTCGCTGTTTGACATGGGGTCGCTTGCAGCCGAACCGATTTGCGTGGTGCTGGGCGCTGAAGGTGCGGGACTGTCGCGCCTAGTGCGAGAGCGGTGCGACATGGTGGTGTCGATTCCGATGCTCGGTCAGCTGTCGTCGCTGAACGTGTCGGCAGCCGGCGCGTTGGCCACCTATGAAGTGGCTCGCGTTCGCCGCAAG
>CAYMVM010000073.1:0-2533 GCA_964394175.1 uncultured Bifidobacterium sp.
GAAGGTCGCAGGTTCAAAGCCTGCCCCCGCCACTACGACAGACCCGTTCACCGGTCTGTCACGACGTGCAGCACTAGCGTCTCATGCGTGACTTTGCTTGAAGTGCTCGGTGTCATCGCTTTCGCATTGTCGGGTGGTGCAGTGGCAGTCCGCGGCCGAATGGATTGGCTCGGGGTCATCGTTCTTGCAGTCGTCAGCGCCGTTGGTGGAGGGACACTTCGCGACATTTTGCTTGGCAACACCCCGGTGTGGTGGGTGAATGAAGCGTGGCCAATCGCCGTCGCCGGTGCGGTCGCAGTCGTCGTCATTGCCGTGGGTCACCGAGTCCCGCATGTGTCACTTGATTCTCCGCGCGCTGTGCTCATCGCTGACGCCGGTGGTCTCGCAGCATTTTCAGTGAGCGGTGCACTTGCAGCGCACGCGGCTGGTGTTCCCGCATGGAGTGCCGTCGTGTTCGGAGTATTGACGGGCTCTGGTGGAGGTGTGATCCGCGACCTACTTGCGATGCGGCGACCACTCATCTTCGGTGGGCAGATCTACGCGCTGGCCGCACTTGCCGGATCTGCGACGACAGTGTTGCTCGCAGAGGCCGACAGTCCCGACGATGTCACACGCTGGGTTGGCGTCGCCGTCACGTTCGCACTTCGTCTAGTTGCGATGCAGATGAACTGGCAGTTGCCATCGTTCGACGACGTTGAAGAGATCAAATAGCACGCTGACGATTCGTCGCTATTGGTTCAACCGTTGGTCGTTGCCAACAAGTCGTCGAAGGAGTTCCCCACACCGATGATGTCGTGTGCGAGTGGCTGACCAAACCCCAGGTACAACGTGCGGCGACCATCTCCGGTCGTCGTCGGAGGAGGGGCTGCGTGCATCACGTGCGGCACATGAATGGTGACATCACCTGGCTGTGTGTCGACAGTGACGACGGGCCATGTGTCCGTGTCGACGGCGGCACGCCGCACGGATGAGAACTGTGATCCTGCAAGAACGGAGAACCCACCGAGTTCTGGGTTGGATGCAGTGAGTTGAATACCTATGTGAAGACCGGGGCACAACAAGGTGTGTCCTCCGAGACCGCAGTCGATGTGCCAAGTGAGGTCGGTCAAGCCCGTGCGTGCACCAGGGCGTTTCAGTACGGCGAAGTGTCCGTTCATGCGGTCAGAGTGGGCGACTAGTTCAGGTAAGCACGCATTCATCAAGCGTGTGACGCGCGAGTCATGTTCAATCCAGGCAATCTCGGGTGCGCGCATCGTGGCGTAGTGGATTTGGCATGGAACGTCAGAGCCTTCTGGGGTGGTCGTCCACCACGTGTTCGGTGTTTCGCTGTTCGCTTCTTGTTCGAGGCGTGAGATTGCGGTGTTCATGTCAGCAATCTCATCGGTCGAAAAGACGTTTCTCACCACTGCGAACCCGAATTCAGTGACGAAGTGTCCGATGGCGATGTCGGAGTCGTCGTCAAACTCAAACACTCGGTTGATGCGTGTGCGGTCGACCTTCGCGGGGTCGAACACCTCACGACCCTGGTAGATCGCACGTATCGACGGTTCCCATTCGTCGAACATGCCGAAACCACCGCGGTCATAGGTGACACCCCCGGTCATGTGGGCACCGGGTGCTGTGCGAAGTTCGTGGAAGAAATCTGAGAAGGACCTTTCATCACAGAACCGCACCACGCACGTGGCTGCATCGTGAACTCCGGTCACGATCGCTGTCGAGTCGCCTGGCATGAATGTGACGGCGTCAGCTCCGAGCGCAAAAGCGATGGGTGCGAGGCCGCGAGTTCCGGGGCCAGAAATGGCGAGTCGTGCAGAGTCGTGTGCCAGTGACGCATGCGTCGAGGCAAAGTCGACAAGCGCGAAACGATTTGAGACGTCTTCGACTCCCATTGACACTCCTCGATGCTTCGCTTGCGTGTGGGGAAACGGTATCAGCCCGTCGAATTGTTGATGACGAGACCTCAGATGGAGCGCGGTTTGCGGGCGAGGAGCGCAGCGAGAATCGCTGCGACCAATCCGCAGAGCCCTGATGTGATGAAGATGCGATCAAAGTGGCCGACGGTGTCTTGGCCGACAGTTTCACCGAGAAGCACTGCGGCAATTGCAACACCGAGCGCCGTGCTCATGCGTTGAATCGTCTGGTTCAGCCCGCTCGCCGCGGCGTACCGATTCGCAGGAACGTCTGCGACGACTCCGGCATACAGACACGGCCAGGCGACGCCAGAACCGATTCCCGTTAGCAAGATTGACGGAACCCACACGCCGAGGATGTTCGGTTCGTCACCAGCTGCGATGAACATGATGAGTGCGCCGGCGGCGAACAGTAGACCACCTGGTACGAGCAGTGTCTGTGTGCCGTGGGTGCGCAGGAATCGCGCGGTGATGGGCGCCATGATTGCTCCGCAGAGCGCGAGCGGAGTGAGCAAGATGCCGGCGTCGCGTGCGCTGTAATCCCATACGTCAGTGAGAAACAGCACGTATCCGAAGAATACGATGAAGAAACCGGTTCCGAACACGAGCGTGCCCACGTTCGA
>CAYMVM010000074.1:0-2287 GCA_964394175.1 uncultured Bifidobacterium sp.
ACGACCTCAATAATGTGTCGAGCCAGATCACTTGCCGACCGGGACAAGTCAAGATTGATCAGGCCGTCGACATTCAATTTCCTGCTCCAATCTTTGGACTGATCCGCGCAATCAAGCGACGCAAGAACCGGCGTTCTTCCCTCACCGTTCGAATTCCTTGAACACTCGGTCCAGCCGCGAAGAGATGACATGTCCACGATCCATGCATCGGGCATCACGGTGGGGCGGTCGGTACATGGCGTCTCAGTCGAGATCGCGTTCATGGTGAGGTGTTCGTTGGGTCCGATGAGCTCGCACAGAAGTTGAGATGCATCTTGAAATGTGTGGAAATAGGTGACGTGCAAGATGCCTCGGTTCTCGTTTGGTGAAAAGTATCGGAATTAGCGGCGGGAGTCCGGCTGATTCGTTAATCATTTGTCCCTTTCTCACACATGAGAGAATCGACGTATGGAAGATGACGACTCACAGGTTCGTACTGTCACCCGAGACATTCGAGTGCCTTCGGGGTTGAGTGACGAGGCCCGCCGTTCGCTCGCGGCTGCACCCCCAGTAGCCATCGGGGCTGTGCCGCCGTCGACAGATGACATCACCGGCTGGAAGGGCAGAATAGATCTGGTCAACGCGGGAATTGTTGCCATGTACAGAGGGGCCACAGACGCATTTGACGGGCGTGTCGAGGCCATCTCGCGCGATGGCGTCACCATCATTGACGTACAGCCCAATTCGGCAGAGCACGACGACGTCATCGTGTTCGATGTACACGGTGGAGCTTTCATCTACGGGGGTGGCGATGCCGCGCGTGCCATGGCTTGTTCGAGAGCCGTCGAAGTGGGGCGGCGTGTCTGGTGCCCCGACTATCGGATGCCTCCGATGCATCCTCATCCGGCTGCACTCGACGACTGTCTCATGGCGTATCGACACCTTGTCGGTCGACACACGACATCGAAGATTGTCGTATCTGCAGGTTCTGCCGGGGCATCGATCGCTTCGGCGATGTTGCTGCAAGCAGATGCGGAAGGCTTGCCGATGCCGCAGGGGCTCATGCTGGTGAAGCCACTCGTCGATCTCACTCGATCCGGAGATTCGTACTGCACGAACCTCGGGGTCGACCACACACTCTCAGGTCTCATCGAGCCAATTCAGATGTATGCCGGAGGGGTCGACTTGCAGGATCCTCTGTTGTCTCCTCTCTTCGCAGACATCCCACACTCGTGGCCGCCGACGGTCATCGTGGCCGGATCACGAGATGTGCTGCTCTCAGATGCGATTCGTATGCACCGTAAGTTGCGGACTGCCGGAATCGAGGCGGATCTACATGTGTGGGATGGCATGCCCCATGCGGGCTTCGGTGGCGCACCCGAAGATCACGAGCTCAGTGGTGAATTGCGGAAGTTCGTTGACGCCATTGCTGCGGGGTAGAGGTTGGCCAGGCCTTCTTGTTGAAGGTGTAGTCGGTGGGTGCGAAGATAAGACAGAGCGAGGGCCGTTCTGTTTTCGAGATCACTTGCACGAAGCATGCGGCTCACGCGGTTACGTATGGTGTGAGGCGCCAAACACAATGCCGATGCGATTGATTTGTCGCTGAGGCCAAACGCCAGAAGCCTCAAGATATTTTCGTTGGTCTCATCGCCGTTGGTGACATCGGGAAAGCTTGTCGCATCTAACACTTTCTCTCTGAAAGTTGGTGGCCGCCATCCACGTGTCTCACATGTGTGAACGGTCTCGGACAGTTGGTTCATGAGGATCCAAGGTGGCTGCGACATGTCAAATTGTATTTGGCCGTCAAACCCGAGTGATATGAGGAACTCGTTTCGTCATGGTAAAGAATGAGCCTTTCCGACAAGTCGAGGAACCCGAAATTTGTCCAGCATTTCTTCTTCAAAGGCCCACCATCGAGTGACGGACCGTTCTGACACCAGTACACAGTCGATGTGGTGTGCATGCATCTCAAATCGAGGAGGTCGTAGCGGCGAGATGGGAATCATGTCGACCGCTGTCATTGAGGAGATGTACGAAGAGAACAAGTCGGCTTCTGCGTGGAACGGGTGGAAAAACAGAACTCTCAGGTCATCTCACCTCCGCGCGGGGGGGGGGTGCTCCTTGGACATGAAGATAATGAATTGTTCAATTGTCGTTTGAGATTGAGAACGACAATTGTCCCTGCGCTTCTAAGTCTCTGACCCGTCACTAGTGACGGCTTTGTATTGACCTAAGAGACGCGAGGCTTGACCGTGCACCTGCACTCCATCGACGCCAGCGGGGTAGCGGGACTCTAGGGTGCGGCGAA
>CAYMVM010000075.1:0-2200 GCA_964394175.1 uncultured Bifidobacterium sp.
TTCTTGCGGGTGAACCGCGGTTTCTTCGGTGTGTCCAGCAAGGCGCTCGCAGCAGCAACGTCCATAGTGAACGCTTTGTCCTGGGTCTTCAGTGAGCGGGTTTCCTCACCCGCCTTCACATACGCCCCGTAACGACCAATGTGCGCCACGATCATCTCACCGGTCTTGTCATAAACACCCACTTCTCGCGGCAACGAGAACATGGTGAGCGCATCGCTCACGTTCACCGTCGCCGGGTTCATCGACTCGAGAAGCGGTGCCGTGCGCGGTTTGGTGTGACCCGCAGGAAGATTGCCCTTCTCGCCGTGCTGAAAGTACGCACCCGTCGAAGTGACCTTCACGAACACAGGAACACCATCGATGTCACCTACTACTCGCGGCCCACCGGTTGAAAGCAGGCGCACGGCTTCGTCGCGAGTGAGGTCCTCAAAACAGGTCTCGTCATCGATACTGATGGTGCGGCCATCACATTCCAGATACGGGCTGAAGCGTTTCTTGAACATGCGGCCGGGGCGCACATATATGTGGTGTCCGCTCTCGGGGTGAGCACCAAGGTCGAGAGCGAATAACTCACGTGGGTTCACGCTCGTGTCAGCATCAGACACCAGTGTCTGCAGCCCATTCGTTGGGTCGGTTCCGAAGTAGAAGCTGTGCAACACCTCAGATGACTTGTCGACATCTTCCACGATGGCATCGAGTTGATCCTCCAGGTTGCTGGTGAAGCCGTAATCAACGAGTGGCAAGAAGCTGCGTTGCAGCAGTCGATACGTGGCAAGGCCTGTGACTGTGGGAATGAGCGCGGTGGTGCCGGGCTTGCTGAACACGAAGCGATCCTTCAACTTGCGGATGATCGATTCGTACGTGGACGGACGACCGATACCGCGCTCTTCCAACTCTTTGATCAATGTCGCTGCCACATACCTGGCCGGCGCCTTCGTGTGATGCTCTTTCGCCTCCGCCGACTCGACAGGGATGACGTCATTGAGTGCGAGCACGGGGAACGGCGCTGATTCGACGTCGTCGTCTGATGCGTAGACACGTCGGAAACCGGGCTCGGTGTACACGGTGCCACTTGCGGTGAACTCACACCAGTCGGTGAGCTCGTGAGCATCACCTGCTCGCAACTTCACAGTGGTGGTCGTGCCTTTTGCTTCGACCATCTGTGTTGCCATCGTGCGCTTCCAGATGAGCTCGTACAACGCCAACTCTCGGGGGCTGAGGCCCTTCGGGTGTTGCAGGCGCATGTTGGTGGGCTTGATGGCGGGGTGTGCGCCTTGAGCAAGTTTCTTGTTGCTCTTCGTGTACCGCTCGAACGGGCACACCGCATCCGCACCGTAGATCGCACGGATGGCTGAGCGAATGTCGTTGCGTCCGGCGCTGTCGTGCACACGAATGTCAGTCCGTGGATAGGTGATGAGGCTCTGCTGATACAACTTCTCGGAGATCGCCTTGGTTTCCGACGTCGACATACCGAGTCGATGCTCCGCATCTTGGTACAGGCCACTCATATCAAGCGGTGGACGCGGATTCGACGTCGCTGGCTTGTGGGCGATGTCGGCGACATGCAGTGGCCACGTTGTGGATGACACGTTGAACGCAATCCATTCGGCCAGATCGCGCTGCACGATGAGTGCATCGGTGGTCAACTCACCCTTGTCGTTGAAGTCCTTGCCGGCGGCAATTCGTCGACCAGCGACCACGGACAGTGTCGCTGTGAACGACGGTGTGGTGGCTGACTGCACGACGACGTCCATGTACTCGGCTGCGACGAATGCAAGTCGTTCGAGCTCTCGCTCGACGACGAGACACAACCCCGGGCTCTGCACTCGACCAGCGGTGACATTGGGTCGAATCTTCGATCGGGTCACCGCCGTCACCTCAAAGCCGAAGAGGCGATCGACCACACGACGAGCCCTCGCCGCTTCGACCACGTTCCAGTCGATGCTTCGCGGAGTGCGCAGTGCCTCGAGAACCGCGTCCTTGGTGATGGCGTTGAACGTGACCCGGCTCACCGGCACGTCGGGCTTCAGGAACTGCACGACATGAGCGGCGATCATCTCGCCTTCACGGTCGGCGTCGGTGGCCAGAATGACTTCGTTGCAGGTGCGTAGGTCTTTCTTCAGATCGGCGATCACCTTTCTGCCCGTGTCACTGAGTTCATAGCGACAGGCGAAGTCGCGGTTCAGCTCGATGGCTGCCG
>CAYMVM010000076.1:0-2100 GCA_964394175.1 uncultured Bifidobacterium sp.
GATCTACATTGACTTTGCTGAGGGCCGAGTTCGACATCACACTGGCGAGGACCACGCTTTTCGTTTCACTATCTCCCGAGACCTGCTTGAGACTGTCATCTCACGACGAGCTGTCGACTGGTCTAACGCGCTCTTCCTCAGCGCTCGATTCACAGCGTGGCGTGCTGGCGAATACAACGAGTACCTCTACAACTTCTTCAAGTCACTGTCGGTCGAACGAATGAATCGAACCGAAGCTGAGGCTGTTCGCAAAGTCAAGGGTGCAGATGGTGTAGAGAGCGACGTCGAAATTGGTGATTACGTAGTGCAACGTCGTTGCCCGCACCGGAATGCTGACCTCGGCGAGTTCGGTCAAATCGACGGTGACAATTTGGTCTGCACTCTGCATGGTTGGCGATTCGATGTGAACACCGGTAAATGCCTGAACGCTGCCGAGAAGAGCGTTCGCATCAAACGGCGCGACTAGCCAAAGGTGCTGACCGTGTAGGTCAGTCGATAGTCGCCGGGAGCAACTAAGTACTTCGGCAGAACATCTGGTCCGCAACTTGCTGTACCAAGCCCGCGATGTGCCACGTCAAGACACACCACCGGCACTGAAGATCGCTCAAGTTCAGTGACATCACGAGCGACATACAACTGCTGCGGTGTATGCCACGTCACCGATGCATGGAACACAGTCCCCTTCTCAGCATCGATACGTAGACGATGCGAGCTATCTGCTGACAGCAGTTCTATCCACCGACAATCCATTCGCAAACCGAACTCTTGCGGAACGATGTATGGCAACTCGTCGAGGTTGCCATTGTGAATACCAACAATGGCGCTCGACTTGCGGTCAGGATAATTCTCATGTGGTCCGCGTCCATACCAATTCCACTGTGTGAAGTGTTCTGCCACCGTGAACATCACACCAACGCGTGGAAGATCAAGTCCCTCCGGAACAGTGAACGTGTGCTCGAATTCAACTGCGCCATCAGCAAGAATTCGCTGACTCATCGTGTGCCCGATGAAATCCTCTGCAGGTCGCTCGTGCAAACCTGCAGACCGCCAATTCTGTTCTGCTTTGCTCCCCAATCCCCACTCATTTCGCAGCGTGGAGAGCAGCTTCAGTCCGTCGTTGTCAGTGGGTGCTCGGAAAACGTTCGCCAGTGGCTGAATCACAGTTGCACCTGATCCCAGGACACCAAGTGTCCACGTGAGGCCCATGGGGTCTTGTTCTTCAGAGTCCACCTCGTCACGATTGCCACGTCGTGCGCGGTGGGAATGTCAATTGGGAACGGCACCTCTCTGGTCTCACCAGCGGCGACAGCGGGGTTGAAGGCCACCGACGACACAACCTCGCCGGCTACCGACACTTCAAATGTGCCCTCCAAATCGCTCAAGTCGTTGAATGAACGACGGTTACGCACCACAAGTGTGAAGGGCTTATCGCTTGCCACAACCGCAACCGGCCGATGCACCCAAGCAACCTCGCGCATCGCGGGGTGAGGCACCATGTCTGGTGACACCAGGCCGTCAGCGACGAAGTTCGCGTCGTTCGGTTCGTCTCCGAATTGTCCGCCGTATGCGAACCGTTCTTTCTTGCACCTACCTTGAGGAACCTTTTGCCTCAGTCCGTGGTCTTTCCACTCCCAGATGAAACCGCCTTGCAACTTCTCGTGGGTGTCGATTGCTTCCCAGTAGTCGGCAAGTGAACCGTTCGAGTTGCCCATCGCGTGGCTGTACTCGCACATGATTAATGGTCGATCGGCATCGCTCTGTGCGTACCCCACGATTGCGTCTATCTGCGGATACATCGGGCACACCACATCGGTCACGTCGCGACCACCATTAGTCCAACCGGCATGGAGAACTGCACCTTCATAATGGAGCGGGCGTGTGGAGTCGAGTGCACGCACCAGCGCAGCTTGCGCCTTGTGGTTGATTCCATATCCCGACTCATTGCCAAGTGACCACATGATGATGCAGGCGTGGTGAGCGTCGCGTTCGACCATGCGCGACGTGCGTGACAACCACGCAGCCATGTAGCGACCGTCGTCGCACAGGCTGGTGTTGTTGGCATGACATTCGATGTTCGCCTCGTCGACCACGTACAAGCCG
>CAYMVM010000077.1:0-2093 GCA_964394175.1 uncultured Bifidobacterium sp.
GCGCACCCGATCAATGCATCTTGTGCAGAGCGGCGTTCTGTGAAGGCTGTGATGGTGAGACCGGTGACGTTTTCAGATGGCAAGTCTTTCGCTGAGTGCACGGCCGCATCGGCTCGACCATCGAGTACTGCCTGTTGGACTTCTTTGACGAACACTCCCTGTCCACCGATCTCGTGCAAGGGAACATCAGCGCGCTGATCACCGGTGGTGTCGACGAAAACAAGTTCGACGTCGATGTTCGCATCGTGAGCCCGAATCGCGTCGGCTATGACCTGCGACTGAGTGCGTGCTTGAAGACTCGAGCGCGTCGCCAATCGAAGGACTCGGGACCGATTGGTCATGGGACAAGTATGGCAATCAGTCGAGGTCGAAGAGCTCGCGCAGCGCACCCGCGAGTCGCGCCCCTTGCGGGCTTCCGGATGCCGACTTCAGCTGGACCGTCGGCCCATGCAACAACTTGGCGAGAATTCCTGCGGTCAACGATTCGACGACTTCGCGCTGCTCGGCGCTCAGCGACGCCAATCGGGCTTCGTAACGCGCCAACTCTCCGACGCGAATGGCCTCTGCCAACTCGCGAATCTGCGCGATGAGCGGGGCCATCTGTCGGGCAGATGAATCGACGACGTAACGCTCGACCTCGTCAGCGACGATGTCTTCGACACGAGCAGCCTCTGCTGCACGAGACTCGCGACCCTTGTCTGCCCACTCACGCAAATGCGACAAGTCCTTCAACGTGACCCCCGGCAAGTCACCGACGGATGAGTCGACGTCACGCGGCAGAGCGATGTCGACAATCATCAACGGTTTGCCTGCATCGACGCGCGCAGCGTGGACCATGTCCGCGGTCAAGATGACAGTGCCAGCTCCGGTGCACGTCACGACCATGTCGACAGTGGACAGTTCGTCTTCGAAAGAGACGAACGGCACGACGCGTGCGTTGACCGAACCTGCCAGTTCATCGGCGCGTTCTCCGGTGCGGTTGGTGACGACGATGTCGGCACCCTGACGAGCAAGCGCACCAGCGACACCGACACCCATGTCTCCGGCTCCGACGACCATGACCGTGCGACCAGCCAATGAACCGATTGCATCGACCGCCATCTCGACTCCGGCTTGCGACACAGACGCAGTTGACCGGCCAATTTCGGTCTCGGTTCGTGCACGTTTGCCGGTCTCGATCGCGTGGCGAAACACCAGATTCAGCTCGCTGCGTGCGGTTCCTTCCCTCATGGCCTCGTCCCAGGCTTGTTTCACTTGTCCGAGAATTTCGTGCTCGCCGAGCACTGCTGAGTCGAGCCCTGCAGCGACGTTGAACAGATGTCGAACCGCTGCCTCGTCATGTTGGTAGTAGAGGAAGGGCTGGATGTCATTCACGTCAAGGTCACCCAGATTGCAGAACAAGTTCCGAATGGCCCCGTGTGCATCGTGGAATCGCTCGACAGTTGCGTACACCTCTGTGCGGTTACAGGTGGACAAGATGACAACTTCACGGATGTCATCCATGTTCTGAACGATTCGCAATGTCTTCGCCACATCGGCGGGGGCGATGGCCACCTTCTCAAGTAGCGACAGCGGGCTGGTCCGGTGGTTGATGCCGAAGACGACGAAGCTCATGATCGTCTCTGACTAGGCCGTCTGACCGTCGGCGACGTCGGGTACCGCACGCAGACCCTTCGAACGCATCTGTTCGTAATAGCTGAGTATCTGCAGCTCGAGCGCCAGATCGACTTTGCGCACACGGACATGGCGAGGCACCGAAATGACGACCGGCGCAAAATTCAGAATTGAACCGATGCCGGCTCTTACAAGTTGGTCGGCTGCTTCCTGTGCGTGAGTTGCAGGCGTTGCGATGACACCGATGCTGACCGATTTCGATTGCGCGATGTTCGTCAAGTCGTCGATGTGCCTGATTCGCACACCACCGATGACGGAGCCAACTTTCGACGGATCGACATCGACGACTCCGGCAACGTTGAAACCGCGACCACCAAGACCGCCGTAGTTCGCGAGGGCCTGACCGAGATTGCCGGCCCCGACAATGACGACTGGCCACGACTGGTTCAGACCCAGTTCGCGCTGAATTTGGTACGTGA
>CAYMVM010000078.1:0-2078 GCA_964394175.1 uncultured Bifidobacterium sp.
AGTCGGTGTCGACGTCGACAAGAACCGTCGGTGCGATGTAGCGGTCGTCTGCGACGGTCTGCCCACCAATAGCGACCTTTCCGCCCGCCATGAGCGATGAGAGGCGTGCAAAGTGCCGGTCACTGACGACACGACCGAAGCTCTCACTTTGCCGCGGGTCATCACCGTAGAACTCGGTGATTGCCTTGCCGATTTCGTCGATGAATCGATCTGCCACCTTCTGGTGCACGAGCACATAGTCAGGTGCGATACAGGTTTGACCGGCATTCATCCACTTGCCCCACGCAATTCGACGGGCGGCGACACGCACATTTGCTGATTCGTCGATGACCGTCGGACTCTTGCCGCCCAACTCGAGCGTGACGGGAGTGAGATTCTTCGCAGCTGCACTCATGACCACACGACCAACCGTTCCGTTACCTGTGTAGAAAATGTGGTCGAAATGCTGATCGAGAAGTGCGGTGGTCTCAGGGACTGCACCTTCCACGATGCGTACGGCGCGATCATCGAGGTACTTCGGCACCAGCCGCGCAAGTACCGCAGAGGTGGCCGACGAGACTTCAGATGGTTTCATGACCACAGCATTTCCAGCGGCAATCGCCCCGGCGACTGGCACCAGTAACAACTGGACCGGATAGTTCCACGGTGCGATGACAAGTACCACCCCGACTGGCTCTGGAATGCGGCGCGACTTCGCCGGCAACGCGACGAGCGGCGTCGACACACGCTCGGGCTTGTTCCACTTGGCGAGGTTCTTCAGCATCATCTTGATCTCACCGACGACGAATGCGATGTCGGTGATGAAACCTTCTGCCGCTGGCTTACCCAAGTCGATTCGAAGTGCCTCGAGCAGGTCGGCTTCGTTCTCCTCGAGAAGAGCGATCATCTTTTTCAGCTGGTCGCGACGCCAGTCCAAGGGTCGCGTGATTCCCGAACGGAAGGCCTCGCGAACGTCGGTGACCATTGCGGGAATCACCGACACGTCTGTCGAGGGGGTCATGTGCATCGTCATGCCGACAGTCTGGCCCTCACCACTGGGTGGCTACATACTTGGTCTCAAGAAATGCCAGAAGTCCTTCATGGGCACCCTCGCGACCGAGACCAGACGCTTTGACCCCACCAAAGGGGGCCGCAGGATCGGACACGAGACCCCTGTTCAGACCCACCATTCCCGTTTCCAACTGGCCCGCAAGACGCAATCCGCGGGACATGTCGCCGGTGTACAGGTAACTGACCAGTCCGTGTTCGACGCCATTGAACAGTTCCATCGAGCGCTCGATGTCGTCGACCACCACGATCGGGGCGACGGGTCCGAACACTTCGTCTTTCAGGATTGTCGCAGTCGGCGACACATTCGTGAGCACCGTTGCGTGGTAGCCGAATGACCCGTCGTCGGCTGCTTTGCCGCCACATTGCACGACAGCACCTTCGGCGATGGCCTGCTGCACGACCCCGACCACACGCTGTTGCTGCGCGCGCGAGACGAGTGGTCCGAGAGTGACGCCATCAGTCAGCCCGTCACCGAGCACTAATGACGACATCCGAGCGGTGAACTTGTCGACGAATTCTCCTGCGACTTTTTCGTGCACATAAAACCGGTTCGCAGCCGTGCAGGCTGCTCCCCCGTTGCGCATCTTGGCGAGCATCGCACCGTCGACTGCAGCATCGACGTCTGCATCGTCACAGACGATGAACGGTGCATTACCGCCCAACTCCATCGAACAATTGATCACGCGATCAGCAGCTTGCGCCAATAGCAGTGCACCGACACGGGTGCTGCCCGTGAACGACAATTTCCTGACTTTGCCACCAGCCAACATCGCAGCGACCGCTTCACCTGGTGGGTCCGGTGTCACCACGTTGACGACGCCGTCTGGCACGCCGGCACGCGCAAGAACGTCAGCGATGGCCAACGCGGTGAGTGGCGTCTCGGTCGCAACCTTCAACACGACGGTGCACCCAGCAGCAAGGGCTGGCCCAATCTTTCGGGTCGCCATCGCTGCCGGAAAGTTCCATGGCGTGATGAGCAATGACACGCCGACTGGTTCACGAGTGACTGCGAACCAATAATCGCCGTT
>CAYMVM010000079.1:0-2072 GCA_964394175.1 uncultured Bifidobacterium sp.
CTAGTTCGCTTTCCAGCTCTGGTGCAGGTGACGTCGGGTTGAGCGGCACAGCGATAGCGCCGAGGCCGATAGTGGCGAGATACGAGACCACGAAGTAACGACTGTTTCCGCACAACAAAGCGACGCGGTCACCGGGCGTCACACCGCTCTCGCGCAGGGCGCCACGCATCGCCGCCACCTGCGCACGCAACACTCCGTAGGTGGTCGGACGTCCACGGGAGATGAGAGCCACCGCATCGTCTGGATGTCCGTCAATGAGACTTCCGAGATTCACGTCGCTCTCCGCTCGCGCGCCTAGCGGAACATCAACAAGTTCACGATGCCTGCGACGAGGATGACCCCAATCAACAGAGCAACAGTCAACGTGGTCGCCGGTCGCATGCCTTGAGGCTACTTGTGGCGACGGCTACTTGCGAATGCCCACTCGAGTCGTCATTCCTGCGTCGGCCTCGTCACCGTATGGGAACAGCCGGACTTCGTCGGTGACACCGAGACCGAGAGACTGAGCAGCCGATGCTCTGTCCATCGACAACGCCAGCATGCCGTATGAATCGATGACCAAACCGAGTGCACCTGCAGGAATGTCGGCATACGTTCGCACGATTGTCGCGCGTCGAACATCATCGCCAAGAACAATGCGCAGCGCTGTTGGCATGTGTGCAACGTCGTCTGCGCCGACGTTCAATTGACAATTCCCGAAAGTGTCGACCCAGGTGACCTCGCATTTCACACCCACTCCGTACGCATCGTCATTGACGTCACTTGGTAATGGCACAAGACCAGGCATGAGTGCGTCGACATCGAGTTGTGCACCGACATCTTCGATGCGACCACCGTTCATAAGATGCGCAGCGACCGGAGCGAAAATGTCACGTCCGGCGAATGTTGCACCAGGTGCTTCCAGGTGCAACGAGACGTTCGACAACTCGAAAGCCCGCTCCGCCCCACCGGCCATTGCCACTGCGGGGGCGAGAAGACCATTGTCAGGCCCGAGCAAGATTCCTTCGCCACCGGCGACCTCAATTGCGATTGCTCGACGCGACGTTCCGACACCGGGATCGACGACAGCGATGATGACTCCTTTGGGCACATACTGAATTGCGCGTGCAAGCATCAACGACCCACCACGAACATCGAATGGTGCGACGCCGTGCGAGATGTCGGTGATGCGGGCGTGCGGTGCGACATCGAGGATCACGGACTTCAATACTCCGACGAATTCATCATCAGTGCCGTAATCAGTGAGGAGTGCAATGTGTGAGAAGTTCATTTTTCTTTTTCACGATGAGTGATGACGAAGGGTGTTCGCGAGGTTACTTGTGCCCAGAAACGACTGGGGCCGGTGCCAACCCCCCGATGGCACCGGCCCGTCGGCGCGGCCCCGAGGGGCGCGACTCCCGTTCAAGCGAACCTGAACGGTGACCTAGTGACCCGTACTCTATGCACAAAGCGCTGAGTATGAAAAGCGTCACGGCAATACCCGTGGGAAATTTTCTGAATGTTTTGTCAACGCCACATTGGTCCGTTGTTATGGCTGAGGGATGATTTTCATCAACTCTTTTTGCACTAAATCGTGGGCGCTTGTGAAAGAACCTCGGGATTGTGCGCACGTTCACGTGCGAAATCTGGCTGATTATTGACCCATCTCACGGTTGCGCTCAGCGGCGCGGCGAACAACCGACCGAACGATGTCTCGAAATCCCTGTTCCTCGAACACTTGTAGGCCGGCAAACGTGACACCGTTGGGTGAGGTCACCTTGTCTTTCAGTGTGGCTGCATCATCTGATGACGATGCCAGGAGCGCGCCAGAGCCCTTGAATAATTGACGAACCAGGGGTTCGGCCACCTCCCGAGGCAGTCCCTGTTCGAGAGCTGCATCAAGAAGCGCTTCGGCGAATAGGAAGAGGTATCCCGGTCCGGAACCCGCGACTGCAGTCGCCACATCCATCTGATCCTCGGTGATCTGCACGACGAGCCCCACTGCACCAAGTGTCCGCCGTGCCCAGTCGACGTCCGATGCGTCGATGCCCTCTGCAGCACACAGCGATGTCGCGCCTTGTCCGACCAGTGCA
>CAYMVM010000080.1:0-2058 GCA_964394175.1 uncultured Bifidobacterium sp.
GTGGCAACGGGGTGAGTCGACGTACTTCGGCGATGACGTCGAGATACGCAAGGGCAGGCTTCACCATGACGATGTCAGCTCCCTGATCGATGTCTTCGAGCACTTCACGAACGGCCTCGCGTGAATTGCGCCAATCTTGTTGATAACCCTTGCGGTCTCCACCGCCAGCGATGCGCACATCGACGGCATCGCGGAACGGGCCGTATTCTGCCGATGCATACTTCGCCGAATAGGCCATGATCGCGACATCGACGAAACCAGCGGCGTCGAGTGCTGCTCGAATGGCACCGACTTGACCGTCCATCATTCCGCTCGGCGCCACGACATGCGCTCCGGCAGTGGCTTGGGCGAGCGCAGTGCGGCAGTAAATGTCGAGTGTCGCGTCGTTGTCGACTCGACCAGACGCATCGAGGACTCCGCAATGCCCGTGTGACGTGTACTCGTCGACACACAGGTCAGACATGATTGCGATGTCGTCTTGGAAAGTGTCGCGAAGTGTCCGTAAGGCTTTCTGAGCGATGCCATTCGGGTCGAATGCACCAGAGCCCATGTCGTCCTTGGTCGACGGAACACCGAAGAGAATGACGCCCTTCACTCCGAGCCTGACCAGCAGACGAACTTCATCGACCAGGCTGGGAACCGTGTGTTGAACCACGCCAGGCAACGAGACGATGGGCTGCGGAGCGTCGATGCCTTCTCGCACGAAAAGTGGTGCGACGAGATCGGACACGTGCACACGAGACTCGGCGGTGAGTTCCCGGAGCGCTGCTGTCGTACGCAGACGTCGAGGACGCGACACGGGAAACATCGGAGCAAAGGCTATTGGCGGACGAAGAGAATCGGTCAGGAGGTCCGTTCGTCAGCCAACAGAGCCGACACCACAGCATCAGCGAGGGCATCGACTGTCTGTGCCTCCGCCGTGGTCGACACGTGCATACCCAGGTCGTTGGCTGCGCGCGTCGTCGCTGGTCCTATCGACGCGACGATAGGCGGAGTGTCGACGCCGAAGGAATCGAACCATGCTTGAACCGCGCTCCCCGATGCGAACACCACGGCGTCAGCGGTGCGGACATCCTCGCGCTGTTCGAACGTCGGCTCCAAAGTGACAGTGCGATATGCGTTGACGCGCGTCACTGACCAACCCTTCGCACGTAACCCGACTTCGACTTCGTTACCTGCGCGTTCACCTTGCACGACCAACACCTGACCGCGACCCTCGGGAAACACATCGACCAACACCGACGCACGAGCAGGATCGGCGGTCAACTGTGCAGGATGACCGAGTGCGCGCTCAGTGGCGACTCCCACTGCAGCCACTTTCGGTAACTCTCCTTCGTCACCAGCAGCACCATGAGCTTCGAAGAACGGACGCACGCGAGCTGCACCATTCGGCGAAGTCACGACGATCCACTCGAAATCCTTGAACCCGTGCAACGTGCGGTCACGATCCACCCCGTCATCTTCGGGCTCGTCGATGGCGATGAGTGGAACTTCGACCACGGAAACTCCGTGGGCTTCGAGGGCAGCAGCGAGATCAGCGTTCTGTTCGGCTGCTCTCGTGACGACCACGGTGCAAGTGGACAATTTTCGTGTCATTGCCCGTCACCGTGCACGCAGTCGTCGGCGACACTCGTGTGCGATGCCCGCACCAACGACTTTGTGGTCGTCAGATGAACCGATGGAGCCCGCCAATTGAACCACTTCTCCGTCACGCGCCATGAACGCATGGAACGTGCCATCTGCATCGAGATGTGCTGCAACCGGCAGAGAGCAGCCCGCCCCGAGTTCTGCGAGGAATGCCCGTTCGGCTTCCACCGCGCGACGGGTGGCTGAGTGATCAAGGTGACCCAGCACCTCGCGCACGACCATGTCATCAGTACGAGCCTCGACGGCGACACAACCTTGGCCGACCATCGGCACGCACAGTTCGATGTCGAGCACTTGTGCGATCCGATCTGTCATGCCCAAAACCTCCAGAGCAGCAACGGCCATGACGATTGAGCCACCTTCTGGGATGCGCTCGAGTCTGGTCGGAATGTTGCCCCGTAGTTCTGCAAA
>CAYMVM010000081.1:0-1987 GCA_964394175.1 uncultured Bifidobacterium sp.
AGCGTTCCCAGCGACGCAAGTGAATGACATCGACGAATCGAAACACCATGTGGTATTCGTCGCTGTCGGTTCCCGGGCGAAGCGTCATCGCACCCAGACAACCGTCAGCGGTTCGCACCGCAGCAAGCATCTCGTCGCTCCACGCGAGAAAACGAGCATCGTGGCCCGGCTCGACCGTGCGCGCGATCGTGACAGTGACGGAGCCTTGGGCGATACGGGGCAATTTGCCTGTGTCGAAGTCACCGGTCAACTCGGGCATGGCTCCACCGTAGTTGTGCCGTGAGCGATGCTCAGGGCAACGGTCCGAGCAACTCACAGATGCGCATAAAGTCAGGACATGTCGACTCCGACATCGATACTCACGTCGCCACTCGCCGACCTTGATCTCGCAATTGAGGGAACGTGGCCAAGTGACATTTCTGGTGACGTGTTCATCAGTGCGCCGGTTGGGGACCCACGACTCACGTATCAGTTGTTCGGTTTCGGGGCGATGGTCAGGTTGACCCTCACACCAGGTCGACACGGCGCAGGTGCCGGCGCATTGGCATGGCGTGTACATGAACTCGACACACCGATCAAGCGCCTCCATGACAAAGCTGCCGGTCGATTCACCGGTGGCACGATGGGTCTTGATTCACCGTATGGACACGCCAACATGGCTAACACAGCACCACTCCAGTGGAACGGACGATTGTTCGCGACATGGGACGTCGGTCGACCAGTCGAAATTGACCCATCGACGATGACATTTCTCGGTGAAGTCGGATCATCTCGCAGCTGGGGAGGGGACTCGTTCGCATCACGCACAGTGATGCCGCAGATTTTCTCGACCGCACATCCGGTTGTCGACCACGAACGATCTTGCATGTGGACAGTGAAGTTGGTCTTCGCCGCCGGGGGATTGCAGCCGCATGTCGTCCGTTACGACGGCACGACGACCGAGGTCACGTCGTGGCCTCTCGACGGAGCGTTGGTCGTCGGGTCGATGCACACGGTCTCACAATCGCGTGACTGGTTGGTCATGGCTGACTCCGGAAACTTCAAGGCCGATATGAACGAGGTGTTCGGCGGAGAACGAACCGTGACAATCGACGAACGAGTACCTGTGTATTTCGTTCGGAAAGATGAATTGCTGGCCACTGCACCCGGTACACCTGTGCAGTATCACCGCGCTGAATTCGGACCGACCACGGGGCATTATTACGCCCAGTGGGACGATTCATCGGGCGTGCGCGTGTTGTTCGAACACATGAACCTCACGGACCTTGGTTACCGCCTCCGTGCAGATGATGTGAATCTGCACGGTGAACCAATCGCACGTGAGCATTGCGGCTTTTACCAAATGGGTATGTCACTACAGACGATGTCTGAAATGTGTTTCCGTCCCGAACGCGGAGAGGTGAGTGTCGAGTCGGTCGCATCACATCCGTTCATGTGGAATGTTCAACTGTCGGCGTCAGCAGCCGTCAACGGTGACGGGCACGATTCAGACGTTCATCACGTCGTGACACAGGGTTTTCGCCCAGACATGCTCGCTCGTCGAGTGCTCGACATTTACGGTGAAAGAGTCGATGCGAGCATGTTTGTGGGGGCGGACACTCGTCCGTCGCTCACCACGTTTGAACACGGTGGACTTCGGTTGATCGCACAGCATCGGTTTGCCGGGCCAGAGGACCTTCCGACGTCACCAGCGCTCGCCCGTTCGTTGAGCGGCGGATCGGGCCATGTCATCATGCCCGTGCTGAACGACGACGGGTTTCGAGTCGAATGCTTCGATGCAGCCGACGTCAGCAAAGGTCCGGTGGCCGTGGCGCGCGCTCCACGGGGCTCGACCGTGCCATTCCTGCTGCACGCAATCTGGATGGAACAACCTCGCCACCAGGACGTCGACCGCGTGTCGTTTGCTGATGAGATCGACGATCGATACCTCGCATCACTTGATGATGAGGGACGCAATCTGGTGTTGGCTGTCGCAGACGACCTTCGC
>CAYMVM010000082.1:0-1799 GCA_964394175.1 uncultured Bifidobacterium sp.
GAGGCGCTCACGCTCATTCAGACTGCCAAGATCCACGACTTTCCGATGGTGGTCATGGGCACCGAGTATTGGTCCTCCCTGGTCGCTCAACTCGACGACATGGTGACGCACGGAACGATCAATCGCGAGGACCTCGACTTGCTGCTCGTCACCGACAGCGTCGATGAGGCCGTCGCGCACGTGCAGCGATGTGCTGTCGAGCGATTCAAATTGCATCGTCGCTTGACGCCCATTCGCGCACTCGGTGAGCACGCACGCACCTGAGTGTGTGTGCCTACTTGTGTACTGACACGTACACCGCAGTGGCTTCTGCAACCACTGTGTCACCATGGCGAACTTCGCCACTGGCGAAAGATTTTCGACCGTCGACCCCGGTACCGCGGGCAGTGATGGTGAGCGGCACACCAAGTGGTGTTCCCGCACGGAATTGAATGTTGAGCGCGACAGTGAGACCGCTTGCACCCGCAGCGGTCGATGCGACGCCGAGCACTTCGTCGAGCATGGTGGCCACTATGCCGCCATGGGCCTTCTCGGGTGGTCCCGACATGGATGCGTCAAGTACCGCATGGGCTGTCACTTCAACCGGTGCATAGGTGCTTCCCGGTACCGGCACAGGGTCAAACGACACGATCGGCGCACGAGGATTGAGTGGTCCGGAACCCGCCTGTGTGACGTTTTCGATTCGCCCGTTCAAGTGGCGTACGACGGTGATGTACGGCTGACGCACTTTCGAGCGGAGTCGACTGTTGATCGTGGCAAGGTCTGCGGCGACGGATGCTTTGGTGGCGTCATCGACGTCGGTGCGCATGACGGCGTCGAGCAACTCGCGTACTGCGGCAACAAGCTCGTGTGATTCAGAAGAAATTGAGTCAGGCCCCGGAATGTCATCTCCCATGGAGAGTGCAAGCTCCATCGCGGAACGTGGGGACGGTTCCGTACTCATTGGCTAGGCAAAGTATCACCTTCGACTGATGTTCCGCTGTGCTTCACGTCGTCGAAGTGCATTCACTACTGTGAATGAATGAGTTCAAAACCCGACGTCGCAATTCCAGCTGGTGAACCACCGGCTGATCTCCTCATTGAAGACTTGGTCGTGGGCACGGGAGATGAAGCAGTGAAGGGTCGCAATGTCGATGTGCATTACGTCGGAGTTGCATGGAGCACGCAGCGCCAGTTTGATGCATCGTGGGATCGCAACGACACTTTCGAATTTCGACTTGGCGCGGGTCAGGTCATCTCCGGATGGGACGAGGGTGTCGCCGGAATGAAAGTGGGGGGTCGACGCAGACTCACCATTCCACCCCATATGGGATATGGAAGCCACGGTGCTGGCGGGGTCATCAAAGGCGGAGAGACACTTGTCTTTGTCGTCGACCTGCTGAACGTTTTCTGACCCTGTAGAATGTGACCACGGTTCAATGCAAATGCGTTGAATTTCACAAAGAAAGCATGAGCAGGGTACGCCCCGCGTAGCAGTGGTGAATCATGAATATCCTCGTAGTAGGAGCAGGCGGTGTGGGAGCCTCAATGGCATCCATCGCAGAGACCCGGTCGTTCTTCGACTCGTTCGTCCTCGCTGACATCAGCAAGGAGAGCGCAGAACAGGCCATTTCCGCCCTGGACGACCCAGGAAAATTCTCCGCCGCGCAGGTTGATGCGCGAAGCGAGTCAGAGTTGGTGAACCTCATTCAGTCCGTCAAGGCCGATGTGGTGGTGAATGCGTGCGACCCCCGCTTGAACGAGATCATCTTCAACGCGTGTTTTAAGGCGGGCGCAAACTACGTCGACATGGCCATGAA
>CAYMVM010000083.1:0-1741 GCA_964394175.1 uncultured Bifidobacterium sp.
CGCCGAAAGGAACCTCGCACGCTCTGATTGCTCTGCTCGATCGACCCCGTAATGGGCAATCCAGGTGCTTCGACACCGCGCATTGCACAACACACGCAGTCCGCGACGAATGGTCGCTTTCCCTGGCTCACCTTCGAGTGCGTTGACCCACCGTGACGACCCATATGTCGTGACGACGACGAGTCGTCGCACATGCGTGAGTCCGGCGTGCAAGCGTGTCGCACCTTCTGGAAATGTCCAGGCGACGCCCTGCATCAACACTCGGTCGAACCAACCCTTCATGATGGCTGGCGGAGCCGACCACCAACTCGGGTACAAGAACACGATTGATTCACACCAGCGCAAGTCATTCACATGCGAGGCAAGCAGCGAATCTCCAGCAGTCTTCACTTCAGGGTCAGCAAAATGGCTGCGCTTCTCTGTCGCTGACAACACCGGATTGAAACCCTCGTGCCACAAATCATGCAACCGCACGTCGTGACCATCGGCGGTGAGCGATTGCATCGTTCGATCACAGAGTGCACGCCCGTACGAGTCAGCGAGCGGATGGGCAAACAGTACGAGTACGTTCACAGCTGCTCCATCTTCTTACGGACGAGGTTCAGGAAAGCTGACCGTTCAGAGTCTGACGCACCGTCAATTCCGTACAAGGGAATCCATGTGGACTTCGTGCGCCACGAGGTGTTCAACCTTAGAGCTCTCAACAATGTCCGACGACCAGCGTCTTTCATGAGCTTCACGTACAGCCACTTCGACCCGTAGGTCGTGATACCGACGATGTGTCGAACGTTGCGAAGACCTGGTCGCACCTTGTTGTTTTGGTCGAAGACGAAGGCCACACCCGGACGCATCACACGCTCGAGCCAGCCCTTCAACTGCGCCGGAAGCGTCGACCACCACGTCGGATATACGAACACCAGTGCCTCGGCCCAGCGCACCGCATCGATGTGCGTCGTAATGTCGTCGCAGACCTCTGGGCTGACTGCCTTGTACGAGCGCAATTCCTCGGCAGACATCACTGCCGTGAAGTTCTCTACGGAAAGATCGATGACACGGACATCATGTCCGCCCGCACGAGCGCCGTCACATGCAGCGTCACGAAGTGCGGCTGAGAAACTGTCCGCGACTGGATGACAGTGAATCACCAGCACGCGCATGGGCATCAGGCTAGGTGCACGCGCGAGCATCTCTCGAAGCTCGTCACGACAACAGTGCGATGACCTCGTTCAGACGCTCCGCATGAATTGACTCTTCACGACCGTTCAGGCGAAGCAACTTGGCGATTTCTTCGTCGGGTTCATTGTCTGCCCAGAATTGATACCCGGCGTCACCGTTCACTTCGCCCTTGATCATTCCCTTGAACGCTTCGACATCAAGGGTCGGCGGCATCGGTATGGGAAGAATTTCTTCGACCTCAGCGCTCGGCTGCCATTCGTGTCCCAACTTGATGCTGATTGCCTTGGCGATTCGCCGCGCATGTGCCCGCTCCTCGCGGCCATTGCGCAACAGCAGTTCGGCGGCTTTCTCGTTACCGACGATTGCAGCGACCTTTTCATAGAACACTTCACCGGAAATTTCGAGCTGGTACACCACTTCCATGGCCGGCACGTCGAGCTGGGTGACACCAGCGAGTGCGGCACCTGCGTTGTAGAAATTGCGTTCTGTCATGGGCACGTCCTATCACCCGCGAAGGTCGTCTGCGACAGCCAACACCAGATTGCGTCCCTCATCATCAAGTGAT
>CAYMVM010000084.1:0-1614 GCA_964394175.1 uncultured Bifidobacterium sp.
CAGCTCGACGTGCCGGCCATGGAAGTGGTGTACCAGCTCGAAATTTCGGGTGAAGTGTTCTATGAAAAGGTCGCTGCAATCGTCGGCAATGAAAAAGCAGCCGAACTGCTGTTGCGCAATGGCCGCGAGGAGCGGGCACATGCGCGGCGAATTGCCAAGGCCATCAGCATCAAGTTGGGACACGAGTGGCAGCCGAGCGCTGCGGTCGAAGAAATTCTTCCCATACCGATGCCACCAACCCTCGATGTCGAAGCATTTAAGGGGATGATCAAAGGCGAAGTGAATGGTGACGCTGGGTATCAGTTCTGGGCAGACAATGAACCCGACGAAGAAATCGCCAAGTTGCTTCGTCTAAACGGTCGTGAAGAGTCCATCCATGCTGAGCGTCTCAACGAGGTCATCGCGCTGTTGTCGTGACAATCTTCGGGTGAAGCTCGCGCGCACCTAGTCTGATGTTATGCGCGTGCTGGTGATTCACTGTCATCCGGTCGCAGATAGCTTCTCAGCCGCATTGCGCGAAGCTGCATGCGACGGTGCGCGTTCGGGCGGACATGATGTCCGCGTCGTCGATCTTTCCGCGGAGAACTTCAATGCCGTGATGACCGCCGACGAGTTGCGGTCATACAAGGCAGTCAGTTCTGACGTCACAGATGACATCGTGGGGCACATCGATGCGGTGCGCTGGGCCGAGGCACTGGTGTTCGTGTATCCAACATGGTGGTCGACGCTTCCAGCGCAGTTGAAAGGGTGGCTCGAGCGTGTGATGCGTCCGGAGGTCGCGTTTGTCTTCGACGAGAGCAACAAGGTGCGACCAGGTCTTCGCAACATACGGCACATCGTCGGTGTCACGACCTACGGGTCGAAGTGGCTGTATGTGAAGCTCATGAAAGACGCTGGTCGTCGGACATTGTCGAGGGCCTTGAGGTTGAACACATCGTGGCGCACGAAGTCCACATGGATTCCCTTTTATGGAATTGACGGTGCGTCAGACTCTGAACGGTTGGCATTCCTGAACCTCGTCCGCAAGAAGATGGAACTGTTGTGAACGTCCTCGTACTGTTCGCCCATCCGCTCACTGACTCGTACGGGCACACACTGTGCGAGCAGACGGTGCAATCGCTCGCCGCCGATGGTCACGACGTGCGGTTGCATGATTTGTGGCATGAGGGTTTTGATCCGGTGCTCTCGGCGATGGAGAAACACAACCATTTTGCTGACCCTGATGTGAAAACCGCCGGAGATTCGCTGCTCGCCTCGCATGTGAATGACTTGCGCTGGTGTGAGTCAATCGTGTTCGTCTACCCGAGCTGGTGGTCAGCGCCACCAGCGATCATGAAGGGTTGGTTCGACCGCGTCTTGATGCAGGGCGTCGCATGGACGTTTCCTGAGGGTGCGACTCGCTTGCATGCCAGACTCAAGCATGTACGACGACTCGTCGTCGTCACGACGTATGGCTCGTCGCGCTGGGTGAATGCTCTCGAAGGCGAACCGGGGAAGACCACCATTCGCCGTGGCCTGCGTGTGTTGTGCCATGTGCGGTGTCGCAGCACCTGGATCGGCCATTACGGGGTCGATCGAGCAGAGCAATCAGAGCGTGCGAGGTTCCTTTCGGCG
>CAYMVM010000085.1:0-1559 GCA_964394175.1 uncultured Bifidobacterium sp.
TGGATGTTGTGCTCACCGAAGCCGTTCTCGAGCATCGTCGGGCATTCGAGAGCTTCGACAGACACGATGCGTGCACCAAAGTCATCCTTGAGCCGGTCGCCAGCGGCGATCGTGCCTGCCGAACCGGTTGCAGAGGTGAATGCCGCAAGACGCAGGTCGCGTCCAGAGGCACGTCGAACCGTCTCGAACACATGACCGAGCGCTCGTCCGGTGACGGTGTAATGACCGACGTAGTTTCCGAATTCACAGAACTGATTCAAGATGAAGTTTGTGGGATCTTTCGCCATTTCGTTGCATGCGTCGTAGATCTCTTTGACGTTGCTTTCTGTTCCTGGTGTTCGCACGATGTCTGCCGGGTCAGCGACCCAACGGTCGAGCCAATCGAATCGCTCTTGCGACATTCCGGCCGGAAGGACTGCGACTCCACGTGAGCCCATGAGTCGACTGATGGCGATACCACCTCGTGCATAGTTGCCAGTGGACGGCCACACCGCACGATGACGCGTGGGGTCGAACTGTCCGGTGATGACGCGGGGCGCAAAACATGAGTATGCGGCGAGAACCTTGTGCGCGGTGATCATCGGAAACCTGTCGCCGAACACCACGATGATCGGACTTTCGATACCGGTCACTTCGGGTCCGAGAACGACATGATCTGGCACCGAAACACGGTCACCCTCGAGATCGTTGTACCAGTGGACGCGGAAAAGATTCCGTGGGTCAGCAGCGTTCTTGTCGACGCCGGACACTTTCGCCGCGTCGATACGTGACGGATCGGCAAGCTCTGAGAATTTCGGTAGCACGATCTTCTGCTCGGCGAAACGGCGCACACTGTTCATGAGCGATGATTCGTCGACAACGCAATCTGCAAGTCCGAGCTGTGTGCGGAGAACGTCTGTATCGAGACTGATGGGGGTGGCTGTCGTCGTCACCTCCTCAGTCTGTCAGCACCGGCGATACATTGAGGCTCTCGCCGGCGTAGCCCAATTGGCAGAGGCAGCAGGTTTAGGTCCTGCGTGTTGGGGGTTCGAGTCCCTCCGCCGGCACAGTGCACATATCGCAAATTCCCACCCCAGCCATCGTCATCGACCGTGACGCTCTGCGCAGGAACATCACGGCGATGGCTGCGGTGCATCCCGGCGCACGACTTCGCCCCCACGTGAAAGCGCACAAGTGCACATCGCTCGCTCGTGAGCAGTATCTCGCAGGACATCGGTCATTCACCTGCGCAACTCCGAATGAAGTCCTGGGAATGGTCAGAGCCGACGTCGGAGACGACCTCTTGCTCGCGAACGAGGTGCTCGACATAGACCGTCTACGCGCCTTGGCTCACGCACAAGAATCGACTCGCATCACGGTGGCCGTCGACTCTGACGACACTGTCGATGCCGCCGCAATGGCCGGCCTACGTGACGTCGTCATTGATGTCAATGTCGGACTTCCCCGCTGCGGATGCGCGCCAAGCGATGCCGGCCGACTCGCTGAACGCGCACGCGCGCACGGAATGAACGTACGGGGCGTCATGGGGTACGAAGGTCATCTGATGATGGTCACCGACC
>CAYMVM010000086.1:0-1527 GCA_964394175.1 uncultured Bifidobacterium sp.
TCACCACGTCGCTGCATCTCACGGCAGATTCTCAGTGCACGTCGTGCAACGGATCTGGCGCACGCCCAGGAACGTCCCCCAAAACCTGCGGTGCGTGCGCTGGTCGCGGATCAGTGGCGAACAATCAGGGTTTCTTTGCGATGTCCAATCCCTGCACCTCGTGTGCGGGCCGTGGAGTCATCATCGAACACGCTTGCTCCACGTGTCGCGGAACAGGAATTGAGCATCGCCCCCGTGAAGTGAAGGTGCGCATTCCCGCTGGCGTCAGTGACGGTCAACGCATCCGACTGAAAGGGCGTGGTGCACCTGGTCGTAACGGAGGACCAGCGGGCGACTTGTTCGTCGAATGCAATGTCACACCTCACGCGGTGTTTGGTCGTGACGGAGTCAACCTCACTGTTCGTGTGCCGGTGTCTTTCACCGAAGCAACACTCGGGTCGACCATATCTGTTCCGACGCTCGACGGTGGCGACGTGGGCTTGCGCCTGAAAGCGGGCACTCAGTCAGGTTCTCGACATCGCGTGAAAGGCAAAGGCATCGTCACTGACAAGGCGACTGGCGATCTCATTGTGACCGTCGATGTCGTCATACCCACATCGCTGAATGACGACGAGCAAAAGATCATCGAACAACTTTCCGATGTGCTGCGCAATCCTCGCGCGCAAAAGGCAGGTAAGTCATGAGACACGAACAGCAAGCCGTGTACGTCATCTCTGTCGCGGCGCAGTTGGCTGGTGTTCACCCACAGACGTTGCGCATCTATGAACGTCGTGGTCTTTTGTCGCCAGCACGAACTGCGGGCGGTAACCGTCGGTACAGCGATGCCGACATCTCTCGACTTCGTCGTATCGCCGAGCTCGCCGAGTTGGGCATGAACCTCGAGGGAATCCGCCACGTCATGTCGCTTGAGGCCGAAGTAGAGCGTTTGCGCGAGGAAGTGGTGCTTCTGCGCCGTGCAGTGGAGGAAGCGACGGTCGACGCAGAACGTCGCGTTCGCCGCGACCTCGTGCCGTTGCGCCAAACCATCGCTGTGTTCGGTCAACGTCCGTCGATATTCGATCAGAACTCCTGACCGCCCAAGGAGACCCCCATGGCACTCGATCCCAAAAAATGGACAACCAAGACCCAAGAGGCAGTCGCAGCTGCCGGTGACACCGCGCGCTCGATGGGCAACCCTGAAGTCACACCCGATCACGTGATGGTCGCGCTGCTCGCGCAACCCGAGACCGTCGTGACACCGGTGCTCACGAAGCTCGGCATCGCACCCGGAATGCTGCGTGAGCGTTCAGACGACGCGATCAAGAAGTTGCCGCGCACCACAGGTGGCGACGAACCACGAATGAACCGCGAGTTGGCGAACGTGTTCGCGAACGCCGAGTCGGCACGCAAAGATCTGCACGACGACTATCTGTCGGTCGAGCATTTGCTCTTGGCCATGAATCAGCGCGTCGGTGTCGGTAGCGAGGAATTGTTGCAGGCATTGCGTGATGTGCGCGGTTCACATCGCGTGACGAGTCAAGACCCCGA
>CAYMVM010000087.1:0-1527 GCA_964394175.1 uncultured Bifidobacterium sp.
TCGGGGTCTTGACTCGTCACGCGATGTGAACCGCGCACATCACGCAATGCCTGCAGCAATTCCTCGCTACCGACACCGACACGTTGATTCATGGCCAAGAGCAAGTGCTCGACCGACAGATAGTCGTCGTGCAGATCCTTACGTGCCGACTCGGCGTTAGCAAACACGTTCGCCAACTCACGGTTCATTCGTGGCTCGTCGCCACCTGTGGTGCGCGGCAACTTCTTGATCGCTTCGTCTGAACGCTCGCGCAGCATGCCAGGTGCAATGCCGAGTTTTGTGAGCACCGGAGTCACGACTGTCTCGGGTTGAACTAGTAGCGCGACCATCACATGATCGGGCGTGACTTCAGGGTTGCCCATCGAGCGGGCGGTGTCACCAGCAGCAGCAACTGCCTCTTGGGTCTTGGTTGTCCATTTTTTGGGATCGAGTGCCATGGGGGTCTCCTTGGGCGGTCAGGAGTTCTGATCGAATATCGACGGACGTTGACCGAACACAGCGATGGTTTGGCGCAACGGCACGAGGTCGCGGCGAACGCGACGTTCTGCGTCGACCGTCGCTTCCTCCACTGCACGGCGCAGAAGCACCACTTCCTCGCGCAAACGCTCTACTTCGGCCTCAAGCGACATGACGTGGCGGATTCCCTCGAGGTTCATGCCCAACTCGGCGAGCTCGGCGATACGACGAAGTCGAGAGATGTCGGCATCGCTGTACCGACGGTTACCGCCCGCAGTTCGTGCTGGCGACAAAAGACCACGACGTTCATAGATGCGCAACGTCTGTGGGTGAACACCAGCCAACTGCGCCGCGACAGAGATGACGTACACGGCTTGCTGTTCGTGTCTCATGACTTACCTGCCTTTTGCGCGCGAGGATTGCGCAGCACATCGGAAAGTTGTTCGATGATCTTTTGCTCGTCGTCATTCAGCGATGTGGGTATGACGACATCGACGGTCACAATGAGATCGCCAGTCGCCTTGTCAGTGACGATGCCTTTGCCTTTCACGCGATGTCGAGAACCTGACTGAGTGCCTGCCTTCAGGCGCAGACCAACGTCGCCACCATCGAGCGTCGAAACTGAGATGGTCGACCCGAGTGTCGCTTCAGTGAAGGACACGGGCACGCGAATGGTGAGATTCACTCCGTCGCGACCGAACACTGGGTGTGGTGTCACATTGCACTCGACGAACAAGTCGCCCGCTGGCCCTCCGTTGCGACCAGGTGCCCCGCGACCCTTCAGTCGGATGCGCTGGCCATCACTGACGCCAGCGGGAATACGCACCTTCACTTCACGAGGACGATGTTCGATACCGGTGCCGCGACAGGTAGAACACGCATGTTCGATGATGACACCACGTCCTGCACATGACGTGCACGGGTTGGACATCGCAAAAAAGCCTTGGTTGTTCGCTACTGATCCGCGGCCAGCACATGCCCCACACGTCTTCGGTGATGTACCAGGGCGTGCGCCCGATCCGTTGCACGACGTGCACTGAGAATCTGCCGTGAGATGCAGCGACGTGGTGA